>JAJZEC010000014.1 GCA_021805825.1 Pseudomonadota bacterium
AAAATGGTTGTTGCTAGTATTCGGGACAAACGACCGATTTATGATGAGGCGCATTCCCGGGTTGTGACGCATACTTAGGGTGCAAACCGGATGTTCTGGATCAACAGGGGGGCGAGTTGTCCATCTTCAGCAGCTTATTCCGCAAGCGCTATGCGCCGCTGATGGGTCTGGACATCAGCAGCTCCAGCGTGAAGCTGGTGGAGCTTGAACTCGACCAGCAGGGGCGCTACACCCTGGTGCGCGCAGCCATCGAGCCGCTGGAAAAGGGCGCGATCGCCGACGGTAACATCGAAAAGCCCGACGAGGTGGCCGACGCGGTACGGCGACTGATCAAGCGCAGCGGTACGAGAACCCGCAATGTCGCGCTGGCGCTGCCGTCGTCGGCCGTGATCAGCAAGAAGATCATCCTCCCCGGGGATCTGCGCGACGAGGAAATCGAAGTCCAGGTTGAAAGCGAAGCGAATCAGTACATTCCTTTCGCGATCGAGGACGTGGCGCTGGACTTCTGCGTGCTGGGTCCGAGCCAGGGCTCCCCTGGCGACCAGGAGGTTCTGATCGCCGCGTCGCGCCGCGACAAGGTGCTCGAGCGCCAGGCGATCGCCGAGGCCGCGGGCCTGAAGCCACAGATCCTGGACATCGACGCCTTTGCGTCGCGGCTGGCTGCCGGGCGCCTGATCGAGCACCTGCCGCGCGGCGGCCATGACCTGCTGGTGGCGATGTTCGAGATCGGCGCCTCCAGCACCTCGATGCAGGTACTGCGCAACGGCGAGACCCTGTACGACCGCGACCAGACCTTCGGCGGCCAGCAACTGACGCAGGCCATCGCCCGCCACTACGGGTTTTCGCAGGAGGAGGCGGAGGCCAAGAAGCGCAACGCCGACCTGCCCGACGACTACAACGCCCAGGTGCTCGAGCCCTTTGTCGCGGGCATGGCGCAGGAAGTCATGCGCGCGCTGCAGTTCTTCTTCCGCGCCACGCCCAACAGCAAGGTCGACTACATCCTGCTCGCCGGGGGTACTGCCGCGCTGGCCGGCCTGGTCGAGCGCATCACCGAGTTGACCTCCACCGCCTGCCTGGTGCTCAACCCCTTCGAGGGCATGGCCATCGGCTCGGAGGTACGCGAGAAGAAGCTGCGCTTGCAGGCACCCAGTTACCTCACCAGTTGCGGTCTCGCGATGCGCAGGTTCCTGCAATGAACATTGTTCTGATCAACCTGCTGCCGCACCGGGAAGCGCGGCGCAAGAAGCGCCGCGAGGCCTTCTACGTCGGCGCTGCCGCGACCCTGGTGCTCGGCCTCGTGCTGCTGGCGCTGGGCGATGGCGTGCTGGGGGCGATGATCGACGCCCAGCAAGCGCGCAATGTCTTCCTGCAGTCGCAGATCGCGGTGCTCAACCACCAGATCCGCGACATCGCCACGCTGCGCCAGGAAATCGAAAGCCTGCGTGCGCGCGAGAAGGCGGTGGAGGATCTGCAATCGGCGCGCAACCTTCCCGTCTATCTCTTCGAGGATCTGACGCGCAAGACCCCGTCGGGTGTGAAGCTCAATGCGGTACGCCAGAGCGGAAACACGGTGCTCATCGAGGGCACGGCGCTGAGCCAGCAGCGGGTGGCCGATTTCCTGCGCAACCTGTCGGACGGTCAGGGCTGGTTGCGGCAACCGCAGCTGATCGAGATCCGCTCCGTGCAGCGTCCGGGGCTCGCGCCGACGGTGTCGGCCTTCCAGCTGCGCGCCACCCTGCAGATTGCCGGCCCTGCCGCACGCAAGTCACCCAAGCCGCGCGCGCGCTGATCCAGACGAGTCGAACATGGCCAACCCCTTGTCGCTGCGGATTGACTTCGCCACCCTGCAGGAGCGCCTGGTCTCGCAGTTCCGCGGCCTGAACCAGAACGATCCCGGCACCTGGCCGCCGGTTCCACGCTACACCGTCTACGGCGTCGTCCTGCTGCTGGCGCTGGCGCTGGGCTGGTACTTCTGGCTGTCCGGGGTGAAGGATCAGCTGGGTGCCGCGCAGCAGCATGAGATGCAGCTGCGCAAGACCTACAGGGCGAAGCTGGCCCAGGCGGTCAGCCTGGATCTGCTGAAGGCGCAGAAAGTGCAGGTCGAGCAGTACGTGCTGGTGCTCGAGAAGCAGCTGCCGGGCAAGGCCGAGATGGACGCGCTCCTTTCGGACATCAACCAGGCGGGAATCGGCCGCGGGCTGCAATTCGACCTTTTCCGACCCGGGCAGGTGGACGTGCGCAACTACTACGCGGATCTGCCGATCGCCATCGAGGTGCAGGGCAGCTACAACGATCTTGCCTCCTTCACCTCCGACATCGCCAAGCTGTCGCGCATCGTCACCATCAACAACGTGAGCATCAGCCATGGGACCCAGGGCAGGCTGCGCATGGACGCCACGGCGATGACCTACCGCTATCTCGATCAGGATGAGATCGCCGCGCAACGTGGCCGCCGTGGCCGGCGGGGGGGACGCAAATGACCGGGCGCGCCATGCGAGGGCTCTGCAGGCGCCTGTTCCTGGCCGGGGCGGCGCTGTTGTCGGGCTCGCTGCTTGCCGGCTGCGGCGGGCAGCAGCACAGTGACCTGCGAGCCTGGATGGCGCAGCAGCGTGCGCAGCTGCATCCGGAGGTCAAGCCGATCGAGGCGCCCAGGCCCTACGTGGCCGCCAGCTACGGCCTGTCGAGTGCCGTCAGTCCGTTCTCGGCGGACAAGCTGCAGACCGGCGTGCGCCAGGAGATCAGCCAGCTCAGCCCGGCCCTGCTGGCGCAGATGAACCGACCCAAGGAACCGCTGGAGGCCTACTCGCTGGATCAGATCCAGATGGTCGGCAGCGTGCGCATCGGCGGCAAGACCTACGCGCTGCTGAAGGCCGGCAACCTGCTGTTCCGGGTGCATGTCGGCGAGTACGCGGGGCAGCACTACGGGCGCATCACGGAAATCGACGACAACCAGGTGGTACTGCAGGAATTGGTGCAGGATGCGACCGGCGACTGGGTGCACCGCAAAGCAACCCTTCAATTGCAGGAGAGCAGCAAATGATGTCCCTTCGGCTTGAACGTGCGAGCGTGGCCCGATGCCTGGCCGGCGCGGCGCTGCTGTGGGGGCTGGCTTGCGCGGTGGCGGCCCAGGCCGCCAACGTCCTGCAGCACATCAGCGCCAACACCCAGGGCGGCCAGGTGGTGGTCGACCTGGCGTTCGCGCAGCCGCTGCAGTCGCCTCCGGTGGGCTTCACGGTCGACAGCCCGGCGGCCGTGGTGCTCGATTTCCCCGGTGTCAGCTCGGTGCTTCCGATGCAGGCGCTGACTGCCTCGCAGGGCAATCTGCGCTCGGCCGACGTGGTGCAGGCGCAGGGGCGTTCACGGGTGGTGCTGAACCTGCGCCAGAGCACCCTCTACACGACGCGCATGCAGGGCAACCACCTGCTGGTCGTGATGCAGGCGCCGCGCAGCGCGCTGGCCAACCCCAGCGCCAGCTCGATGCCGGTGAGCCCGACCGTGCATTTCGCCAAGTCGCGCAATGTCGACCAGCTCGCGTTGCGCAGCGTGGATTTCCATCGGGGTTCTGGAGGCTCCGGACGCATCGTCGTCGGCCTGCCGAACAACCAGGTGGGCGTCGACATCCACCAGCAGGGGCAGAACATCGTCGTCGATTTCCTCAACACCTCGCTGCCGTCGTTCCTGCGGCGGCGCATGCAGGTGCAGGACTTCGCGACCCCGGTGCAGTCGGTCACGACCTTCCAGGTCGGTCGTGACGTGCGCATGGTGGTGCAGCCCACCGGAGCCTATGAGCAGAGCGCCTACCAGGCCGACAACCAGTTCGTGCTGGAAGTGCGTCCGCAGGCGCCGAAGCCCAATCAGCTGGCAGCGGGCAGCGGCCCCGGCTACCACGGTCAGAAGCTGTCGCTGAATTTCCAGAACATCGACGTGCGTTCGCTGCTGAACGTATTCGCCAACTTCACCGGGCTGAACGTCGTGGTCAGCGATTCGGTGGGCGGGCATCTGACGCTGCGCCTGAAGGACGTGCCGTGGGATCAGGCACTGCACATCATCCTGCAGACCCAGGGGCTGGGCGAGCGCAAGGAAGGCAACGTGCTGTGGATCGCTCCACGCAGCGAGATCATCGCCCGCGAGCAGTCGGAACTGCAGGCGGCGAAGTCGCGCGAGGCGCTCGAGCCGCTGCGTACCGAGACCTTCCAGCTCAACTACCAGAAGGCGGCAGCCGTGGTGGCGTTGCTGACCGGGGCCACCGGCGGCGTGCGCACGGGCGCTCCTGGAACCGCGCCGGCCCCCTATCCGGTGCTCGCCGGGCAGACCGGTACCAACCCCAACACCTCGCGCATCCTGTCGTCGCGGGGCACGGTGATCGCCGATCCGCGCACCAACCAGATCTTCGTCACCGACGTGCCGGCAAAGCTGCGCGAGATCGCCAACTTCATCCATGACATCGACAAGCCGGTGCGCCAGGTGCTGATCGAGGCGCGCATCGTCGAGGCCACCGACACCTTCGGCCGCGCGCTGGGCGCCAAGCTGGGCTACTGGAACAACAACCTGCCAGGTACCGGGGGCAACAACCCGGGCGCGGCGATCGGCGGCAACTACCTCGGTGTCGGGCAGGCCACCGGGCAGAGCCTGGCGACCGGCGCGGCACTGACCGACACCCAGTTCGTGAACCTGCCGTCGACGACCATCGCCAACGCCGCGCTGGCCGGGGCCAGTGCCGGCACGCTGGCCATCAGCTTGTTCAATGCCGGGGCGAACCGCTTCATCAACCTCGAACTCTCGGCGCTCGAGGCCGACGGCCAGGGCAAGGTGATTTCCGCGCCGCGGGTGATCACCGCCGACATGCAACAGGCGCACATCGAACAGGGCACGGAAATTCCCTACCAGCAAGCCACTTCCAGTGGCGCCACCGCGGTGTCCTTCGCGAAGGCCGTGCTCAGCCTGGACGTGACGCCGCAGATCACGCCCGACGGCAATGTCATCATGAACGTGCAGGTGCACAAGGACAGCGTGGGCCAGAACACGAGCAGCGGCCCGGCGATCAACACCAACACCATCAGCACCCAGGTGCAGGTGGAGAACGGCGGCACCGTGGTGCTGGGCGGCATCTACTCCTCGCAGCAGACCAACCAGACCGACAAGGTGCCGCTGCTGGGGGACATCCCGGTGCTCGGCTACCTGTTCAAGACCACCAGCAAGAGCCTGCAGAAGGACGAGCTGATGATCTTCCTGACGCCGCGCATCGTGTCCAACGCCGACCTGAACCATTGAACCGCGGGGTGTCGGCTGCCGCCGGCGCCGCCGGCGGCCCGCATCGTCCTGCAGCCGTGCGCCCGACGCAACGCATCTTCCTGGTCGGCCTGATGGGCGCCGGCAAGACGACCGTCGGTCGGGCACTGGCGCAGCGCACGGGGCTGCGTTTCGTCGACAGCGACCACGAGATCGAGCGCCGCAGCGCGATGTCGGTCAAGGAACTGTTCGCCACCGAGGGCGAGGAGGGCTTTCGTGATCGCGAGCAGCAGGTGATCGAGGAACTGACCCTGCAGGACGGCCTCGTGCTGGCCACCGGTGGCGGCGCGGTGCTGCGCGAGGCCAACCGCCGCGCCCTGCACGAACGCGGCACCGTGGTCTACCTGCGCGCGGCGCCCGAGGAACTCGCGCACCGCATGCGCAACGACCGCTCGCGCCCGCTGCTGCAGGGTCGCGATCCCCGGGCGCGTCTGCGCGAACTGCTGCGCCAGCGGGAGCCGCTGTACCGCGACGTGGCCCACTTCGTCATCGAGACCGGGCGCCCGTCGCCGGCGCTGCTGACCCAGCTGGTGCTGACGCAGCTCGAACTCGCCGGGGTCGTCGGCGCGCGTCGCTGAACCGGCACGGCGCGCGCGCCAGCCTCCTACAATGAAGGGCTTTGTCCTACCGGCCTGCTGAAGGATCGCGCCCATGAGCAGTGTTCGCGTCGAACTCGGTTCGCGCTCCTACGACATCCTGATCGGCAGCGGCTTGCTCGCGCAGCCGGCGAGCTTCGCCTGCGTCGCGCGCGCGCGCGCCAGCGCGCTGGTGGTCAGCAACACCACGGTGGCGCCGCTGTACGCCGATCGGCTGCAGGCCTCGCTGCAGCCGCATTACGCCAGGGTGCTGCGCTGCGTGCTGCCCGACGGCGAGCAATACAAGGATTGGCAGACCCTGAACCTGGTGTTCGATGCGCTGCTGGCGCAGCATTGCGACCGACGCAGCGTGGTGTACGCCCTCGGGGGCGGAGTGGTGGGCGACATCAGCGGCTTCGCCGCGGCCTGCTACATGCGGGGGGTCGACTTCGTGCAGGTTCCGACCACCCTGCTGGCGCAGGTGGACTCCTCGGTCGGAGGCAAGACCGGAATCAACCACCCGGCGGGCAAGAACATGATCGGTGCCTTCCATCAGCCACGGCTGGTGGTGGCGGACAGCGAGGTGCTGCGCAGCCTGCCTCGGCGCGAGCTGCAGGCCGGCCTGGCCGAGGTGATCAAGCACGGCGCGATTGCCGACCTCGAGTTCTTCGCATGGCTGGAGCACCACCTGGACGACCTGCTCGCGCTCGACGCCCCGGCGGTGGCGCATGCCGTGCATCGCTGCTGCAGCATCAAGGCCCGGATCGTCTCCCGCGACGAGACCGAGAGCGGGGCGCGGGCGCTGCTGAACTTCGGCCACACCTTCGGGCATGCGATCGAGGCCGCGATGGGCTGGGGTCGCTGGCTGCACGGCGAGGCGGTGGCTGCCGGCATGGTTGTCGCCGCCGAGTTGTCGGTCTCGCTGGGGCTGCTTGATCGGCAGATCCTGTCCCGCCTGCGCGAACTGCTGCTGCGCGCCGGGCTGCCGGTGCAGGTGCCGGCGCTGCCGGTGGCCCGCTACCTGGATCTGATGCGGGTGGACAAGAAGGCCGAGGGTGGGACGCTGCGCTACGTGCTGCTCGACGCCCTGGGCAGTGCGCGCCTTGCCGCGGCGCCCGACGCCCTGGTCACCGAGGCGCTGTGCGCGCACGGCGCACTGGCGCAAGCCGATGCCTGAGGCCGAACGCGGCGCGGGCTCGCCGCGGCGCGCACGCTACGCCTGCGCGGCAGTCAGCTCGCGCGGCCGGCGGTATGCCGAGCCGCCGGCCCGCGATCGCAACGACTACCAGCGCGACCGCGACCGCATCGTGCATTGCGGAGCCTTCCGCAGGCTGGAATACAAGACACAGGTGTTCCTGAACCACGAGGGTGACCTGTTCCGCACCCGCCTGACCCACAGCCTGGAAGTCGCGCAGATCGCGCGCTCGGTGGCCCGCGCGCTGGCGCTCGACGAGGATCTGACGGAGGCGATTGCGCTGGCCCACGACCTCGGTCACACGCCCTTCGGGCATGCCGGGCAGGACGCGCTGGCGGCCTGCATGCGCAGCCGGGAGCCCGGCGGCGGCGGTTTCGAGCACAACCTGCAGAGCCTGCGCGTGGTCGATCGGCTGGAGGAGCGCTACGCCGCCTTCGACGGCCTGAACCTGTGCTTCGAAACGCGCGAGGGCGTGCTCAAGCACTGCTCGCGGCGCAACGCCGAGCGCCTGGGCGACGTCGGCGAGCGCTTCCTGCGCGGCCTGCAGCCCAGCCTGGAGGCCCAGGTGGCCAACCTGGCCGACGAGATCGCCTACAACAACCACGACATCGACGACGGCGTGCGGTCCGGCCTGCTGAGTCTGGAGCAGCTCGAAGTGGTGCCGTTTTTCGGCGGCCACCTGGCGGCCGTGCGTACCGCCTACCCCGGTCTCGGCGACAAGCGCCTGCTGGCCGAGACCATCCGGCGCATGATTTCGGCCCTCATCGCCGATCTCGTCGAGCAGACCGGCACGCGCATCCGCGCCAGCGGGGTGGACAGTCCCGACGAGGTGCGCGCTGCGCCCCCGCTGGCAGCCTTCAGTACCCCGGTGCGCGAGCAACTGGCGCAGTTGCAGCAGCTGCTGCGGGTGGCGCTGTACCGCCACCCGCGGGTGCTGCGCTCGACGACCAAGGCGTCGCGGGTGCTGCGCGAGCTCTTCGATGCCTATGCCGACGACCCGCGGCTGCTGCCCCTGGAGCATCGCCGGCCGCAGCGTCAGCTGCGCGCCATCGCCGATTACGTCGCCGGCATGACCGATCGCTACGCCATCCGCGAGCACCGCAAGCTGTTTTCCGTGCACGACTGGTAGACGGCTGCGCCGGGGCATCGCCCAAAAACAACAACAACACCATGGTTTCTAAAAGAATGCGTGTGCAATCATTGCATGGGCAAATATTATGGAGGCATGCAACCTCCCCGCACTCCTGCGCGCACGGTCGATCCTGGCAGCCCGGAGCAGGCCTTCTACCAGGCGTCGAACTACCTCAGCGAAAGCTCGGTCGGCTACTGGATCAAGCAGGCCTATCTCAGCCTGCAACGCCAGCTGGATCTCGACATGCAGGAGCTCGATCTCACCGGCATGCAGTGGGGCCCGCTGTGGCTGATTCGCCGCGGGCGTGCCGATACCGTGGCCGCCTGCGCGCGCGAGGCCGGGATCGACGCCGGGGCGATGACCCGCATGCTCGATCGCCTGGAGGCCAAGGGCCTGCTCGAGCGCACCCGCAGCACCCAGGATCGCCGTGTGGTGCATGTTCAGCTGACGCGGCACGGCCACGAGGTCGCGGAGCGCATTCCCCATTGCCTGGTGCGGGTGCTGAACCGCCAGCTGCGGGGCTTCAGCCGGGCGGAGGTCGAGCAATTGCTCGATTTGCTGCAGCGATTCGTGCACAACGGCAGTGGCGCCTGCGCCGCGGCCGAACCTTCTTCTGATCCGCAACCATGAACCCCACGAATTGGATTGCTTCCCGCGCCGGGGCGGCGCCCGCGCGCGCGCGCCGGGCGTGGCGCTCGGCCGTGCTGGCGGCAGCCGTTGCCGCGTTGGCCGGATGCGCTTGGCCCGGAGCCAGCGCGCCCACGGCGCGCATGATGCAGCCGGCCCAGCTCGGCCTGGCTGCGCAGCCGGCGGTCTTTCCGCGCCAGGACTGGTGGAAGTCCTTCGGCGACGCGCGCCTGGACGCGCTGGAGCAGCGGGCGCTGCGCGACAGCCCGGATCTGGCGCAGGCGCTGGCGCGCCAGCGCCAGGCGCTGGCCGCCACCGGTCTGGCGCGCAGCGGGCTGCTGCCGCATGTGAACGGCGCGCTGTCCTCGACGCGCCAGCATCTGAGCTACAACGGTCTCTATCCGCCGCCTCTCGGAGGCATGACCTACACCGAGGATCAGTTGATGCTGCAAGGCAGCTACGACTTCGATTTCTTCGGCCGCAACCGGGCCCGGCTGCGCGCGGCCATCGGCCAGGCGCGGGCCGCGCAGGCCCAGGCCCAGGCGGCTCGCCTGCTCATCACCTCGGGCGTGGCCCAGGAGTACTTTCATCTGGCCGGTCTCGCCGCGGACGGCAGGGTACTGCAGCGCATGCTGCGCCAGCGCCGGGACATCGCCCGCCTGATCGGCCAGCGGGCCCGGGCCGGCCTGGACAACACCCTGCAGCAGCGCCAGGCGCAGGCGCAGATCCCGGCGCTGCGCGTCCAGATCGAAGCCAACCGCCAGGCCCAGCAGCAGGCGCGGGACGCCCTGGCTGCGCTGGTGGGCGCCGGGCCGCAGGCGACCGCCGGACTCGCGCCGCGGCTAAGGCTCGTGCCGCTGCCACCGCTGCCGCAGCGCTTGCCGGCCAGCCTGCTCGGCCATCGGCCCGACGTGGTTGCCGCGCGCTGGCAGGTGCAAAGCGCGCTGGCCTCGGTGCAGCAGGCGCGCGCCAGCTTCTACCCCGACATCAATCTGAGCGCATTCGCCGGCTTCGACTCCCTCGGTTTCGGGCAATTCCTGACGGCCGGCAGCCACGCCTGGGGCGTCGGCCCGGCACTGGATCTGCCGATCTTCGAGGGCGGCGCCCTGCGCGCGCAACTGCGCGCGAGCCATGCGGCGGCCGACGCGGCCATCGACGCCTACAACGGCACCCTGGTGGCCGCCGTGCGCGAGGTGGCCGACGCCGTCGCGCAGCGCCGCTCGCTGCAGCAGCAGATGCAGTCGCAGCAGCGCGCGCTGCATCTGGCCGCGCAGGCGCACCGGCTGACGTATCGCCGCTATGCCGCCGGCCTGGGCAACCGCCTGATGGTGCTGCAGGCCCAGCAGCCGGTGCTGCAACTCGAACAACTGGGGGCACGGCTGAAGGCGCAGGCGCTGGTCGCCGATGTCGCGCTGCTGCGTGCCCTGGGCGGAGGCTACCAGGCGCCCGCGTCGGCGCCCCATTGATCCCCGATGCCCGACCCTGAAGCCATCGAAAGAACCATGTCCCGGAGCTTTGCATGAGCGCCCAACCACAAGACCAAGCCAACCCATCCGACGCCGAGTTGCGCGCCGCCCGCCGGCGCAAGTTGATGTTCGGCGCGATCACCTTCTTCGTGCTCGCCGGCCTGGTGTATGGCGGCTATGAATACTGGCTGTCGCTGCGCGAGGTGAATACCGACGACGCCTACGTGCATGGCGATCTCGTGCAGGTCACGCCACAGGTGGGCGGCACGGTCACGGCCATCGACGCCGACGACACCCAGGTCGTGCATGCCGGCCAGACCCTGGTGCGCCTGGACGGCGCCGACGCCCGCGTGGCCCTGCAGCAGGCCGAGGCGCAGCTGGGCCAGGCGGTGCGCGGCATCCGCGTGGCCTATGCGCAGACGGCGGCGCTGCGCGCGCAGGTGCAGGTACGCCAGACCGATGTCGCGACCGCGCGCGCCAACCTGGCGAAGGCCGGGGATGGGCTGCGGCGCCGGAGGGCGCTGGCCGGAACCGGCGCGGTCGGCGCCGAGGAGCTGCGCCAGTCGGAGATCGCCGTGCAGGCCGCGCGCAGCGTGCTGCGCACCGCGCAGAGCGCGGTGCAGGCGGCGCGTGCCGCGGTGCAGGCCAATGAAGCGCAGACCGCGGGTACCGTGCTTGCGCACAACCCGACCGTTCGCCTGGCCGCGGCGCGTGTGCGGGAAGCCTACCTGGCGCTGCAGCGCACCCGCATCGTCGCCCCGGTCAGCGGGCTGGTGGCCCGCCGCAGCGTGCAGCTCGGACAGCGCGTGGGCCCGGGCATGCCGCTGATGACCGTGGTGCCGCTGAACCATCTCTGGGTCGATGCGAACTTCAAGGAAACCCAGCTGAACGACCTGCGCATCGGTCAGCCGGCCACCGTGGTGGCCGACATCTACGGCAGCTCCGTGCGCTACCACGGCAAGGTGGTGGGCATTTCCGCAGGCAGCGGCTCGGCCTTCGCCCTGTTGCCGGCGCAGAACGCCACCGGCAACTGGATCAAGGTGGTGCAGCGCCTGCCGGTGCGCATCGAGCTCGACCCCGCCCAACTGCGCGCGCATCCCCTGCGCGTGGGGCTGTCGACCGAGGTCACGGTGGATATCCGCGACCACTCGGGAACCCCGGTGGTCGGGCTGGCGCCCACGCGGCCGGTGGCACGCACCGACATGTACGCGGCGAACTGGACGAAGGCCGACGCTCTGGTGGCGCACATCATCGCGGCCAACGTCGGGGGCATGCCCGAGCGCGAAGTGGGCCTGCGCCACGTCCGGCGGCGGCGCTGAGGCAGGCGGCCCGCGGAGTGCGTCCATGACCGATACGGTGGTCATCGAGGAAGCCGCTGCAGGCGCCACGCCGCAGCCCGACCAGCCTTCGCACCTGCGGCCGCTGCACGGCAGCGCGCTGGTGCTGGGCACGCTGGCGCTGAGCCTGGCGACCTTCATGAACGTGCTCGACACGTCGATCGCCAACGTGTCCCTGCCGGCCATCGCCGGCGATCTGGGTGTCAGCTCCTCGCAGGGAACCTGGGTGATCACCTCGTTCGGCGTGGCCAACGCCATCGCGGTGCCGCTCACCGGCTTTGTCACCCAGCGCTTCGGCGCGGTCAGGGTCTTCATCACCAGCATCCTGCTGTTCACCCTGTTTTCCTTTCTCTGCGGCCAGGCGCCGAGCCTGTCGGTGCTGATCCTGTTCCGCGTGCTGCAGGGTGCGTCTGCGGGCCCGATGATCCCGCTGTCGCAGACGCTGCTGCTTTCGAGCTATCCACCCCAGCGATCGGGCACCGCGCTGGCGATGTGGTCGATGACCACCCTGGTGGCGCCGATCACGGGCCCGCTGCTCGGCGGCTGGATCACCGACAACATTTCCTGGCCCTGGATCTTCTACATCAACGTGCCGGTGGGGATTGCCTGCGCCGCGATCACCTCGAGCCTGTACCGCAAGCGCGAGACCCCGACGCGCAAGCTGCCGATCGACTGGACCGGCCTGGGCCTGCTCGTCGTCTGGGTCGGCGCGCTGCAGATCATGCTCGACAAGGGCCAGGAGCTCGACTGGTTCGGCTCGCGCGTGATTGTCGGGCTGGCGGTCACCGCCGTCGTCGGATTCGTGCTGTTCCTGATCTGGGAACTGCACGACGAGCACCCGGTGGTCGACCTCAGCCTGTTCCGGATTCCGAGCTTCAGTCTCGGAACGATCATGCTCGCGCTGGCCTACGGGATGTTCTTCGGCTCGCTGGTGCTGCTGCCGCTGTGGCTGCAGGAGTTCGTCGGCTATACCGCGACCAACGCCGGGGAGGTGCTGGCCTGGGTGGGGCTGTTCGCCCTCGCGCTGTCACCGATCATCGGACGCTACGTGCAACGCGTCGACCCGCGCTGGCTGACCACCGGATCCTTCGCCGTGTTCGCCCTGGTGTTCTGGATGCGCTCGCGCTTCACCATCGGCGATAGCTACTGGCAGTACTCGATGCCCACCGTGGTGCAGGGAATCGCCACCGCGCTGTTCTTCATTCCCCTGCTCGCGATCTTGCTCGGCGGCCTGCCCCCGAGCCGCATCGCGGCGGCCTCGGGACTGTCGAATTTCGCGCGGATCACCGCGGGATCCTTCGGAACCTCGATCTATACGACCTGGTGGGTCAACCGAGCGATCCTGCACCACGCGCAGCTGGCCGAGCATATCTACCAGGGCAACCCGACGGCCGACGCGGCGCTGTCGCTGGCCGCGCGCCTGGGCCTGGCGCCGCAGCAGGCGCTGGGTCTCATCGACGGGCTCATCCAGCGCCAGTCCTACACCATCGCGGTGGATGAAATGTTCCGTCTCAGCTCGTGGCTGTTCCTCGCGATGATCCTGCTGGTCTGGCTGGTCAAGCCGTCGCGCGGGCACGGCGCGATTGATGCCGGCGGCGCGCATTGATGTCGGCACGGTCTGGCGCGCCCGATCCGGATCCGGCTCCCCCTTCACGCATGCTCCACGACCAGGCCACGCTGCTGTTGTGCATGCGCCATGGCGAAACCGACTGGAACGCGAGCCAGCGCGTGCAGGGGCACACCGACATCGCACTCAATGCCCGCGGTCGGGCACAGGCGCGGGCCCTGGAGCGGGCCCTGCATGGGCAGGAACTGCACGCCGTCTACAGCAGCGACCTGTCGCGCGCGCGCCAGACGGCCGAGCCGCTGGCGCGACAGCGCAACCTGCCGCTGCATTGTGATCGCAGGCTGCGCGAGCGTGCCTTCGGCGCCTTCGAGGGCAGCAGCTTCACCCAGCTCGAGACCCTGCACCCCGAGCACTGCGCGCGCTGGAGATGTCGCGATCCCCAGTGGGCCGCGCCCGCAGGCGGAGAGTCGCTGCTCGAGCTGCGGCAGCGCATCGCCGACGTGGTGCGCGAGATCGCGGCGCGCCACCCCGGTCAGGTGGTGGCGATGGTCAGCCATGGCGGAGCGCTGGATTGCCTGTACCGCCTGGCCACCGGGCAGCAGCTGCAGGCGCCGCGCACCTGGGAATTGCGCAATGCGGCGATCAACCGCCTGCTGGCCAGCGAGGGCGGCCTGAGCCTGGTGGGGTGGAACGACTGCGCGCACCTGGAGCACAGCGCGGACGAAGCCGGCGCCTGAGCGCGGCGCTCAGCCCCCGAAGAGTTCGCCGGCGGCGCGCGGCGACGCCAGCCCGAGGTGGGTGTAGGTGGACGCGGTGGCCACGCGCCCGCGCGGGGTGCGCTGCAGGTAGCCATGCTGGATGAGGAAGGGCTCGATCACATCCTCGATGGTGTCGCGCTCCTCGCCGATGGCCGCCGCCAGGTTGTCCAGCCCGACCGGGCCGCCGCCGAAGCGGTGCACGATGGCCTCGAGCAGCTTGCGATCCATCAGGTCGAAACCCAGGGGGTCGACGTCGAGCATGCGCAGTCCCTGGTCGGCGACGTCGCGCACGATGCGTCCGTCGGCGCGCACCTGCGCGTAGTCGCGCACCCGGCGCAGCAGGCGGTTGGCGATGCGCGGCGTGCCACGCGAGCGGCGGGCGATCTCGCGCGCCCCTTCGGGATCGATCGGCGCCTGCAGCAGCTGCGCCGAGCGCTCGACGATCGTGCTCAGTTCCTCGGTGGTGTAGAACTCCAGCCGGGCGACAATGCCGAAGCGGTCGCGCAGGGGGTTGGTCAGCATTCCGGCGCGGGTGGTGGCCCCGACCAGGGTGAAAGGCTGGAGATCGATCTTGACACTGCGCGCTCCAGGCCCTTCACCGATCATGATGTCGATCTGGTAATCCTCCAAAGCCGGATAGAGGATTTCCTCCACCACCGGTGAGAGGCGGTGGATTTCATCGATGAACAACACATCGTTGCGCTCGAGGTTGGTCAGCAGCGCAGCGAGGTCGCCGGCGCGCTCCAGCACCGGCCCCGAGGTCGAACGCAGGCTGACCCCCATTTCGCGGGCGATGATGTGCGCCAGCGTGGTCTTGCCCAGCCCGGGCGGGCCGAACAGCAACACATGATCCAGCGCCTCCTTGCGCTGGCGCGCCGCGCCCATGAAGATTTCCAGTTGCTCGCGCACCTTGGCCTGGCCGATGTAGTCGGCCAGCCGCTGCGGGCGCAGCGCGCGCTCGGCCGCCTCCTCCAGCGGCGAGGCCGCCGCCGGCGCGACGACGCGTGCCGGCTGGAACTTGTCGGGCTCGATGCTCATCGCGCATGCATCCTTCAGGCCTTGGCCAGCGCCTTCAAGGCCTGGCGGATGCCTTCGTCGACCCCCAGTTCGGGTGCCAGTCGGGCCACCACCGCGCCGGCCTCGCGCTCCGAGTAGCCCAGCGCGAGCAGGGCCTGCAGCACGTCGGCGTGCGCGGCCGCGCTGCCTGCCGGGCGGGCCGCACCGGCGCCGAGCTTGCCGCGCAGTTCCAGCAGCAGCCGCTCGGCGGTCTTCTTGCCGATGCCCGGTACCCGGGTCAGGCGCGCGCCGTCCTGCGCCTGCACGGCCTGCGCGAGTTCGTCGACGCTCAGGCCCGACAGCAGCGCCAGCGCGGTGCGCGCGCCGATCCCGGCAATGCGGATCAGTTCGCGGAAGGCCGCGCGCTCCGCGGCGCTGGCGAAGCCGAACAACTGGTGGGCGTCATCGCGCACCAGCAGATGGGTGAGCAGGCTCACCGACTGCCCGGGCGCCGGCAGCGCGTACAGGGTGCTCATCGGCACGTCGATCTCGTAGCCCACGCCGCCGCAGTCGACCAGGATCTGCGGCGGGGTCTTGTCCAGCAGGGTGCCGTGAATGCGTCCGATCATCCGCGCACTGTAGCAGGCCGGCACGGGCGCCGGCGCGAGCCCGCTACACTGTCAGCGGCATGTCCAGGCACCCCATGAAAGCCCAATCCTCCTACTCCCATGACGAGCTCGTGGCATGCGGCCACGGGCAGTTGTTCGGTCCAGGCAACGCCCAGCTTCCGCTGGGGCAGATGCTGATGATGGATCGCATCACCCACATCGCCGACCACGGCGGCAAGTACGGCAAGGGCGAGTTGCGCGCAGAGCTCGACATCCGCCCCGATCTGTGGTTCTTCGGCTGTCATTTCGAGAACGATCCGGTCATGCCCGGGTGCCTCGGACTGGACGCGATGTGGCAGCTGGTGGGCTTCTACCTGGGCTGGATGGGCGCGCCCGGACGCGGGCGCGCGCTGGGCGTCGGGGAGGTCAAGTTCACCGGTCAGGTGCTGCCCACCGCGCGCCTGGTCAGCTACCAGATCGACCTCAAGAGGGTCATCAACCACCGCTTGGTGATGGGCATCGGCGATGGGGTGATGAAGGTCGACGGACGCGAGATCTACACCGCCAAGGATCTGCGCGTGGGCCTGTTCGCGTCGACCGAAGGCTTCTGATCGCCCGCCGGCGGCCCGTCCTCGCCGGGCCGCCGCAGGCAAGTCGGCGTCAGGCCACCGCCTTGAGCTTGGCCTGGATGGCCTTCAGCAGTTGCGAACGCGCGCTGTCGTCGAGCCGCGCCAGCAGCCGATTGGCGCCGGAGAGAATGGCGCGGATCGACGCGGTGACGATGTTGGCGTCGATGCCCACGCCGAAGGTCGTTGCCGCGTTGCCCTCGATGCCCATTTCGACCATGGCCACCGCGCGCGCGCTGGCGCCCAGGCCGAGGGCGCGCTCCTCGTAGCTGTGCACCACCAGCGGCAGATGCAGCGCGCGTACCGCGGCGTCGATCGGGCCGTTGCCTTCGCCGCGCAGTCCCAGCGCGCGGCCTTCGGACTCGACCTCCAGCCGGACGCCCTGCTGCTCGCCATGCTCGCTGAGATGGTGGGAGACATAGCGCAGCGGCTGGTCGACGGTGGTGTACTCCTCGTTGAACATCGCCCACAGCTGCTGCGCCGTGACCTCGCTGCCCGAGGTGTCGGTGTAGCGCTGCACCACGCCGCTGAACTCCACCTGCATGCGCCGGGGCATCACCAGGCCGTAGTTGGTCTCCAGCAGGTAGGCGATGCCGCCCTTGCCGGACTGGCTGTTGACGCGGATCACCGAGTCGTAGGCGCGCCCGAGGTCGGCGGGGTCGACCGGCAGGTAGGGCACCTCCCAGATCGCCGTGGCCTTCTGCACCGCCAGTCCCTTCTTGATCGCGTCCTGGTGCGAACCCGAGAAGGCGGTGAACACCAGGTCGCCTACATAGGGGTGGCGTGGGTGGATCGGCAGCTGGTTGCAGTCCTCCACGGTGCGCGCGATGGCGTTGATATTGGAAAAGTCCAGCCCGGGGTCGACGCCCTGGGAATACAGGTTGAGCGCCAGCGTGACGAGGTCGACGTTGCCGGTGCGCTCGCCGTTGCCGAACAGGCAGCCCTCGATGCGGTCGGCGCCGGCCATCACCGCGAGTTCGGCCGCCGCCACCGCGCAGCCTCGATCGTTGTGCGGATGCACCGACAGCACGATGGAATCGCGCCTGTGCAGGTGGCGGTGCATCCATTCGATCTGGTCGGCGTAGATGTTCGGGGTGCTCATCTCCACCGTCGCCGGCAGGTTGTAGATCACCTTGTGCTGCGGAGTCGGCTGCCAGACCTCGGTGACCGCATTGCACACCTCGACCGCCACCTCCAGTTCGGTGCCGCTGAACACTTCGGGGCTGTACTGGAAAGTCCACTCGGTCTGCGGGCGCGCGGCGGCCAGCTCGCGGATCAGGGTCGCGGCCTCGACGGCGATGCGCCGGCAGCCGGCGACGTCGACGTTGAACACGATGCGCCGGAAATTCGGGGCGGTTGCGTTGTATACATGGATGATTGCCCGCCTGGCGCCTTCCACCGACTCGAAGGTGCGGCGGATCAGGTCTTCGCGGGCCTGCGTCAGCACCTCGATCGTGACGTCGTCGGGAATATGCCCGCCGTCGATGAGTTCGCGCACGAAATCGAAGTCGGTCTGCGAGGCCGACGGGAAGGCGACCTCGATCTGCTTGATGCCGATGGCGCAGAGCATCTTGAACATGCGCATCTTGCGCGCAGCGTCCATCGGCTCGAACAGAGCCTGGTTGCCGTCGCGCAGGTCGGTGCTCATCCAGATCGGCGGGCGCGTGATCAGCTGGTCGGGCCAGGTGCGATCCTTCAGGCCGACCGGGGGCATCGGTCGGTACTTGTTCTGGGGCTTCTTCAGCATGAGGAGTTTCTCCGGCGAATCATGGTGTCGGTCGCGGCGCACTGCGAAGGCGCGAGCAGCTGCGGCGGCGGGGTTCGGATGCGGTGGCGGGGCTGCCAGCGCGGGCTGCCAGCGTGCCGGCAGCAGGAACGGAGGAGTCAGTTGCGCGCGGGGCGCAGTCGGCGCTCGACGTCCACGCGCAGCAGGCGCAGCATCAGCCCGCGCTGCCAGGCCGCAAGCGCGCCGGCCGACGTCGGCCGGCGGCAGCCGTGGGCGCTGCCGCTGCTGGGGTTGCCTGCACAATCACAGGCCGTGGGATCGCAAACCATGGTTCCTGCACGTTAGCAAAAACCCGCAGCCGCGTCAATGCGCATGCGCCCGCGGCCCGCGCGCCCCGGCTGCGCGCATTCAACTGAGCAGGCGGCCGCGGCGCACGCGCATGGCGCGCAGGGCCTGCGCATCCAGCGTGCCGGCGGCAGCGGGAACCGACGTCGGCGCACCTCCGCGTTGCAGCGCACCGACGGTGGCATGGTGCTGGGCATGGCAGATCGCCAGCCCGAGCGCGTCGGCCGCGTCGGGGCCGGGTTCGCCCGGCAGGCCGAGCAGGCGCATCACCATGTGCTGCACCTGGGCCTTGCTGGCACGACCGTGGCCGACGACCGACTTCTTCAGCTGCAACGCGGTGTACTCGACCACCGGAAGGCCGCAGGCGACGAGGGCGGCGATCGCCGCGCCGCGCGCCTGCCCGAGCAGCAGGGTCGACTGCGGATTGACATTGACGAACACGATTTCCACCACCGCGATGTCCGCCGCGCTGTCGGCGGCCACCGAGCGCACGCCGTCGAACAGGGTCTTCAGCCGTTGCGGCAACGGCCCGCGCGCGATGCGGATGCTGCCGCTGGCCTGGTAGAGCAGCCGCGGCCCCTGAACCTGCAGCACGCCATAGCCGGTGGTGTTCAGACCGGGGTCGATGCCCAGGATGCGCATGGCGCCGGCGGCCCCGACCCTCAGTGGCGGAAGTGCCGCATGCCGGTGAACACCATCGCCAGGCCGTGCTCGTCGGCGGCGGCGATCACCTCGGCGTCGCGCACCGATCCGCCGGGCTGGATGACCGCGCGCGCGCCGGCCTGCGCCAGCACGTCCACACCGTCGCGGAAGGGAAAGAAGGCGTCGGAGGCGACCACGCTGCCCTGCACCTGCAGTCCGGCGTTGGCCGCCTTGATGGTGGCGATGCGGGTGGAGTCGACACGGCTCATCTGCCCGGCGCCGACCCCCACGGTGCGCCCGCCGGCGGCGAACACGATGGCGTTGGACTTGGTGAACTTGGCCACCTTCCAGGCGAAGTGCAGGTCGGCCATTTCGGCGTCGCCGGGCGCGCGCCGGGTGACCACACGCAACGCCGCGGGATCCAGCAGCGCATCGTCTGCCGTCTGCAGCAGCAGGCCGGAGTTCACCCGCTTGGCGTCCAGCCGCGGCTGCGCTTCGCTTCCCGCCGGCGGCAGATCGATCTGCAGCACGCGCAGGTTCGTCTTGCCGGCCAGCGCGGCCAGCGCCTGCGCGGTGTAGGCAGGTGCGATCAGTACCTCGACGAACTGCGTCGACAGCGCACGCGCGGCGGCTTCGTCGACGGCACGGTTGAAGGCGATGATGCCCCCGAAGGCCGAGGTCGGGTCGGTGGCGAATGCCGCGCGGTACGCGCTCTCGGCATCCACGCCGAGCGCCGCGCCGCAGGGGTTCGCATGCTTGACGATGACACAGGCGCAGCTGTCGAAGGCACGCACGCATTCCCACGCCGCGTCGGCGTCGGCGATGTTGTTGTAGGACAGTTCCTTGCCCTGAAGCTGGCGGGCCAGGGGGAGCGAGCCGGGCGCCGGCTGCAGGTCGCGGTAGAACGCGGCCTGCTGGTGGGGATTCTCGCCGTAGCGCAGATCCTGCAGCTTGCGCAGGTTCAGGTTGAACTGCTGCGGCCAGCGCGCGGTCTCGGGCCGATCCTGTCCGGCCTGCAGGCTGAGCGCCGACAGATGGTTGGAGATCGCCGCATCGTACTGGGCGACGCGGTCGAAGGCCGCCACCGCAAGGGCGAAGCGGGTGGCTGCCGAAACCTCGCCGCCGGCTTCGAACTCGGCCAGCACGCCTTCGTACTGCGCGGGGTCGGTGAGCACGCTGACCCCCTGCCAGTTCTTGGCTGCCGATCGCACCATCGCGGGGCCGCCGATGTCGATGTTCTCGATGGCCTCCTCCAGGGCGCACTGCGGGCGCGCCACCGTGGCTTCGAAGGGGTAGAGGTTGACCACCAGCCAGTCGATCGGCGGGATGTCGTGCTGCTGCAGTGCCGCCATGTGCTCCGGCAGGTCGCGCCGCGCCAGCAGCGCGCCGTGCACCCTGGGATGCAGGGTCTTGACCCTGCCGTCGAGCATTTCCGGGAAACCGGTGTGGGTCGCGACCTCGGTCACCGGCAGTCCGGCCCGTGCCAGCAGCCGGGCCGTGCCTCCGGTGGACAGCAGGCGTACGCCACGCCGGTGCAGGCGAAGGGCGAGTTCGACCACTCCGGTCTTGTCGGAAACGGATAGCAATGCGTACATGGTGCGCGGTGGAGGAAGGTTGCGGGCCGGTGCCGCGCGGATGGCGCCGGAGGAGCTATTTGATGAGCTTGTGATCCTTGAGCTTCTTGCGCAGGGTGTTGCGGTTGATGCCCAGCCACTGCGCGGCCACCGACTGGTTGTCCCCGGCGCGGCGCATGACCGTCTGCAGTAGCGGTTTCTCCACCGTCTGCAGCACCATGCCGTGGATGCCGTGGGGTTCGGTTCCGTTGAGGTCGCGGAAATACGCCTCAAGGCTCTCGATCACGCACTGCTCGAGGGGTGAACGCGTGCTCATGCTGCGGGCGCCTCGTCGGGGGCATGCTGCAGGCTGTCGTAGTACGCCGCGACCGCGTCGAGCTGAGCCTGGGGTTCGAGCAGGGCGTGGAAACGGGCGCGGAAGGACTGCGCCCCGGGCAGTCCGGCGACCGCCCAGGCCACGTGCTTGCGCGCGGTGGCCACGGCCGCTGCGCCGTAGTGCGCATGGTGGGCGCGCAGGTGCTCGAGCAGCCACGCACCCTGCTCGGCCGGCGAGGGCCGACGTTCCACGCCGCCGTGCTCCAGCGCCCGCGCGATGGCACCGGGCAGCCAGGGCCGGCCAAGCGCCGCGCGGCCGATCATCACCGCGTCGGCAGCCGTCGCTGCCAGCACCCGGCGGGCCTTCTCCGCAGAATCGATGTCCCCGTTGGCGACCACGGGGATGCGCAGACGCGACTTGATTTCGGCAATCGTCTCGTATTCGGCGTGCCCGCCGTAGCCTTGCTCGCGGCTGCGTCCGTGCACGGTTACCAGCGCCACCCCGGCTTCCTGCGCGGCATGCGCCAGGCGCGGCGCATTGCGCTGCCCGCTGCTCCAGCCGGTGCGCATCTTCAGGGTCACCGGAACGCCCAGGGGCTGCATCGCCCGCACCACGGCGTCGACGATGCGCAGCGCCTGCTCCTCGTCCTGCATCAGCGCAGAGCCGGCCCAGCGGTTGCAGACCCTCTTCGCCGGGCAACCCATGTTGATGTCGATGATCTGCGCGCCGGCCTCCACGTTGGCACGCGCGGCATCGGCCATGTCCTGCGGATCGACGCCGAGCAGCTGTGCGGCTACCGGCGCGGGTTCGCCGACGTGGCTCATGCGCAGCGCGCTCTTGTGCGAGGCGCGCAGTTCGGCACGCGAGGCCACCATTTCGCTCACGCAGTGCCCGGCCCCGAGGCGCCGCGCCAGGCGCCTCCAGGGCAGATCCGTGACTCCGGCCATCGGCGCCGAGAACACCCGGTTGGGCAGCGCGTAGGGCCCGATGCGCAACGGCGCGGGCTGCGGTGCCGCCCCGGCCGCGGGCGCGCGGTCGGGGCAGGCGGCACAAACGGGGCGGGCGTCAGGCATGGCTGGGATGGCACCCCGCGCACGGCCTGCGGCCACGCCGGCGCGCGCGGGGGAAAGGGGCTGCATTCTAGCCGCCGCGCGCGGCCCGCAGCGCGCGCGCGGCGCGGCTGGAGCTGGCGCGCCCGAGCGCGGCGCTGATGAATTCCCCGCAGTCGACCACCGCCTGCAGGTCGACTCCGGTACGCAAACCCAGGCCGTGCAGCATGTACAGCAGATCCTCGGTCGCCAGGTTGCCGGTCGCGCCGCGCGCGAAGGGACAGCCGCCGAGCCCGGCCACCGAGGAGTGGAAGCTGCGTACGCCGAGCTCGAGCGCAGCCAGCACGTTGGCCAGGGCCTGGCCGTAGGTGTCGTGGAAATGCCCGGCCAGCCGAGCCAGCGGCAGCACCCTGGAGGCCGCTTCGAAGACCTGCTGCACGGCGCCGGGCGTGCCCACGCCGATGGTGTCGGCGATGTCCACGCTGTGGCAGCCGAGATCGACCATGCGTCGCACCACCTCGACCACCGCGGCAGGCGCGACCGGGCCTTCGTAGGGGCAGCCCAGGGAGCAGGAAATGCTACCGCGCAGACGCAGGCCCTGCGCCTGCGCCAGCCGGGCCACCGGCTCGAAGCGTGCGATGGATTCGGCGATCGAACAGTTGATGTTGCGCCGCGCGAAAGACTCGCTGGCCGCGGAGAACACCACCACCTCGTCGACCCCGGCCTGCAGCGCCGCCTGCATGCCGCGCTCGTTGGGCACCAGGGCCGAATAGACGACCCCGGGGCGGCGCTGGATCGCTCCCAGCACCTCGGCGCCGTCGGCCATCTGCGGCACCCAGCGCGGGGAAACGAAGGCGGCGGCTTCGATGGCCGGCAGACCGGCGGTGGACAGGCGGTCGACGAGTTCGACCTTCAGCGCGGTCGACAGCGGGGTGGCCTCGTTCTGCAGCCCGTCGCGGGGGCCCACCTCGACCACCTCGACGGACTGCGGGCCGCGCGCCAGTTCGGACAGGATGCTCATCGACGATTCCTCCCTCGATCCTTCAGTATCCCAGATCGGGGTCGACCACGCCCCCTGGGGACTCGCCGCGCTCGAGGGCGGCGATCTTGCGCATGACCTGCGCGGCGGCCGGGCCGACCAGGGTCTGCGCGGCGACGTGCGGGGTGATGCGCACCCGCGGATGGCGCCACAAGGGGTCGTCTGCGGGCAGCGGTTCGGTGTCGAACACGTCCAGCGTCGCCCCCGCGACATGCCCCTGGTCGAGCAGGTCGAGCAGATCCTCCGCGCACAGCACCGCGCCGCGCCCGGCGCTGACCACGTAGGCGCCGCGGGGCAGCCGACTGAGGCTGGCGTAGTCGAGCAGCCCCCGCGTGGACTGCGTCAACGGCAGCAGCACCACCAGCACACGGCAGGCGGCGAGGAATTCCTGCAGACCATCGGCCGCGTACACGGGGAAGTCGAAACCGTCGGGCTGCCGTCCGCTGCGGCTGCAGCCCAGCAGCGCAAACTCCAGCGCCTGCAGCCTGCGGGCGACCGCCAGCCCCATCTGCCCGAGCCCCAGCAGACCGACGCGGAAGCCTCCACGCGCGGGCAGCACCAGAGGCTCCCAGGTCGCGTGCGCCTGCAGCGCGGCATAGTCGTCCATGCGGCGGTATGCGCGCAGCACGGCCTCGGCGACGTAGTCGGCCATCTGGCGCCCCATGCCGGCGTCCTGCAGCCGGATGAGCGGCACCTCGGGAAGGTGCGCGCGCATCAGCGGCAGCAGCGCGTCGACGCCGGCGCCGAGGTTGAACACCGCGCGCAGTTGCTGCTGGCCGGCCAGCCACTGCGCCGGCGGGTGCCAGACGAGGGCGAAGTCGGCCTGTGCGTCGGGATCGGCGCAGGCGTCGATCACCTGCACCGCGAGCCGCAATTCCCCGGCATGCTGGATCAGCGCGTCGCGCCAGCGCCGGAAGGGTTCATCGACGTCCCAGACCGCCAGTCGCATGCCGGGCCTCAGGCGGTGCGCTGCTCGTCCAGGCCGAGTTCATCGCGCATGGCTTCGCGGATGCGGAACTTCTGCACCTTGCCGGTGATCGTCAGCGGGAAGCTCTGCACGAAGCGGATGTAGCGCGGAATCTTGTAATGGGCGATCTGCCCCCGGCAGAAATCCCGGATGTCCTGCTCCGCGGGTTGCGTGCCGGCGCGGGGAATGATCCAGGCGCACAGTTCCTCGCCGTATCGGGCGTCGGGCACTCCGACCACCTGCACGTCCTGCACCATCGGGTGGCGGTAGAGGAATTCCTCGATTTCCCGGGGGTAGATGTTCTCCCCGCCGCGGATCACCATGTCCTTGATGCGGCCGACGATGTTGACGTAGCCCTCGGCGTCCATCGTCGCCAGATCGCCGGTATGCATCCAGCCCTCGGCGTCGATGGCCTCGCGGGTGCGCTGCTCGTCGCCCCAGTAGCCGTGCATCACCGAATAGCCTCGGGTGCAGAGCTCGCCCGGAGTGCCGGGGGCCACCGTGGCGCCGCCTTCGGGGTCGACGATCTTGACCTCCAGGTGCGGCTGCACCAGCCCGACCGTGCTGACGCGCTTGTCCAGCGGGGTGTCGGTGGAGCTCTGGCAACTCACCGGCGAGGTTTCGGTCATGCCGTAGGCAATGGTGATCTGCGCCAGATGCATGTCGCCCACCACCCGCTTCATCACTTCCACCGGGCAGGGACTGCCGGCCATGATTCCGGTGCGCAGGCTCGACAGGTCGAACTCGGCGAAGCGCGGGTGGTCGAGCATCGCGATGAACATCGTCGGCACGCCGTGCAGCCCGGTGCAGCGCTCGGCCTGCACCGCCTGCAGGGTCAGCAGGGGGTCGAAGGCCTGGTTCGGGTAGACGATGGTCGCGCCATGGGTGAGGCAGGCCAGGTTGCCGAGCACCATGCCGAAGCAGTGGTACAGGGGAACCGGTATGCACAGCCGATCGTCGGCCCCGAGCCTCATGGCCTCGCCGATGAAATAGCCGTTGTTGAGGATGTTGCTGTGGGTGAGGGTCGCGCCTTTGGGAAAGCCCGTGGTGCCGCTCGTGAACTGGATATTGACCGGGTCATGGCAGTCCAGGCTCGCGGCCACGCGCGCCACTTCGGGATCGTCCGTGCGGCCGCTGCCGATCCATTGAGCGAAACGCAGCATGCCCGGCTCGTGCTGCTCGCCCAGGTGCACCAGCAGCCGCAGATCGGGCAGGCGCGCGGCCTGCAGCGCACCGGGCTGGGCCGAGGCCAGTTCGGGAGCCAGCTCGCGCATCATGGCCAGGTAGTCGCTGCTGCGGAACTCGGGCATCAGCACCAGCGCCTTGCAGCCCACCTTGTTCAGCGCGTATTCGACTTCGGCAACCCGATAGGCCGGGTTGATGTTGACCAGGATGATGCCCACCTTGGCCGTGGCCAGTTGCATCAGCACCCATTCCACGCAGTTGTGGGCCCAGATGCCCACCCGGTCGCCGCGCTGCAGCCCGCTGCCCAGCATGGCGCTGGCCAGGGTGTCGACCTCGCGCGCCAGCTCGCTCCAGCTCAGCCGTCGCTGCTGGTGGCACGCGACCAGGGCGTCGCGTGCGCCCTGGCGGCGGGCCATGGCGTCGAAGAAGGCTCCCAGCGTCTGGGTGATCAGCGGCTGTCCGGTGCTGCCCCGCGCATAACTCGTGTTCCGTGCCATGATGTCTCCTCCTGCCGGTTCGTGTGCGCCCGGCTCAGAATCGTCCCTGCAACCAGCGCTCGATCTGCGGCAGGCGATCCACGCCCCAGAACGGCTCGCCGTCGACGACGAAATACGGCGCACCGCACATGCCGGCCTGGATGCCGCGCTCCACGCTGGCGCGCAACTGCTCCTTCAGTGCCGGCTCGGCGCACCAGGCATCGATCTGCGCGGCCTCCAGGCGCATGCCCGCGCCGATCGCGTGCAGCGTGGGCATCTGCGAAATGTCCCGGCCGTGCACGAAGTAGCTCTCGTACACCTTGTGGATCCATTCCACCGCCAGCGGCGACTGCGCGCGCTGCAGCGCCAGCACGACGCGCGCCGCCTGCTGCGTGGGCACCGGGAAAGGCTGCGGGTGCTGGTAGGGCACGCCCAGGAAGCGCGCCGAGCGCGGCAGGTCGCGTGCCATGTACTCGGCCTTCAGCGGCTGCTGCACCGGCAGCTTCGAACCGGTGACCGCGAACACCGGTCCGAGCAGAACCGGCACCCACTCGACGCTGCGCTGGTGGCGCGCCGCCAGCGCCTCGATCTGGGTGCTGGCCAGGTAGGCGTAGGGGGAGGAAAAGTCAAAATACAGGGTGATGGGCGACACGGGCATCGAACTTCTCCGGATTCCCGCAGCAGCCTGGGCCGGCTGCCACGGGTCGTTTCAGGACAGGGTCAGGCCATTTCCACGGTCATTGCGGTGGCTTCGCCGCCGCCGATGCACAGCGCGGCGACTCCGCGCTGCAGGCCGCGCTTGCGCAGCGCGCCGAGCAAGGTGACGACGATGCGCGCCCCACTGGCGCCGATCGGATGGCCCAGGGCCACCGCCCCGCCGTGCACGTTGACGGTGTCCTGCGAGAGTCCGAATTCCTGCATCGCCGCCATGGTCACGGTGGCGAAGGCCTCGTTGATCTCCCAGAGCTGCACATCGTCCTTGGTCCAGCCGGCGCGTTGCAGGGCCTTGTCGATCGCCCCCGAGGGCGCCGTGGTGAACCACTCCGGAGCCTGCGCGTGCACGGCGTGGGAGCGAATGCGCGCCAGCACCGGGCAGCCCAGCCTGGCGGCCGTGGACTCGCGCATCAGCACCAGCGCGGCGGCCCCGTCGGAAATGCTCGACGAGGTCGCCGCGGTGATCTTCCCGTCCTTGGCGAAGGCCGGCTTGAGGGTGGGAATCTTGTCCGGCCGCGCCTTGAAGGGTTGCTCGTCTCGGCTGATGCGCTGAGCCGCGCCGCGCGCCTGCACTTCCACCGGGGCGATCTCCCAGTCGAAGCTGCCGTCCTCGTTGGCCCGCTTGCTGCGCGCGGTCGATTCGACCGCGAAGGCGTCCATCGCCTCGCGGCTGAAGCCGTAGCGCTCGACGCAGCGCTCGGCGAACACGCCCATGGCCTTGCCGCGCTCGTAGGCGTCCTCCAGTCCGTCCAGGGCCATGTGGTCGTAGAACTGCGTCAGGCCGTACTTGACGCCCTTGCGCACGAAAGCCAGGTGCGGGGCGTTGGTCATGCTCTCCATGCCGCCGGCGACGATCACCTCGGCGCTGCCGGCCAGCAGCATGTCGTGGGCGAACATCATTGCCCGCATGCCCGAGCCGCACATCTTGGACAGGGTCACCGCGCCGGCCGACAGCGGCAGCCCGGCCTTCAGCGCGGCCTGGCGGGCGGGCGCCTGCCCCTGGCCAGCCATCAGGCAGTTGCCCATCAGCACCTCGTCGACTGCCTCCTTCGACAGCGTGGCGCGTTCGACCGCCGCGGCGATCGCGGTGGCTCCCAGCTCCCAGGCCGCGACGCCGGCAAAGTCACCGAGCAGGCCGCCGATGGGCGTGCGGGCGGCCGAGGCGATGACCACGGGATCGGAATTCGGGTTCATGATGTCTCCAACAGGTGGGTGGGCGCGCCCGCGGGCGCGCAGGGCCGGCGAGCGAAGCGCCGCGCCGGGTCGTAGGGGAAGACGTCGATCAGCTGGCCATCGCGGATGCGCCGCTGCTGCGCCTGCCAGAAGGCGGGGTCGAGCAGGTCGGCGTGGTGGCGCAGGAAGACCTCGCGAACCTGCGGGTTACCCAGCAGGAAGCTGCCGAAGGTCTCCGGGAACACGTCGTGCGGGCCGACCGAATACCAGGGTTCGGCGGCCATCTCGTCGGCTTCGTCGCGGGCCTGGGGAACGCGGCGGAACTGGCAGTCGGTGATGTACTCGATCTCGTCGTAGTCGTAGAACACCACCTTGCCATGCCGGGTGATGCCGAAATTCTTCCACAGCATGTCGCCGGGAAAGATGTTGGCGGCAACCAGATCCTTGATGGCGTTGCCGTAGTCGGTCACCGCCGCCTCGAGCTGCGCGGGCGTGGCTTCCTGCAGGTAGATGTTCAGCGGGATCATGCGGCGCTCGATGTAGCAGTGGCGGATCACCAGCAGTTCGCCGTCCTCCTCCAGTTGCGAGCCGCAGGTCGTGCGCAGTTCCTCGACCAGTTCGGAGGTGAAGCGCTCGCGCGGGAATGCGACGTTGGAATATTCCAGGGTGTCGGCCATGCGTCCGACGCGGTCATGGCGCTTGACCAGCAGGTACTTGGCCTTGATCTGCTCGCGGGTCGTGTCCTTCGGCGGTGGATAGAAGTCGCGGATCACCTTGAACACGAAGGGGAACGATGGCAGGGTGAACACCAGCATCACCATGCCACGAATTCCGGGCGCCGTGGTGAAGCGATCGCTGGAATGCTTCAGGTGGTAGAGGAAATCGCGGTAGAACAGGGTTTTGCCCTGTTTGGCCAGTCCGAGTGCGCTGTAGATCTCCGAGCGGGGCTTGCGCGGCATCAGGGCGCGCAGGAATTGCACATAGGCCGAAGGCACCGCCATGTCGACCATGAAATAGGCGCGGGCGAAGGAGAAGAGCAGCAGCAGGTCGTCCTCGTCGAGCAGCACGGTGTCGATGATCAACCGGCCCTGGGCGTCGTGCAGGATCGGCAGGCACAGCGGCGCCTCCCAGTAGCCGTTGATCACCCGTCCGATCAGGTACGCCCCCTTGTTGCGGTAGAACAGCGACGACAGCACCTGGATCTGGAAATTGCTGCGCAGCCGCGCTCCCTGCAGGCGTGCCTGCAGCGCCTCGACCACGCATGCCACGTCCCCCTCCAGGTCGGCGAAGGGTCGTTGCAGCTGGTAGTTGCGCACGATGCGCACCAGGGTCTGCTGCAGGTCGTCGCGCGTCGGGTAGTAGGCACGGAAGGTCGGCTGCGCGGCCGGCTCGTCGTATTCGATGTATTCGGTGGAAATCGCCGGGCGCACGAACAGGATGTCGTTGTGGAAATGCCGGCGGTGCAGGATCTTGGTGGTCACCGAATTGAAGAAGGTTTCCGCCAGTTCCGGCTGCAGGTGCTCGGTGAGCAGCCCGATGTAGTGCAGCTTGGCCTGCTGCCAGACCTCGGTGCCCAGGTGCGCGACATCGAAGTTCGCCTGCAGCTGCTCGATGGCCTCGTCGACCCGGGTGTCGTAGAAGGCGATGCGCTCGCGTTGCGCGCGCTGCTGGCCGCTCCAGTCGCCGTTCTCGAAGCGCGTCTTGGCCTCGCGGCTGACCGCGCGGAACAGCCGGTAGTGCCTGTTGAAACCGTCGAGCATCGCGCGCGCGATGGCAAAGGCCACCTGCGAGTCCAGCCGGGTCGGGAGTTCGTTCATGCCGGTGGCGTGGGGGGAGGATCCGCCAGCCAATGTAACTGCCGGCAAGCGGTCGATACAAGTCGGGGCTCGCCCGCGCCCTTGTCCGATGTCATGCTAGGCTAGTTCGACCCTGCCGGGACAGGCCGCGCGCCTCGACCGGCACCCGAGGAGAGATCGCGATGCCCGCACTGCGCCCCGACGTCGACCCCGACGGACTTCTGGAGTACTCGGTCGTCTACACCGACCGCGCGCTCAACCACATGTCCCTGCGTTTCCGTCAGGCGCTGCGGGAGATTTCCGACATGCTGCGCCAGGCCTATGCGGCCGATGCCGCGGTGGTCGTTCCGGGCAGCGGCAGCTTCGCGATGGAGGCCGTGGCCCGGCAGTTCGTTTCCCCCGACGAGGGCAGCCGCGTGCTGGTGCTGCGCAACGGCTGGTTCAGCTACCGCTGGTCGCAGATCCTGGCGGCAGCGCGCCCGCGCGCCGACATCCGCGTGCTCAAGGCGCGCGCGCTGTCGGGCGAGCCGCAGGCGGCCTACGCGCCGCCGCCTGCCGCGGAAGTGGCGCAGGCCATTCGCGAGCAGCGGCCGGCGGTGGTGTTCGCCCCGCATGTCGAGACCTCGGCGGGGATCATGCTGCCCGACGTCTATGTGCGCGAACTGGCCGAGGCCGCGCAGGCGGTCGACGCCCTGCTGGTGCTCGACTGCATCGCCTCCGGCGCGATGTGGGTGGACATGCGCGCCCTCGGCGTCGACGTGCTGCTCAGCGCGCCCCAGAAGGGCTGGAGCGGCCCGCCCTGCGCCGGCTTCGCGATGCTGTCGCAGCGCGCGCTGCAGCGCATGGACGCGACGCGCAGCGACAGCTTCGCCTGCGACCTCGGCGCCTGGCTGAAGATCATGCGGGCCTACGAAAACGGCGGTCATGCCTACCACGCGACCATGCCCACCGACACCCTGCTGCGCGTGCGCGACGCCATGCGCGAGGCCTTCGCCGTCGGCCTGCCGCGGCTGAAGCAGGCGCAGGTGGATCTCGGCGCGCAGGTGCGCGCCAGCCTGCGGCGGCGCGGCGTGGCCGACGTGGCCGGCGCCGGATTCGAGGCGCCGGGCGTGGTGGTCAGCCACACCCGCGATCCGGCGATCCACGACACCCGGGCCTTTGTGGCCGCCGGCGTGCAGGTGGCCGCCGGCGTGCCGCTGGCCTGCGACGAGGCGGCTGATTTCAGCACCTTCCGCATCGGGCTGTTCGGCCTGGACAAGCTGCTCGACGTGCCGGGGGCGCTGCGCCGCCTGGAGCAGGCCTTCGACGCCGTCGGCCTGCCGCTGCGCGGCTGATCGGCATCGAGCCCGCGGCAGCCGGCCCGGCGGCGCCGACGACAAGGCACAATGCGGGGGCAGATGGACGCTCGCCCCGACTCCGCGCGAAAGCCCGCCGCCGGCACGTGGTGGGCGCCTGCCCGCGCGCCGCGCGCCTGGCTGCTGCTGGCGTTGGCGGCCATGCTGCTGGCGGGCTGGCTGGTCTACCTGCCGGGACTGCGCGGCGGTTTCGTGTTCGATGATTTCAGCAACATCGTGCAACAGCCGTCCTTCGCCGCGAAGGCGCTGCACGAGCATTTCTGGGCCGCGGTGTGGGCCGGCCGCGCCGGACCGTTGAGCCGCGCGCTGTCGATGCTCAGCTTCGCCTGGCAGGTGCGCGTCTGGGGCATGCAGCCCGGGCCGATGAAGGTCTTCAACGTGCTGCTGCACCTGGGCAACGCGCTGCTGGTCGCCGCGCTGTCCTGGCGGGTGCTGCAGTGGGAGTGGCAGCGTCAGCGCGCGCAGCGCGGGGCTGCCCCGACCTGGGTGCTGCCGGCGCCGTGGCTGGCGCTGCTGCTGGCGGCGGCCTGGACGCTGGCGCCGATCCAGCTCACCGCGGTGCTGTATGTGGTGCAGCGCGAGGAATCCCTGGCGGCCGGGCTCGTCCTGCTCGGGCTGCTGGGCTACTGGCACGGGCGCATGCGGCTGCGGCGCGCGGTGCAGGCGGGATCGTCGCGCGCCGCGGCCTGGGCCTGGATCTGGGGCAGCCTGCTTGGCGGTACCGCGCTGGCGGCGCTGGCCAAGGAGACCGGCGTGTTGCTGCCGGCCTACGCCGCGGTGATCGAATGGGTGCTGCTGCGTGGGGATTGTGGCGCCGAAGCCGGCAGCCGCGCGCAGCGTGACCTGCGCTGCGCGCTGGGTGGCCTGTACCTGGTCGTGCTGGTGCTCCCCGGGGTGCTCGGGCTGGCCTGGCTGTTGCCCTCGATCCTGCACGGGGGTTACGCCGACAGGCCCTTCACCCTGGATCAGCGTCTGCTCACCGAAGGGCGGGTGATGGTCGACTACCTGCACTGGACGCTGCTGCCCGACCTCGGGCGCTTGAGCCTGTACCACGACGATATCGGCGTGTCCACGTCGTGGCTGCAGCCCTGGACGACCGCCGCCAGCTGGGCCTTGCTGGCGACGCTGCTGCTCGCCGGGGTCGCGTTGCGCCAGCGGGCCCCGCTGATCAGCCTCGGCCTGCTGTGGTTCTTTGTCGGCCAGTCTCCGGTATCGACCTTCGTGCCGCTGGATCTGGCCTATGAGCACCGCAACTACCTGCCCAGCTGGGGCCTGCTGCTCGCCGTCTTCGCCCTGGTCGCCGCGTGGAGCCCACGCCGCCGCGGCTCCTGGCCCCTGGTCGCGGGCACCCTGTGCACCGGCCTGGTCGCGCTGTACGGGGGGCTGACCGCGTTGCGCGCGCAGGCCTGGGCTTCCCCCTATCGCCTGGCCTACTTCGAGGCCGCCGCACACCCGCGTTCGCCGCGTGCGATCTACGGCTACGCGCGCGTCCTCTACCAGCTGGCGGCCACGCCGGACAGCCCGCTGTTCCATCGCGCGACGCGGCAGATGCAGGCCTGCGCGCGCCTGCCGGACGCCGGGCTCGAACCCCTGCAGGCGCTGGTGTTCATGCACGCCAGATGGTCGCTTCCGGTGCGCACGCCATGGTGGGAGGCCTTGCGCGCCGGGGTGCGCGACCCGCACCTGGGCCCGCAGGACATCGCCTCCCTGTACAGCCTGGTGCAATGCGCGGCGGACAAGGTCTGCCACTTCAGCCCCGCCGACCTGAGGCAACTGCGGGGCCTGCTCGACGACGGCGTCGCGGCGCACCCTTTCGATGCCGAGTTGCGCACCCTGCGCGCGAACTTCGAGGTCAACGTCAGCCATCGCTACCCGGCGGCCTACCGCGACATGCTGCGCGCCGTCGCGCTCGCTCCGGGAAATTTCGACTTCTGGAAGAACCTGGTGCAGCTGCAGATCGCCGGAGGCCAGTTCGCGCAGGCAAGCTTCGGGCTGCGCCGGCTGCGCGAGCTCGACACCGCGGGGCTGCACCACGCGCAGCTGGTTGCGCTGCGCCGCGCATGGGAGCGCGCGCGGCAGGCCGCGGCGGCGCGCCCGGGCGCTGGAGCCGGCGCGTGAGCCGGCCTGCGCACCAGCCGTCCTCGCGCCTGCAGGCGCTGCTGCCCTGGCTGGCGCTGCTCGGGCTGCTGGCGCTGGCCTGGGCGGTCTACTGGCCCGGGCGCCATGGCACGTTCCTGTTCGATGATTACGCGAACCTCCAGGCGCTGGGCAGCTACGGGCCGATCGACCGCCTGTGGAAGGTCGTGGCCTTCCTGACTTCGGGCTTCGCCGGGCCCACCGGCAGGCCAGTGGCACTGGCGAGCTTCCTGCTCAACGCGCGCGACTGGCCGGCTGCGCCGCTGGGATTCAAGCTGACCAACGTGGGCATCCACCTGCTGTGCGGTGCCGTGCTGGCGGTCTTGCTGCGCGGCCTCAGCCGCGCGCTCGGCGCCGAGGATCGTCGCGCGGCATGGATCGGCGTGCTCGCCGCAGGCATGTGGCTGCTCGATCCCTTCTGGGTCAGCACCACGCTGTACGTGATCCAGCGCATGGCGATGCTCGCGGCGCTGTTCGCGTTCGCCGGACTCGCCGGCTACGTGCACGGGCGGGCGCTGCTCGGCGCCGGACGGCGGCGCGCCGGCTACCTCTGGATGAGCGTATCGCTGGTGCTCGGCACCCTGCTGGCCACGCTGAGCAAGGAGAATGGCGCGCTGCTGCCGCTGCTGGCGTGGCTGCTGGAGCGCAGCGTGCTGGCGCGCGACGGCCTGGTCGCGCGCGAACGCGGGCTGCGTACCTGGAACCGGGTGTTCCTGATCCTGCCGTCGCTGCTGCTGCTGGGCTACCTGTGCAGCTACCTGCCGGCGCTGTGGGAGGGCGCGCGTGGCGGGCGTGCCTTCACGCCGGGGCAGCGCCTGCTCAGCGAAGGCCGCATCCTCTGGATCTACCTGCGCGACATCTGGAGCGCGCGCGCCCATGACGGCGGGCTGTTCCACGACGACATCGCGATCTCGACCGGCTGGCTGCGGCCGTGGACCACGCTGCCGTCGGCGATCGGGCTGCTGCTGCTGGCGCTGGCGGGCTGGCGCGCCTGCCGGGCGCGCAACCCGGCGTGGGTGGCGACCGGCAGCGCGGTACTGTTCTTCTTCGCCGGGCAGCTGATCGAGTCCGGCTGGATCCAGCTCGAACTGGTGTTCGAGCATCGCAACTACCTTCCGGCGGCGTTGATGTTCTGGCCGCTGGCCTGGTTGGTGGTGCCCCGGGAACGCAGCGCGACACCGCCCGCGGCCTGGTGCCGGCCCTCGCTGCGCTGGCTGCGCGTGCTGGCGCTGGCGTGGCTGGCGCTGTTCGCGTTGCAGACCGCGCGGCGCGCCAGCGAATGGGGCAGACCCTTCGAGCAGGCGCTGGTGTGGGCGCGCGAACACCCGGACTCCCCGCGCGCCCAGGCCTATCTGGCCAATTTCTGGACTGACGCGGGCAACCAGGCGCAGGCCGCCAGGCTGCTCGACGGCGCGCTGCGCGAGCACCCGCGCAGCCTGCTGCTGCTGATCAACCGCGCCGGCGTGGCCTGCGACCAGGGGCGCGTGCCGCCGGGGCTGGGCGATGCGCTGCTGCGCGCGGCGGCGCAGGCCGAGCTGGGCAACCATGTGGTGCAGTACCAGGTGGGCCGCCTGATCGCCGGCCTGCGCAGTTGCCCGGCCTTCGGCCCCGGATTCAACGAGCGCCTGCTCGATGCCGCGCTGCGCAGCCCGCAGGCCGGGTTGCCGGAGGTGCGCCGCGACCTGCTGCACCAGCTGGCGCTGCTGCGGCTGCGGCATGGCGACGCGGCGGGCGCCTATGCGCTGGATCTGCAGTCCCTGCGCGTTCCGGGGCTGCCTCCCGGGGCGCGCTTGCGTTTCGCCGCCGAGCTCGGCGCAGCCGGCCATCCGCGGCTGGCGTTGCGGCTGCTCGACAGCGTCGCGCCGCCCCTTCGCCAGGTGCGCGGTTGGTCGATGGCGGCGCTGCACGACCGCTGGTTGCGCCATGTAGGCTTCTACCGCGAGAGCGAGTCGCACATGCGCCGGGTGCTGGAGCAGCAGCTACGCGCCGAATCGCCGTCGGCGCCGGGGAGCAGGAAATGAGGCAGCAGCAGGCCGCGCAGGCGGCGCAGCAGGAGCCGGCGGGCCAGGCGGTATCGGTGATCCTGCCGGCACGCAACGAGCAGGGTGCGGTCGCCGACACCGTGCGCCGCGTGCGCGCGTTGCTGCCGCAGGCCCAGGTGATCGTCGTCGACGACGGATCCACCGACGCCACCGCCCGTCTGGCCGAGGAAGGTGGGGCGATGGTCTTGCGCAGGCCCTACGGCATGGGCAACGGCGCGGCGATCAAGGCCGGGGCGCGCGCGGCGACCGGTGATGTCCTGGTGTTCATGGACGCCGATGGCCAGCATGACCCGGCCGACATCCCGCGCCTGCTGCAGCGCCTGCACGAGGGCTACGACATGGTCGTGGGTGCGCGCGACGGCGGCTCGCAGGCCAGCCTGGGGCGCGGCCTGGCCAACCGGCTCTACAACCGTCTGGCCAGCTGGATGACCGGCCACCCGGTGCTCGACCTGACCAGCGGTTTTCGCGCAGCCCGCGCCGAACGCTTCCTGGAGTTCATCCATCTGCTGCCCAACGGCTTCTCGTATCCGACCACCAGCACCATGGCTTTCTTCCGCAGCGCCTACCCGGTGGCCTACGTGCCCATCCAGGCCGCGCGCCGCATCGGCAAGAGCCACATCCGCCCCTTGCGCGACGGTGTGCGTTTCCTGCTGATCATCTTCAAGATCGCCACGCTCTATTCGCCGCTCAAGCTGTTCGCGCCGGTAGCGATGGGTTTCGCGCTGCTGGGCCTGGGCAACTACGCCTACACCTATTCCACCCAGCACCGCTTCACCAACATGAGCGCGCTGCTGCTCAGTGCGGCCGTGATCGTGTTCCTCATCGGGTTGATCTCCGAGCAGATCACCAACCTCACCTACCGGCGCGATGGCTGAAGGCGGTGTGCGGCCCAGGGTGCTGCTGCTGACCCGCAATTTCCCGCCCCTGCTTGGCGGCATGGAGCGGCTGAACTGGCATCTGGCCGAGGAACTGGGCCGATGCTGCGCGGTGCGGCTGGTCGCTCCCGCGGGTTCCGCGGCGCGCGCGCCGCAGGGCGTCGCGGTGCACGAGGTGCCCCTGCAGCCGCTGCGCACCTTTCTCGTGCAGGCAACACTGCGCGCGCGCCGCGAGGCCCGCTCCTGGCGACCCGACTGGGTGCTGGCCGGAAGCGGGCTCATGGCTCCCGCGGCCTGGTGGGCGGCGGGTGGCTGCGGTGCGCGTTGCGCCGCGTATGTGCACGGACTGGACCTGAGCCTGCCGCACCCGGTCTATCGCGCGCTGTGGCATCCGCTGCTGCGGCGAATGGATCGCGTGATCGCCAACAGCCGCGCTACCGCGTCTCTTGCACGATCCTTGGGGATCGCTTCGCAGCGGGTGACGATCGTGCATCCCGGCACCGAGCTTCCGCAGGCCGACGCACAGGCCCGGCTGCGCTTTCGGCTGAGGCACGGACTCGACGCCGAGGCGCCCCTGCTGCTCTCGGTCGGGCGGCTGACCGAGCGCAAGGGCCTGCGCCAGTTCGTCGCCGAGGTTCTGCCGCGCATCGTGCAGCAGCATCCCGGCGCGGTGCTGGCGGTCGTTGGCGACGCCCCCGAGCACGCGTTGTACGCGCAGGCGCAGAGCCCGCGCAGTATTCTGCAGGCGGCGCAGGCGGCAGGCACCGAGGCCAACGTGCGGCTGCTTGGCAAGCTCGAAGGCCGGCCGCTGCACGATGCCTATTTCAGCGCCGACCTGCATGTCTTCCCGATTCGGGAAATCGCCAACGACATCGAGGGCTTCGGCATGGTCTCGGTGGAAGCCGCCGCGCATGGGCTCGCCACGGTGGCCTATGCCTGCGGCGGGGTGTTCGATGCAGTGTCCGAAGGTGTCAGCGGGCGGCTGGTCGCGCCAGGGGACGCAGCCGGTTTCGCGCGGGCGGTGCTCGATGTCCTCGAGCGGCCTCTGCCCGCGGACGGCATCCGGGGCTTTGCCGAGGCATTCGCCTGGGAGCGCTTCGGCGCCCGCATCACCGAAGCCCTGCAGTGCGCTCCTGCGTGTTGAGCCGGGCGCCGGAAGGCCCGTGTTGCGCCAGCGCCTCGTCGAGCGTGGCGACGAGTTCCGTCCAGTCCTGAGCCACCCGAAGGGGTGGCGCCGGGTGCTGCAGCACATGGCGCAGGGCGCGTGCCAGGCTGGACGCGTCATCGGCCGCGTACAGGTGGTCGGGGTGGGCGCTCAGCAGGGAGGGCATGACACCCACGTCCGCCGCGATGAAGGGCAGGCCGCAGGCGGCCATTTCGTAGGCCTTCTGGGGAAAGCAGTAGCGTCCGAACGGCGTATCGCGCAGGTAGATCACTCCCAGATCCAGAGCGGCGAACAAGGTGGCCACGCGCGCATGGTCGAGTTGCCCCAGGTAGTGGACGCCGTCGTCTTTGGGGGGAGGATGATCGGGGTCGGCGGGGCCGGCCAGCACCAGATGCAGCTGCGGCAGGGTCGTCGCGACCTGCCGGAAGCCTTCGTACAGGGTCGAGATTCCGCGCACGGCCGACAAGTGTCCGGCCGTTCCCACCAGCAGGGCATCGATCGGAAGCCCCAGAGCCAGCCGGCTGCGCACGCGGTCGGCGGGCTGGAAGATCCCGCGATCCACGGTGCTGGGAAGGCTCATGACCCGGCCGCGCGCGGCGTACTCCTGGCGCACGTGGGCAGCCAACGCCTCGGACGTGCAGCTGACGAGATCGGCGTCGCGCACCGCCCGGCGCAGTGCGCCTTTCATGCCAGGAATGCGCGCCATGCCGAAGCTCTCGAAGTTGTCGTAGAGATCAGCCGCGTAGCGCACCCGCAGCCTCGCCGCGCAGTGCGCGCCAAGCGCGACGTGGGCGATGTCCGAGGCGCCGATCACGTAGTCGGGCGCGAAGGCCTGGAGTCGCCGCAGTGTCCATCGAGCATGGCCGAGCAGGCGCGGCAAGCTGAGTATGCGCGACGACCCCAGCGAACGCGAGATCCAGCGCAAGGATCCGCGCGCGGTGTCGTGGCGCCACTGCCCTTCGTCGTCGCCGTGGTAGCTCAGGCACAAGCCGAGCACGTCGTGGCCGCGCTCGGCGAGCTGCCGGGGGATTTCGTACAGGCGGCCATAGCGGTCGAGCACCACGTCCTTGCCCATGTAGCGGCGCTTGCACAGGAAGGCGATGCGCATCGAATCAGGCTCCATCGTCGATGGGTGCCGCGGGTTGGCGCAGGGCGTGCAGCGAGCGATAGACGTCGAGCAGTGCCTGTGCGTGTTGCTGGTTGGAGTGCAGGCGAGGGGGGCGGCCCCAGGCCTCTTCGATGCGCAGTCCGCTTCGATGAATGCGCAGCAGGAGTTGCGCCAGTGGCTGCGCCGAGTCGACCGCGAAGCGCAGGTCGGGGTTGCCGCAGAGTTCGCCCGCGCCACCTCGATCCGAGCAGGCAATGGGGACGCCATGGGCAAGCCATTCGATCGCCACCTGTGGCAGGCAATCCTCCCACAATGGCGGAACGATGCCGAGGTTGACGGGCGCGAGAATGTCGGGCAACTGCGCGTGGTCGTATCCATCGAACAGCCGCAGGCTGCGCACGCGCCGGGACAGGGCTTCGAGTTGCCGCCGCAGCCGGTGATCGGCAATGCGCGCCGCAATGGTCACCTCCATGTTCCGGGCCGCGTCCTCGGGCAGCATGTCCAGGCTTTGCAGAAACAGGAAGAAGCCCTTGTCGCGCTTGGCGTACCCCAGGTAACCAACATGCAGCCTGCCAGCCGATGGAACCTTTTTGGTCGCCGTGGCGAAGCGTTCCTGGTGGCGCGTACCGATGTACAGGGTGTGGCAGCGATTCTCCGCGACACCGGCCTGGGTCAGGATGGCACGGGTACGTTCCGAGACGGCGATCACGGAATCGAAGACCGCACGCGTGAGCTCGAGATTGCCCTGACGCAAGGTTGCGTAGCTTTCCGCGTGGTCGTTCGGATAGATGCGCGGCGCTGCCGACATGCCCGGTTCTGCGGAGGATTCCAGCCGCCGCAGCACCCGTGCGGGCGCCGCCAGAAGCCGGCGAACCCGGGGCCGTTCATGCAGCAGGGGCTCGACCCTGCACAGCGCGATGCGCTGCGCACGCCTGTCGGGTACGGTAGCGCAGCGGGTGCAGCGATGTCCCTGCTCGAAATCCTCGCAGGTACCGATCCCCGCATGCCAGAGATTGATCTGGTTGCAGATCAGGCCGTAGTTGTGCGCCGTGAAGATGATGGCTGCTTCGGGATAGGCTTCGCGCAACGCACGAAAGAAACCCAGCGTCAGGCCCTCGAGGTTGTGGAAATGCAGCACGTCCAGCGGGCCGATGCTCCTTCGCATCTGCTGCGGTATCGAATCCAGTGCCGTGGACTGGGTGTAGATTTCCGGATGGTGAAAACTGTAGAGGTTCGGCGCTGTATTGGGGGAGTTTCGGATGACGAGCTGGCTTTCGCGGCGGATGAGGGTTGGCGAAGAGGTGATCCAGTCGTAACTGGTTCCCGCGCTCATCGTGTACACGACGTGGCCGTCCGCGCGCAGTTCTGGCACGAGATTGCGGAGGTAGACGGAAACCCCCCCTCCTGCCGTACCGCCTGCGAGGGGCTGGGCATAGTTGTAGAGCAGGATGTTCATCTTCCGGGTAGGCAAGGCCCGCAGGATAATTCCGAGATGCTGTATTCGTTCGACGTTTTCGACACGTTGGTTGCGCGGATCTACGTACGGCCGACGGAACTATTCTCGCATCTGGGGAGAGATCTCCTGGGCCGTGGCGCGCCGCCCGCGATGGTGGACGCTCTGGCGCGTGCGCGCATCGCCGCCGAGGCCCGTGCCCGCAGCGCGGCGCGAAGGCGTAGGGCGGACGATGTGCGCTTCGAGGAGATCTATCGGGAATTCGCCCGTGATGCCGTGTTCGGCGCGTACGCGGACGAAGCCGCGCGCAGAGAGATCGCGCTCGAGATCGCCTCGGTCGTTCCCATACGCGCCGGCGTGCAGGCTGTCGAGGAGCGTCGGCGTAGCGGCTCCCGCGTGGTCTTCGTGACGGACATGTATCTGCCGTCGGCAGTCATCGTAGCGATCCTTCGACAAGCCGGAATCGATGCCGAGGAGGGGGACGTCTACGTGTCGGGATCGGTCGGCCTCAGCAAGTACCGTGGTCGCCTGTACGACCATGTCGCGAGCAAGGAACAAGTGGATCCGCGGGATTGTCTGCATGTGGGCGACCGCCCCAAGCCGGATGTACGCCGAGCGCGGCAGCACGGCTGGCAGGCCGGGCTGTTTCGTGCTTCGCAGCCGAATCGCTTCGAGACGGCATCGGCCGCCGGATCCGTCGGTGCGAGGGCTGCCGGCATTTCGAGGGCCAGTCGCTTGCGGTGTCTTTCGGGCAGCGCCGAAGTGGCCGCGATGGTCGCGGATGTCGCGGGACCGCTGGTGTGCGCGTTCGTGGCCGAGTTGCTTCGCGACGCAAGCTCCCGTGGCATCGACACCCTGTATTTCGTTTCCAGGGACGGGCAGGTTCTGTTGCGTGCGGCCCGCGCATTGCAGGCCCGGGGAGCCGGGGCGGGCATCGAACTGCGCTACATGCACGGCTCGCGCCAGGCCTGGTTCCTGCCCTCGGTCATCGAGGGCAGCGCTGCGGAAATCGACTGGGCGCTTCTGCCGGGAATGGCGATGACGCCCGCGAGCGCGCTGCGTCGCCTGGAATTGCGGACGGACGCCGTGGTGCAAGCCCTGGGGCGGCTCGGGTTGGACGAAGCCGACATCGATCGCCCGCTGCCGGGCGCACGGCGTGCGGCATTCCTGGATCTGCTCGTTGCGCCACCGATACGCGACTTGCTGCTCGCTCGCGCGCATGCGCGCAGGGAGCTGATGGTTCTTTACCTGCGGCAGCAAGGCTTTGCCGACCCTGGCAGGCGCAGCGCCCTGGTCGACGTGGGCTGGGAGCTTCGGGCACAGAAGGCCTTGCGCTCCGTACTGCGCGCTGCCGGCATGAACCGCGACCTTCGCGGCTACTACCTGGGAGTGGCGGCCAGTCATGTTCCGTTGGAAGGAGCAGGGCCGGCACGAGCCTTCATCGGCGCGTCGGGCGCGGCCGTGGATGCCTTGCTGCGGGCAGACTGGTTCTTCCGCCATGAGTTCGTGCAGTTGGTCGAGCATGCGTTCGTGGCTGCGGATCACCCCAGCGTGACAGGCTATCGGCTGGACGGCGAGCAGGTCGTCCCGACGTTTGCGAACGAGGCTGTGCACCCGCGACGCGTGGAGTTCGTGCGCAGCCTGCACCAGGAGATCTCCGCCTACGCCACGTTGGCCGGAGAGCGGCTCGATGGCCTGTTGGATACGCCCGAATTCCGATCCTGGGTGGCGGACAATCTTCAGGCCTACTGTTCCCGACCCAGCGCTGGCGAGGCGCGAGCCGTTGGCTGGCTGGCGACGAACGCAGAGCAAGGTCATGATCCCTCACGATCCGCCCGTCTGGCCGCCCCGATGACCCTCGGTGACTTGTGGCGGATGGCGCGGCACGAAATCGGCGGGGCCGAGGAACGTTTTCACTCGCCGTCCTTCAGCTGGACGGCGGGATCCCTTGCGTTGTCGCCTCGCCACGTGCGCGCTGCACACGCGGGATTGCGCTGGGCCAAAGGCCTGGCGAGGCCACGGAGGTCGCAATGATCGACAGGGGGATCGATGCGCGCGGCGCCGGCGCGCCGTTGCCATGCCTGGACATCGTGATGGTGACGCGCAACTGCGTTGCCGCGGCCCGGCGCACCCTCCGCAGCCTGCGCCAACAGACGCATACGGGGTGGAGACTGGTGGCCATCGACGGCGCCTCGACGGATGGCACGCGGGAAGCACTGCTCGCCGATGCACGCGACGGCGATGTGGTGTCGAGCGAAGCCGATGACGGAATCTACGATGCCATGAATCGCGCGCTGCGGGCGCTTGGTGATGATGCGGGCCGGCTGTGTCTTTTCATGAATGCGGGAGACACATTCAGCTGTGAATCATCGCTGTCATGTGCAATGCAGCGGATGGGCGGGAATGAGGCCGATATCTACGTCTTCCCCTGGGAAGTGGATGGGGTGATCTTCCAGCCGAATCCTGGTGCGATGTTCGCGTTGCCGGGGTGTCACCAGGCGATGTTCTACCGTTGCAGCCTGCTCAGGCGACACCCTTTCCAGTTGCGCTATCGCCTGTGTGCCGATTATCGGCAATACCTCGATCTGCTGGAGGCGGGGGCGCGCGTCGCATATTTTCCTGGCATGGCGATCGCGCACTATGACAGCTCGGGCATGTCCTCGCGCGCTGCGTATCGGGTGATCTACGAACACTGCCAGATCAACTTCGACAGGCAGGGACTGGCCTTGACGCTCGCCTGGGCAGTGAAGCGGGTTTTCCGCACGGTGTTCCGAAGAGCGCTGGATCGCGCCTGATCGCGCTGGCTGACACCGTCCGGAGCTGGGGCGGACGGGATCAGCGCAGTAGATGGGACGCGGCCGCCAGCGCGGCTCCCACCACCTGATCCATGTTGTAGTAGCGATACTGTGCCAAGCGGCCGACGAAGGTGACAGCGGTCTCGCGCTCGGCCATCTCCTGGTAGCGTCTGTACAGCGCTTCGTTGTCCGCTCGGGGAATCGGATAGTACGGATCCCCTTCGGCCTGCGGGTATTCCCGTACGATCGAGGTGCCGGTGTGCTGCTGGCCGGTCAGATGCTTGAATTCGGTGATGCGGGTGAAGGCGTGGTCGTTGGGGTAGTTCCAGGTACCCGTCTCCTGGAAGCGCGCGACATCCGGCAGATGTTGGTGCTCGAAACGCAGCGAGCGATAGGGCAGGCGTCCGTGGCAATGTCCGAACCAGGCGTCGATCGGGCCGGTGAACACGGTGTGGGCGAAGCCGCGGTCGGCACCGCGACGACGCATGTCCAGGAAGTCCACGCCCAGTTCGACCTGGATGTTCGGGTGGTCGAGGACGTTGGCGAACATCGCCGCGAAGCCCTCGCGCGGCATGACCTGCCAGGTGTCGGTGAAGTAGCGGTCGTCGTCGTTGCTGCGTACGGGAATGCGCGCGGCCACGCCCGCCTTGAGCTCCGCGGGATCCAGTCCCCATTGCTTGCGCGTGTAGTGCAGAAAGAATTTCTCGTACAAGTCCCGCCCGACGCTGCTGAGCACCACGTCCTCGCTGCTGCGCACCGGGTCGCGGATCTCGCGCACCCGCTCGAAGAACGCGGCGGCACCGGCTTCGTCGAGCTGCAGGCCGTACAGCATGTTGAGCGTCGTGCGGTTGATCGGGAAGGGGTAGGCCACGCCACCGACCACGCTGCGCACCCGATGCTCGTAGGGCCGCCATGCCGTGAAGCGCGACAGCCAGTGGAACACCCGCTGGCTGTTGGTGTGGAAGATGTGCGGGCCGTAGGGATGGATCAGCACGCCGCGGGCGTCGATCTCGTCATGCGCATTGCCGCCGATGTGGGGACGGCGGTCGATGACCAGCACCTTCCGTCCGGCGTCGGCCAGTTCGCGGGCTACCACGCTGCCGGCGAAGCCGGCGCCGATGATCAGGGTTTCACGGGGCAGCATGGCCGTCGGTCACGGGTCGATGGGCGCAGCGGGACATGGTACCTTTGGTTTCCAGGATATGAGCGGCGTCGCGGGGTCGCAATTTCGCGCGTGACCAAGGCGTGGCTGTGCCAGCCATCCCGTCGAGGCTTGCCCGATTGTGTACACCCGAAGGTCTGCGCCGTCGTCATCACCTACGATCGCAAGGCATTGCGAACATTCCCGCCGGCTGGATTCCCGAGCCGAGCACATGCAGGGCTCCCCGTGGTCTCTCAGCCCTGCGACTCTCATGCAATGCGTGCCGCCTGCGGCCGCTGCACCGAGCGGTACAGGGCCAGGTGGGCATCGATCTGTCGTTGCAACGAGAAGTGCGCGACTGCGCGATCGCGCGCCGCGTGCCGCCAGTCCCTGCCGATCTCGCCGAGCAGGAAGCGATGCAGCAACGCCGCGAGCCCGCCCACGTCGCCCTGCTCGACAAGGGCCCCGCAGCCATCGTCGATCACTTCGGGAAGCCCGCCGGTACGAAAGCCCAGAACCGGGGTGCCGCAGGCCAGGCTCTCCAGCACAGACAGCGGAAAATTGTCGGCGAGGGTGCAGTTCAGGAAGGCATCCGCGGCCGCGTAGATCGCGCTCAATTGCTGTCCATCGTCGATGTAGCCGAAGTGCCTGCAATCGAACCCATCGAACGGCGTCAGATCCTGAGCCCGAGTGTGACCGACGAGCATCACGAAGGGACGGGACGCGGCCGGCAACAGTTTGAGTACCTGCAGTGCCTCGCGAGCGCCCTTGCGACGATCCATCAGCAAACTGGCCGTGATCAGCACGGCCGGTCGATGCCCCGGTATGCCCAGCCTGGCGCGCAACTGCTGTCGCTGCGGGGCCGGTCGGAATTGCTCGATGTCGACTCCATTCGGGATGACCGTGACCTCGTCGATCGCGCCGCACCCACGCACCACCGAGGCTAACCAACGCGATGGCGAGACGTAGCGAATGGTTCGCTCGCGATGGATCCGCCAGTGCAGCGCACGCATCTGCCGGGTTCCGTCGCGCAGGGTGTTGAGCGGCCATGACCCTCGCTGCGGGCAGCTTCCGCAGTGCTGCAGGTACCGCGCGCAGTCCATCGGATACAGGCAGCCGCCGGTGATCGGTGAACAGTCGTGCAGGCTCCAGACGACGGGCGCGCGGCGTGCCAACAATTGCAGTGTCAACGGCGAAATGGCGCCCGACAGGTCATGGAAGTGAAAGACGGTATCGCCCGCTCCGGCCAGTCGCTGCAGCAGGGGGTATTCGGCCGGGATCAGGTAGGGCATTCCCGCGGCCCTGCTCAGGCTTTGCAGGGCGCGTTCGGCTTGACGCAGCGGGAAGCCGGGCCAGCCCAATGGCAGCGCAGAGCCTGCGCCTTGCCCGGGGTGGCGTGCGTAATGCGTCGACCGGATGTTCCTGTCGCTCAGGCCGCGGTGCAGCGCTTCGGCAACGTTGCTCGCGCCACCCCCGGCACGGTTGGCCTTGCTGACCTGAACAATATGCATGCTGTCACAGTTGTCGGCACAAGGCGGCGGCCCGGCGCGCTGTCCAGGCCTCTCGCCCTATTCTAGTGACGACCCTTGCCTGCGCCCGCGTGCAGCGGTTGACGACCAACGCGCCCGTCGGATCCCCTGAGGGCCGGCCGGATTCCAGGCGCGCAGTGATGACACGGGCGCGTGGCAGTGCGTGCCGCGGGACGTCAGGCGCCCTCTGTTTGGGCACGACTCGTCCGCAGTACCATCGGTCGCTGCCAGCCTGCTTCGAGCGTTGCGCGAGGACGCCAGCCGCCGGCGAAGCCGCCACGCCCAGTGCGCGCAGCGCCTGCGGAGGCTCAACACGCAAGGGAAACTGATGATTGGTGGAACCAGGCGGTTGCACGCGCTGCGCCCAGCGCGCGGCGGGCTCAGAAGCGAGAAGGAAATCAAGGCGAACTGGAGCGACGCCGATGCGGATCCGGCGATCAGCATCTGTTGCGCAACCTACAACCACGCCGCGTGGATCGAGGATGCACTCAGGGGCTTCCTGGCTCAGGAGACGAGGTACAGCTTCGAGATCATCGTGCGCGACGATGCCTCGTCGGATGGCACTCGTGAAATTGTCGCGGATTATGCGGAGAAATATCCCGGCCTCATCAAGGCCATCCTGAACAAGGAAAACCGCTTCGGTGCCGGCGAGCGGGCGATGTGGGTGTGGCCCGAGGTGGCGAGAGGCCGGTATTGGGCCTTTTGCGAGGGCGACGATTTCTGGATTTCCCGCGACAAGCTGGAAATCCAGGCGTCGTGGATGGACGCGCACCCGGACTATGTCTTCAGTTGCCACGATTTCTACAACGCCGAGGGGCAGCTCATCGCCCGTCCGGCGGCCATGCTGGGGGAGGAGGGCGAATTCGGGTCGGAGTTCGGCGCGGAAGCCATCCTGACGCGCAATTTCGTTGCCACCAACACGGCCTTCTTTCGCTCGAAGTGCTTTGCGTCGCTGCCGCGCAGCCAGCTGTTCATGCTGGATTGGCCCTTGTGGCTGCATCTGAGCCTGTGCGGGCGCTGTTTCTATCATCGCTCGCTGTATGGGTGTTACAGAGACCATGGGCAAGGGTTGTGGAGCGGCTTGACGTTCCACCAGAGGGCGCAGCGGGAATTGCAGTTCTACGATTTTGCGGCCAATGCCTACCCTGAGGAGCGTGAACGCGTCGAGCGCAAGAAGATGGAATACGTGTCACGCATCATCCTCGATCATCAGGATTCGCTGAACGAACTCGCGGATTTGCGCAGGAATCCCGTCAAGTACCTGGCGCGTGGAGCGCTGAGGCGGGTGCTGCGCAAGGCGCACGGCCGCCGCGGCCCAAGGTGCTGAAGGGGCCCGTGTTCGGCTGCGGGGCCCTGGTGTCTGTTGCGCGGATCCTGCGCCGAGCGGATTTTCTGTCTAGGATCTGATCCAGGATTCGCCGGGCACGCTCTGCTGCCCATCAGGCCGAGCCAGGCCTGCCGCTGTCATCACCACGGAGTTCCTCGATGCAACAACGCCAACTGGGCCGAACCGGCCCGCACGTCTCCGCCCTCGGTCTCGGCTGCATGGGCATGAGCGAGTTCTACGGCCCCAGCGACGAGGCCGCGTCCATCGCCACCATCCACCGCGCCCTCGACCTCGGGCTGAACTTCCTCGACACCGCCGACATGTACGGAGCCGGGCACAACGAGCAACTGGTCGGACGCGCCATCCGCGAACGCCGCTCGCAGGTCGTGCTGGCGACCAAGTTCGGCAACATGCGCGGGCCGAACCGCGAATTCCTCGGCGTCAACGGCAAGCCCGAGTACGTGCGCGAGGCCTGCGACGCCAGCCTCAGGCGCCTGGGAGTCGACCACATCGACCTCTACTACCAGCACCGCGTCGACCCCGAGGTGCCCATCGAGGACACGGTGGGCGCGATGGCCGAACTGGTACGCGCCGGCAAGGTGCGCTGGCTGGGCTTGTCGGAAGCTGCGCCGGCGACGGTTCGCCGCGCGCACAAGGTGCACCCGATCACCGCGTTGCAGACGGAATATTCGCTGTGGAGCCGGGATCCGGAAGGCGAGTTGCTGGAGACCGTTCGCGAACTCGGAATCGCCTTTGTTCCCTACAGCCCGCTGGGCCGCGGTTTCCTGACCGGCAGCATCCGCAAGCTCGACGATCTGGCGGCGAACGACTGGCGGCGCCACAATCCCCGCTTCCAGGGCGAGGCTTTCGCGGCCAACGTGCGTTTGGCCGACACGGTGCAGGCGATGGCCGCCGGGCGAGGCTGCACCCCGGCCCAACTGGCGCTGGCATGGCTGCTGGCGCAGGGTCCGGACATCGTGCCGATCCCGGGTACGCGCAGCATCGCGCGCCTCGAGGAGAACCTGGGCGCGCTGGAACTGAAGCTCGACGCCGGCGAACTGGCTCGGCTCGACCGCGAACTGCCACCCGGCGCGGCGCAGGGCACCCGCTACCCGGAAGTGGCGATGCGGGCCGTCAACCGCTGAGCAGCGGGCGGCGCCTGCCGCCGCATGCCGGCCGGGCGCAGGAGCGGATGTTTCCGGATGTCCCCGCGTTTGCAGCCCGTGCCCTGGCGGCGTAGAGTGTCTCGCAGTGGCCGTCGGAAGCCTGTGCGCTCCGCGGCCGTACGCGCAGCCTGCCCCGGAACTCCCGGTACCCCGGACACCCCGGACGGCGGGCGCGCCCTGCACGGTGCCAAGCGCGCCGTGGCATTCCCAGCGAAGACGCACAACGTCCGAGGAGCCCCAGCCGATGCTGCAGCAAATCCCCCCCGCCTCGCGGCAGGATCACCTGTCGTACATCCACTCCCACGCCGACAGCCCCTGGCAGACCTACCTGGCGCAGGTCGATCGCGTCGTGCCCTACCTGGGGCCGCTGGCGCGCTGGGCCGAAACCCTGCGACGCCCGAAGCGCGCGCTGATCGTCGATGTGCCGATCGAAATGGACGATGGTTCGGTGCGCCATTTCGAGGGGTTCCGGGTACAGCACAATCTGTCGCGCGGGCCAGGCAAGGGCGGCGTGCGCTACCACCCCCAGGTCACGCTGGAGGAAGTGATGGCGCTGGCCGCGTGGATGACCGTGAAGAACGCGGCGGTCGGGCTGCCCTACGGCGGCGCCAAAGGGGGCATCCGCGTCGATCCGACGCAACTGTCGATCAAGGAACTGGAGCGCATGACCCGGCGCTACACCAGCGAGATCGGCATCATCATCGGCCCGCAGCAGGATATTCCGGCCCCGGATGTCAACACCAATCCGCAGATCATGGCCTGGATGATGGACACCTACTCGATGAATATCGGGGGAACCTCAACCGGCGTGGTCACCGGCAAGCCCGTGCAGCTCGGTGGATCCCTCGGGCGGGTGAAGGCCACCGGGCGGGGCGTGTTCGTCACCGGGCGCGAGGCGGCGCGCCGCATCGGCCTGGATCTGCAGGGCGCGCGGGTGGCCGTGCAGGGCTTCGGCAACGTCGGCGGCGTGGCCGCCGAACTCTTCGCCGATGCGGGGGCCAAGGTGGTGGCCGTGCAGGATCACACCGGGGGCGTCTACCGCGAGGATGGACTCGATGTGGCCAGGCTGCTGGCGCATGTGCACGAGCGGCATGGGGTGGCGGGTTTCGCCGGGGCCCAGGCTCTGGCGGGAGAGGATTTCTGGGGGCTCGACTACGAGGTGCTGATCCCGGCGGCACTGGAGGGGCAGTTGACGGAGACCCGCGCACGGCGCACCAAGGCGCGGCTGGTGCTGGAGGGCGCGAACGGCCCCACGCTGCCGGCGGCCGACGACGTGCTGCACGACCGCGGCATCCTGGTGGTTCCCGATGTGATCTGCAACGCCGGCGGCGTGACGGTGAGCTACTTCGAGTGGGTGCAGGATTTCTCCAGCTTCTTCTGGAGCGAGGATGAAATCAACGCCCGCCTGGAAAAGATCCTGGTGGGTGCCTTTGTATCGATCTGGGAAACCTCCGAGCGCCTGAAGGTTCCGCTGCGCACCGCGGCCTTCGTCGTGGCCTGCGAAAGGGTGCTGGAAGCGCGCGCCGAGCGCGGGCTCTACCCCTGATTTCCTGAGCGCCGATCAGCGCAACGCGTAGGCGGCGACGACCCCGGCGTACACCGCGCACCCCAGCCAGTGGTTGAGGCGGAAGGCGGTGAAGCAGCGCGCGGGGTCGCGTCCGCGGATCAGCCAGCCGTGCCAGGCCGCCATGGCGGCGGCCAGCAGCACGCCGGCGACAAAGGGCCAGCCGAGCCCGATCGACAGTCCGGCGCCCAGCCACAGCAGCAGATAGGCGGCGTAGCTGAGCAGCACCGCGGCGACATCGAAAGAACCGAAGGTGATGGCCGAGGTGCGGATGCCGATGCGCAGGTCGTCGGAGCGGTCGACCATCGCGTATTCGGTGTCGTAGGCCAGCACCCAGAACAGGTTGCCCAGCAGCAGCCACCAGGCCAGCAATGGCACCTGGCCGGAGGCGGCGGCGAAGGCCATCGGAATGCCGAAGCTGAAGGCCACGCCGAGGTAGGCCTGCGGAATGGCCAGCCAGCGCTTGGTGAAGGGGTAGGCGATGGCGATGAGCAAGGCCGACACCGACAACTCGATGGTCAGGGTATTGGTCAGCAGCACCAGCGTGAAGGCTGCCAGCGCCAAGCCCGCGCCCACCGCCAGGGCTTCCGCGCGCCCCAGGCGGCCGCTGGTCACCGGGCGTTGGGCGGTACGCCGCACATGGCGGTCGAATGCGGCGTCGGCCACGTCGTTGACCGCGCACCCGGCCGAGCGCATCAGCACCGTCCCGGCGCTGAAGATGCCCAGCAGCGGCCAGCCGGGGAAACCGCGGCTGGCGATCCACAGCGCCGACAGCGTGGGCCACAGCAGCAGCAACCAGCCGGCGGGCCGGTTCCAGCGCACGAGATCGAGCCACAGCGCAACGTGCCTTCGCGCTGCAGGGGCCAGCGAACAAACCGATTCCATCAGGCGGGTGGGCAGCAGGGGACAGGGCGCAAACGTGGCGAGCAACCGCGCAGAGCAACCGCGGGGTACAAGCGCGGGGTACAAGCGCGGGGTGCAACCGACGGCGCGCAACCCGCGGGAGGCCCCGACGGGGCGCGACCGTCCTCGATGCTAGCGCCTGTCGATCGCCTGCCGCGATCGCCTCATACGGAGCAAGCGCTTACTCACCAAGCATCGAGCGCAGCATCCAGGCGGCCTTCTCGTGCACGTCCATGCGTGCCGACAGCAGATCGGCCGTGGGCTGGTCGCCCGCGCGTTCGGCCAGCGGCAGCAGCTTGCGCGCGGTCGCCGCGACTCCTTCATTGCCCTGCACCAGGATGCGCATCATCTCCTCGGCCTTCGGGGGGCGTTCCGGCACGTCGGGCAGGCTGCTCAGCCCGGCGAAGGCCGCGTAGGAGCCCGGCGCGTGGTGGCCTAGCGCGCGGATGCGCTCGGCGATCGGGTCGACCGCGGTCCACAACTCGGTGTACTGGGTCATGAACATCTGGTGCAGGGAGTTGAACAGCGGCCCGGTCACGTTCCAGTGGAAGTTGTGGGTCGTCAGGTACAGGGTATAGGTGTCGGCGAGCAGGTGCGCCAGGCCATCGGCGATGGCCTGCAACTGCTGGTCGTCGATGCCGATGGCCAGGTGCTTCGAACTGCGGTGCAACGGAATCGCGGATGGGGAATGCTGGGTCATGGTCGAAGCCTCCGAAGGGGTGCGCCCACGCAGGCCGGCGCATCGCGGCCACACGCTGCGAAGCGGGGCCGCCGCACACCGCTGCTGCGTCGCGACGATTGGAGCACGTGCCCACCGTGCCCACCCTGCGCATGCGCAAAGTCCTTGATGGGCGCGAGGGGCTGTTGGGCGGAAGGTTCCACGCCCCGCCTGTCGAGCCCGCGTGTCTGATTTGCAACAGCGGGGCCGGAACGCCTTGCGTGCCGCCTTCGGGCGGGTCGTGGGCCGGCGTTGGCGCGGCCTGCGCCCGCCTTGATACACGGGTTAGTATCAATGCGGACGAGGTGGCAATACTCGGATACTTCCGGGGCACGCAATATGCATTGCGACGGTGGTGGCGCCAGGAGTAGCATCGGGTAAACCATGACAGCGCCATGTTCGAGCGCTCGCCTTCGCGCGTGCGCAACTTCGGTTTCCTGCACTCTCCCTGTCCATCATGCGTCAACTCCACCAGTTATCCATCGCTGAAAAACTGCTGCACACCGGTTTCATCATCCTGGTGTGTTTCGGCCTGCTGTCCGCCGAGCTCTATCTGGTCGTGACCCACACCGGGCTCGACGGCAAGAGCGGTGTGACCTTGAAGGACATCCAGATCTCCTATTACGGCAACCGCAGCTCGACCAAGATCCAGACGGTGCTGCCGACGATGCTCACCAACGCCGGGTTGCCGAAGGCGCAGTGGCCGCAGGCCCAGGCGACTTTCGACCACTGGATCAAAGGCGGTGAAAGCCAGGCGGAGTATGACGCCAAGATCAAGCCCTTCATCGCCCAGCACTGCCTGATGTGCCACAGCGTGGCGATGAGCAAGCAACTGCACAACCCGCCGCTGGTCACCTACGACGACGTCAAGGCGGTGGCCAAGGTGGATACCGGGATGAGCTACACCGCGATGCTCCTCGGGGGCATGGTGCACCTGACCATGCTCGGGGTCATCTTCTGGCTGGCCGGCTACCTGTTCGTGCGTACCCGCGTGAGCAACGGCCTGAAGGGCCTGGTGGTGATCATTCCCTTCCTGGCCATGCTGCTGGATTTCTCCGGCTGGTGGCTCACCAAGCAGAATCCGGACTTCGCCTGGTTCGTGCTGATCGGCGGTGCCCTGTCCTGCCCGATCGCCGCGCTGGGGATGATCATCTCCTTCTTCGACATGTGGGTCGGCATCCCCGGCTTCCTGCGCCAGAAGGCTTCGGCCTGAGGGAGCTGCCGCCCGCGGGCGGCGTGCTCATCGCACGAGCTGTAGAGGCCGCCGCCGCCCCGCCGGGCCGCGGCGGCCTTCTGCTTTGGGCGTCGCCGCCTGTCCATCCCCGGTACCCGGGGGCAGCGGGCGCCGGCAACGCGTGCCTGGTTCCCTAGAATCCTCCAGCATGAACGCATCCGTCCGTGCCCCGTCCCCTGCGCCCAGCGGCCCGCTGCAGGTGGTGATCCTGGCCGCCGGCAAGGGCACGCGCATGCGATCGCGCCTGCCCAAGGTGCTGCAGCCCCTGGCCGGGCGTCCGCTGCTGGCGCATGTGCTCGACACCGCCCACGAACTGCGGGATGCGCGTTGCGTGGTCGTCGTCGGGCACGGCGCGCAGCAGGTGCGCGAGGCCTTCGCCGCGCAGCCGGGGCTGCGCTTCTGCGAGCAGTCACCGCAGCTTGGAACCGGGCACGCGGTGCAGCAGGCCTGCCCGCAGATCGACGATGCGGGCATCGTCCTCGTGCTCTATGGCGATGTGCCCCTGGTGCGCGCGCAGACCCTCCAACCCCTGCTCGACGCCGCCGAGAGCGGCGCGCTTGCCGTTCTCACCGCCAGGCTGCCCGATCCCTCCGGCTACGGGCGCATCGTGCGCGACCCCGAGGGTCGACTGCTGCGCATCGTCGAGCACAAGGACGCCGATGCCCGGGAACGGACGATCGACGAGGTCAACAGCGGCATCCTCGCCGCTCCGGCGCAGGCGCTCAAGCGCTGGGTCTGGCAGCTGCGCAACCACAACGCCCAGCAGGAGTACTACCTGACCGATGTCGTGCAGTTGGCGCAGGCCGAGGGCCTTGCGGTGCACGGGGTGCTGGCGCCCGATGCCGAGGAACTGCTCGGGGTCAACGACCGCCTGCAGCTGGCGCAGATCGAGCGCCAGGCGCAACGTCGCCAGGCCGAGCGGCTGATGCGCGAGGGCGTGACCCTGCTCGACCCGCAGCGCATCGATGTGCGCGGCGAGTTGCGTTGCGGGCAGGACGTGCGCATCGACGTCGGCTGCGTGTTCGAAGGCCGCGTCGAGCTCGGCGACGACGTGGTGGTCGGCCCCCATTGCGTACTGCGTGACTGCAGCATCGGCGCCGGCAGCCGCATCGAGGCCTTCAGCCATGTCGACGGCGCGCGCTGCGCCGAGGGCGTGCGCATCGGCCCCTACGCCAGGCTGCGTCCGGGCAGCGAGCTCGCGCGCGAGGTGCACGTGGGCAACTTCACCGAGGTGAAGAACAGCACGCTGGGCGAGGGCAGCAAGGCCAACCACCTGAGTTATGTCGGCGATGCCAGCGTCGGCGCGCGGGTGAACATCGGCGCCGGCACCATCACCTGCAACTACGACGGCGCGGCCAAGCACCGCACGGTGATCGAGGACGATGTGTTCATCGGTTCCGACACCCAGCTCGTGGCGCCGGTGCGCGTCGGCCGCGGTGCCACGCTGGGCGCGGGCACCACGCTGACCCTGGATGCTCCGGCCGGCAAGCTCACGCTGTCGCGCGCCCGCCAGCTGAGCATCGACGGCTGGCAGCGTCCCACGAAGAAATCCTCCAACTAGATCAAAGGCGGGAAAGCAGCCATGTGCGGAATCGTCGGCGCCGCTGCGCGCGCAAACATCGTTCCGGTGTTGCTCGAGGGCCTGCAGCGCCTGGAGTACCGGGGATACGACTCCTGCGGCCTGGCGGTGCAGGCGGGCAGCGAACTGCGCCGCCTGCGTACCACGCAGCGCGTGGCCGACCTGCGGGCGCAGGCCGAGGGCCTGCAGGCCGCCACCGGCATCTGCCACACCCGCTGGGCCACGCACGGCGCACCGGCCACCCACAACGCGCATCCGATGATCTCGCGCGGCGAGGTGGCGCTGGTGCACAACGGCATCATCGAGAACCATGAAGACCTGCGCGCGGAGCTGATCGCCGCCGGCTACGCCTTCGACAGCCAGACCGATACCGAGGTGGTTGCGCACCTGGTGCACCATCTCTACCGTGGGGATCTGTTCCAGGCCGTGCGGCAGGCCGCGGCCAGACTGCGCGGGGCCTACGCCATCGCCGTGCTGCACGTGGCCGAGCCGGAGGTCGTGGTGGGCGCGCGCGCCGGAAGCCCTCTGGTGCTCGGGCAGGGGGAGGCGGGCTGCTATCTGGCCTCCGACGCCCTCGCGCTGGCCGGCGCCGCGCAGCGCGTGGCCTATCTGGAGGAAGGCGACGTGGTGCGCATCGATCCCGACGGCGTGCGCACGGTCGACAGCCGCGGGCAGGAGGTGCAGCGCGCGTGGGCGGCGCTGCAGGCCTATGCCGGGGCGACCGAGCTCGGGCCCTACCGCCACTACATGCAGAAGGAGATCTTCGAGCAGCCGCGCGCCGTGGGCGACACCCTCGACGGCATCGAGGCCGTGGGCGCGGAACTGTTCGGCGACCACGAAGGCCTGCTCCGGGGCGTGCGCAGGGTGCTCGTGCTGGCCTGCGGCACCAGCCACTACGCGGGCAGCGTCGCGCGCCACTGGATCGAGGCGCTGGCGCGGATTCCGGTGGACGTCGAGGTGGCCAGTGAATACCGCACCCGTGACAGCGTCCCCGACCCCGACACCCTGGTCGTCGGGGTGTCGCAGAGCGGCGAGACGGCCGACACCCTGGCCGCGCTGCGCCACGCGCGCAGCCTGGGCATGCATCGGCAACTGGCGATCTGCAACGTTCCGGCCAGCGCGATGATGCGCGAATGCACCCTCGGACTGCCCACGCGTGCCGGAGTCGAAATCGGCGTCGCGTCGACCAAGGCCTTCACCACCCAGTTGGTGGCCTTGTTCCTGCTGGCCCTGAGCCTGGCCAAGCTGCGCGGGCGCCTCGACGCCGCGCAGGAGCAGCAGCAACTGCACCACTTGCGCCATCTCCCGGCGGCCCTGCAGGCGGCGCTGGCCATCGAGCCGCAGATCATCGCATGGGCGGAGACCTTCACCCGCCACGACAACGCGCTGTTCCTCGGCCGCGGCATGCACTACCCGATCGCCCAGGAAGGTGCGCTGAAGCTGAAGGAGATCTCCTACATCCACGCCGAGGCCTACCCGGCCGGCGAACTCAAGCACGGCCCGCTGGCGCTGGTTACCGAGGCCATGCCGGTGGTCGTGGTCGCTCCCAACGACGCGCTGCTCGACAAGCTCAAGAGCAACCTGCAGGAAGTACGCGCACGCGGCGGCAGGCTCTACGTGATGACCGATGCGGGCACGCGCATCGACAACAGCGACGGCGTGCACGTCATCCGCCTGCCCGAGTACTACGGCCTGCTGTCGCCGGTGGTGCAGGTCGTTCCGCTGCAACTGCTCGCCTACCACACGGCCGTGGCACGCGGCACCGACGTCGACAAGCCCCGCAACCTGGCCAAGAGCGTGACGGTGGAGTAGGGGAGAGTGTGTGGCTGTGCGCTGACTTCACAAAATAAAGTCCGTCGGGCCAAAATAAAGTCGGTCGGGCTGACGTAACGACACGCTACGGGTGTCAAGGTTGATTGGAGCGAGACGCCACAGCGTTGCGCAATGGAAGCAGCCGAGTGCGCTTCCGACGTGAAGGGGGCGCAGCACACGCCCAGCTGGCACGCTGCCGCAGTAAGCTGGTGACCATTCGTTGTCTGCAGCTCGGCCTTTGCCGCCATTGGTTCGGCTCGGCGCAGAGTCCGTTACCGGTCAAGAGCCGCCGTTGCCGACAAGCAAGCGGTTGGCTTACCAGTCGACTGATCGCGGCTTCATACGGAAGACTTCAGGTTCCAACGACTCCTGAGTCACCGAGCAGACCGGCAACAGGCCGTCAAGCGGATCCGCAGCCGATCCAACGGTACTGCGCGACTGACTACGATAGAGACCGGCCGCCGAGGATGGACCATGCCCCAACTTGCTGTTGAGTTCGAGATCTCAAACAACGAACTCCGTCTCGTCTACCGACCACGCGATGACACCAACTGGGTTCGGGAGAGGTTCGAGCGTGGCGATGGACTTCTGGTCAAGGGCACGTTCCGCCTCACGCCTCAGGACCTCGTCGAAGACGCTGCAGATGAGGCGGCCAGGGCGTCTGGTGATGGCGAGATCCAGTGGGTAGAAGACGATCGATTGGTGTTTGCCGTCGCCATCGCAGACGGTGAGTACTTCCGGTTCAAGCCGGAAGTCCTTGGATTCGAGACACCGGTCCTGCTGCACCGGGATGCGCAGCCCGACTGGAAGTGGTTTAGTGCCGAACGCAGGGTGTCCATCCTGGCCGTCATCGAGAGCCTCGGTCTCGAACGCATCGTTATCGGCGGCCCGGATCCGGAAGCCATTCCGATTCCGGAGTACACGCGCTTGCTCAAACAGTTACCGACGCCGCATGAACTGAGACGCTATGTCCAGGCTCGCGTCGGAACCGTGGTTCGCCAGTACACAGAGCCGTCGATCGACGCCGAAGAACTGCTGAACGCCTATGTCGGCAGGCGGACAACGGCAATTGCGCCAAACCTCGAGGCATCGTTTCGCCAGTTCGATATCGCCAAGTACGACTTTGCTCTGCAGCGGCTTCAATCGATGTTGACCAATGAGGCTGGACCCTCGGAGGCGCAGTGGCAACTGGAGATTGTGGAGATCATCCTGCTTCTTAATCCCAGATATATCAAGGCTTTTACCGAGGTGAGGCTCCGGGACGAGGACGCATCGACCTGGCGGCGCATCGATATCCTGCTGGTCGATGCATCCGGAAATGTGGACGTCATCGAGATCAAGAAGCCAATGAGCAAACCCATCATGCTCCCGACTCTTTACCGCGACCACCACCTGCCGATGCGCGATCTGATCGGTGCCATGGGTCAAGTTACGCACTACCTCAGGCACCTGAACCGGTGGGGGTCGACTGGCGAGAACTATCTGACCGAGTTGCTCGGTCCACAACTGCCTAAGGGCTTCAGGATCCGGATCATCAACCCATCGGGCATCGTGATCATGGGGCGCAGCAACACGCTGTCCGACGCGCAGAGGCGCGAGTTCGAAGTGCTGCGTCGCGACTCCAAGGGAGTTGTCGATATCGTGACCTACGATGACCTGTTGGCGCGGCTCCAAGCGGTCCTGGATCAGTTGCGTGGCGGCCCTGCCGTCAGCGCAGCTCCAGAATCTCCACCGTCCGAATAGATCGGCTCGGTGACGAGAATCTCTCCCGGCCTGGCGACACCGTGGCCGAGACCTGCTGGCGCGAAGCTAGCCTGACCGAGCGCGACGGGCGGCGGCCTGGGTCGAGCGCGGCAGTTCGCACGGGCTTGAAGCAGCCGCGTAGGGCGCGGGTGATCTCGATGTCCGCAATTGGCCGAAACCGACCTCGTGGCGCGAACGAGCGAAGGGCTACACAGGTTTAGGTTTGTCCGATGCCTGCCCGTGCGCGCAGGCGATCTCACGCAGTACTTGGCGTGAGGGTAGGCGTTGGACAAAGCTCCAGGGAGGAAACCGCGGCGCGTGTGGCAACCGTAGTGGAAGCGGATGCCGCTATGGGGATTGCGGCGGCGAGGTGGCGGGCTGCATCGCCTCCGAACTCGCGCAACCTCTCCCGGAGCGCCTACCGCGAGAGCGGTTTAGTCCTTGGCCGACGTGGAGACGATGGGCATGAATGAGATCCTCCGCTAGGCTTAGACCCTCACGCTGTGGCGAGAAGGGTGCAACCATGAAGGGGAGCGTTTTTCTGTTCGGGCTCTGCCATCGCGATCAGCGCCCATGCGGTGCTGAACCAGGCGACGGCCTGCGCAGCCGTCTGCTGACAGAGATTGCGGGCCGTGCTATTGACTTCATTAGCGAAGAGGCGCCACCTAGCAAGGAGTCTCGCATGACGATTGCTCAATGCCTCGCGGGCGCCCACGGGATCCAATACCGTAACGTTGATCCTACAGAAGCAGAGCGTCATCGACTAAAAATCCGCACAGACCTCACTAGCGGAGAGTATGAGGACATATGTGCGTCCGATGATCCGCATGGCGCCGAGCGATTGAAGCTTGCTGAGCTAGCCGAGCCGCGGGAGCAGAGATGGCTGCTCCAAATCCGGCAGATTGATACCGTTTGGAGGTCGATGCTCTTTGTCTGCGGCGCCCATCACGTTGTGTCGTTTCGCGCCAAGCTGCTTGCAATTGGTTATGAAGCACAAATCATTGAGCCAGATTGGCCTAGTCGCCAGCAGTGATCATCATCACGCTCGACCCGGTCGCCAGACACACCAAGACATCTGATGTTGGTGTGCGAATGCCGATTGAGTCTTGGTTGCGCAATAATCAATCGACTCATTGATCTCATAAATCTAGAGTGGGGGATAGTTATGTGGGGTTATATCTTTGACGCGTCGATCGTCCTTTTGATGCTCTGGATCGCTTCGTCGCTGCACAATATTGCGCACCACTCGAAGGCTACATATGACATCGTGTGGTCAAGCGTTCTCAATAAATCTACGGTTGAAGAGATCCTCGCGGAGCTTAAAAAAAGCACCTAGCTGGCTCTGATGACATCACAGACTGATTTATGGCTCCCGGCCGCAGCCGAAGCGGTGGTTAGGTATACAAGGTCTGCTTGTTTCATGGACGCATTGTCCGGGTCGCATGGGCACAGGATTGTTTTTTGCGCCATTCGTCGGCGTTCTCGCGTGGGGTCCGACTCCGGATTGGGCCGTGCAAAGGCTCTGATGTTGGCTTTGCGCTGGGAGGTAAATAATGTCAAACAAGGCCCTTCAAGCCAAGGCCCGCGATTTCATCGAGGCGCGCGACTGGCACATGGCGCTTTGGAAGTTTTACGACACCGTGAAGCACTATCCGTCTTGGGTCTCGCGCGATGACTTTCAACGAAAGTTCAATATCGGGGTTCGCGAAATCTCTAAGGAGTCCCGCCAGCTATCAAACGAGCCTTCCAGAGAGGCCGTCGACTT
>JAJZEC010000015.1 GCA_021805825.1 Pseudomonadota bacterium
GCGGCGGCGCGGCCTGAGGCGGTCGCGGCACGCGGCGGCATGCTCAACCGTCTCTGGCTGGGGCTGTTCCTCTGCGCGGCGCTGGCCGCCTGCGCGCGCTGGCTGTTCGGCGGCGACGCCGGGGTGTTCGCGGCCATCGTCGCAAGCCTGTTCGCCATGGCGCGGCTGTCGGTGCAGGTGATGGTGCTGCTGTTCGGAACCCTCACGCTGTGGCTGGGGTTGCTGGCCATTGCCGAGCGTGCGCAACTCGTGCAGGCGATGGCGCGCGCCCTCGGCCCGCTGTTTGCGCGCCTCATGCCCGAGGTTCCCCGCGGCCATCCGGCGCTCGGGCTGATCACCTTGAACATGGCGGCCAACATGCTCGGTCTGGACAACGCGGCCACGCCCATCGGCCTGAAGGCCATGCGCGAGCTGCAGAGCCTGAATCCAGGCAGCGACACGGCCAGCAACGCGCAGATCATGTTCCTCGTGCTCAACGCCTCGTCGCTCACCCTGCTGCCGGTGAGTATCTTCATGTACCGCGCGCAGCAGGGCGCGCCTGATCCGACCCTGGTGTTCCTGCCCATCCTGCTCGCCACCAGCGCCTCGACCCTGGTCGGCCTGTTCAGTGTCGCGATCGTGCAGCGGCTACCGCTGCGCGACGCGCGTTCGCTGCTGGGTATCGCTGCCTTGCTGCTTGTCTACGGCCTCGTGCTGGCCGGGCTGGCCTCGCTGTCGTCGGAGGCGCTGGCGCGCCTGTCGGACCTCGCCGGCAACCTGCTGCTGTTCGGCGTGATCGTGCTGTTCCTGGCGCTGGGAGCGTGGCGCCGCGTTCCGGTGTACGAGGCCTTCATCGACGGCGCGCGCCAGGGCTTCGAGGTCGCGCGCGACCTGCTGCCGTACCTGGTGGCGATGCTGTGCGCGGTGGGCGTGCTGCGCGCCTCGGGCGCGCTGGACATGGCCTTGCAGGCGGTGCGCTGGGCCGTGCAGCACCTGGGCTGGGACACGCGCTTCGTCGATGCCCTGCCGACCGCGCTGGTCAAACCCTTCTCGGGCAGCGCGGCGCGCGCCATGCTGATCGAGACCATGCACCACGACGGGGTCGACAGCTTCCCCGCGCTGACCGCCGCGACCATGCAGGGCAGCACCGAAACGACCTTCTACGTGCTGGCGGTGTACTTCGGTGCCGTCGGCGTACGCCGCGTTCGCCACGCCGTGGCCTGCGCGCTGCTGGCCGACCTGGCCGGCGTGCTGGCCTCGATCGCCGTGTGCTACTGGTTCTTCGGCGCGCGCTGAAGCGCCGCGCCGCGGCGCTCAGACGATCGCCAGATACTCGGTGCCGCTGGCCGGGTCGGTCTGGTCACGCTGGCTGTCGAGCTTGATGCGCAGCCTGAGGTCGTTGACCGAGTCGGCGTTGCGCAATGCGTCCTCGTAGCTGATCGATCCCTGCTCGTAGAGGTCGAACAGGGCCTGGTCGAAGGTCTGCATGCCGAGTTCGCGCGAGCGCCGCATCACCCCCTTGATCTCGCCGACCTCGCCCTTGAACACATGGTCGGCGATCAACGGGGAGTTGATCAGGATCTCCACCGCGGCAATGCGTCCGCGGCCGTCCTGGCGCGGCAGCAGGCGCTGCGAGACCATCGCGCGCAGGTTGAGCGACAGATCCATCAGCAACTGCTGGCGCCGATCCTCGGGGAAGAAGTTGATCATGCGGTCGAGCGCCTGGTTGGCGCTGTTGGCATGCAGCGTGGCCATCACCAGGTGTCCGGTCTCGGAAAAGGCCACCGCATGCTCCATGCCCTCGCGGTCGCGGATCTCGCCCATCAGGATCACGTCGGGAGCCTGGCGCATGCTGTTCTTCAGCGCAGCTGCCCAGCTGTCGGTGTCGAGGCCGACCTCGCGCTGGGTCACGATGCAGTTCTTGTGGGCATGCACGAACTCGATCGGATCCTCGATGGTCACGATGTGGCCGCGGCTGTTCTCGTTGCGCCAGTCGACCATGGCCGCCAGCGAGGTGCTCTTGCCGCTGCCGGTGGCACCCACCAGGACGAGCAGCCCGCGCTTGCTCATCGCCAGATCCTGCAGAACCCGCGGCAGCCCGAGGCCGGCGATGGTCGGCAACTGCTGCGGGATGACCCGCATCACCATGCCCACCCGTCCCTGCTGCACGAAGGCGCAGACGCGAAAGCGCCCGAGCCCGGACGGGGCGATGGCGAAATTGCATTCCTTGCTGCGTTCGAATTCGGCGACCTGTCGATCGTTCATGATCGCTCGGGCCAGAGCCTGGGTGTGCTGTGCGTTCAAGGGTTGCGATGCGACCTTGTGCACTTCGCCGTCGATCTTCATCGCCGGCGGGAAATCCGCAGTCAGGAACAGGTCGGAGCCGCCGCGCTGCAGCAGGCTGCGCAGCAGATCCTGCACGAATCGGGAAGCCTGCTCACGTTCCATAGGCAACTCCTGCAGGGGTCAGGGACGGTCGGGGCGTGCGCGGATCGCGCCGCTCAGGCCGAGGTTCCGGCCGACGGCGTGCCCAGCCGGCGCAGCCGCAGCGAAAGCCGACGCGCCAGCGAGCCGACGATGCGCACTGCGGAGGCCGGGTCATGTTCGATCAGGGCATCCAGCCTGCGTGCCTCGAGCACGGCGATTTCCGAGGGTCGCAGGGTGGTGCAGTACGAGGCGCGCGGGCCGGCGTCGAGCAGCGACATCTCGCCCAGCACGCTGCCGGCTCGCGTCTCGGTCAGGCGCACGCGCTCCCCCCAGGGCTGCTGGCGGTCGACGGCGATGATGCCATGCAGCACGACGAGCATGAAACTGCCTGGCTCGTTCTGCTCGATGATGTCGCGGTCGGCGTCTACGGCCCAGAACTCGAAGTGCCGGGCGCACTGCTCCAGATCCTGCGAGGACAGTCCGGCCATGAAGCGATCCTGCGTCCACAGTTCCTTCAGGCGCCGTGCGCCGGCCTCGTGGGCCAGGCGCCGCGCGCCCAGCGCGCGCGCGCGTTCGGCCCACGAAGGAACCGGCGTGGCCACCGCCCCCGCTTCCTGGAAGCCGGTGGCGAAGAACTGCGACTCGGGGTAGGCCTCGGCGTCGCTGTCGGCGTTTTCCCGAGGGCGCCCGTTACGCAGGAAATCCAGGACTTTTTTCATCGGTTTGGCGAGGGCATCTCGGGGTCGGATGGCGGCGGCAGCTGCAGCCCCGGCCTCAGGCGCCAGGGAAATTCTCGGGTTGCTTGGCCTTGGATCGAGCCTCGGCGGCGGAAATGAGGTTGCGCCGGACAAGTTCGGCCAGGTTCTGATCCAGCGTCTGCATGCCGTGCGACTGGCTGGTCTGGATCATCGAGTACATCTGTGCCACCTTGTTTTCGCGGATCAGGTTGCGGATCGCCGGCGTACCAATCATGATTTCGTGCGCGGCCACGCGCCCGCTGCCGTCCTTGAGCTTGCACAGGGTCTGCGAGACGACCGCGACCAGGGCCTCGGAAAGCATTGCCCGCACCATATCCTTCTCTGCCGCGGGAAATACGTCGATGATACGGTCGATGGTTTTCGGTGCCGACGAAGTATGCAGGGTGGCGAACACCAGGTGCCCGGTTTCCGATGCCGTCAACGCCAGGCGTATGGTTTCCAGGTCGCGCATTTCCCCGACCAGAATGGAATCCGGGTCCTCGCGCAGCGCCGAGCGCAGGGCGTTGGAGAAGCTCAGGGTATGCGGGCCGACCTCCCGCTGGTTGATCAGGCTCTTCTTCGATTCGTGCACGAACTCGATCGGATCCTCGATGGTCAGGATGTGGCCGTATTCGTTCTCGTTGCGGTGGTTGACCATCGCTGCCAGCGTGGTGGACTTGCCCGATCCGGTCGGGCCGGTCACCAGCACCAGGCCGCGGTGCTTGAGCGACAGGTCGCCGAAGATCTTCGGGGCGTTCAGGTCGTCCAGCGAGAGGATCTTGTTCGGGATGGTGCGGAAGACCGCGCCGGCGCCACGCTGGTGGTTGAAGGCGTTGACGCGGAAGCGTGCCAGGCCGCTGATCTCGAAGGAGAAGTCGACCTCGAAATATTCCTCGTAGTGCTTGCGCTGGACATCGCTCATGATGTCGTAGACCATCGCATGCACCATCTTGTGGTCGAGCGGTTCGACGTTGGTGCGGCGCACATCTCCGTGCACCCGGATCATCGGCGGCAAGCCGGCCGACAGGTGCAGGTCGGAAGCGTTGCTCTTGACGCTGAACGCCAACAGTTGCGTAATGTCCACTGCGATCCCCTCGCCAATCGGCACAATGCTGATGAAGCGCCCTCGGGGCGCCTGCAGCACCGGGCATCCCGGTGCTGCTTCCACGAGACTTTATAGTAAGGCCACCTCGCCGCCATACATCGTGCGCGCCGGGGCCTGTTGTCGGCACTCCACGACCGCGCCCGGCGCGGGCGCGGCGGTCGCCTGGAATCCTGCAGCGGAACAACCCACGGTGAACACTCGAAGCGATGCATCCGACGCCGGCCTGCCGGAACGCCTGCGCCAGGTGCGGCTGCGCATCGCGCAAGCGGCTCGCGCCGCCGGGCGCGACCCCGCCGCCGTGCGCCTGCTGGCGGTGTCCAAGACCTTCGCGGCGCAGGCCGTGGAGGAGCTGGCCGCGTGCGGGCAGGACGAGTTCGGCGAGAACTACGTGCAGGAGGCGCTGCCCAAGATCTCCGCGCTGCGCGGGCGCTGGCCCGCGCTGTGCTGGCATTTCATCGGCCCGTTGCAAGGCAACAAGACGCGCGACGTGGCGTGCCATTTCGACTGGGTGCACAGTATCGACCGCATCGACCTGGCGCGGCGGCTGTCGGCGCAGCGCCCGGCCGAGCGCGACGGCCACGCGCTGCCGCCGCTGCAGGTATGCCTGCAGGTCAACATCAGCGGCGAGTCGAGCAAGCGCGGGGTGGCTCCGGAGCAACTGCCCGAACTGGCGCGCCAGGTGGCCGGCCTGCCGGCCCTGCGCCTGCGCGGCCTGATGTGCTTGCCGGCGCCGGCGCAAGGCCTGGAGGCGCAGCGCGAACCCTTCGCCCGCCTGCGCGCACTGCAGCAGCAGCTGGTGGAGCTGGGCCTGCCCCTCGATACCCTGTCGATGGGCATGAGCGCCGACCTCGAGGCGGCGGTGCTCGAGGGTGCGACCATGGTGCGCGTGGGCAGCGCGCTGTTCGGGCAGCGCGCGCCCCGTCCGGCCTGAGCCGCGGTCTTCAGCGCGCTTGCGCGTCGTCGTGCAGCCGCCTCAGATCGAGATCCAGCGGGCGCAGGGCCTGCGCCCATTCCCGCAGCTGGGCCGGTTGCAGCGCGCGCAGGGTGTGCAGCAGTCGCTTCCAGTTGCCTGCCTGCTGCGGTAAGGTCGCGCAGTACAGCAGTTCGTCCCCGCGCTGCACCGCCAGCACGGGGAAGTTCTCCGGCTCGAAATCGCCGAGTTCGTCGGCCTGTTCCTCGACATCGACCCACAGCCAGCGGGCCTGGCCGAACAGCGTGCCGCAGTCGCGGGCCAGCCTGACGAATTCGCCCTGCCAGCTGCGGCAGACGGTGCACCAGCGCGCGCACAGACAGGCCACCACCCAGGCCTCTTCGCCGCCGGGCGCATCGGCCGCGCCGCGTGCCGGATCCATCGCGTGCTCAGCGCAGCGCCTTGAAACGCAGGCGGCGCGGGCGTGCGCCGTCTTCGCCCAGGCGCCGCCGCTTGTCGGCCTCGTACTCCTGGTAGTTGCCGTGGAAGAAAGTCCACTGGGAGTCGCCTTCGGCAGCCAGGATATGCGTGGCGATACGGTCGAGGAACCAGCGGTCGTGGCTGCTCACCAGCACGCAACCGGCGAATTCCAGCAACGCATCCTCCAGCGCGCGCAGGGTCTCGACGTCGAGGTCGTTCGACGGCTCGTCGAGCAGCAGCACGTTGCCTCCGGCGAGCAGGGTCTTCGCCAGGTGCAGGCGGCCGCGCTCTCCACCCGAGAGCTGGCCGACGATCTTCTGCTGATCGGAGCCCTTGAAATTGAAGCGCCCGCAGTAGGCACGCGAGGCGATCTGGAAGCGCCCGACGGTCAGCAGATCCTGGCCGTCGGACAGCGCCTCCCAGACGGTCTTGTCGGCGGGCAGCGAACTCCGGCTCTGATCCTCGTAGACCAGACGCACCGTGGGGCCGACGACGATTTCTCCCGCGTCGGGCCGATCCTGGCCGGCGATCATGCGGAACAGGGTCGACTTGCCTGCGCCGTTGGGTCCGATCACGCCGACGATCGCCCCGGGGGGAATCTGCAGGCTGAGGTCGTCGATGAGCAGGCGTTCTCCATGCGCCTTGCGCACCCCGCGGAGTTCGATCACCTCCTGGCCGAGGCGCTCGGCGACAGGGATGAAGATTTCATTCGTTTCGTTGCGCTTCTGGTACTCGATCGCCGACAGTTCCTCGAAGCGCGCCATGCGCGCCTTGCTCTTGGCCTGGCGGCCCTTGGGGTTCTGGCGCACCCATTCGAGCTCCTGCTGCATGGCTTTCAGGTGGGCGGCCTCGGCGCGCGCCTCGTGTTCCAGGCGCTGCTCCTTCTGTTCCAGCCAGGCGCTGTAGTTGCCCTTGAACGGCAGGCCGTGTCCGCGGTCGAGTTCGAGGATCCACTGCGCCGCGTTGTCGAGGAAGTAGCGGTCGTGGGTGACGGCCACCACGGTACCCGGAAAGCGCTGCAGGAACTGCTCCAGCCACTCGACGCTCTCGGCGTCCAGATGGTTGGTCGGCTCGTCGAGCAGCAGCATGTCGGGCCGCGACAGCAGCAGACGGCATAGTGCGACCCGGCGCTTTTCCCCGCCGGACAGCGGGCCGATGCGCGCATCCCACGGCGGCAGCCGCAGCGCATCGGCCGCGATGTCGAGCTGCAGGTCGGTGTTCTCCCCCTCGCCGGCGGCGATCACCGCTTCGAGCCGTGCCTGTTCGTCGGCCAGTTGGTCGAAATCGGCGTCGGGTTCCGCATAGGCGGCGTACACCTCCTCCAGGCGCTTCTTGGCCGCCAGCACTCCGCCCAGGCCCTGCTCGACGGCTTCGCGCACGGTCAGCGCCGGGTCGATCTCGGGCTCCTGCGGCAGGTAGCCGATGCGGGTGCCGGCCAGCGGCACCGCGTCGCCGTCGAAATCGCGGTCGACGCCGGCCATGATCCGCAGCAGCGTGGACTTGCCCGAGCCGTTGAGCCCGAGCACGCCGATCTTCGCCCCCGGGAAGAAGGACAGCGAGATGTCCTTCAGGATCTGACGCTTCGGCGGGACGACCTTGCCGACGCGGTTCATCGTGAATACGTATTGCGCCATGAATCGGTTTGCGTGATGAGCGGAACAGGAGGCCGCGCCCGCGGCCCCCACCGCGGCACTGTATCAGGCGCCGCCGAGGGCGCGCAGCGCCGTGGCCAGGGGCCCGTCGTCCACCTGCTGGCGCAGCAGCGCGAACATGCGCATGTCGTGGAAGTCGCCCTTCCAGAACGCGAACTGGCGCAGCAGCGCCTCTTCGGTGAAGCCCAAGGCGAGCAGCAAGGCCATCGAGCGCCGGTTGTCGACCGCGGTCAGCGCGTTGACCCGGTTGAGCTGCTTGTGCACGAAGCCGTAGGCCAGCACCGCGGCGGCCGCCTCGCGCATCAGGCCTTGCCCCCAGGAGTCGAAGGCGAGGTCGTAGCCGAAGGAGGCCATGCGCGTGGTGCGATCCCAGAAAAACAGCCCGCAGGTTCCGAGCATGCGCTGGCTGAGCGGATCGACGAGGGCGAAGCGATCATGGTGCTCGAGGAAGAAATCCAGCACCCGCTGCGCCTGCGCAAGCTCGCCGAGGGTGTCGAGCTCGTAGTAGCGGGTCACCTCGGGATGACCGTAGATTGCCAGCAGACCGGCTGCGTCATCGGGCTGCAACGGGCGCAGCAGCAGGCGGGGGGTGCGCAACTGTCGGGTTGCGGGGTCGAATGCGAGCATGGGATGGGCCATGAACCATGGGCCACGGGCCGGGAATCGCGGATGCGCTGATCGTAGCCGCAGACCAAAAAAAACGGCGGGACGAACCCGCCGCAATCGCTTGCCGCTCGCTTGAGGCCCAGGGTCGGGCCGGTCGCCGGATCAGCCCAGGTCGACCGGCACGAAGATTCGGTTGTTGCCGCGCTGGATGAGCAGCGCCACGGTGTTGCCCGCGCCCTTGAGGATCGCGCGCACCTGCGCCACGCTGCTCACCGGCTTGCCGTCGATGGCCAGCAGGATGTCGCCGGGTTGCACCCCGGCCTGCGCCGCGGGGCCGTCGACAGCCTTCACCAGCAGGCCGCTGTGCACATCGGCCTGCTGGCGTTCGGTGGCATTCAGCGGACGCACCTGCAGGCCCAGGCCGTGCCCGGTCGAACCCTCGGCGTCGGCCACCAGGGTAGCGTCGTTCCAGCTGCCCAGGGTCGCGGTCAGGGTGGTCTTGCGGTGGTTCGACCACACCCCCAGCTCGACCTTCTGCCCCGGACGCATCAGCCCGATCATCATCGGCAGATCGGAGGAATCATTGACCGGCTGCCCGTTGACGCTGAGGATGATGTCGCCCGCCTTCAGTCCGGCGCGCGCCGCCGGGCTGCCGTCGGTGACCTGGGCCACCAGCGCGCCGCGTGGGGTCTGCAGCCCGAAGGAGTTGGCCAGCTGCTGCGAGACCGTCTGCACCGCGATGCCCAGCTTGGCATGCTGCACGTGGCCATGCTCGATGATCTGGCGCGCGACGCTTTCCGCGATGTTGATCGGGATCGCGAAGGACAGGCCTTCGAACGCCCCGGTCTGGGTGAAGATCTGGGAGTTGATGCCGACCACATCCCCCTCGGAGTCGAACAGCGGGCCTCCCGAGTTGCCCGGGTTGACCGCCACATCGGTCTGGATGAACGGCACCATGCTGTCGTCGGGCAGCGCACGACTCTTCGCGCTGACGATGCCGGCGGTCACGGTGTTGTAGAAGCCGTAGGGCGAGCCGATGGCCAGCACCCAGTCACCTGGTTGCAGCTTCGAAGGATCGCCCACGCGCACCGTCGGCAGCCCGGTGGCCGGGATCTTCAGCACCGCGATGTCGGTCTTCGTGTCGGTGCCGAGCACCTTGGCCTTGTAGCTGCGGTGGTCGGTGAGGGTCACGGTCACCGACTTCGCGCCCTTGACCACGTGCGCGTTGGTCAGCACCAGTCCATCCGAGCTGATGATGAATCCCGAGCCCAGGCCTTCGGTCGGCACCTCGCGCGGTGACTGGTTCTGGAACTGCTGGAAGAACTGGAAGAACGGGGAGTTACGCAGCTGCGGCGGCACCTGCGACAGATCGGGCCCGCTGGCGCTGACGGTCTCGCCGCGCACGTTGATGTGCACCACGGTCGGCCCGAAGCGGCGGACGATGGCGGCGAAATTGGGCACGCTGACCGTCGCCGGGGCCTGCGCCGACGCCGCCGGCGGATTGTTGAACAGCGGCAGCGCCTTGTGATCCAGGCGAACCGGCGGCGGGCTGCCTGCATAGCTCGTCTGGTAGATGGCGAAGCCGCCGGTGGCGACGGTCAGGCAGGCCGCGAAGGCAGCCACGATGCGGGTGGTTTTCATGGGTTCGGCTCCTGATGTGCAATCCAGGGAAACGGTATGGAATGGATGTTCGGCGCTGGCGCTTAGGGGGGACTTAAGAAGAAGGCCCCGATCGCATGGGGGCATGCTTGTGTCGCCGCGCTGCCGCCGCTACCGTATCGGGGCAAGCTTCCGCAGCACGCGATGCGATCCGGCCGCGCACGGGGGCCGGCGTCGCACTGCCTTGCCACCCGCGCACAGGAGTCCAGCATGACCACCTGCCATTGCCTTGCGCGCGCCCTGCGCGCCTGCATCCTGGGCTGCGTCCTCGGCCTGGGCTGCGCCAGCGCCGCCTGCGCCGCCGCCGCGGTACAGCCGCCGCTGCAGGCGCCGGCGATCCTGCAACTGCAGGCCGGAGCCAGCGACGAGGTCGTTCCTCAGCGCGTCGTGGCGCTGTTGGCAGCGGTTGCGCAAGGCGACGACATCGCCGCGCTGAACCGGCAGGTCGCCGCGGAGCTGAAGGCCGCCCTCGAGCGCGCGCGTGCTTTCCCGGCGGTGCGCGCGAGCACCGGGGAGATCTACACCACTCCGCGCTGGAGCGTGGTGCAGGGCAGTTCGCGGCAGGAGGGCTGGACGGTCGGCGCGCAGTTGCACCTGCGCTCGGACGATGCCCACGCGCTGGCCTCGTTGCTCGGCGCGCTGGCGCCGCGGCTGCAACTGCAGTCGATACGCTGGGAGCTGTCGCGTGCGCAGAGCCGGCAGCAACTGGCCGCATTGAGCGCGCGGGCCATCGCGGAGTTTCGCGCGCGTGCGCTCGGCGCCGCGCGCGACTTCGGCTACACGGGCTACAGCGTTCGCCGCGTCGACCTCGGGTCGCTGCAGATCGCCGGGGCACGACCGCAGCCGTTGAGCCTGAGCGCGGTGCGCGGGCTGGCCGCGGCAAGTCCGGAGCAGCCGACCCCGGTGGCTCTGCAGCCTGGCGTGCAGCAGATCAGCGTCAGCGTGCAGGGCAGTGTTCAGTTGCAACCCTGAGCGGGTCGCGGCCGAGCAGGCGGGGTGCTCGGACGGCGGCGCTCAGACGGCGGCGCTTCCGGCTGCGCCGCGGGGCAGGCTGCGCGGCGGCTGCAGATCGGGCAGGAATGCGGCGAGCAGGCCGATCAGCGGCAGGAAGGAACAGACCTTGTAGACTCCGACGATGCCGATGACATCTGCCAGCTGGCCGAGCGAGGCCGCGCCGATGCCGCCGAGCCCGAAGGCCAGGCCGAAGAACAGCCCGGACACCGCGCCGACCTTGCCGGGCATCAGTTCCTGGGCATAGACCACCATCGCCGGGAAGGCCGAGGCGAGCACGAAACCGATGATCACGGTCAGCAGCGCCGAGGTGCCGAGGCTGACGTAGGGCAGCGCCAGCGTGAACGGGGCGATTCCCAGGATCGACACCCAGATCACCCGCTTGCGCCCGATGCGGTCGCCGATCGGGCCGCCGAGCAGGGTGCCGCAGGCCACCGCGGCCAGGAACAGGAACAGGTGCAGCTGCGCGTCGCGCACGCTGATGGAGAAGCGCTGCTGCAGGAAGAAGATCAGATAGGAGTTGATCGACGCAAGATAGAAGAATTTGGAGAACACCAATGCCAGCAGCACCGCCATCGTCCGGCGCACCACCGATGGTGGGTGGGCTTGCACCGTGGCCGCGGCACGGCGCCGGCGCGCCGCCCCCAGGTGGTGCCCGGCCCAGCGCCCGACCATCGCCAGCAGGGCCATGCCCACCAGCGCGGCGGCGGAGAACCAGGCGATCGAACGCTGGCCGTGGCCGACGATGATCGCCGCGGCCAGCAGCGGGCCGAGGGCGCTGCCGGCGTTGCCTCCAACCTGGAAGATCGACTGCGCCAGCCCATGGCGCCCGCCCGAGGCCATGCGCGCGATGCGCGAGGATTCCGGGTGGAAGATCGACGAGCCCATGCCGACGCAGGCCGCGGCGGCCAGCACATGGCCGAAGCTGTCGGCGCGCGACAGCAGCAGCAGGCCGACGAAGGTGAACCCCATGCCGAGGGACAGCGAATAGGGGCGTGGCCGACGGTCGGTGTACATGCCCACCAGCGGCTGCAGGATCGACGCCGTGATCTGGTAGGTCAGGGTGATGAGCCCGATCTGGCCGAAGCTCAGGTGCAGGTTGCCCTTGAGCAGCGGGTAGATTGCCAGCATCAACGACTGCATCATGTCGTTGAGCAGGTGCGACAGGCTGATTGCGCCGAGCACCGGGAAATGCGTCCCCTGGCTGGCTGGAGCGGTTTCGGTTCGCGACATGGGCGGGCGCGCGGAGGAAGGCGCTGTGGAAAGTGCTGGAGAAGGCGATGCGGCCGGCAGTCCGAACGCATCGGAACGCCGCACCAGCGCGCAACCCCTCACTGTAGTGCTGCGCGGAAATTCCTGCCGGGCGCGGCGCGCTCAGGCGGCGCGCGCGCCGCCCACCGCGCCGGACGAGACGTCGCCGTAGGCCTCGCGCATGTCCTGCAAGGCCTGCTGCAGATCCAGGCTGTGGTTCTGCGGGCCGCTGCAGGCCACCTTGCGCGCCCCCAGCACGTTGCCCAGGCGGCAGGCATCGGGCAGCGACCACCCGGCCTCCAGTGCCCACAGCAGCGCGCCGCGGAAGGCGTCGCCGCAGCCGGTTGGGTCGACCACCCGGGAAGCACGCACCCCCGCGACCGTGCTGCAGGTGCCGCCTTCATGCACCTCGCAGCCCTGCGCGCCGCGCGTGACCACCAGTCCGCGCAGTTCGGTCGCGATCTGCTGCAGGCTCCAGCCGGTGCGCGTGCACAGCATCGCGGCCTCGTAGTCGTTGACCACCACCCACGTGGCCTGGCGCACGAACTCCCGCAGTTCGTCGCCGTCGAACATCGGCAGTCCCTGCCCGGGGTCGAACACGAAAGGCAGTCCGGCTTGCGCCATCTGCGCGGCATGCTCGAGCATCGCCTGGCGTCCGTCCGGAGCGATGATGCCCAGGCGCAGTTCGGGCAGTTGCGGGATGTCCTGCGTATGCGCGAACTGCATGGCCCCCGGGTGGAACGAAGTGATCTGGTTGTCGTCCCGGTCGGTGACGATGTGCGCCTGCGCGGTGTGGCTGCCGGCGACCACCCGCACGAACCGGCGGGAGATGCGCAGCTCGTCGAGGCGGTGCTCGTAGTCGGCGCCGTCGTCGCCAAGCGCTGCCAGCATCAGCGGGTCACCGCCCAGCAGCTTGAGGGTGTAGGCGATGTTGCCCGCGCAGCCCCCGAACTCGCGACGCAGTTCGGGAACCAGGAACGCGACGTTGAGCACATGGATCTTGTCGGGCAGGATGTGCTCGGCGAAGCGGCCGTCGAAGGTCGCGATGGTGTCGAAGGCAAGCGAGCCGCAAATCAGGCTGGACATGGCAAGGCGGGGCCGTAGTGCGTACGGCCCACACTGTAGCGCCTGCGCTCAGGCCAGCGCCGCCAGCGCTGCCGCGTAGTCGGGTTCCTCGGCGACCTCGGAGACGAGCTGGCTGTGCAGCACCTTGTCGTTCTCGTCGAGCACGACCACCGCGCGCGCGGTCAGGCCGCGCAGCGGCCCGTTGCTCATGTCCACGCCCCAGTCGGGCAGGAAATCGGGGTTCCGGAAGGTCGACAGCGTCAGCACGTTGTCCAGCCCCTCCACACTGCAGAAGCGGCTGGCGGAGAAGGGCAGGTCGGCCGACACCACCAGCACCACGGTGTTGCGCAGCGATCCGGCGTGCTGATTGAACTGCCGCGCCGATTGCGCGCAGGTCGGGGTGTCCAGCGAGGGCACGATGTTGAGTACCTTGCGCTTGCCGGACCAGGCGTCCAGGCCCACGTCGGCCAGGCTCTTGTCGGTCAGGCGCAGTGCCGGTGCCTTCGTCCCGGGCTGGGGCAGGGTGCCGCGGACATCGATCGGGTTGCCACGCAGGGTGATCTGGGCCATCGGGGGATTCTCCTGGTTGGGGCGGCGCATGGCGCGCGAAGGGGCTGGCAAGCATCTACATGCTAGCCAGCCCGGATGCATGACGGCTGGCGTGCGCTAAACCCACGCGAGCGAAATGGGAAAGCGATCCGAAGCGATCCTGCGTTCCAGCCCATGCAGGCGCAAAAAAGCCCGGACATGCACAGCATGTCCGGGCCCGCAAGTGGTGGAGAGGAGGAGGATCGAACTCCCGACCTTCGCATTGCGAACGCGACGCTCTCCCAGCTGAGCTACCCCCCCGCAAGCAGGAAATCATACCTGATGTGCGCGTGGAGCAACAGTGCGCGGCCGCGGCCTGCGGTTCAGGCGCTGCCGCGGCGGAATACCAGGCGCGATGCATCGGAGGCATCGGCGCTGTAGGCGTAGCCTTCGACGTCGAAATGGCGCAGTGCCTGCGGATCGTCGACGCGCCTGGTGATGATCCAGCGCGCCATCAGGCCGCGCGCGCGCTTGGCATGCACGCCGATCACCCGCCAGCGGCCGTCGCCGCCTTCCTGGAAGACCGCATGCACCACGGGCAGACCGAGCGCGGTGGTGTCGACGGCGCGAAAATATTCTTCGGAGGCCAGGTTCAGCAGGATCGGCGTGTGGTGCCGCTCCAGCTGCTCGCGCAGCGCCAGCGCGATGCGCGAGCCCCAGAAGGCGTAGAGATCGCGTCCGGCCGGGTTGTGCAGACGGGTTCCCATTTCCAGGCGATAGGCCTGCAGCCGATCCAGCGGCCGCAGCACGCCGTACAGCCCGCTGAGCATCACGACATGCTCCTGCGCCCATTGCAGATCCTCGGGCGCAAGCTGCGGGGCGTCCAGTCCGGTGTAGACATCGCCCGCGAAGGCCAGGATCGCGGGTCGGCTGTTGCCCGGCTCGGCGCGCCGCGACCACTGCGCGAAGCGCTGCCGGTTGAGTTCCGCCAGCCGCGGAGAAATGTCCATCAGCCGGCCGAGCGCGGCCGCGTCGTGGCCGCGCAGCAGATCGACCAGGCGCGCCGCATCGTCCAGCATGCGCGGCTCGGTGGCGGGCAGCGGCGGCGCCGCCCTTTGCATGTCCAGGGTCTTCGCGGGGGACAGGGCAAGGAGCATCGTCAGGTTCCGTGGGGCGGGGCGCGCAGCAGTGTAGTGCCCGCTGGCCCGCTCCCGCACGCGGGGGGCCGGCGGCCTGTTACGCTGACCGCACCCCCTTTCCGCGCGGCCGCCGGCTCCCGGCGCGCGCCTGCCGCCATGCCCCCTTCCGCCCCATCCTCTGTGCGCATCGGCTATATCGGACTGGGCGGCATGGGCTGGCCGATGTTGTCGCGCCTGCGCGCCGCCGGTCATCCGGTGCGCGTGTGGGCGCGCAATCCGGAGCGTGTGCCGCAACTCGCGGGCTCGGGCATCGAGCTGCTGCCCAGCCCGGCCGCGCTGGCCCGCGCGGTCGACGTGGTGTGCACCAATGTCACGTCCACCGCCGACGTCGAACAGGTGCTGCTCGGATCCTCCGGTGTGGTGCATGGCGCCACCCCCGGACTGTTGTGCATCGACCACAGCACCATCGCGCCGAACGGGGCGCGGCAGATCGCCCAGGCGCTTGCGGAGCGCGGGATCGCTTTCGTCGAGGCCCCGGTATCGGGCGGCGTGCAGGGCGCCCGCGACGGTACGCTGTCGATCATGGCCGGAGGCAGTCAGGCCGAGTACGAGCGTGCGCTGCCGCTGCTGCGCCTGCTCGGCAGTCAGGTACGCTACCTTGGGCCGAGCGGCAGCGCCCAGGTGTGCAAGCTGTGCAATCAGTTGGTGCAGGTGGTGACCATCCAGGGCATCGCCGAGGCGATGCGGCTGGCTGCCGCGCAGGGCTGCGACCTGCACCAGGTGCTGCAGGCGCTGGCGGCCGGTTTTGCCGGCAGCCGCATGCTCGACCTCATGGGGCCGAAGATGGCGCAGCGCGACTTTCGTGCCGGCATCGAGGCGCGCCTGCACGCCAAGGATTTCGGCCTGCTCGACGAGACGGCGCGGCAGGCCGGACTGCGCCTGCCGGCGCAGCAACTGGTGCTGCAGCAGTTGCGCCAGCTGATGGCCGAGGGCTGGGGCGGCGACGACACCAGCTCGCTGTTGCGCGTGCTGGAGCTCGACACCGCCCCGCCGGGCTGAGCCCGGCCCGCCCGCCTCAGGCCGCCAGCAGTTCGCGCAGCACGAAGGGCAGGATGCCCCCGTGGCGGTAGTAGTCGACCTCGATCGGGGTGTCGATGCGCAGCCGCAGCTTGACCTGCTGCTCGGCCTGGCCGGGGCGGCGGATCAGCAGCGTGGCTTCCTGCTGCGGGCGGATGTCGTCTCCCAGCAGCACATCGAAGCTTTCGTCGCCGCGGATGCCCAGGCTCTGCCAGCTCTCGTCGCCGAGGAACTGCAGCGGCAGCACGCCCATGCCGATGAGGTTGGAACGGTGGATGCGCTCGAAGCTGCGTGCCACCACCGCCTTCACCCCCAGCAGCTGGGTGCCCTTGGCCGCCCAGTCACGGCTGGATCCGGTGCCGTATTCCTCGCCGGCCAGCACGACCAGCGGAGTGCCTTCGGCCATGTAGCGCATCGCCGCGTCGTAGATGAACATCTTGTCGCCCGAGGGCTGGTGCAGCGTGACCCCGCCTTCCTCGCGCGAGCCGTCGGCGTTGGGCGGCAGCATCAGGTTCTTGATGCGCACGTTAGCGAAGGTGCCGCGCATCATCACCTCGTGGTTGCCGCGACGCGAGCCGAAGGAGTTGAAATCGGCCTTCTGCACGCCATGCTCGATCAGCCACTTGCCGGCCGGCGAGTTCTCCTTGATCGATCCGGCCGGGGAGATATGGTCGGTGGTGATCGAATCGCCGAACAGCGCCAGCGCACGCGCGCCCAGCACGCCCGACGCGCCGCCCTGCGGGTTCATGCCGAAATCGTCGAAGAACGGCGGGCGGGCGATGTAGGTGCTCTGCGGCCAGTCGTAGACCTGGCCCTTGGCACCATCGATGCGCTGCCACAGCTTGCCCGGCTTGTCCTCGACCTGGGCGTAATTGGCCTTGTAGGCCTTCGGATCCAGCGCCACCTTGAGCAGCCGGGACACCTCTTCGCTGCTCGGCCAGATGTCTCCCAGATAGACCGCCTTGCCGCCCTTGCCGTGGCCCACGGGCTCGCTCATCAGGTCGCGCTGCACGTTGCCGGCGATCGCGTAGGCCACGACCAACGGCGGCGAAGCCAGGAAATTGGCCTTCAGGTTGGGGTGGATGCGGGCCTCGAAGTTGCGGTTGCCCGACAGCACCGCGGCGCACACCAGTTCGTTGGAACTGATTGCCGCGTCGATGTCGGCGGCCAGTGGCCCGGCGTTGCCGATGCAGGTCGTGCAGCCGTAGCCGGAGATGTAGAAGCCCAGCTTCTCCAGGTAGGGCAGCAGCCCCGCACGCTCCAGGTATTCGGTCACCACCCGCGAGCCGGGGGCGAGCGAGGTCTTCACGTGTTTCTTCACCTTCAGGCCGGCTTCCACCGCCTTTTTCGCCAGCAGCCCGGCAGCCAGCAGCACGCTGGGGTTGGAGGTGTTGGTGCAGGAGGTGATGGCCGCGATCAGCACGTCGCCGTCATGCAGTTCGGTGCCTTCGGAGGTCGTGAAGCTCTGCTGCAGGCGGGGTGCCGGCTGGCTGAAGCCGCCCTGATCCATCGGCGCCGAGAACAGATCCCCGAAGCGCTGCTTGACCTGGCCGAGTTCGATGCGATCCTGCGGGCGGCGCGGGCCGGCCAGCGACGGCGCGACCGTCGACAGGTCGAGGCTGAGGGTGACCGAGTAGTCGATGTCGCCGCTGCGCGGGACACCGAACAGCTTCTGCGCCTGGAAGTAGGCCTGCAGGGCTTCGATTTCCGTCTTCGTGCGCCCGGTTCCCTTGAAATAGTCCAGGGTCTTCTCGTCGACCGGGAAGAAGCCCATCGTGGCGCCGTACTCGGGAGCCATGTTGGCGATGGTCGCGCGATCCGTGACCCCCAGACTGGCGGTACCCTCGCCGAAGAACTCGACGAACTTGCCGACCACCTTGGCCTTGCGGAGCATTTCCGTGATGGTCAGCACGAGGTCGGTCGCCGTGACACCGCCGCGCAGCTGGCCCTTGAGTTCCACGCCGACGACGTCGGGGGTCAGGAAGTACACCGGCTGGCCGAGCATGCCGGCCTCGGCCTCGATGCCGCCCACGCCCCAGCCGACGACTCCGATGCCGTTGATCATCGTGGTGTGGCTGTCGGTGCCGACCAGGGTGTCGGGGTAGTAGACGCCGTCGCGGCCCTTGTGCACCCCGCGCGCCAGGTATTCGAGGTTGATCTGGTGGACGATGCCGAATCCCGGAGGCACCACGCCGAAGGTGTCAAAGGCCTGCATGCCCCACTTCATGAACTGGTAGCGCTCATGGTTGCGCTGGAATTCCAGCTGCATGTTCAGATCCAGCGCCTTCTTGTTCCCGTAGTTGTCGATCATCACCGAATGGTCGACGACCAGATCCACCGGAACCAGCGGTTCGATGGCCTTGGCGTTCCTGCCCATCTGGTCGGCCACGCTGCGCATGGCGGCCAGGTCGGCGAGCAGCGGAACACCGGTGAAATCCTGCAGCACGACCCGCGCCACGACGAAGGGGATTTCGGCAGTGCGCTCCTGCTGCGGCTTCCAGGCCGCCAGCTGTTGCACATGCGAGGTGTCCACCCGCTTGCCGTCGCAGTTGCGCAACACCGACTCGAGCACGATGCGGATCGACACCGGCAGGCGCGACAGGTCGATGCCCAGTTGCCGCCCCAGCGCCGGCAGCGAGTAGTACTTGCCGGTCTTGCCACTGGCAGTGCTGAAGGTCTTGCAGGTGGAGGCGAAGGGGTGCTTGGGTGTGTTGTGGGTCTTGCGCTTCGCAGTGGCCATGGCTGGCTCCGAAAGAGGGGTCGAGTCGGTGAAGGTGGGCCCCGGCGGGGGGCTGTTACTTGCGGGCGAGGAAGGTTCCGGCGGGCACGGGGTTGCAGTTGTCGGCCAGGCGGATCATGTGCTTGTTGTCGAACAGCATGCTCTTGGCCGGAATCTGGATCATCACCAGACCGGCCTTGCGGTCGTCGAAGTGGTAGGCGCCGGTCGTCGTCGGCTTGCGCTGCAGCAGGTAGTGCCGGCCTTTCCAGGTCAGGCGGATCGCGCGGTCGTCGGGCCCCTCGGCCTGCACGTCGATGCGCTCGCGGGAGCCGCAGACCATCCACCCCGACTTCATCTTGTAGCTCGGAACGGGATAGGAGAGTTGCGCCCCGTGGGCCGCCGAGGCGTCGGCCGCGGGAGCGCCGGGGGCGAGCACCACCAGCAGCAGCCCGCAGGCGGCGGACAGGCGGGACAGGCCGGGCAGGCGGCGAGCAGGCAGGGAAGGCTTCATGAGGGTCGGGCTCCGCAGCGGGGGTCGGATCCGCCGGCGGGCGATGCACGCATCATCGCCCGCCGCCGGGGCAGGTACGAGACAGGTGCGGCGCAGTGTATATCCACCGCGCGGCCGCACCGCCGCCTCGCTTGCTGCCGATGCCGGCCGCTCGCGGCGTCGCTCACAGCAGATGCTGGACGCCTTCGCGCTCCTCCAGCAGTTCGGCCAGCGTCTTGTCCAGCCGCGACTGGGAGAATTCGTCGATCGGCAGCCCCTGGATGCGCTGGTAGCTGCCGCCGGCGCAGGTTACCGGGACGCCGAACACCACATCTTCCGGAACGCCATAGGATCCATCCGAGGGCACGCCCATCGTCACCCAGCGGCCGTTGCTGCCCAGGATCCAGTCGTGCATGTGGTCGATCGCCGCGTTTGCCGCCGAGGCCGCGGAACTCAGGCCGCGCGCCTCGATGATCGCCGCGCCACGCTTGCCCACGGTCGGCAGGAAGGTGTCGCGGTTCCAGGCCTCGTCGCCGATGATGTCCTTCACCGCGCGGCCGTCGACGGTGGCGAAGCGCCAGTCGGCGTACATGGTCGGGGAGTGGTTGCCCCAGACGCAGAACTTCTCGATCGACGCGACCGGCTTGCCCATCTTGCCCGCCAGTTGCGACAGCCCGCGGTTGTGGTCCAGCCGCAGCATCGCCGTGAAGTTGCCCTTGCGCAGATCAGGGGCCGACTTCATCGCGATGTAGGCGTTGGTGTTGGCCGGGTTGCCCACCACCAGCACGCGCACGTCGCGCTTGGCCGCGGCGTTCAGCGCCTTGCCCTGGGCGGTGAAGATCTGGGCGTTGGCCGACAGCAGGTCGCGGCGCTCCATGCCCGGGCCGCGCGGGCGCGCGCCCACCAGCAGAGCGCAGTCGATGTCCTTGAAGGCGGTGCTGGGGTCGGCGTGGCCGCTCATTCCCGCCAGCAGCGGGAAGGCGCAGTCCTCCAGTTCCATCATCACCCCCTTGAGCGCCTTCTGGGCCTTCTCGTCGGGAATTTCCAGCAGTTGCAGGATCACCGGCTGATCCTTGCCGAGCATTTCGCCGGAGGCGATGCGGAACAGCAGGGCGTAGCCGATCTGGCCGGCGGCGCCGGTGACGGCGACGCGCATGGGGGCTTTGGTCATGGGTGCACTCCGAAAGAGCCGTTGCAGGGGCGGGTGGGCCGGGCGAAGGCCCGGATCCGGACGAGGGAGAACTCGGGCGGTGGATTCCTGGAGCAGCGCGCGCACCCGGAGCGGGCGCCATGCTGCGTTGCAATGGCAGTGTAGGTGGGGCGCGCAAGGGCGTCAATGCACTTATGTCTTATATAAGACATCTATTAGGACATGCTGGACAAGGGGCAACGCCTGTGCTGCAATGCAACGCATGGTTTCCAGCGCCCCAGCACCGACCAGCACCACCGGCAGCGCCGCGGCCCCGGTGTTCAGTCCGTTGTACCGGCAGATCAAGGCCCTGCTGACGCGGGCGCTGCAGGAAGGGGAGTGGAAGCCTGGTGAGTTGATTCCCAGCGAGGCCGATCTGGCTTCGCGCTTCGGGGTCAGCCAGGGCACGGTGCGCAAGGCCATTGACGAACTGGCGGCGGAGAACCTGCTGGTGCGTCGCCAGGGGCGCGGTACCTTTGTCTCGACCCACCACGAGGCGCAGGTCAAGTTCCGTTTCCTGCGCCTGGTGCCGGAAGGCGAGAACGCGCAGGGCCTGCGCATGGAACGGGAATTCCTCGAATGCCATCGCGTGCGCCCGCCGGCCGACGTGGTGCGCCTGCTCGGGATCCGCGCCGCCGACATGGTGCTGCAGATCCGTCGCATCCTGCGCATCGGCGGCGAGCCGGTCGTCTACGAGGACATCTACCTGCCCGCCGGCCCCTTTCGCGGGCTGACCGCCGAGCGTCTGGAGCGCTACCGCGGCCCGCTGTACGCGATGTTCGAATCGGAATTCGGGACCCGCATGGTGCGCGCGGAGGAGAAGATCCGCGCCGTCAATGCCTCGCCGCAGGAGGCCGAACTGCTGCGGGTGCCGCAGGGGCAGGCGCTGCTCTCGGTGGAACGCCTGTCCTTCAGCTACGGCGACCAGCCGGTCGAACTGCGGCGCGGCCTGTACTCCACCGCCCACCACTACTATCGCAACGAACTCAACTGAACGTGCGTACACGCAGTAAAAACCCTGCCCTTACGGCTTGCAAGCAATAAACTCGCGAACCGAACCCCAGCGAGGTCACCAACATGCCATCCGTCGAAAAGACCGCAAGACCCGAGTTCCGCAACATCGGAATCGGGGACATCCTCACCTACCGCATGCCCCTGGCGGCGATCGTGTCGATCCTGCACCGCATCAGCGGGGCACTGATGTTCCTGCTGCTGCCCGTGGTGCTCTGGGCCTTCGATCGCAGCCTGCGCTCGGCGCAGGGTTTCGCCGCGGTGGCCGGGGTGCTCGGCTCGTGGCCCATGCGCCTGCTCGCGCTGGTGCTGTTCTGGGGGCTGGCGCACCACCTGTGCGCCGGCTTGCGCCACCTCTACGCCGACATGTGCCCCCGCGCGGTGAGCAAGGAGGCCGGGCGTCGCAGTGCCGTGGCGGCGCTGGTGGTGTCGCTGCTGGCCACCGCGGCGTTCGCCGTCTATCTCTTCTCCGGAGCCTGAGATGTCCGCACCTGACTATGGTTCGCACCGGCTGGTCGTTGGTGCGCATTACGGATTCCGCGACTGGCTGGCCCAGCGCGTGACCGCCGTCGTGCTGGCCGCCTACGCGCTGTTCATGCTGGCGTTCGCGCTGCTGCCCGGCGCGGTCGACTATGCGCGCTGGCAGGGCCTGTTCGGCAACGAGGCGATGAAGCTGTTCAGCCTGGTGGCGTTCCTCGCGCTGCTGTACCACGTGTGGGTCGGCGTTCGCGATATCTGGATGGATTACGTCAAGCCCGTCGGCCTGCGCCTGAGCCTGCAGGTGCTGAGCATCGTGTGGCTGCTCGCCTGCGTCGGCGGCGCCGTGCAGGTTCTGTGGAGGGTCTGATCCGTGCAACCGAACAAACGCAAATTCGATGTCGTGGTGGTCGGGGCCGGCGGCTCCGGGCTGCGTTGCGCGCTGCAACTGGCGCGTGCCGGCCTGGATGTGGCCGTGCTGTCCAAGGTGTTTCCGACGCGATCCCACACCGTGGCCGCACAGGGCGGCATTTCCGCCTCGCTGGGCAACATGAGCGAGGACAACTGGTACTGGCACATGTTCGACACCGTCAAGGGGTCGGACTATCTCGGCGACCAGGATGCCATCGAGTTCATGTGCCGCGAGGCACCGAGCGCCGTGTACGAGCTCGAGCACATGGGGATGCCCTTCGACCGCAACCCGGACGGCACCATCTATCAGCGCCCCTTCGGCGGGCACACCGCGAACCTGGGCGAAAAAGCGGTGCAGCGCGCCTGCGCGGCCGCCGACCGCACCGGCCATGCGCTGCTGCACACCCTGTACCAGCAGAACGTTGCCGCCCGTACCCGCTTCTTCGTCGAGTGGATGGCGCTCGACCTGATCCGCGGCAGCGACGGCACGGTGCTCGGCGTGGTGGCGATGGACATGGAAACCGGCGAGGTCAGCGTGCTGCAGGCCAAGGCCACGGTGCTGGCCACTGGCGGCGCCGGGCGCATCTTCGCCGCGTCGACCAACGCCTACATCAACACCGGCGACGGCCTGGGCATGGCCGCGCGCGCCGGGCTGGCGCTGCAGGACATGGAGTTCTGGCAATTCCACCCCACCGGGGTGGCAGGCGCCGGGGTGCTGATCACTGAAGGCGTGCGTGGCGAGGGCGGCATCCTGCTGAATTCCGAGGGCGAGCGCTTCATGGAGCGCTACGCCCCGACCTACAAGGATCTGGCGCCCCGCGATTTCGTCTCGCGCTCGATGGATCAGGAAATCAAGGAAGGCCGCGGCGTGGGCCCGCACAAGGATCATGTGCTGCTCAAGCTCGACCACCTGGGCGCCGAGACCATCCACAAGCGCCTGCCGTCGATCGCCGAGATCGCGCGCAAGTTCGCCAACGTGGACTGCACCAAGGAGCCGATCCCGGTGGTTCCGACCATCCACTACCAGATGGGCGGCATTCCGACCAACATCCACAGCCAGGTGCTGAGCGTGGGCGGCGATGGCTCCGAGGTCGTCGTCCAGGGCCTGTACGCGATCGGCGAGTGCTCCTGCGTCAGCGTGCATGGGGCGAACCGCCTGGGAACCAATTCCCTGCTCGACCTCGTGGTGTTCGGCCGCTCGGCCGGGCGCCATCTGGTGGACAGCCCGCTGCTGCGCGATTCCCATCAGGAGCTGCCGGCCGATTGCGCCGACGCTTCGCTGGCGCGTCTGGCGCGCCTCGATGGCTCGCGCAGCGGCGAATCGATCCAGGACGTGGCGCAGGCGATCCGCAGCAGCATGCAGAAGCATTGCGGGGTGTTCCGCACCTCCGATCTGCTGCAGGAGGGCGTGCAGCAGATCGTGGAAATCGCCAAGCGGGTGCAGGACATCCACCTGAAGGACAAGTCCAAGGTGTTCAACACCGCGCGTGTCGAGGCGCTGGAGGTCGAGAACCTGATCGAGACGGCCAAGGCGACCATGGTCTCGGCCGAGGCGCGCAAGGAAAGCCGCGGAGCGCATTCCCACCGCGATTTCCCCGAGCGCGACGACGGCAACTGGCTCAAGCACACCCTGTGGTTCCGCGAGGGCAACCGCCTGGCCTATCGCGGTGTGCAGATGAAGCCTCTCAGCGTGGATACCTTCCAGCCCAAGGCGCGCACTTTCTGATCCCGCAGCGGCCGGCGGCCAGCCGCACGATCGGCAGGCGGCCTGCGCAAGCCCCGCCCCGGCCCGCTGCCCATGGAGAATGTGATGACCCGCAAGATGAAGTTTTCCATCTATCGCTACGACCCCGACCGCGACGAGCGGCCGTACATGAAGGACTACGAGGTCGAGCTGCAGCACAACGACAAGATGCTGCTCGACGCCCTCATGCGCATCAAGGCCGATGTCGACGAGACGCTGGCCTTCCGCCGCTCGTGTCGCGAGGGCGTGTGCGGCTCCGATGGCATGAACATCAACGGCAAGAACGGCCTGACCTGCACCACCAACCTGCTCACGCTGACCGAGCCGGTGGTGCTCAAGCCGCTGCCCGGCCTGCCGGTGATCCGTGACCTGATCGTCGACATGACGCAGTTCTTCAAGCAGTACCACTCGATCAAGCCGTACCTGATCAACGACACGCCGCCGCCGGAGAAGGAGCGCCTGCAGAGCCCCGAGCAGCGCGAGGTGCTCAACGGCCTGTACGAGTGCATTCTGTGCGCCAGCTGTTCCACCTCGTGCCCGAGTTTCTGGTGGAACCCGGACAAGTTCGTCGGCCCGGCCGGCCTGCTGCAGGCCTACCGCTTCATCGCCGACAGCCGCGACGAGGCCACCGCGCAGCGGCTGGACAATCTGGAGGATCCGTACCGATTGTTCCGCTGCCACACGATCATGAACTGCGTCGATGTCTGCCCGAAGGAGCTGAACCCGACGCGTGCCATCGGCAGCATCAAGGATCTGATGCTGCGGCGGGCGGTCTGAGTGTCGATGCACGAGCCGCAGGCGGGCGCAGCGGACGCAGGCGACGCCGCGCTGCGCCGGCTGCGTTGGCGCGCGCGCCGCGGCCTGCTGGAGAACGACCTGCTGTTCACGCGTTTCTTCGCCCGCCACGGTGATGCGCTGCAGCCGGCGCAGGTCGCCGCGCTGGGCTCGTTGCTCGAACTGGACGACAACACCCTGCTGGCGTTGCTGCTCGGGCATGTCGAGCCGCCACCTGAGGCGCAGGCGGCGCAGCAGCTGGGCCTGCTGGATCTGCTGCGCGCCGATTGATTCCCCGCGGGCGCCTTGCCGCCTGCCCCACAAACCCGGAGTCCACGATGAAGTCTTCCGAAGTCAAAGCCACGTTGTCCTTCTCCGACGGATCGCCGAGCATCGAACTGCCGATCTACCAGGGTTCGGCCGGCCCGGACGTCATCGACATCCGCAAGCTCTACGGGCAGACGGGGAAGTTCACCTACGACCCCGGCTTCCTGTCGACCGCCTCGTGCAATTCGGCGATCACCTTCATCGACGGCGACAAGGGCGAGTTGCTGTACCGGGGCTACCCGATCGAGCAGCTGGCGGTGCAATGTGACTACATGGAGACCTGCTACCTGATCCTCTATGGTGAGCTGCCGAACGCGGCGCAGAAGCAGGAGTTCGTGCGTCGGGTGAGCCAGCACACGATGGTCAACGAGCAGATGCAGTTCTTCCTGCGCGGCTTCCGCCGCGACGCGCATCCGATGGCGGTGCTCACCGGGCTGGTCGGCGCGATGTCGGCCTTCTACCCCGACTCGATCAACCTGCACGACGTGGCGCAGCGCGACATCTCGGCCATCCGCCTGATCGCCAAGCTGCCCACGCTGGTGGCGATGGCCTACAAGTACAACATGGGCCAGCCCTACATGTACCCGCGCAACGACCTGAGCTACGCGGGCAACTTCATGCGCATGATGTGGGCCACTCCCTGCGAGGAGTACGTGCCCAACCCGGTCATCGAGCGTGCGCTGGATCGGATTTTCATCCTGCACGCCGACCACGAGCAGAACGCCTCGACCTCGACGGTGCGGCTGTGCGCGTCCAGCGGCACCAACCCCTTCGCGGCGATCGCTGCCGGGGTGGCCTGCCTGTGGGGCCCGGCGCACGGCGGCGCCAACGAGGCCTGCCTGAACATGCTGTATGAGATCGAGGCTGCCGGCGGGGTGGCCAGGATCGGCGAATTCATCGCCAAGGTCAAGGACAAGAACTCCTCGGTGCGCCTGATGGGTTTCGGCCATCGCGTCTACAAGAACTACGACCCGCGCGCCAAGTTGATGCGCGAGACCTGTCACGAGGTGCTCGACGCCCTCGGCCTGCACAACGACCCGCTGTTCAAGCTGGCCATGACCCTGGAGAAGATCGCCCTCGAGGACGACTATTTCATCCAGCGCAAGCTGTATCCGAACGTCGACTTCTATTCGGGCATCGTGCAGAAGGCCATCGGCGTTCCGGTGTCGCTGTTCACCGCGATCTTCGCGCTGGCGCGCACCGTGGGCTGGATCGCCCAGCTCAACGAGATGATCGCCGACCCCGAGTACAAGATCGGCCGCCCCCGTCAACTGTTTACCGGTTCGCCCGCGCGCCAGGTGCTTCCGCTGGCCCAGCGCGCCTGAGGCCGCAGCCCGCCGCGGCGGCGCGGCCGGGCTGACCGTACAATTCCATCTTCCCGCCGCACCGGCCGGTGCGGCGGGAATTCCTGTTTTCCGCCTCCGCAAGCAGCCCCTACATCGATGGCACGCACCCTCTACGACAAACTCTGGGACGAGCATCTGGTGGATGTCGAGTCCGACGGCACCGCGCTGCTGTACATCGACCGCCATCTGGTGCACGAAGTCACCAGCCCGCAGGCCTTCGAGGGACTGGAACTGGCGGCTCGCAAGGTCTGGCGCGTCAGCGCCAACCTGGCGGTGTCGGATCACAACGTGCCCACGACGGATCGCGCGCAGGGCATCGCGGACGCCGTGTCGCGGCTGCAGGTCGAGACCCTCGATCGCAATTGCGACGCCCATGGCATCACCCAGTTCAAGATGAACGACCGGCGCCAGGGCATCGTGCACGTCATCGGCCCCGAGCAGGGAGCCACGCTGCCTGGCATGACCGTGGTGTGCGGCGACTCGCACACCAGCACCCACGGAGCCTTCGGCGCGCTGGCCTTCGGCATCGGCACCAGTGAGGTCGAGCATGTGCTGGCCACGCAGACCCTGCTGGCGCGCAAGATGAAGAACATGCTCGTCTGGGTATCCGGCGCGCTGCAGCCGGGCTGCACCGCCAAGGATCTGGCGCTGGCGGTGATCGGCGTCATCGGTACCGCCGGCGGCACCGGCAGCACCATCGAGTTCGCCGGCCCGGCGGTGCGCGCCCTGAGCATGGAAGGCCGCATGACCCTGTGCAACATGGCCATCGAGGCCGGCGCGCGCGCCGGCCTGGTCGGGGTCGACGAAACCACCCTGCGCTACATCCAGGGGCGCCCTTTCGCACCCAGCGGCGTCGAGTGGCAGCAGGCGCAGGCCTACTGGGCCGGCCTGCACTCCGATGCCGGCGCGCAATTCGACCTGCGCGTGGATCTCGACGCGTCCCGGATCCGGCCGCAGGTCACCTGGGGCACGTCGCCGGAAATGGTGGTGGCCATCGACGAGCGCGTACCCGACCCCGAGAAGCAGCCCGACGCCGTCAAGCGCGCGGCGATGGAGCGCGCGCTGGAATACATGAACCTGCAACCCGGCAAGCCGATCAGCGACATCCGCATCGACAAGGTGTTCATCGGCTCGTGCACGAATTCCCGTATCGAGGATCTGCGCGATGCCGCACGGGTGCTCGCCGGGCGCCGCATCGCCTCCAACGTGCGCCTGGCGCTGGCCGTGCCGGGCTCGGGGCTGGTGAAGGCGCAGGCCGAACGCGAGGGCCTGGATCGGATCTTCGTCGCCGCCGGCTTCGAGTGGCGCGAACCCGGGTGCTCGATGTGCCTGGCGATGAACGCCGACCGCCTGCAGCCCGGCGAGCGCTGCGCGTCGACCTCCAACCGCAACTTCGAGGGACGCCAGGGCCAGGGTGGCCGCACCCACCTGCTGAGCCCGGCGATGGCCGCCGCCGCCGCCGTGGCCGGGCACTTCGTCGACGTGCGCGCGCTGTGACGGCGCCTGCCCCCCTTCCTGCGTCCGGAATCCACGCGTCCAGCCCCCATGCAAGCCTTCACCGTCCACCAGGGCATCGTCGTGCCGATCGATCGCGAGAACGTCGACACCGATGCCATCATTCCCAAGCAGTTCCTGAAGTCCATCCGCCGTACCGGCTTCGGCCCGAACCTGTTCGACGAATGGCGCTACCTCGACCACGGAGAACCTGGGCAGGATCCCGCATCGCGCAGGCCCAACCCGGACTTCGTGCTCAACCAGCCGCGCTTCCAGGGCGCCAGCATCCTGCTGGCGCGCAAGAACTTCGGCTGCGGATCCTCCCGCGAGCACGCGCCGTGGGCGATCGAGCAATGGGGAATCCGGGCCCTGATCGCGCCGTCCTTCGCCGACATCTTCTTCAACAACTGCTTCAAGACCGGCCTGCTGCCGATCGTGCTGCCCGAGGCCGAGGTGGCGCGGCTGTTCGACGAGGTGGCGGCCTTTCCCGGCTACGCGCTGAGCATCGATCTGCCGCGCCAGCGGGTGTGCAAGCCCGACGGCAGCGAACTGCCCTTCGAGATCACCGCCTTCCGCAAGAACTGCCTGGTCGGCGGCCTGGACGAAATCGGCCTGACGCTGCGCAAGGCCGACAAGGTGCGCGCCTTCGAGGCCGAGCGCATCGCCCGCATGCCGTGGCTGGCGCACCGCATCCTCTGAACCGCCCCACACCCGATCACACCATGAACATCGCTGTCCTGCCGGGCGACGGCATCGGCCCCGAGATCATCGAACAGGCGGTGCGCGTGCTCGAGCGCCTGCGCGCCAAGGGCCTGCAGCTGGAGTTCGCCTATGCCGACGTCGGCGGCACCGCCTACGAACGCCACGGCCATCCACTGCCCGCGGCGACGCTGGAGCTCGCTTCGCGCGCCGATGCGGTGTTGTTCGGCTCGGTCGGCGACCCGCGCTTCGACACCCTCGAGCGGGCGCTGCGCCCGGAGCAGGCGATCCTGGGCCTGCGCAAGAACCTCGGCTTGTTCGCCAACCTGCGTCCGGCGATTCTCTACCCGGAGCTCGCGCAGGCCTCGTCACTGAAGGCCGAGGTCGTGTCCGGCCTGGACATCCTGATCGTCCGTGAACTGACCGGAGACATCTATTTCGGACAGCCTCGGGGTCGCCGCAGCGCGCCCGACGGCGCTTTCGCGGGCGCAGACGAAGGCTTCGACACCATGCGCTACAGCCGCCCGGAGATCGAGCGCATCGCCCACCTGGCCTTCCAGTCGGCGCGCAAGCGCAAGGCCGCCGGGCATGCTGGACGGGTGACCAGCGTCGACAAGGCCAACGTGCTCGAGACCTCGCAATTCTGGAGGGACGTGGTCACCGAGGTGCACGCCGGCTATGCCGACATCGAGCTCGAGCACATGTACGTCGACAACGCGGCGATGCAGCTGGTGCGGGCGCCGAAGAAATTCGACGTCGTGGTCACCGGCAACCTGTTCGGCGATATTCTGTCGGACGAGGCGTCGATGCTCACCGGTTCGATCGGCATGCTGCCTTCGGCCTCGCTGGGAGAGGGCGGGCGCGGTCTGTACGAACCCTCGCACGGATCGGCACCGGACATCGCCGGGCGCGGCTTGGCCAACCCCCTGGCCACCATCCTCAGCGCGGCGATGATGCTGCGCTACTCGCTGGGGCAGGCGCAGGCGGCGCAGGACATCGAGCAGGCCGTGCGCCAGGTGCTGCGGCAGGGCCTGCGCACCGCCGACATCGCCGAGCCCTCCGCGAGCAGCGTGGGTACCGCGCAGATGGGCGACGCGGTGGTCGCGGCGCTGGGCTGAGGCAGAGCGGAACAGGGCGGAACCGGGCGGGGCGGAGCAGAGAAGCGCTTGCGCCCTCAGGGACGTATCGACAGGGAAGCGAAGGACATGGCGAAGCAGCGGGTCGGCCTGGTGGGCTGGCGGGGCATGGTGGGTTCGGTGCTGATGCAGCGCATGCGCGCCGAGGGTGACCTGGATCGGGTCGAGGCGGTGTATTTCTCCACCAGCAATGCGGGTGGCCGGGCGCCCGACGGATCCTCGCTGCACGACGCGCACGACCTCGAGGCCCTGCGTTCCTGCGACATCGTGCTCACCGCCCAGGGCGGGGACTACACCACCGCGGTGTTCGATCGCCTGCGCGCCAGCGGCTGGAACGGGCACTGGATCGACGCCGCCTCGACGCTGCGCATGCGTGAAGACGCGGTGATCGTGCTCGACCCGGTGAACCGTGCGCTGATCGATGCCGCGCTGGAGCGCGGCGGGCGCAACTGGATCGGCGGCAATTGCACCGTCAGCTGCATGCTGATGGCGGTCGGTGCGCTGTTCAAGGCCGGACTGGTCGAGTGGATGAGCAGCATGACCTACCAGGCCGCCTCCGGGGGCGGGGCGCAGCACATGCGCGAACTGCTGGCCCAGTTCGGCACCCTGCACGGGGCGGTGGGCCCGCTGCTCGACGATCCGGCCTCGGCCATCCTGGAGATCGACCGCCGGGTCATCGACGCGCAGCGTGCGCTGCCTGCCGAGGCCACCCGCCACTTCCAGGTTCCGCTGGGCGGCAGCCTGATTCCCTGGATCGACAAGGATCTGGGCGACGGGGTGTCGCGCGAGGAATGGAAGGGCGGCGCGGAGAGCAACAAGATCCTCGGCAACCAGCAGCCGGTTCCGGTCGACGGCCTGTGCGTGCGCGTCGGGGCGATGCGCTGCCACAGTCAGGCACTGAGCATCCACCTGCGGCGCGACGTGCCGCTGGGCGATATCGAGGCCATGATCGCCGCCGACAACGAATGGGTGAAGGTCGTGCCCAACACCCGCGAGGCGAGTCTGCGCGAGCTCACCCCGGTGGCGGTCACCGGAACCCTCACGGTGCCGGTCGGCAGGTTGCGCAAGATGGCCATGGGCCCGCGCTACCTGAGCGCCTTCACGGTCGGCGACCAGCTGCTGTGGGGGGCTGCCGAGCCGCTGCGCCGCATGTTGCGCATCCTGCTGCAGGCCTGATGCGCGCCGCTTCCGGAACCCGCAGGACGGCGCAAGCTTTGCGCGCACGCCACGTCCGGCACCCCTCGGGAGCCAAATCCTTCCGGTTTATAGGGGACGATTGGTTACTATCGCAGACAAAGGCCCTTCGTTGTCTCAGACAATCAAGGGGTTGGCGGGAAGCATGCAAGCCGTGCATGAGCCTTCGGGCCATGGCGCACGCGTAGCCGGGCAACCATGCAGATCAGGGGAAGCAACGTGGCCAAATGGCGTCAAGCAGTGGGGGTGGCTTGTCTGGCAGCCTTGCCGGGAGCCGTGCCGCTTGCCGGGGCATTCGGCCTCGGGCAGGTGCAGGTGCTGTCGGCACTCGGGCAACCGCTGAGCGCGAACATCCAGATCACCGATCTGGGTGCCGGGGATGCGCAGTCGCTGCAGGTCGGCATCGCCCCGGGGACGGCCTACCAGGAACGCAAGCTCAGCTACAGCTCGGCCCTCGACGGCGCCACGCTGAGCCTGCAGCGCGACGCCTACGGACATCCGTATCTGCACCTCAGCGGCGTGCGTCCGGCCAGCGAGCCCTTCGTGGATCTGCTGGTGCGCGCCTACTGGCCGAGCGGGGAGATCACCCGCAACTACACCCTGTTGCTCGACCCGCCAGGCTTCCACGAAGCAGGCGTGGCGGCGGTGGCGCCTCAGGTGCGCGCGCCGGTCGCGCGCGCCGTGCAGCAGGCGATGCCGGCCACGGCCCTGGCCTCGGGGCAGGCGACGAGCTATACCGTGCAGCGTGGCGACACCCTGTACTCGATCGCACGCTCCTATGCCGGGGGCGCGGTGTCGCTGGATCAGATGCTGGCGGCCCTCTACAGCGACAACCATGCTGCCTTCATCGGCGGCAACATCAACCGCCTGCGCGCCGGCGCGGTGCTGAAGGTGCCTTCGGCAGGCCAGGCCGAGGACTTCAGTCCCAGCCAGGCGCACGAGTTGATCGTCGCCCACAGCGGCGACTTCGGCGCCTACCGAAGGCGCCTGGCCGAACTCAGCCCGACAGCTTCGACGGGCAATCCGCGCAGCATGCATGGTGCGGTGCGTGCGCAGGTCAACCAGCCGCAGGCGGGCGCTTCGGCGCCCCAATCGCGGCTGCGCCTGAGCCAGGCCTCGGTGGCCGCGCCCACAGGCGGCGCGACGCAGGCCAACTGGCAGGCGGCGCAGCAGGAGGCGCAGGCCCTGGCCGAGAAGCTGGCGCAGGCGCGCGCCGACGTGGCCGCGCTGGCCCGCATGGCCGCCAGCGCCAGCGCGGCCGCGCGTGCCCTGCAACCGGCCTTGCAGAGCGCCGGGACGAGCGCCTCCCCTTCGACCGGGGCTTCGGTTCCCGCGCTGGCGCTGCCGGCGAGCACCCCCACGCACCCGGCATCGGCTGCGCTTGCGGCGGCATCGGCCGCACGTCCGGCAGCATCGGCCGCGCTTGCGGCGGCATCGGCCGCACGTCCGTCGGCATCGGCGGCGACGCGCAACGCGGTGCCGGCCAAACCTTCGGCGCCCGAGAAGCATCCCGCGCCGGCGCACCATGCGCCACCGCCGCCGCCGGCCCGCCCGAGCGGACGCGGGTTGCTGTCCAACCCCTTGCTGGCCCCGGCCGGTTTGCTCATCGGCCTGCTGCTGCTCGGGTGGGCGCTGCTGCGCCGCCGCGGCTCCGGAAGAAGCGGCCGTTCCTCGGTGTTCGACAGTCGTGGCGGGAGTACCGACAGTTTCTTCGGAGCCAGCGGCGGCGAACGGGTCGATACCCACAACAGCACGCTGGGTTCATCGATGCAATACTCTCCCAGCCAGGTCGAAAGCGTCGACGTCGATCCGGTGGCCGAGGCCGACGTCTACCTTGCTTACGGGCGCGACCTGCAGGCCGAGGAAATCCTGAAGGAAGCGCTGAAGAGCCATCCCGAGCGCAACGCGGCAAGGCTCAAGCTGCTGGAAATCTACGCCAAGCGCAAGGATGCCCGCTCCTTCGAACTGATGGCCGCGGAACTGTTCACCCGCACCGACGGCGGCGGGGAGGACTGGAAGCGGGCGCAGGAAATCGGCCGCGACCTCGATCCGGTCAACCCCCTGTACCACAACACCCAGCCGCCCAGCCTGGGCTCGGCGCCGACGACCATGACCCCGCCGGACTTCGACGGCAGCCAGTCGGCGTCGTCCTTGACGGAGAGTGGGGCGACGGTTCCGCCGACCGAACTGCTGGCCGGCTTGCCCTCGTTGTCGATGGGCGGCGACGGAGTCGCGGAAGCGGGGGCGCTGGATCTGGCGCTCGACCTGGGCGCCGGCGTGGCCACCGATGTCCCGAACGCCGCAGCTCCGAGCGCGCCGACCGCGACCGTCCAGCAGGCGCCGGCTCTGGAGGAGCCCGATCTGAATCTGCAGTTCGACCTGTCCTCGCTGTCGGCGGAGCCCGCAGCGGCCGGCAGGGATGCGGCAACGCCCCCGGCGACGGAGCCGCCACCGCTGGAGTTCGATCTCGGCAACCTCGGTCTGGAGCCGCTGCCGGAGCCGACTGCGCCTGTCGCGCCCAGCCCCGGGCTTCCGGCGCAGAGCCTGGACACCCGTCTGGCGCTGGTCGAGGAGTGCCGGGCGATGGGCGACCTGGAAACGGCGCGCAACCTGCTGCACGAGATCATCGCTGAAAGCGAAGGCGAAACCCGGGTGCAGGCGGAGAAACTGCTGGCGGAGCTCGGCTGAAGCAGCCCGCATGCGCATTGCGCTGGGCCTGAGTTATCGCGGTTGCGTATACCGTGGCTGGCAGAGCCAGCCCGACGGCGTCACGGTGCAGGATCAGCTGGAGCGCGCCCTGCGTTCCTTCACCGGGGCCGATCTGCGCGTGGTGTGCGCCGGGCGCACCGATGCCGGGGTGCATGCGCTGCAGCAGGTGGTGCATTTCGACTCCCCGGTGCAGCGCCCGGAGCATTCCTGGGTGCGCGGCCTGAACGCCTTTCTTCCGCCGGATATTTCCGTGCTGTGGTCACGCGCCCCGGGAGCCGACTTCCATGCGCAGAAGAGTGCGCTGTCGCGGCGTTACCGCTACGTGCTGCTGCAGCAGGGGGTACGCCCCGCGGTGCTGCAGGGGCTGGTCGGCTGGACGCATCGGCCACTGCAACTGCAAGCCATGCGCGAGGCCGCCGCGCAGCTGCTGGGAAGCCACGACTTCTCGGCCTTTCGCGCCAGCTCCTGCCAGGCCCGCAGCCCGGTGAAGACCTTGCACGCGCTGGACATCGCCTGCTCCGCGGACGAGCGTTGCTGGGAGTTCGACTTCCACGCCAATGCCTTCCTGCACCACATGGTGCGCAACCTCATGGGCTGCCTGCTCGCGGTCGGCAGCGGTCGCCGCGATCCGGCGTGGATCGGGCAGGTGCTGCGCGGGCGCACGCGCAGCCTGGCCGCGCCGACCTTCATGCCTGATGGGTTGTATTTCTGCGGCCCGGCCTATGGGGCACAATGGAGCATACCCGAGCCGGCGCGCGAGCTGCCGGTGCTCCTGGCCTGAGCGGGCCGTCCGGCCGCGCATCGACCGCGGATTCCCCATGCATCGAACCCGTATCAAGATCTGCGGCATCACCCGTGCCGACGACGCGCTGGCCGCGGCGCAGGCCGGCGCCGACGCCATCGGGCTGGTGTTCTACGCGGCCAGCCCGCGCGCGGTGCGGCTCGAGCAGGCGCTGGACATCGTGCGCCACCTGCCGCCGCTGGTCGGGGTGGTCAGTCTGTTCGTCAACCCGGAGCCGTCCCTGGTGCGCCAAGTGATCGACCGGCTGCGGCCCTCGCTGCTGCAGTTCCATGGCGACGAAAGCGCGGCCGACTGCGAGGCCTACGGCCACCCCTACCTGCGCGCCGTGCGCATGCGGCCGGGGCTGGATTTGCTAGACTTGCGCCTTCGCCATGGTGGAGCGCGCGGCTTGCTGCTGGACGCGCTGGTCGAAGGCTATGGCGGTGGCGGAAAGGTGTTCGATTGGTCACTGATTCCCGACGACGTAGGCTGTCCCATCGTTTTGTCTGGTGGGTTGCATGCTGCAAATGTGGGGCAGGCCATCGCGCGCGTGCGCCCCTGGGCGGTTGATGTCTCCTCGGGAGTCGAGGTCGCCAAGGGGCTGAAGGACGCGGCGGCGATGCAGGCCTTCGTCGCTGCCGTGCGCGCAGCCGATGCGGCGCGCAGTGACGGCTGGCCACCCGGCCCGCAGCCCGGCGCGCACTGAGCCACTGCGGCTTCGCAGTCGATCCCCATGCAGCCTCCCGAATCCACGATGTCGACCTACGATCTTCCCGATGCCCGCGGGCATTTCGGTCCCTACGGCGGCAGCTTTGTCGCCGAAACCCTGTTCCAGGCCCTGGACGAATTGCGCCAGGCCTACGCGCGCTTTCGCGCCGACCCCGATTTCCAGGCCGAACTCCGCGACGAACTGCGGCACTATGTCGGCCGACCGACCCCGATCTACCACGCCGCGCGCCTGAGTCGCGAGCTCGGCGGGGCGCAGATCTACCTCAAGCGCGAGGATCTGAACCACACCGGGGCGCACAAGATCAACAACACCATCGGTCAGGCGATGCTGGCCCGGCGGATGGGCAAGCAGCGGGTGATCGCCGAAACCGGCGCCGGCCAGCATGGCGTGGCCAGCGCCACGGTGGCCGCGCGCTACGGCATGCAGTGCGTGGTGTACATGGGCGACGAGGATGTCAAGCGGCAGTCCCAGAACGTCTACCGCATGCATCTTCTGGGCGCCGAGGTGGTTCCGGTGCACAGCGGGTCGCGCACGCTGAAGGACGCGCTGAACGAGGCGCTGCGCGACTGGGTGACCCATGTCGAGGACACCTTCTACATCATCGGCACGGTGGCCGGACCGCACCCCTATCCGATGATGGTGCGCGATTTCCAGCGCGTGATCGGCGATGAATGCCTGGTGCAGATGCCGGAGATGGCGGGGCGCCAGCCCGACGCGGTGCTGGCCTGCGTCGGCGGGGGCAGCAACGCCATGGGCATCTTCTATCCCTACATCGAGCACCCGCAGGTGCGCCTGATCGGCGTCGAGGCCGGTGGCGAGGGCCTGCACAGCGGGCGCCATGCGGCCTCGCTGGGCAGTGGCCGCCCCGGCGTGCTGCATGGCAACCGCACCTACGTGCTGCAGGACGAGGGCGGGCAGATCGCGCAGACGCACTCGGTGTCGGCCGGGCTCGACTATCCCGGTGTCGGCCCCGAGCACGCCTGGCTGAAGGATTGCGGGCGCGCCGAATACGTGGCCATCACCGATTCCGAGGCGCTGCAGGCCTTTCACCGCCTGTGCCGCACCGAAGGCATCATCCCGGCGCTGGAGTCCAGCCACGCGCTGGCGCAGGCGATGAAAATGGCTCCGCAGATGCGCAGCGACCAGTTGCTGCTGGTCAACCTGTCCGGGCGCGGCGACAAGGATATCGGCAATATCGCCGATCTCAGCGGCGCCGGCTTCTTCTGCCGTCCATCCTGCAGGGGGAACGCGTGAGCCGCATCGCTGCCACCTTCGCCCGCCTCGCGCCGCAGGGGCGCAAGGCGCTGATTCCCTTTGTCACCGCCGGTGACCCGGCACCCGAAGCCACGCTGCCGCTGCTGCACGCCCTGGTCGCAGCGGGTGCCGACATCATCGAGCTCGGCGTGCCCTTTTCCGACCCGATGGCCGACGGGCCGGTGATCCAGCGCGCCAACGAGCGCGCGCTGGCGCGCGGGGTCACGCTGCGCCAGGTGCTCGATTGGGCTGGCGCGTTCCGGCGCGAGGATCCCCGGACGCCGCTGGTCCTGATGGGCTATGCGAACCCGATCGAGCGCTTCGGGGTCGAGGCTTTCATCGACGCCTGCGCGGCGGCTGGGGTCGACGGGGTGCTGGTCGTCGACTACCCTCCCGAGGAGGCCGGGGATTTCGCCGCGCGTCTGCGTGCCGCCGGCATCGACCCCATCTTCCTGCTCGCCCCCACTTCGACGGCGGCGCGCGTGGCGCAGGTGGACCCGATCGGCGCCGGCTATGTCTACTATGTATCCCTGAAGGGTGTCACCGGGGCCGCGCACCTGGATGTGCAGCAGGTCGCGCTGCGCCTGCAGGAACTGCGGCGCCAGGTGCACCTGCCGCTGGCCGTGGGATTCGGGGTGCGCGATGCTGCCGGGGCGGCGGCGCTGGCGGCCTGCGCCGACGCCGTGATCGTCGGCTCGCGGGTCATCGAAACCATGGAACAGCAGGCGGATGCGGCGCAGGCCGTCGCGGCCGCCGCCGAATTCCTGCACGGCCTGCGCCTGGCCATCGACCGTGCCGCGGCCGGCGCCTGATCGCGTCGCGCACCCGTTGTTGCGAGGAGTCTGACGATGAGTTGGCTTGAAAAACTGCTCCCCCCGAAAATTCAGCCCAGCGATGCCAGCAGCCGGCGGCAGATGCCCGAGGGCCTGTGGCTGAAATGCCCCTCCTGCGAGGCGGTGCTGTACAAGACCGACCTCGAGCAGAACCAGCATGTCTGCCCCAAATGCGCCCACCACATGCGCATCGGCGCGCGCCAGCGCCTGGACGCCCTGCTCGACGGCGAGGGCCGCTACGAGATCGCCCAGGAAGTGCTGCCGACCGACGCGTTGAAGTTCAAGGACAGCCGCAAGTACACCGAGCGCCTGCGCGATGCGCTGGAGCAGACCCAGGAAACCGACGCGCTGGTGGTCATGGGGGGGGCGATCCAGAGCATTGCGGTGGTCGTGGCCTGTTTCGAATTCGAGTTCATGGGCGGCTCGATGGGCTCGGTGGTCGGCGAGCGCTTCGTGCGCGGGGTGGAAACCGCGCTGGAGCAGAAGGTTCCCTTCCTGTGCTTCACCGCCACCGGAGGCGCGCGCATGCAGGAAGGGCTGCTGAGCCTGATGCAGATGGCCAAGACGAATGCCGCGCTGGCGCGCCTGGCCGCGGCACGCATCCCCTACATCAGCGTACTGACCGACCCGACGATGGGCGGGGTCTCGGCGTCCTTCGCCTTCGTCGGTGACGTCGTGCTGGCCGAACCGAAGGCGCTGATCGGATTCGCCGGGCCGCGGGTGATCGAGAACACCGTCCGGGAAAAGCTGCCCGAGGGTTTCCAGCGCTCGGAATTCCTGCTGCACAAGGGAGCGATCGACCGCATCGTGGATCGTCGGGAACTGCGTGCCGAGCTCGCCCAGCTGCTCGCGCTGCTGCAGCGCCAACCCGCCGATGCCGTCGTCGGCTGACAGCCCGCCGCCATCGATGGCGGACTGGGATCTGGCGTGCTGGCTGCAGCATGCGCAGCAGCTGCACGCGCAGACCATCGAACTCGGCCTGCAGCGTGTGCAGCGGGTGCGCGAGGCCATGGGCCTGCAGCTGGACTGCGCGCTGTTCGTTGTCGGCGGCACCAACGGCAAGGGGTCGACCTGCGCCTTTCTCGAGCAGATCCTGCTGGCCGCCGGCTACCGCGTCGGCGTCTATTCCTCGCCCCATCTGGTGCGCTTCGAGGAGCGCTGCCGCATCGATGGCCAGGCCGTCGAGGCGCAGGAGCTGGCAACGCACATGCGCGCGGTCGAACAGGCGCGCAGCAGCCTGCGGCCGCAGGTGCCGCTGACCTATTTCGAGTTCACGACCCTGGCCATCCTGCGCCTGCTCGCGGGCCGGCGGCTCGATGCGGCGGTGCTGGAAGTGGGCATGGGCGGGCGACTCGATGCGGTGAACGTGATCGACGCCGACTGCGCAGTGGTCACCGGGGTGGCGCTCGACCACCAGCAGTTCCTCGGCGGCGATCGCGAAGCCATCGGCTTCGAGAAGGCTGGAATTTTCCGCCCCGGACGGGTGGCGGTAGTGGCCGACCCGGACCCGCCGGCCAGCCTGCTGCGGCATGCGCAGGACATCGGCGCCCGGCTGTGGCGCGCCGGCGAGGACTTCGGCTGGAGCAGCGCCGACCGCCAGCAATGGGATTATCTCGGGGTGACGCGCAGACTGTCGGGCCTGGCCTACCCGTCGATGCGTGGTGTGCGCCAGTTGCGCAATGCGAGCGCGGCGCTGGCGGCACTGGAGGCGCTGCGCGAGCGCCTGCCCGTGGCCGCGCAACATGTGCGCCTGGGGCTGGCGCAGGCCGAGTTGCCCGGACGCTTCCAGGTTCTGCCGGGGCAGCCGGTGGTGGTGCTCGACGTCGCCCACAATCCGGAAGCCGCCATGGTGCTGGCGGAGAACCTGGATGCCATGGGCTACTACCCCGGGACGCACATGGTGTTCGGGGCGATGGCCGACAAGGATCTGCAGGGCATCGTGCAGGCGGTGGCGCCTCTGGCACGTTCCTGGCATCTGTGCGACTTGCCCACGCCGCGCGCAGCCACCGCGCAGGCATTGCGCGCGCGGCTGCCGCAGGACGCGCAGGCCACCTGCCACGCCTCGCCGCGGCAGGCCTTGGCCGCGGCGCGGTCACAGGCCCAGCCGACCGATAGAATCGTGGTTTTCGGTTCCTTTTTCACCGTGGGCGACGTGCTTGCGCAGCGCCGGGATGATCCGCCCCCGCCGTTGGCGGCCGCTGCCGCGGCTTGAAGCCGGACGTTCCGGGCTCGCGCAGGCGACTCCGGGCGTCGAGCATGCCTACCACCGAACGCCATGAAACTGCCCGCCAAGCGTGCCAAGGACGGCTCTCCGGGTTCGGCTGCGTCCTCCCGCCAGCCGCAGAGCGAGGAGGTACTGCGCATCCGCGCGCGCCGCCGCCTGATCGGCGCGGTCGCGCTGGTCCTGACCGGCGTGGTGGTGTTTCCGCTGATCTTCGAAACCCAGCCGAAGCCGGTTTCCTCCCACATCAGTCTGGACATCCCCCCGCCCAGCCAGGCGGCGCTGGCAGCCCCGGCCAGCCCGGCGAGCCCGCCGCAGGGGCCAACCGCCCCGCAGGCGCAGCCGAAGCCCGCCCCGCAGGCGCAGCCCGGGACTGCCGCGCAGGAACCGTCGCCAGCCGCTGCCCGCGCGCAGGCGCCGACGCCGCAGCAGCGCGAGGCCCCCGCGCGGGTCGAGACGCCAGCGCAGCAGGCCCCGACAAGGGCGCAACCCGCGCCGCCGCCGCGCGACGTGGCCGCGGCGCGGCGTGCGCTGGCGGCGCTCGAGGGCAAGCCGACGTCCCAGATCACCGCGGCGCAGGCCGAGCGCGCCGTGCAGGCGCCGCAAGGCAGCGCGGCCGATCAGGCTGCGCGCTACGTGGTGCAGGCCGGCGCCTATGCCGACGCACAGACCGCGCGGCAGGTGCGCCGCCGGATCGCCGCCGTCGGCCTGCACAGCTACACCGAGGACGTGCAGACGCGTGCCGGTGAGCGCGTGCGCGTGCGGGTCGGGCCCTTCGCATCGCGCGCGCAGGCCGAGCAAGCCCTGCGCCGCATCCAGGCGCTGGGGCTGCGCGCCGTGGTGCTGGGCCTGTGAACGTCCTCGACTGGCTGCTGCTGGCCGGGCTCGTGCTGTCGGCACTGGTCGGCCTGCTGCGGGGTGCAGCCTATGAACTCATCGCGCTGGGCGGCTGGGTCGTCGCCTTCGTGCTGGCGCGCTTGTATGCCCCCTGGCTCGGCCAGCATCTGCTGCCGATGGTCGAACAGCCCGGATTGCGCATGGCGCTGGCCTGGGCTGCCTGCTTCCTGCTCGTGCTGCTGGCGGCCGGAGTGCTGGCCACGCTGGCGCGCATGCTGTTGCGTTCCAGCGGCCTGGGCATGCTCGACCGCAGCCTGGGCGCGACCTTTGGCGTGGTGCGGGGCGCGCTGGTCATCGTGCTGCTCGCGCTGCTCGCCGCCTATACCCGCCTGCCCGCCAGCAGCCTGTGGCGCGCTTCGCTGTTTGCACCGCTGGCCGCGGCGGCCGCGGCGCGCCTGGCCCCGATGTTACCGCTGCACGCGGTGGCCGCGACGGTGCCCGTGCTGCCGCTGCCGCTTCCGCCGTCGCAGCGGCCCTGAATTGCGGCGCCGTCGCCGCGTTGCCTGTTCCCGGAGTATCGAATCATGTGCGGAGTTGTCGGTGTGGTGTCGAAGCAGCCGGTCAACCAGACGATCTACGACGCCTTGCTGCTGCTGCAGCATCGCGGACAGGACGCCGCAGGCATCGTCACCGGCCAGGGTGGCAGGATGTACATGCAGAAGGCGCGTGGGATGGTGCGCGATGTGTTTCGCACCCGCAACATGCGCGCGCTGCCCGGCGAGTATGGACTCGGGCAGGTGCGCTACCCCACCGCCGGCAGCGCCGACAGCGAGGAGGAGGCACAGCCCTTCTACGTCAACGCCCCCTTCGGCCTGGCGCTGGCGCACAACGGCAACCTGACCAACACCCAGGCCCTGCGCCGGGAACTGAGCGCGACCGATCATCGGCACATCAACACGGGCAGCGATTCGGAGGTGCTGCTCAACGTGTTCGCGCGCGAGCTCGACCGTGCCTCCGACGGGCTGCCGCTGCAGGTCGAGTGCCTGTTCCGCGCGGTGCGCGCGGTGCATCGCCGGGTGCGCGGCTCCTATGCCGTGGTGGTGCTGATCGCCGGGCATGGCCTGCTCGCCTTCCGCGATCCCTACGGCATCCGTCCGCTGTGCATCGGCAGCCATGCGGACGGCGCGGTGATGGTGGCCAGTGAATCGGTGGCACTCGAAGGCAACGGATTCCGGCTGCTGCGCGACGTCGCACCCGGCGAGGCCGTGTTCGTCGACCTGCAGGGCAGCATGCGCTTCGAGTCCTGCGCCGAGGTCGTGCGTCTGAATCCCTGCATCTTCGAATTCGTCTACCTGGCTCGGCCCGACTCGGTGCTCGACGGGATTTCCGTGTATCAGGCGCGCCTGAACATGGGGGAGACGCTCGCGCAGCGCGTGATCTCGGTGATGCCGCCGAACGCGATCGACGTCGTCATCCCGGTGCCCGAGTCCAGCCGGCCTTCGGCGATGCAACTGGCCTGGAAGCTTGGCCGGCCGTACCGCGAGGGTTTCGTGAAGAACCGCTATGTGGGACGCACCTTCATCATGCCGGGGCAGGCGGTACGCAAGCGCTCGGTGCGCCAGAAGCTCAACGCGATCGCGCAGGAATTCGAGGGCCGCAACGTGCTGCTGGTCGATGACTCGATCGTGCGCGGCACGACGTCGCGGGAAATCGTGCAGATGGCGCGGGAGGCCGGGGCGCGCCAGGTCTTCCTGGCGTCGGCGGCGCCCCCGGTGCGCTATCCCAACGTGTACGGCATCGACATGCCGACGGCGGACGAACTCGTGGCCCACGGGCGCGACACCGAAGAGATCCGCCGCATCATCGGCGCCGATGCGCTGATCTACCAGGATCTGGAGGCGATGAAGCGCGCAGTGCGCCAGGTGCGCCCCGAGATCGAGACCTTCGAGGCTTCGTGCTTCGACGGCTGCTATGTCACCGGGGATGTGGATGACGCGCTGCGCGCCAGCCGCGGCGGCGTCGATGTTCCCGCGGGTGGCATGCTGGCGCTGCAGGGACAGGCCGAGGAGGAGGGCAGGCCATGAGCGGGCGAGGCATCGACGACGACCTGGCGGGTGCGCACTGGCATGCCCAGACGCTGGCCGTGCGCGCGGGCCTGCCGCGCAGCGCCCATGGCGAGCACAGCGAGGCGCTGTTCCTCAGCAGCAGCTTCGTGCAGCCCGACGCCGAGGGTGCGGCGGCGCGCTTCGCCGGCGACGAGGAAGGCTTTCTGTACTCGCGCTTTTCCAACCCCACGGTCGCGGCCATGGAGCAGCGCCTGGCCGCGCTGGAGGGAACAGAGGCGGCATTGGCCACGGCCAGCGGCATGGGCGCCATCACCCTGCTGATGCTGGCGCTGCTGCAGGCCGGCGATCATGTGGTGTGCTCGCGCTCGGTGTTCGGCGCGACCCTGAAGCTGGTCGGAGAGACCTTCGGCCGCTTCGGGGTGGAGACGACGTTCGTGTCGCAGACCGACATCGCCGAGTGGCGCTCGGCGCTGCGCCCCGGCCGCACGCGGCTGCTGTTCGCGGAAACACCCAGCAACCCGCTGACGGAGGTCTGCGACATCGCCGCGCTGGCCGCGCTCGCCCACGACTGCGGGGCCCTGCTGGTGGTCGACAACTGCTTCTGCTCGCCGGCGCTGCAGCGCCCGGCGGACTTCGGCGCCGATCTGGTGATGCACTCGGGAACCAAGTTCCTCGACGGCCAGGGGAGGGTGCTGGCCGGGGCGCTGTGCGGCACGCGTCCGATCGTCGAGGGCCGTCTGCTGCCGGTGCAGCGCAGCGCCGGCATCAGTCTGTCGCCCTTCAACGCCTGGGTCGTGCTCAAGGGTCTGGAGACCCTGTCGCTGCGCGTGCGCGCGCAAAGCGCCAGTGCCCTTGAACTGGCTGCGTGGCTGCAGGATCAGCCGGGGGTCGCGCGGGTGCATTACCCCGGGCTGGCCAGCCATGCGCAGCACGCGCTGGCGATGTCCCAGCAGTCGGGGCAGGGGGGAGGCGTGCTCTCCTTCGAACTCTCCGCCGCGAGCCCCGAGCAGGCGCGCAAGCGCGCCTTCGCGCTCATCGACGCCACCCGGCTGTGCTCCATCACCGCCAATTTCGGCGACACCCGTAGCACCATCACCCATCCGGCGAGCACGTCGCACGGGCGCCTGAGCCCGCAGCAGCGCGAGGCTGCGGGCATCGGCCAGGGGCTGATCCGCGTGGGCGTCGGCCTCGAGCACGTCGACGACATCCGGAACGATCTCGCGCGCGGTCTGGGCATGCAGCCCTGAGCACGACGGCTCGCCCATCCCGGCAGATCCCGTGGCCGTGCGCGCCACCCATCCGCGAACCATGAACTCCGATACCGTACGCACCCGTTTCGCTCCCAGTCCGACCGGCTTCATCCATCTTGGCAACATCCGTTCGGCGCTGTATCCCTGGGCCTTCGCCCGCCACCACGGCGGCCGCTTCATCCTGCGCATCGAAGACACCGACACCGAGCGCTCGACCCAGGCCGCGGTGGACGTGATCCTGCAGTCCATGCAATGGATGGGCCTGGACTACGACGAGGGGCCGGTCTACCAGATGCAGCGCATGGAGCGCTACCGGGAAGTGCTGCAGCAGTTGCTCGATTCCGGCCACGCCTACCGCTGCTACATGAGCAGCGCCGAGCTCGACGCCTTGCGCGAACGCCAGATGGCCGCCGGGCTGAAGCCGCGCTACGACGGCAGCTGGCGCCCGGAGCCGGGCAGGCAGTTGCCCGCGCCCCCTGCGGGGGTACAGCCCGTGCTGCGCTTTCGCACGCCCACGCACGGCAGCGTGTACTGGGAGGATCGCGTCAAGGGAAGGGTCAGCGTGGACAACGCCGAACTCGACGACCTGGTGATTGCGCGCCCGGACGGAACGCCGACGTACAACTTCTGCGTGGTCGTCGACGATATCGACATGGGCATCACCCATGTGATCCGGGGCGACGACCATGTGAACAACACCCCGCGGCAGATCCACATCTTCCGCGCGCTGGGCAAGGAGCCGCCGGTGTACGCGCACCTGCCGACAGTGCTCAACGAGCAGGGCGAGAAACTGTCCAAGCGCAACGGAGCGAAGAGTGTGCTGGAGTACCGCGACGAGGGTTACCTGGCCGACGCCCTGTTGAACTACCTGGCGCGCCTGGGGTGGTCGCATGGCGATGCCGAGGTGTTCAGCCGCGAGCAGTTCCTGCGCTGGTTCGATCTGGAGCACCTGGGGCGCTCGGCAGCGCAATTCGACGGGGAAAAGCTCAAATGGCTGAATGCGCAGTACCTGCGCGCGCTGGCGCCTGAGCAACTCGAGCAGCAGCTGCAGCCCTTTGTGCAGCGGCTGGGGCTGCGCGAACTGGGGGTGGATCTGCGGGCGGCAGCGCTGCTGCTGCGCGAGCGCGCGTCGACGCTGGTCGAACTGGCCGCGCAATGCACGATGTTCTATGGCGATCCGCAGCCCGACGAGCAGGCACTGCGCCAGGCGCTGGGCGATCCGGTGCCGCAGGCGCTGCGCGCGCTGCGCAGCCGACTGGCCGAGCTTCCCGGGTGGGATGCGCCGTCGGTGGCCGCGGCGATCAAGCAGACCCTCGGCGACTACAAGCTGAAGATGCCGCAATTGGCGATGCCCTTGCGGCACATGGTCACTGGGCGTGCGCAGACGCCTTCGGTCGACGCGGTGCTGGCCCTGTTCCCGCGCGCGACAGTGCTGCAGCGCCTCGATCGCTGGCTGGACTGAGGAGCCGCGTCGCGTGGGCGCCGCTCATGCGACGTCTTGGGTTACAATTACCCAGTGTGACCGGAGGGGATCGAGGCGGGATTCCTGCGGATGTTCATGCACCCACGCTGCCGCAGCGTGCGCGTTTTCACGGCGCGCAGGCACTGCGCGCAGGAACAGCGGGTTGATGCGCAGTCAGTCTGATGCGCAGTCGAGCCGGACTGTGGAGCCAGAGTCGAGGCGCCGTGGGCTGCTGGAAGCAGCCGCTATTTGTTCCGCGATTCGCGTGATCGAGTGTACCCGGATGCGGCGGCTTGTCCATACCCCGCTGCGCAAGGGTGGCATCGCAGGCGACGGGTATCCCTGAGGGAGCTGGAGGTTCGTGCGGGCGGGTCGCGGGCACGGGCCGAGCATGGGAATGGCTATTGAGTAAAGGGCGAGCCGTGGCGAAAACGACGACTACTACGCGTAAATCCGGAGATCTGGACACCGATACCACAGCCACCAAGACCCAGGCGTCGAAGCCGTCCAACCCCTGGGATCTGATGATGGAAAACGCCGCCGAGGTTGCTTCGACCTTTCGCAAGCGTCCTCAGGTGAAGGTCTCCTCGCCATGGCGCGAGGGCTTCGGGCGGCCGCTGTCGCAGCGTTCGCGCGAGATCTACGAACACATCACCGCCAACAAGACGCGGTTGAAGCAGAAATAAGGCCGCGCTTCGCGGTCTCGTGGGGGTTCGGCGGCGGCGCGCTCAGCGCGCCCCGGCGAGGGCCTGCGCGCAGTCGCGAACCAGGCGCGGGCCGCGGTAGATCAGGCCGCTGTACAACTGCACCAGGTCGGCGCCACAGCGCACCTTGTCCAGCGCGTCGCGGGCATCCAGGATACCCCCCACGCCGACAATCGGGAATCCCGGGCCGAGGCGCTCGCGCAACCGTGCGATCGTGCGGTTCGCGCGTTCGTGCAGCGGAGCCCCGCTCAGGCCGCCGGCCTGCTCGGCGTGCGCCAGGCCCTCGACGCCCTCGCGGGACAAGGTGGTGTTGGTCGCGATGACGCCATCGATGCCATGCCGCGGCAGCGCGTCGGCCAGCGCCAGCAGGGCCTCGGGGTGCAGATCCGGAGCGATCTTCAGCAGCATCGGGGCGCGGCGCGATTGCTGCTGCGCCAGGCGGTCGCGCTCTTCCGCCAGGCCGCGCAGCAGGTCGGTGAGTTCCTGCTCGTTCTGCAGTCTGCGCAAGCCCGGGGTGTTGGGCGAGGACACGTTGATGGTCACGTAGTCGGCGTGCTCATGCACCGCGCGCAGACAGGCCACGTAATCGTCGAGCGCAGACTCGATCGGTGTCGAGGCGTTCTTGCCGATGTTCAATCCCAGCGGGATTTCACGCCGGCTTCGGCGCACATTGCGCAGGAAGGTTTCGACCCCGAGGTTGTTGAATCCCATGCGGTTGATCAGCGCCCGCGCCGCCGGCAGGCGGAACAGCCGCGGACGCGGATTGCCGCTCTGCGGCCGCGGCGTTACGGTGCCGACTTCGATGAAGCCGAAGCCCAGCGCGGCCAAGGCATCGATCGCCTCGCCGTCCTTGTCCAGTCCGGCGGCCAGTCCGACGCGGTTGGGAAAGTTCAGGCCGAGCACGCGCACCGGATCGATCACCCGCGGCTCGGCCAGCAGCAGGCTCAGTCCGCACTGGTGCAGGGTACGCAGGCTGCGCAGGCCGAGGCCGTGCGCGGTTTCCGGATCCAGCCGGAACATCAGGCAGCGCAGGGGGGCGTACGGAACGGGCATGAACGCGGGATTCGGTCTGGGGCAGGGCGATAATACGGCCAGGCAAGGCCACCACCGGTACCCACGAATGACCCAGGACGAACGCAAGCGAGCCGTCGCGCAGGAGGCGCTGAGGCATGTTGTCGACGGCGCGGTGCTCGGCGTGGGCACGGGCTCGACGGTCGACTTCTTCATCGATGCCCTGGCCACGCAGCGCCAGCGTGTGCGCGCCGTGGTGTCGAGTTCGACGCGCAGTACCGAGCGCCTGCGCGCGCAGGGCTTCCAGGTGCTGGATCTGAACGAGGTCGAGCGCATCCCGGTGTATATCGATGGTGCCGACGAAATCGACCCTGCCGGGGCGATGATCAAGGGCGGCGGAGGCGCGCTGACGCGCGAGAAGATCCTGGCCGAGGTCGCCGAGCGCTTCGTGTGCATCGTCGATGCCAGCAAGCTGGTGCCGGTGCTCGGCGCCTTCCCCTTGCCGGTGGAGGTCGTTCCGATGGCGCGGGAACTCGTTCGCCGCCGCCTGCAGGGACTCGGCGGCCAGCCTCGACTGCGCGAGGGCCTGCTGACCGACAACGGCAACCAGATCCTCGATGTCAGCGGACTGCGCATCGATCGTCCGACCGAACTGGAAAGCCTGCTGAACCAGATTCCCGGGGTGGTCACCGTGGGCTTGTTCGCCCGCCGCGGCGCCGACCTGGCGCTCGTCGGCAGCGACCAGGGGGTGCAGCAGCGCGATTTCGGCTGAGCGTCGCGCCGTCCGGATCCTCAGAACTGGAAGCCCGGTGGGGCGTGAGGGTTCGGCGGCGGCAGCACCGGCGTCTGCTGCGATGCCGCCGCTGCGGGCGGGCGTGACCTGCGCGGTGGCGTCGCTCGTGGTGCCAGTGGCTGCGGCTGCGCGAAGCGATAATGGAGCGGCAGTTGCGATTGCCCTGGGTAGCCGGCCGCGCGCAAGGCCTGTTTCCAGGTGTCGGCATCGAAGCCGGGTGCCAGCGCGACCCCGGCCACCCGCAGCAGCGGCAGCCGCAGGCTGGGATCGAAGGCCTTCAGCGCCTGCGCGTCCCGTGGCGTCGAGATGGTTCTCTCCTGGTAGGGAATGCCCGCCGCGCGCAGCATGGCGATGCCGTTTGCGCAGGCCGTGCACTTCCCGGTGGTGTAGACCACCACCGGGGCCTCCCGCTGCAGGATGCGCAGACGCCGCGGCAGCGGGCTCGGCGCCGCCACGCTGCCGGCCGGCTGCGGCACCGGGGTCGCGAGCGTCGCGCCGGCCGGGGGAATGTTGGTGAAGGTCACGGTGCCGTCGGGCCCGACCACCCGGTAGATCGCCCAGGCGGGCGAACTGCCGAGCAGTGCCAATGCCCCTACGGTCAACCCTTGCGCAAGCCGGCGCGGCCATCCTCGCATGTCGTTTGCTCCTGCAACGCGCCGGTCGATGGATTCAGACTTCGCCCACCATGCCCTGATGGCGCAACAGGGCATCGATGGCAGGGTCGCGCCCGCGGAAGGCGCGGAAGGACTCGATGGCGTCACGGCTGCTGCCGCTGCCGAGAATCTGGTCGCGAAAGCGCGCGCCGGTCTCGGGGTCGAAGACTCCATGCTCCTCGAAGGCCGCATAGGCGTCCGCGGAAAGCACCTCCGCCCATTTGTAGCTGTAGTAGCCGGCCGCATAACCCCCGGCGAAGATATGGGAAAAGCTGTGCTGGAATCTGGAGAAATCAGGAGGAAACACCACGGCGACCTCACGCCGCACCTCCGCCGCGAGTTCGGCCACCGATTGCGCCGTGAAGTTGCGCAAATCGCGGTGCAGCCGCAGGTCGAATAGCGCGAACTCGACCTGCCGCAGGGTCTGCATGCCGGCCTGGAAGTTGCGCGCCGCGAGCATGCGATCGAACACCTGCCGCGGCAGCGGTTCGCCGGTGTCGACATGGCGGCCGATGCGCCCGAGCACCTCCCACTCCCAGCAATAGTTCTCGAGGAACTGGCTGGGCAGTTCCACCGCATCCCATTCCACCCCCGAAAGCCCGGAGGCCGCGAGCTCGTCAACCTGGGTCAGCAGGTGGTGCAGGCCGTGGCCGAACTCGTGGAACAGCGTCTGCACGTCGTCGTGGCTGAGCAGCGCCGGGCGATCGCCCACGCCGCGTGCGAAGTTGCAGTTCAACAGCGCCACCGGGGTCTGCAGCGCGCCATGCGGACGCCGCCAGCGGGCGCGCGCGTCGTCCATCCACGCTCCGCCGCGCTTGCCGGGGCGCGCGAACAGATCGGTGTAGAAATGCCCGATCAGGTTGCCGTCGGCCGCCTCGACGCGCCACAGCCGGACATCCGCGTGCCACGCGCCCTGTGCCGCCTGCTCCACCACGCGCACGCCGAACAGCTGCCGAGCCAGGTCGAACATGCCGGCCAGCACCCGGGGTTCCGCGAAGTACTCCCGGAGTTCCTGCTCGGAATACGCATAGCAGCGCTCGCGCAGGCGCTCGGAGGCGAATGCCATGTCCCAGGCCTGCAGCGTCTGCAGGCCGAGTTCGCCGGCCGCGAAATCGCGCAGTTCGCGCAGGTCGCGCTCGGCGTAGGGGCGCGCGCGCCGCGCCAGGTCGAGCAGGAAATCCTCCACCTGCTCGGGGCTGTCGGCCATCTTGGGCTGCAGCGACAGCGCGGCGAAATGCTCGAAGCCGAGCAGTCGGGCCTGCTCGAGGCGCAGCTGCAGCAGCTCGCTCATGGCCGCCGAATTGTCGAAGCGGGGGTCGCCCAGTTCGCTGGCGCGCGTCACATAGGCGCGGTACATGGCTTCGCGCAGGCCGCGGTCGCGGGCATGCTGCATCACCGGAATGTAGCTGGGCTGGTGCAGGGTGAAGACATGGCCGGGGCCGTCGCCGGCAGCCTCGCGCGCGGCCTGCACGACATCGCGCGGCAAGCCCTCGAGCTGCGCGGGCTCGGCGCGCAGCAGGAAGGCGTCGGTGGCGTCGAGCAGATGTTCGGAAAAGACCTGCTCCAGTTCGGCGCTGCGTTGCTCGATGGCAGCGTAGCGCGCGTGCTCGGCGCCGCGCAGCCCGGCGCCGCCCAGTCGCAGGTCGCGCAGCGCACGCTCGACCAGCCGGCGGCGCAACGCCGACAACGCGGCGAATCCCGGCCCTTCGCGCAGCGCGGCGTAGCGCGCGTACAGCCGGGGCTCGGCGCCGAGTTCGGTCCACACCTCGGTGACCCGGGGCAACATGGCGTGGAAGGCTTCGCGCAGCTCCGGGCTGTCGGCCACCGCGTGCAGGTGCGAAACCATCGCCCAGGCGCGTCCCAGGGCCTCGCTGGCCAGTTGCAGCGGCTCGACCAGGTTGTCCCAGTCGGTCTGCGCCAGCGGCACGGCCTCGTCACCACAGACCTGCTGCAGCGTGCGGCGCAGCTCGTCGATGCGCTGGCGCAGCAGCGGCTCGATCTGCTGCGGGCGCAACGAGGCGAAATCGGGCAGATCGGCGCAGGCGTTCATGATGCGGCGCGGCCGGTGGGATTCAGACCTGCTCGCAGGCCTGCACGGTGTTGGACAGCAGCATCGCGATGGTCATCGGGCCGACGCCACCGGGAACCGGGGTGATCCATGCGGCCACCTCGCTTGCCGCCTCGAAGTCCACGTCGCCGCACAGGCTCCCGTCGGGCAGGCGGTTGATGCCGACATCGATGACCGCGGCGCCCGGCTTGATCATCCCCGCGCCGATGATCCGCGGCCTGCCGACCGCGGCCACCAGCACGTCGGCCTGCCGGCAGGTCTGCGCCAGATCCGGCGTGCCGCTGTGGGCGATGGTCACCGTGGCGTTGCGTTCCAGCAGCATCAGGGCCATCGGCTTGCCGACGATGTTGGAGCGGCCGACGACGACCGCGTGCCTGCCGCGCAGATCCCTCAGGCCGATGTGCTCGAGCATGCGCATGCAGCCCAGCGGGGTGCAGGGGCGAAAGCCCGGTTGGCCGACCAGCAGCGCCCCGGCGTTGGCGACATGGAATCCATCGACATCCTTGCGTGGGGAGATCGCCTCGATCACCCGCTGCGCATGGATGTGCGCGGGCAGCGGAAGCTGCACCAGGATGCCATGCACGCTGTCGTCGCGGTTCAGCGCATGGATGCGCGCCAGCAGTTCGGATTCGCGCAGATCGGCGTCGAAGCGATGGTGCTGCGACTCGATGCCCGCCTGCGCGCAGGCGGAGATCTTGTTGCGCACATAGATCTGGCTCGCCGGGTCGTCGCCGACCAGCACCACGGCCAGCGCCGGCGGACGGCCGCGCGCGCGCAGCGCGGCGACGCGCTCGGCGAGTTCGGCGCGGCATTGCGCCGCCAGGGATTTACCGTCGATCCGTTGGGCTGTCATCGCTGGGGCAGGCGCGCGGCCTGGCCGCGCGCAGGTTCATTTGTTGGCGCCGAGGGCGATCTTCAGCAGATCCGCGACGGTGTTGGCACCCAGCTTTTCCATGATGTTGGCTCGGTGCGCCTCTACCGTCTTGATGCTGATGTTCAGGTCGTCGGCGATCTGCTTGTTCAGGCGCCCGGCGACGATGCGCTCGAGGACCTGCGATTCGCGGCTGGTCAGCTTGGCGAGCAAGGCCTCGCGGCTGGCGCTCTGCGCGTGCTCCTCGAGTTCGACGCGGGCCTTCTGCAACATGCGGTCGACGAGGTCGCGCAGCAGGCTTTCATTGAAGGGCTTCTCGATGAAATCGACAGCGCCCTTCTTCATCGTGGCCACCGCCATCGGCACGTCGCCATGGCCGGTGATGAAGGCCAGCGGAATGCTCTGTCCGCGCTGCAGCAGGCGCTCCTGCAGTTCCAGTCCGTTCATGCCCGGCATGCGCACATCGACGATCAGGCAGGCGACTTCGCGCGCATCGAAGCGCGCCAGGAAGGCCTCGGCGGAGTCGAAGCAGCGTACGCGGTAGTCGTTGCCCTCGAGCAGCCACTGCAGGGAGTCGCGCACCGCCTCGTCGTCGTCGATCACGTACACGGTGCCTTTGTTCGCTGGTTTCATGGACTCGTCGGGTCAAGGGCGGTTGCGGCGGTCGTGCCGACCTGCGCGGCGACAGCGACGGGATGTTCCGTGTCCTGCGGCGCTGCGGCGCCGCTTGCGCGGGACGGCGGGTCAAGCGGCAGCGTGAAGGAGAAAACGCTGCCGCACAGAACCTCCCCATTGTATTGATTCTGCGCCCACAGACGGCCCTCGTGGAATTCGACGATCGAGCGGCAGATGTTGAGACCGATGCCCAGTCCCTCGGTCTTCGTGGTGTAAAAGGCTTCGAACAGGTGGCTCATCACGTCGTCGGCCACCCCGGTTCCGTTGTCGCGCACGCTGAAGCACACCTGATCCTGCTGTTGCGCGATGTCGAGTTGCACACTGCGCAGCACGCCCTGGCGTGCTGCCTTGTCCACCGCCTCGGCGGCGTTGCGCAGCAGATTCAGCAGCACCTGCTCGATCAGGATGGGGTCGGCGTGCAGCATGGGAAGGCCGGGCGCGATGCGGGTGGACAGCCGCACATTGCGCCTGCGCAATTCGATTTCCGCGAGTTCGAGGGTGTTCTGCACGATATCGGGCACCCGGCAGGCCACGCGGTGGGGCTCGCTCTTCTTGACGAAGTCCCGCACCCGCCGGATGACCGCCGCCGCGCGCTGGGCCTGGCGGGCGGTCTTCTCCAGCGCCGGCTGCAGATCCTCGGCAGGCATCGCGTGGTTGCGCAGGCGGGCGATCATGCCCGAGCAGTAGTTGTTGATCGCCGTCAGCGGCTGGTTGAGTTCGTGGGCCAGCGAGGAGGCCATTTCGCCCATCGCGATCAGGCGGCTGGTGATCTGTGCCTTCTCCTCCTGATTGCGCGCGATCTCCTCGGCCTGGTGGCGCGCCGTGACGTCGGTGGCGATGAGCATCTGCACGACCCGCGAATCCACCCACTGGATGTAACGCTGTCGGACGTCGAACCAGCGATCCAGCGATGCGACATGGATTTCGTGGGCCTGCGCCGGACTGTGCAGGAACTCGTCGGCCGGCAGGCCGGCGAAGCTGTCGACCGCGTCGTCGCCGTCCACGCCGGCGCCCGGCGGGGCCTCCTGGCCGCTGAGCAGATGGTGTCCGTGCGCCGAGGCTCCGAACCACTGCCGATAGAGCTTGTTGGCATAAAGTTGCTCGTCGCGATCGATGCCGAGCACGGACACCGCGGCGTCGAGCCCCTCCAGCACGGCGACGAAGCGTTCGTGCGAGGCCGCCAGTTCCTGGCGGATGCGTGTGGGTTCGGTGATGTCGGTGATCGACATGACCCAGCCGGTCTGCCGGTCGCGGTTGTCGATCAGCGGCGAGGCGTAGACGCGGGCGTCGAATTCGCTGCCGTCCTTGCGCGTCAACTTGAGCGCGAAGCCCGAAGGAGGCGCCAGGCCGTCCAGGGTCTGCTGCAGCGCGAGGGCCATTTCCGCGCGCCGTCGCACCGGCCAGTAGGGATGGGGGGGAGACTGGCCGACGAGGTCGCGCTCGGCGAAGCCGGTCATTTTGCAGAAGGCTGCGTTGACATAGCCGATGCGGCCCTGCAGGTCGATGGCCTGCATCCCGGTGGACAGCGAGTTCTCCATCGCGCGCCGGAACGCGGTCTCGCGCGTCAGGCGCTGCTGCACCTGCAGACGCTCCCGCATCTGCCGCCAGCCGCCCCACTGCATCCAGAGCATCAAGGCCGACAGTGCGAACACCGCCCAGTACAGGCCGCGTGCCGTCCATCCAGGCCGAGAGTGGTAGCTGCTGACGCGCATCTCCAGTCCGCTGCCGAACGGGGACAGCGCGACCATGTATTGCAGCGGCTTGCGCTCGACGCTGCCGGCCGCGGTGTTGGCCAGCACCTGATGCGTCAGACGGTCGACCAGCGCGACCGCGTAATGGCTGCTCAGTTCCTGCACCGTGGTGCCGCGCATCAGGCCGTCGATGGAAAAGACGGCGCCGACCGTCCCGGCGTACTGCGTGCCCAGCAACAGCGGCGTGGCCGACTCGATCACCCAGCCCAGATCGGGCAGGCGGTACGGCGTGCTGTACACCGGATGCAGGGACAGTCTGGCGAGCTGCTGCAGGCGTTGCGATTCCTGGTGCAGCGGCAGGTGCTGCGGTCCGATCCAGCGCAATTCGCGCGGCACCTTCGCGCTGGTCACCAGGTGCACGAGGCGGCCGCCCCCATCGGTCGCGTACACGGCAACGACCGGGGCATGCTGGTGCACGAAGTGGTGGGCCAGGTCGGGAAAGCGCTCGCCGCCACGTCGCGTCTCCAGCACATTGGCCATCGACTGCAACTGTTCCTGCATCAGGGCCATTTCCAGGCTCATGCGCTGGCGTGCCCATTCGCTGTCGCGCTGCAGGGTGTCGCGTTCGCGCTGCAGGGCGGTCTGCTGGCTGTAGCGCAACAGCGCCGCCGCCGCACCCAGGAACAGCACCAGCGAAAGCAGCGGCACGAACAGCAGCAGCCGCTCGGCACTGAGGCTGCGCAACAGGCGATGGCCGCGGCGTCGCAGCCGCGGCAGACGGGCAGAAACGATGTTCACCCCGCCAGTCTATGCAAAGCCCGTGAACCGGCGCATGCTGCGCAGGCAGGAGCCTGGCGCCGGAATCGATAAAATTTCATAATATAAAACAGCATGTTGCCATCCAAAAAATTCTTTGCCATACTCGCTGGCAAACCACCGAGGAGACTCCCATGGCCGCAGTTCCGCAATCGCAGGCCGCGCCTGCCAATGATCCCGATCCCCAGGAAACCCGCGAATGGCTCGACGCCCTGCAGGCGCTGATCGCCAGCGAGGGCCGCGAGCGCGCGCATGCTCTGCTCGAAGCGCTGCTCGACCAGGCGCGGCAGGAAGGGGTGGACATGCCCTTTTCGGCCAACACGGCCTATGTGAACACCATCCCGCCGGATCTGGAAGAGCGCAACCCCGGCAACGTGGAAATCGAGGAGCGGCTGCGCGCCTACATGCGCTGGAACGCGATGGCCATGGTCGTGCGCGCCAATCGCCTGCATCCGGCCGACGGCGGGGATCTGGGGGGGCATATCGCCTCCTTCGCCTCGCTGGCGTCGATGCTTGGGGCCGGGTTCAACCATTTCTGGCACGCACCCAGCGAAAGCCATGGCGGCGACCTGGTGTATTTCCAGGGCCATAGCGCGCCGGGCATCTACGCGCGGGCCTTTCTCGAGGGAAGGCTGAGCGAGCAGCAACTCGAGCATTTCCGCCAGGAAGCCGACGGAGGCGGGCTGTCGAGCTACCCGCACCCGAAGCTGATGCCCGACTTCTGGCAGTTCTCGACGGTGTCGATGGGCCTGGGCCCGATCATGGCGATCTACCAGGCGCGCTTCCTCAAGTACCTGCATGCGCGCGGCATCGCCGACACCTCGGCGCGCAAGGTCTGGGTGTTCTGCGGCGACGGGGAGATGGACGAGCCCGAATCGCTGGGCGCGATCGGTCTGGCCGCGCGCGAAAAGCTCGACAACCTGGTGTTCGTCGTCAACTGCAACCTGCAGCGCCTGGACGGGCCGGTGCGCGGCAACGGCAAGATCATTCAGGAGCTCGAGGCCGAGTTCCGCGGCGCGGGCTGGAACGTGATCAAGCTGATCTGGGGCTCGTACTGGGATCCGCTGCTGGCACGCGACAAGGAAGGCATCCTGCGCCAGGTGATGATGGACGTGCTGGATGGCGACTACCAGGCGATGAAGGCCAACGACGGGGCTTTCGTGCGCAAGCATTTCTTCGGCCGCGATCCCAAGCTCCTGGACATGGTCAAGAACATGAGCGATGAGGACATCTGGCGCCTCAATCGCGGCGGCCACGACCCGAACAAGGTGTACGCGGCCTTCCATGCAGCCGCCCACCACCAGGGCCAGCCCACGGTGCTGCTGGTGAAGACCATCAAGGGCTACGGCATGGGCGGCGCCGCCGAGGCGCGCAATGTCGCGCACCAGGTGAAGAAACTCACCGACGAGGACATCCGGGAATTCCGCGACCGTTTCAACATCCCGGTGCCCGATCATGAACTGCCGCAGCTGCCGTTCTTCCGGCCGGCCGACGACACGCCGGAGATGGAGTACCTGCACGCGCGCCGCAAGGCGCTGGGCGGCTACCTGCCGCAGCGCCGGCGCAAGGCCGACGAACAACTGGCGCTGCCGCCGCTGCAGGAGATCTTCAAGCCGATGCTGGAGCCCACCGCCGAGGGGCGCGAGATCTCCACGACGCAGGCCTATGTGCGCTGCCTGAACCAGCTGCTGCGCGACAAGAACCTCAGTCCGCGGGTGGTGCCGATCCTGGTCGACGAGACGCGGACCTTCGGCATGGAAGGCCTGTATCGCCAGATCGGGATCTATGCCCCCGAGGGCCAGAAATACACCCCGGTCGACCGCGGCGAGGTCATGTACTACCGCGAGGACAAGGCCGGACAGATCCTGCAGGAGGGCATCACCGAAGCCGGCGGGATGTGCTCGTGGATCTCCGCCGCGACCTCCTATTCCCACAGCAACCGCATCACGATCCCGTTCTTCATCTACTACTCGATGTTCGGCTTCCAGCGCATCGGCGACCTCGTCTGGGCCGCGGGGGACATGCTGGCGCGGGGCTTCCTGCTCGGCGGCACCTCCGGGCGCACGACCCTGAACGGCGAGGGCCTGCAGCACGAGGATGGGCACAGCCAGGTGATGGCGGCCAACGTGCCCAACTGCATCAGCTACGACCCGAGTTTCGCGCACGAGGTCGCGGTGATCCTGCACAGCGGCCTGCAGCGCATGGTCGTCGACCAGGAGGACGTGTTCTTCTACATCACCCTGCTCAACGAGAACTACGCCCAGCCTGGCCTGCAGGCGGGTACCGAGCAGCAGATCCTGCAGGGCATGTACCTGTGTCGTCCAGGGCGTGAAGGTGCGCTGCGCGTGCAACTGCTCGGCTCGGGGTCGATCCTGCGCGAGGTGCTGGCCGCGGCCGACCTGCTGGAGCAGGAGTGGGGTGTCGCCGCCGACGTCTGGAGCTGCCCGAGTTTCAACGAACTGGCGCGCGAAGGCAGCGACTGCGAGCGCTGGAACCTGCTGCATCCGGGGCAGGCCTCGCGCCAGAGCTTCGTCGCCCGCCAGCTCGCCGGGCATCCGGGCCCGGTGGTGGCTTCGACCGATTATGTGCGCATGTACGCCGAGCAGATCCGTCCGTACCTGCCGCAGGGCCGCAGCTACCGCGTGCTCGGCACCGATGGTTTCGGGCGCTCGGACACCCGCACCAAGCTGCGCCGGCACTTCGAGGTCGACAGGCATTTCGTCGTGCTCTCGGCGCTGCGCAGCCTGGCCGACGAGGGCAGCATCGACGCGTCGAAGGTCGCCGAGGCCATTGCACGCTATGCGATCGACGCCGAGCGCATCAACCCCTTGCTGGCCTGAAGGCCCGCACACGCCAAGAACCAGCAGGAGACACGCGAAATGGCGCTGATCGAGGTACGGGTTCCGGACATCGGGGATTTCAAGGATGTCGAGGTCATCGAGTTGCTGGTCAAGCCGGGAGACCGGATCGAGGCCGAGCAGTCGCTGGTGACGGTGGAAAGCGACAAGGCGAGCATGGAGATTCCCAGCAGCGCCGGCGGGGTGGTGCAGGAGTTGCTGGTCAAGCTGGGTGACAAGGTCAGCGAGGGCACGGTGCTGCTGCGTCTGGAGGCAGCGGGCGCGGCGGTCGAGCCGGCGCCTGCCGCGGCCCCGGCGGCTGCCGCCCCGGCTCCGGCTGCTACGGCTCCGGCTGCTACGGCTTCCGCCCCGGCTGCGGCGCCTGCGGCCGCGCTGGCTTCGCAACCGCGGCGCGCGCAGCCGCCTACGGCCGGTTTGCCGCCGGTGGTCGCCGAGCCCGCTGTCGGCAGCCTGCCGCACGCCTCGCCTTCGGTGCGCAAGCTGGCGCGCGAATTCGGTGTTCCGCTGCAGGAAGTCGCCGGCAGCGGATCCAAGGGCCGCATCACCGCCGAGGACGTCCGCTCCTTCGTGCAGCAGGTGATGAGCGGGCGCAGCGCGACCCCGGCCGCGCAGGGCGGCGGGGGTGGGCGCGGCGGCTCGCTCGACCTGCTGCCGTGGCCACAGGTCGACTTCGCGCGTTTCGGCACGGTCTCTACGCGGCCGTTGTCGCGGATCAAGAAGATCTCCGGGCCGAACCTGGCGCGCAACTGGGTGATGATTCCCCATGTCACCCAGTTCGACCAGGCCGACATCACCGAACTCGAATCCTTCCGCAAGTCCTTCAACGCCGGTGCCGGCACTGGCGGCGTCAAGCTGACCATGCTCGCGTTCGTGGTCAAGGCCTGCTGCGCGGCGCTCAGGCAGATGCCCGAGTTCAACGCCTCGCTGGACGAAAAGGGCGAGAACCTGGTGCTGAAGGACTACATCCACATGGGCTTCGCCGCCGACACCCCGCAGGGGCTGGTGGTGCCGGTGCTGAAGGATGCCGACCGCAAGGGCCTGCGCGACATCGCTTCCGAAATGTCCCGGCTCGCGGGCAGCGCACGCGAGGGCAAGCTCAAGCCGGGCGACATGCAGGGCGCGAGCTTCACGATCTCCAGCCTTGGCGGGGTCGGGGGAACCGCGTTCACTCCGATCATCAACGCTCCCGAAGTGGCGATCCTCGGGCTGTCGAAGTCGCAGATGCAGCCGGTCTGGGATGGCAAGCAGTTCCAGCCGCGCTTGATGCTGCCGCTGTCCCTGTCGTACGACCACCGGGTCATCGACGGCGCGATGGCGGCGCGCTTCACCACCCTGTTGGGTGAATTGCTCGGCGACCTGCGCCGGGTTCTGCTCTGACGCAGGAGACACGCGAAATGGCGCTGATCGAGGTACGGGTTCCGGACATCGGGGATTTCAAGGATGTCGAGGTCATCGAGTTGCTGGTCAAGCCGGGAGACCGGATCGAGGCCGAGCAGTCGCTGGTG
>JAJZEC010000016.1 GCA_021805825.1 Pseudomonadota bacterium
GGGCCTGACCCCGCCGCGAACGGGCTGCCCGTCACCTGGGTGAGCGCGCCCGTCGTGGCATCGATGCTGTACACCGAGACGGTGCCGTCACCGTTGTTCGCCACGAAGGCGAGCGTGCCTGCGGGGTTGACCGTCACGGAGTGGGGGAAGTATCCCGCCGTGAACGGGCTGCCCGTCACCTGGGTGAGCGCGCCCGTCGTGGCATCGATGCTGTACACCGAGACGTTGTTGCTGCCTGCGTTCGCCACCAAGGCGAGCGTGCCTGCGGGGTTGACCGTCACGGAGGAGGGGTAGGATCCTGCCGCGAACGGGCTGCCCGCAACCGGAGTGAGCACTCCCGTCGTGGCATCGATGCTGTACACCGAGACGTTTTTGCTGGCTGCGTTCGCCACCAAGGCTAAGACGGGACCGGGGGAGCATGGCACCGTCACATTGGTGACGTTCGTCGTCCCCACGGTGCCCGTGCCGTTGGTCACGGTGCAGGCCTGATGCAACGGTTGCGTGCCTACGCTCACCGCATACGGTGCTCCGCTGGCCAGTTGGGTGGGAAAGGTAAAGATCCCGTTGGCGCTGACCGTCACATGGTCGCTGCCATTATCGAGCAGGCCAACCGCATTGCCCGCTGCCAGGCCGCTCACCGCTCCCTCGATCGAATACTGCGCATTGCAGCTGACGGTGATCCCCGTGACATTGGCGGTCCCCACAGTGCCCGATCCGTTGGTGACAAATGCTGTCACAAGTCAACGCGGGAAGCACACACACACACACACACCACCGCACCCTGCTGGGCTGTGGCAAAGCTCAACGACTCATGCCGGGGCCGTATTGATCAAAGCGACCCGCAAAAAAAGGCCGATGCGATCGACGGCGTTTTGAACCTGCCGGCGGGACTGTTCTAGGCATCCCCAAGCGATGGAGCAGCCCGATGAACACCCCGAAGACACTCTCCGCCGCCGCGATCGAGAACGAGGCCCGCGTGCGCGCCAGCGGCATCAACCTGACGACCGAGTATGGCAAGTGGGTGCTGAACCTGGCCAGGACGTCGAAGATCCACATGTGCCTGGCGCGCAAGGACATGGATTTCCTCTGCATCCAGGCGGGCGATGGCGCTGGCCACCGGTGCCCGCTGCACGGCGGTGCCAGCCGCGGCCCCAAGACTCAGGAGGGCAGGGCGCGTGCTGCAGCCAACCTGCGGCAGAACCGCATGCGCGGGCCGACCCATTGGCGGAGCGAGCCCGTCATCGCGAGCGCGGGCCCGGCGGCTTCACCAACGGTCGACGACCTGGCGCTGGGCGAGTGCCTCAGCCAGGCCGAGCTGGTCACCCTGACCGGCAAGAAGCGCGGTGGTGCGCAGTGCACGATCCTCCGCGATCTGGGCATCCCGTTCCTGCTGCGCGGCCGCGTGCCGATCGTGTCGCGGGTGCTGGTGCAGCAGGCCATGTCGGGCGCCCGCAGCGCGCGGTAGGTTCGGCGGGGTTCGGGAAGGGCCGCTTGCGCGCCCAGCCGGGAGTCGTGACGGCACCATGAGCGCAAGCGGCGCGTCGTCGCTGGTGGAGTTGCGCACGCCCTCCTGAACGTCCAGCTGCTCGGCGCCGCCGGCCTGATAACCCAGCAGCAGCCCGGGCCGATCCGGGCGACGGCCCTCGGACGCGAGGTGCTGGAGTCGCTGTCCAAGGTGTGACATCCGCGCCACGCGGCGGCATCAGTCCTCGCCTGGCGATGCCGCCGCGCTCACGGGGCATTTCGGTCGAAACCTTCCACAGCCATTACACGGGCCCGTCTTGGATCTCCGAGCCTCAAGGGCGCTGCTCGCGCAAGCCCTTGATTTCATTCTGGTGCCGGGAGGGGGACTCGAACCCCCACAGTGTTTCCACCGGCGGATTTTGAGTCCGCTGCGTCTACCGATTCCGCCATCCCGGCCAAAACGGGCATTATCCCATAGGCTCGGGCGCGCTCAGCCGGTGTTGCGCAGCCCGGCGGCGATGCCGTTGATGCTCAGGTGGATGCCGCGCACGGTGCGCTCGTCGGTGTGGCCTTCGCGGAAGCGCCGCAGCAGTTCGACCTGCAGGTGGTTGAGGGGGTCGATGTAGGGGAAGCGTGCGCGGATGGATCGCGCCAACGTCGGGTTGCCTTGCAGGAAATGCTCCCAGCCCGTGATGTCGCGCAGAGCCTGCACGCTCAGCTTCCATTCGCGCTCGATCGCGCCGAACACCTTGCGCCGCAACGCGGTGTCGCCGACCAGGCTGGCGTAGTTGGCGGCCACCGCGAGGTCGGTCTTCGCCAGCACCATGTCCATGTTCGACAGCAACACCTGGAAGAAGGGCCACTGCCGGTGCATGCGCACCAGCAGCGCGGAGCCCTCGTCGCCATGTTCGGCGACGAATTGCCGCACGGCGCTGCCGAAGCCGTACCAGCCTGGCAGAGCGATGCGGCATTGCCCCCAGGAGAAGCTCCATGGGATCGCGCGCAGTTCGCTGAGCGAGGCGCCGGGCTTGCGCGAGGCCGGCCGGCTGCCGATGTTCAGGGTGGAGATCTCGCGTACCGGGGTGGCGGCCTGGAAGTACTCGGCGAAGCGTTCGTCGCCGTAGACGAGCTCGCGGTACGCGCGCATGGCCACCAGCGACAGCTCGGCGGCCGCTTCGCGGAACGCCGCCGGCGCCGCGCTGCGCGTGCCGCGGGGGCGGGCGCCGCGCTGCGGCGTCGGCAAGGCCAGCAGCGTGGCCTCCAGGGTGGCGGCGACCAGGGTCTCCAGGTTGCGGCGGCCGATCTCGGCGTTGGCGTATTTGCTGGAGATCACTTCCCCCTGTTCGGTCAGTCGGATGCTGCCGCCCACCGTGCCCACCGGTTGCGCCAGGATGGCCTCGTAGCTCGGGCCGCCGCCTCGGCCGACACTGCCGCCGCGGCCATGGAACAGTCGCAGCCGGATGCCGCGCTGCGTGCCCAGCTGGCCGAACAGTTCGGCCAGTGCCACCGAGGCCTTGTGCAGTTCCCAGTTGGAGGTGAGGTAGCCGCCATCCTTGTTGCTGTCGGAGTAGCCAAGCATCACTTCCTGCAGCGCCCCCGAGGCGGCCACCAGCTCGCCGATTCCGGGCAACTCGTACAACCCGCGCATGATTCGAGGTGCCTCGCGCAGGTCGGCGATGGTCTCGAACAGCGGGACGACCATCAGCTCCGCCTGGGCTCCTGGGCAGCCGAGGGTGCCATGCAGCAGCCCGCATTCCTTCTGCAGCAGCAGCACCTCGAGCAGGTCGCTGACGCTCTCGGTGTGGGAGATGATGGTCTGGCGCACGGCGTCCTCGCCCAGCGTGCGGCGCGCCTGCCGCGCCGCATCGAACACCGCGAGTTCCGACAGCGTGAGCTCGCTGTAGGCGGCTTCGGGCACGCGCAGCGGGCGCGGGTCGCGCAGCATGCGCAGCAGCCATTCGATGCGCGCCGCCTCATCGAGCCCGGCGTAATCCGGGCACAGCCGGGCGTGGGCCAGCAGTTCGGCCACCACGGCCTCGTGCTTGTCCGAGCTCTGCCGCAGATCGAGGGTGGCAAGATGGAAGCCGAACACCTCGACGGCGCGCAGCAGCGGTTCCAGCCGCAGCCGGGCCAGGGCCCCGGCATGGTGGGCGTGCAGGGAATCGCGCACTACGCGCAGCTCGGCGGCCAGCTCCTGCGCGCAGGCGTAGGGCTGCGCGGAACCCACCTCGTGACGCAGCGCCTGCGCCTCGCCGAGCGCGCGCAGGGTCGCGGCCAGCCGGGCGTACACCCCGATCAGCGCGCGCCGATAGGGTTCATCGCTGCGATGCTCGCTGCGGTCGGGAGAGGCCTCGGCCAGTTGCAGGAGTTGCGGGCTTGCGCTGGCCAGCGTCAACGACACCGACAGCTCCGCACCCAGCACGTGCACCTGATCCAGGTAGTGGTTCAGCGCCGTGCGCGCCTGCAGCCGCAGCGCGTAGCGCAGGGTCTCGGCGTCGACGAAGGGGTTGCCGTCGCGGTCGCCGCCGATCCAGTGTCCCATGCGGAAGAAGGGCGGCAGGCGCCAGGGCAGGCCGTCGGGCAGGGGGAAGAGTTCGTCCAGCCCCTGCTCGAGTTCCAGGTAGAGGCGGGGGATTTCGGCGAGGAAGGTGTTGTCGTAGTACGAGAGGGCGTTCTGGATCTCGTCCGATACCCGCAGCTTGGTGAAGCGCAGCAGCCGTGTCTGCCAGAGCTGGGTGATGCGCGCGCGCAACTCGGCGTCGAGCTCGCGCAGCCGGCGCGGAGGCTGCGGCTGCTCGCGCTCGACCAGCGCACGCGCGATGCCGCGCTCGGCATCGAGCAGGCTCTTGCGCTGCACCTCGGTGGGGTGGGCGGTGAGCACCGGGGAGATCAGGGATGCGGCAAAGAAGGCCTGCAGTTGCTGCGCGCTGATGCCCGCCTGCTGCAGCTTGAGCAGCGCCGCGCGCACGCTGCCCGGCTGCGCGCGCTCGCTGGCCAGTGCATGCGCCTGCCGGCGGCGCAGCACATGACGATCCTCGGCGATGTTGGCCAGGATGGAGAAGTGGCTGAAGGCGCGGATCACGCGCACCGCCTCCTCGCGCGGCAGGCCTTGCAGCAGCCGGCGCAGGGCATGGCGCTGGCGCGCGCCGCCTCCGCGGTGCAGGCCGACCGCCAGTTGGCGTACCCGCTCGACGGTGTCGAACATCGACGGGCCCTGCTGCTCGCGCAGCACGTCGCCGAGCATGCGGCCGAGCAGGCGGATATCGTCGAACAGGGGCTTGTCGTCGGCTGCGGGTGGGCGGCGGGTGGGCATGGCGGGACTGGGGCGTTGGGGCTGCCCGCGCGGCGGGCCGGCGGGCCTTGAGCATGCGAGTATGCGGGCATGCGGGCGTGCGGGGCTTCGCCATGCGCACGCGGGGCTGCGGTCACGCCGGGGCGGGCGAAGCGGCCGATGCTAGCAGCGCGGGCCGCGCGCCGGCCCGCGCTGCTACGATTCCGGCCATGGATTCCAGCGCCAGCCCCCCCGTCGCCGCGGCCGCGGCCAGTCTGGTCATCGCCTCGCGCGAGAGCCGCCTCGCGCTGTGGCAGGCCGAGCATGTGCGCGCGCTGCTGCGGCAGCGGGACGAGGCGCTGCAGGTACGCATCGAGTCCATGACCACGCGCGGCGACCAGATCCTGGATCGCGCGCTGTCCAAGGTCGGCGGCAAGGGCCTGTTCGTCAAGGAGCTGGAAGCGGCGATGCTCGAGGGCCGCGCCGACCTCGCGGTGCATTCGCTGAAGGACGTGCCCATGCAGTTGCCCGAGGGCTTCGAGCTGTGCGCCATCCTGGAGCGCGAGGATCCGCGCGATGCCTGGGTTTCGGCGCGTGCCGGACATTTCACCGAGCTGCCGCGCGGCGCGGTGGTCGGCACCTCCAGCCTGCGGCGCGAGATGCAGATCCGCGCCTTGCGCCCGGATCTGCAGGTGCGGGCGCTGCGCGGCAACCTGGACACCCGCCTGCGCAAGCTGGACGAAGGCCGGTTCGACGGCATCGTGCTGGCCGCCGCCGGGCTGCTGCGCCTGGGGCTGGGAGCACGCATACGCTGCCTGATCGACACCGCGCAGATGCTCCCGGCGCCCGGGCAGGCCGCGCTGGGCCTGGAGGCGCGCAGCGGCAGCCCGCGCCTGCGCGAGCGCCTGGGTGCCTTGCAGCATGCCCCCACCGCGCTGGCGGCGCTGGCCGAGCGGGCGCTGGCGCGCGCGCTCGGCGGCAGTTGCTCGACGCCACTGGGCGCGCATGCGCAGTGGCAGGCCGGTGGCGCGCTGCAGCTGCGCGCGGTGCTGGGCCTGCCCGATGCGTCGCAGTTGCTGCGCGCGCAGGTGCAGGCGCCGGTGTCCGACGCGACACAGGCCGAGCAGCTCGGGCAACGGGCGGCGCAGCAACTGTTCGAGCAGGGCGCGCAGGCGCTTCTCGAACAATTGCAGCACGCCTGATCCGCGGCGCCGGCCGCAGAGCGCATGCAGGGCGAGCCGACCTCGGGCCTGCGATCTCCGAGCCCTTCTTCCCCATGCCTGGTGCTCACCCGCGCCAGCGAGCCGGATGCTTCGGCGCGCGCCTCCGAGGCGGGCGGTCTGGCCGCGCAATTGCGCATCCGCGGCGTGCAGGTGCGCGAATTCGCGCTGCTGCACCTGTTGGCCGCATCCGATCCCGCGCGTGCCGCCGAGGTGCTGCGCCGGTTGCCGAGCTATGCGCTGGCGGTGGTGGTCAGCCCGGCGGCGGCGCGCGCCACCGCCGCGCTGCTGCGGGAGCCGTGGCCGACGGGCTGCGCGCTGGCCGCCGTCGGGGCGGCCAGCCGGGATGCCATGCAGCAGGCCTTGCGTGGGCGCGGGCAGGATCCGCAGGCCCTGCACTGGATCAGCGCCGAGCAGCCCGCGGCCGACTCGGAGTCGCTGTGGCGGGAGCTGCAGGCGTGGCGCGCCACCTGGCATGGCGTGCGCGTGCTCGTGCTGCGTGGTGATGGCGGGCGCGAATGGCTGTCCGACATCCTGCGCGCCCACGGCGCCGAGGTGCAGGCGCTGGAGGTGTACCGTCGCGCGCCGCCGGCGCCCGATGCGCAGCGACTGCAGTGCCTGCGCGAGCTGCTGCAGCCGGGCACGGCATGGCAGATCGCGGCCGATTCGGCGCTGCGCAACCTGTGCCAGCTGTTGCGCTCGGCCGGATTGCCGCCGCGGCAGGCGCTGGCCTCGCAGCGCGCGCTGGTGCACCACCCGCGGCTGGCGCAGGCCGCGCGCGCAGCGGGTTTCGGGCGTGTGGACGTGGTGACTTTCGACGCCGAGGAGCTCGCGCATGCGCTGTCCCGGAATGGACTTTGAGGGGGGTTTTCCCCCATCGGCGACTCCGGGCTCGAACGCGGGCACTGGCGCCGTGCCGCGGCTTGCCTAGAATCGGCGCCATGTCCGAAGAACGCGTTCCCGAAGCTCCCCCTGCGGCACCGCCGGGCGCGCCTGCGCCGGCCGTGTCGAGAGCGTCGCCCGGCGCCGCCGCGGCGCCGGCTCCCCGGGGGGGCGGCCAGCGCGCCCCGCTGAGCTGGTGGCTGGCGCTGCTGGTCGTGCTGGCGCTGCTGGGCGCGTTGGCCTGGTGGCTGAACCAGCGTCTGTACGACACCCAGCGGGTGATCGCCGAGCGCCTGCAGGCGGCGCAGACGCATGCCATCGAGGCGCGCACCATTGCCTCGCAGAACGTGCAGGCCGCGCGCGAGCTGTCGGCGCAGGTCGCGGTGCTGCAGTCGCGCGTGCAGGATCTGGCGGCGCAGCGCGAGGCGCTGCAGCAACTGGTGCAGCAACTGGCTCGCACGCGCGACGACGCTTTTCTCGGCCAGACTGCCGAGCTGATCTCCCTGGCGCAACAGCAGGCCGAGCTCAGCGGCTCGCTGCTGCCGCTGATCGACACGCTGCGCGACAGCCTGCGCAGGCTGCAGCGCGCCGGTGGCGCGCGCGCGCTGCTGGTGGCGCATGCGGTGCAGGCCGATCTGGATCGCCTGCAGACCGAAGTCGTGCCCGACGTTCCGGTGGCCGCGCAGCGGCTGAACCAGATGGCAGCCATGGTCGACGCGCTGCAGCCGCTGGGATCGGCGCAGCCGCTCAGCGGCTTCGTGGCGCAGCACCCGGCGCCACCCGATCACCCTTCGAAGGGCTGGAAGGCCTGGCTGGCGCATTGGTCGGGCGCGGCCTGGGGGCAGTTGCGCGGCCTGTTCACCGTGACCCGCATCGACGACACCCAGGCGCTGCTGGCTTCGCCAACCCAGCAGGAGTTCCTGCGTGCCAATCTGAAGCTGCGCATCCTCAATGCCCGCCTCGACCTGCTGTCGCGCAACGCCGTGGGCTTCGAGGCCGACATGCGGGAGATCCAACAGGTGCTGCGCACCCAGTTCAATCCGGGCCGGCCGCAGGATCAGATGATCCAGGCGCTGGCCGCGCAGGTCGCGCAGCTGCGCCTGGGCGCTCAGCCAGCCGCCCACCTGCAGTCGCTGCAGGCCCTCGACAGCCTCGGCCTGGGGGGCGACTGATGCGCTGGCTGGCCTGGCTGGTGACCCTGGCGCTGGGAGCCGCGCTGCTGGCGATGGCGGCCAGCGGCAGGCCGGGCAATGTGGCCATCCTGCTGCCTCCGTACCGCATCGACGTTTCGCTGAACCTGGCCGTGCTGCTGCTGCTGCTGGCTTTCGTGCTGCTGTATGTCACGGTGCGCGCGTTGAACATGCTGCTCGGCCTGCCGCGCGCGGCCGAGCAGTTCCGTTCGCGCCGTCGTCTGCAGGTGGCGGCGGCCGCCTTGCACGAGGCGCTGCTGCACCACCTCGGGGGCCGTTTCCGGCGCGCCGAGCGCGCCGCCGCCCGTGCCGCCGAGGTCGATGCCTTTCGCCCCGGCGGCCTGCTGACCGCGGCGCAGGCGGCGCAGGCGGTGCAGGCCTACGACCGTCGCGACGCCTACCTCGAGGCGCTGCCGGCAGCGGCCCGCGAGACCGGTGCGCTGCTGCAGGCGCAATGGCAGGTGCAGGCGCGCGACGCGCGGGCCGCGCAGCGTACGCTGCGCGCCTTGTCGGGGGGCATGCAGCGACGCACGCAGACGCTGCGGCTGGCGCTGTCGGCAGCGCGCGCCCTGCAGGATCATGCCGAGGTGCTGCGCCTGGCAGGTGCTCTGCGCAAGCACCACGGGCTGCATCCGGCGGCCGCGCAGGCCATGATCCAGTCTGCCGCGCTGGGCCTGATCCGCCAGGCTGGCAGTGATGGCGAGGCGCTGCGCGCCTTGTGGAAGTCCTTCGACCCCTCGCTGCGCCAGGGCGCGCAGCTCGCGGTGGCGGCGGCGCGCGGGCTGGCGCAGGCCGGCGAGGGCGCGCAGGCGCGCGCCTTGCTCGTCGACGCGCTGCAGGCGGGCGACGCCGAGCCGGCGGCGCTGATGCCGGCGCTGCGCTCGATGCTTGGCGGCATCGATGCGTCCTTCGTCGCCCAGGCCGAGGCCTGGATGGATCGCTGGCCGCAGGAAGCCCAGGCCAGCTTCCTGGCGGCGCGGGCCTGCGCCGAGCTGGAACTGTGGGGCAAGGCGCAGCAGTACCTGCAGCGCGCACTCGAGCAATGCCAGCCCGAGGAACGCCGTCTGCGCGGCCAGGTGCATGCCGCGCTGGCCCGGTTGCAGGAACGCATCGAGCGCGACGAGCAGGCGATGCGCCATTGGCGCCTGGCTGCGATCGACCTCACCGACGAAGGCCCCGCGCCGGGCGCCTGAGCGACCCGGCGGCGCAACGGCGGCCGCGGCATGCCAGAATGTCGGTTCAAGGAGAATCCGACACATGCCCGTCTACAAGACCCTGGAACAAACCATCGGAAGCACCCCTCTGGTGCGCCTGCAGCGCGTGGGTGCGCCCGAGTTGCAGCGGCGCGGCAATATCGTGCTGGCCAAGCTGGAAGGGAACAATCCGGCCGGCTCGGTGAAGGACAGGCCGGCGTTGTCGATGATCCAGCGAGCCCACGAGCGGGGCCGCATCCAGCCCGGGGACACGCTGATCGAGGCGACCTCGGGCAACACCGGAATCGCGCTGGCGATGGCCGCGGCGATCCTCGGCTTTCGCATGGTGCTGATCATGCCGGAGGATCTCTCGGTCGAGCGCGCGCAGACCATGCGCGCCTACGGCGCCGAACTCATCCTCACGCCCCGCAGCGGGGGCATGGAATACGCCCGCGACCTGGCCGAGCAGATGCAGCGCGAGGGCAAGGGGCTGGTGCTCGACCAGTTCGCCAACCCGGACAACCCCCGCGCCCACTACGAGACCACCGGTCCGGAGATCTGGCGCGAGACCGAGGGCATGGTGACCCACTTCGTTTCGTCGATGGGAACCACCGGCACCATCACCGGAGTGTCGGAGTATCTGAAGGAGCAGAATCCGGCGGTGCAGATCATCGGCGCGCAGCCGGAGGAGGGCTCGCGCATTCCAGGCATCCGCAAGTGGCCCGACGAGTACCTGCCGAAGATCTACCAGCCGCAGCGGGTCGATCGCATCGAGCTCGTCGGCCAGGAGGCCGCCGAGTCGATGGCGCGCCGTCTGGCGCGCGAGGAAGGGCTGTTCTGCGGCATCAGTTCCGGCGGCGCCTGCGAGGTCGCGCTGCGCCTGGCGCGCGAAGTGCACGACGCCACCATTGTGTTCATCGCCTGCGACCGTGGCGACCGCTACCTGAGCACCGGGGTGTTCCCGGCGGGCTGAACGCCGGCATCGGCGTCGCGCACCTACAATCGGGTTCCTGAACCAGGATTCGATGTCGGAATGGATGCAATCATGAGCGCACAGCGCGAGGCGAGCGACGCGGTCGACGTGGAAGTCGACGCCCGGGGCATGAACTGCCCGCTGCCCATCCTGAAGGCCAAGAAGGCGTTGTCGGCGATGCACAGCGGGCAGCTGCTGCGCGTGCTGGCCACCGACCCGGGGTCGAACCGCGATTTCCAGGCCTTCGCCCGCCAGACCGGCAACGAACTGGTCGCGCAGATCGAGCAGGGACAGGGCGTGTATGCCCACCTGCTGCGCAGGCGCTGAGCACCGGCGCAGCGCCGCGGGCGATTCAGGGCAGCTGCAGTTCCTTCAGGTACCGCGCGAGCGCCGCGCCGGTTTCGGGGTGCGCCAGCCCGAGCTGCACGGTGGCTTCCAGGTAACCCTGCTTGCTGCCACAGTCGTAGCGCCGGCCGCTGTAGCGGTAGGCGTAGACAGCCTCCTCGGCCAGCAGCGCCGCGATGCCGTCGGTGAGCTGGATTTCCCCGCCGGTTCCGGGCTGCGCCTGGCGCAGATGGTGGAACACCCGCGGGCTGAGCACGTAGCGCCCGACCACGCCCTGGGTGCTGGGCGCCTGCTCGGGCGCGGGCTTTTCGACGATGCCGTCGAGCGAGGTCAGACCCGGCAGGATCTCCTGCCCGCTGACGATGCCGTAGCGCCGCGTATGCTCGCGCGGAACCTCCTCGGTGGCGATCACGCTGCGCCCGTGGCGGGAGTGCACCTCGACCATCTGCGCCATCACCGGCGGCTGGCCGACGAGCAGATCGTCGGCCAGCAGCACCGCGAAGGGCTCGTCGCCGACCAGGCGCTCGGCGCACAGCACCGCGGCGCCGAGGCCGTTGGCCACCGGCTGGCGCACGAACACGCACTGCACGTCGGCAGGCTTGACGCTGCGCACCATGTCCAGCAGTGCGTCCTTGTGCGCGGCGGCCAGCTCGTTCTCGAGCTCGTAGGCGGTGTCGAAATGGTCCTCGATGGCGCGCTTGTGGCGACCGGTGACGAAGATCATCTCGGTGATGCCTGCGGCATAGGCCTCTTCCACCGCGTACTGGATCAGGGGTTTGTCGACCACCGGCATCATTTCCTTCGGGGTGGCCTTGGTCGCCGGGAGAAAGCGGGTGCCCAGTCCCGCGACGGGGAACACGGCCTTGCTGATCGTCTGTGTCATGGCTTTCCGGTTGGTTGGAGGGGCGCCGGGGTCACTGGCTGCCCAGGCGCAGCAGCTGCTCGCGCAGCTTGCCGAGGGTGGCGCCGAATTCGGCCAGGCGCTGGCGTTCCTGCTCGACCACCGCGGCCGGCGCGCGTTCGACGAACGAGGGCTTGGCCAGCTTGGCCTCGGCCTTGGCGATCTCCGCCTGCAGTCGCTGCCCTTCGCGCTGCAGGCGCTGGCGCTCGGCATCGCGGTCGACCTCGATGAACAGCGCCAGGCTGGCCTCGCCGACGACCATGGTGGGCGCGGCCTGCACGGCCTGCGCCCATTCCGTACGGTGCTCGAACACCTGCACCTGCGACACCCTGGCCAGCGCCTGCAGCGCCGGTGCATGGCGCTGCAGCAACGCGGTGTCGCCGCAGGCGAGCAGCGGCAGGCGCTGCGCCGGCGATACCCCGAGTTCACCGCGCAGGTTGCGGCAGGCGTCGACCCATTGCTTGAGGCCGGCGATCTCGGCTTCGGCGGCGGGGTCGATCTTCTGGGGCTGCGCCTGCGGCCAGGCGGCCAGTGCGAGGGTCGCCCCTGCGCGCCCGGCCAGCGGTGCCACCTTCTGCCAGAGCTCCTCGGTGATGAAGGGCATGATGGGGTGCGCCAGCCGCAGCACGGTTTCCAGCACGCGCAGCAGGGTCCGGCGCGCGCCGCGCTGCAGCGGCGCGCCGGCGCCGGCGATCTGCACCTTGGCGATCTCCAGGTACCAGTCGCAGTACTCGCTCCAGACGAACTGGTAGATCGCCTGCGCGGCGAAGTCCAGGCGGTAATCGGCCAGCCCCTGTTCCACCTGCTGCTCCACACGCTGCAGCAGCGAGACGATCCAGCGGTCGGCGGCCGAGAAATCCAGGTAGCCCTGCGGGCCGCAGTCGCCGCTGCAGGCAGCCATGCCGCGTTCGCGCTCGTCCAGCGTCGCCGTCTGCAGGAGCACGAAACGGGTGGCGTTCCACAGCTTGTTGCAGAAATTGCGGTAGCCCTCGCAGCGCTTGGAGTCGAAGTGCACGTTGCGCCCGAGGCTGGCCTGCGCGGCGAAGGTCAGGCGCAGGGCATCGGCGCCGAAGGCGGGGATGCCCTCGGGAAACTCCTTCTCGGTGGCCTTGCGCACCTGCGGGGCGAGTTCCGGGCGGCGCAGGCCGGCGGTGCGCTTGTGCAGCAGTTGCGGCAGGTCGATGCCGTCGATCAGATCCACCGGATCGAGCACGTTGCCTTCGGACTTGCTCATCTTCTTGCCGTGGGCATCGAGCACCAGGCCGTGGATGTAGACGTCGCGGAACGGCACCTTGCCGGTGAAATGGGTGGTCATCATGATCATGCGCGCCACCCAGAAGAAAATGATGTCGTAGCCGGTGACCAGCACCGACGACGGCAGGAACAGATCCATCTCGGGCGTGGCACCCGGCCAGCCCATGGTCGAAAAGGGCACCAGTGCCGACGAATACCAGGTGTCGAGTACGTCCTCGTCGCGCCGCAGTTCGCCGCGGTAGCCGGCGGCCGCGGCCTGCGCGCGCGCCGTCTGCTCGTCGCGCGCCACGAAGAGTTCCCCGCCTTCGCCCCACCAGGCGGGAATCTGGTGGCCCCACCACAGCTGGCGCGAGATGCACCAGTCCTGGATGTTGCCCATCCATTGCTCGAAGGTGTTGATCCAGTTCTCGGGCACGAAGCGTACCTGGCCGCTGCGCACCGCCTGCAGCGCCTTGTCGGCGAGGCTGAGACCGTCGGGGCCGGGGCGGGTGGTGGCGACGAACCATTGGTCGGTCAGCATGGGCTCGACGACCTGCCCGGTGCGCGTGCAGCGGGGAATCACCGACTGGTGCTTGCGCACGTCGGCCAGCGCGCCTTCGGCGCGCAGCTGCTCGACCACGCGTGCGCGCGCCTCGAAGCGGTCGAGGCCGCGCCAGGGTTCGGGCACCTGGTCGTTCATGCGGGCGTCGTCGGTGAGCACCGAGATCATCGGCAGCCCATGCCTCTGCCCGACCTGGTAGTCGTTGAAGTCGTGCGCCGGTGTGACTTTCACCGCGCCGGTGCCGAATGCGCGGTCGACCGCGTCGTCGGCAATGATCGGCACCAGCCGCCCGCACAGCGGCAGGCGCACCCGCTTGCCGACCAGCGCCTGGTAGCGCGGATCCTCGGGGTGCACCATCACCGCGGTATCGCCGAACAGGGTCTCGGGGCGCGTCGTGGCCACGACCACGCTGGCGCTGGCGTCCTCCAGCGCATAGCGCAGATGCCAGATCGAACCCTCCTCGGGGTTGCTTTCGACCTCCAGGTCGCTGACCGCGCTGCGCAGCACGGGATCCCAGTTGACCAGCCGCTTGCCGCGGTAGATCAGCCCCTGCTCGTACAGCCGCACGAAGGTTTCGAACACCACCCGCGAGCGGGTGTCGTCCATCGTGAAGTATTCGTGCTCCCAGCTCAGCGAATCGCCCAGCCGGCGCATCTGCTGCGCGATGGTGTCGCCCGAGTGGCGCTTCCATTCCCAGATGCGGTCGACGAAGGCCTGTCGTCCGAGATCGTGCCGGCTCAGCCCGGCCTGCTGCAGCTGACGCTCGACGACGATCTGGGTGGCGATGCCGGCGTGGTCGGTGCCCGGCACCCACAGGGTGTTGTGGCCGCGCATGCGGTGCCAGCGCGTCAGGGTGTCCATCACCGTGTGGTTGAAGGCGTGCCCCATGTGCAGGGTGCCGGTGACGTTGGGGGGCGGCAGCTGGATGCAGAAGGACGGGCGCGACGGATCCAGCGAGGGCTCGAAACAGCCCAGCTGGTCCCAGCGCTCGATCCATCGCGCTTCGATGTCGGCAGGCTCGAAAGACTTCGCGAGTTCGGTCATACGGGGGTGCGGCAGGGGCCCCGAACGGGGCGGTGTGCGTCCACGGCTCGATGCGCGCGGCCGCGTGGACGGGCGCGCGATCGCCCGCGCGATCCGGAATCGAACATTGTAGGGTGCGCGCAAGGCGGCGCCGGCCCGCCTCCTACAATGCCGGCATGTCCGATCTGCTCGCCCGTCTGAATCCCGAACAGCTGGCCGCGGTCACGCTGCCGGAGCAAAGCGCGCTGGTGCTGGCCGGCGCGGGAAGCGGCAAGACGCGGGTGCTGACCACCCGCATCGCGTGGCTGATCGCCGGCGGCCAGGCCTCGCCGGCCTCGATCCTGGCGGTCACCTTCACGAACAAGGCGGCCAAGGAAATGCTGGCGCGCCTGGAGGCCATGCTGCCGATCTCGCTGCGCGGCATGTGGATCGGCACCTTCCACGGGCTGTGCAACCGCTTCCTGCGCGCGCACTGGCGCAGCGCCGGGTTGCCGCAGTCCTTCCAGATCCTGGACACGCAGGATCAGCTGTCGGCGCTGAAGCGCCTGCTCAAGGCGCTCGGCGTGGACGACCAGCGTGCGCCGCCGCGGCAGGTGCAATGGTTCATCAACGGCTGCAAGGAGCGCGCGATGCGCGCCGCCGATTGTCCGGGTCGCGACGCGCAGGAGCGGCTGTACGCCGAGATCTACGTGGCCTACGAGGCGCAGTGCCAGCGCGAGGGCGTGGTGGATTTCGGCGAACTGCTGCTGCGCAGCTACGAGGTGCTGCGCGACCACGCCGAGGTGCGGCAGCACTACCGCCGGCGTTTCCGCCACATCCTGGTCGATGAGTTCCAGGACACCAATCGCCTGCAGTATCTGTGGCTCAAGCTGCTCGCCGGGCCCGAGGAGGATCATCCGGCGGCGGTGCTGGCGGTCGGCGACGACGACCAGAGCATCTACGCCTTCCGCGGCGCGCAGGTCGGCAACATGGACGACTTCCAGCGCGACTTCCACGTGCGCCACCTGATCAAGCTCGAGCGCAACTACCGCTCCTACGGGAACATCCTGGAGGCGGCCAACGCCTTGATCGCCCACAACACCCGGCGGCTGGGCAAGGTGCTGCGCACCGACGCCGGCGCGGGGGAGCCGGTGCGGGTGATCGAGCATCCCGGCGACCAGCAGGAGGCGATCTGGCTGGTGGAGGAAATCCGCCTGCTGCTGCGCGAGGGCTACGCGCGCGACCAGATCGCGCTGCTGTACCGCTCCAACGCGCAGTCGCGGGTGATCGAGGGCGCCTTGTTCAACGCCGGCGTGCCCTACCGGGTCTATGGTGGACTGCGCTTCTTCGAGCGCGCGGAAATCAAGCACGCGCTGGCCTACCTGCGCCTGCTGCACAGCCCCCGCGACGACAACAGCCTGCTGCGGGTGGCGAATTTCCCGCCGCGGGGAATCGGCGCGCGCAGCCTGGAGCAACTGGCCGATGCGGCAGCCCGCGCCCAGGTCGCGCTGACCGAGGCGATCGCGCTGCTCAGCGGCCGCGCGGCCGGCGGACTGCAGGCCTTCGCCGCGCTGCTCGAGACCCTGCGCGCCGACTGCCAGGGCCTGAGCCTGCCGGAGACGGTGCGTCTCGTGCTCGAGCGCAGCGGCTTGCTCGAGCACTACCGCAACGAGCGCGATGGCCAGGATCGGGTCGAGAACCTGGAGGAACTGGTCAACGCGGCGGCGGCCTTCGTGACCCAGGAAGGCTTCGGACTGGATGCGCGCGCGTTGCAGGAGCAGCCCCTGGGCGAACAGGCGCTGGCCGCGCAGGGCATCGATCCGGCCACCGGCGAGACCCAGTCGCCCCTCGGTGCCTTCCTCGCCCACGCCAGCCTGGAGGCCGGGGACAACCAGGCGCAGCCGGGCCAGGACGCGGTGCAGATGATGACCGTGCACTCGGCCAAGGGCCTGGAATTCGACGTGGTGTTCATCACCGGGCTGGAAGAAGGGCTGTTCCCCCACGAGAACGCCCTCAACGAATCCGATGGGGTCGAGGAGGAGCGGCGGCTGATGTACGTCGCCATCACCCGCGCGCGCAAGAGGCTCTATCTCAGCCACGCGCAGACCCGCATGCTGCACGGACAGACGCGCTACAAGCTGGCCAGCCGCTTTCTCGACGAGCTGCCGCGCGCCTGCCTGAAGTGGCTGAGCCCGCGACGCCCGCCGGCCGATGGCGGCGCCGCGGATCGGGCCTGGTCGCCGCCGCCGGCAGCGGCAGCGGCAGCCCCGGCGCACGGTCTGCGCGTCGGCCAGGCGGTGTTCCACAACAGCTTCGGCGAGGGCGTGGTGCTGAGCCTGGAGGGGCAGGGCAGCGAGGCGCGGGCGCAGGTGCGCTTCCACCGCCATGGCAGCAAATGGCTGGCGCTGGCCATCGCCAGGCTGACCCCGGTGGATTCCTGAGCCTGGCGCGGATCCTCAGTTCCCGGCTTCGTCGCCGGCGCCGAGCAGGCTGTGCACGCTGGCGTAGAAGGACAGCGCGAAGGGCGTGAACAGCAGCAGCGGCAGGGGCAGCATCAGCAGCACGCTCTGTTCGGGCCCCAGGTGTAGCAAGGCGCCCAGCAGCATGGCCAGCACCAGGCCCCCGGCGAACACGCCCCACCACTGCAGCACGTACAGCGCGAAGGCGCCCACGTTGCGCGCGACCACGAGCAGGCTGGTGAACAGGGCCTGGCCGACGCCCATGCCCCACCAGGCCACCAGCGGCGGGGCGAACCAGAACGCCATCGCCAGCGGCACGTAGGCCAGCATCGTGAACAGCGCGGCCATGCGCAGGGAACCGTTGGCCAGCGCGACCTTCGCGGGCGTCGTCGAGAACACGACCATGCGCAGCAGCGCGCCGCCGTCGATCGATGCCGACACGGCCAGCGTCGCCAGCAGCGCCAGCGCGTACAGCAGGCACAGCAGCAGCAGCGAGCGTACCCGCCGCGGCGGCCCCTGCAGTCCGGCGAGGAACACCGTAGGCCATGCCGGGCGACCGAGTGCGATGTTGCGCGAGGCCTGCATGAAGCCCAGGGTGGTGATCTGGGTGACGGCCAGCGACAGCAGGCCGCCGAGCAGCGGCAGCAGCGGCAGCAGCCCGAGCACCGCGATGTACACAAGCACCAGCAGCACGGCTTGCAGCGGCTGCCGGCGCAGGCAGGCGAAGCCGAAGCGTGCCCACAGCAGGCCTTCGCGGGCAGGAACCTTGCGCAGCAACATGGTGGAGGGGCGTGGTGTCAGCCCAGCAACGGGCGCAGGCGCGTTTCCAGCTGGCGCTGGCGCAGCACCCGCTCGAAATGCGCCGGATCGTGGGGCTGCAGCAGCTGCGCATCGCGCGGCAGGTGCAGGTCGGCCAGGCGCGAAACCCAGAAGCGCAGTGCCGCGGCGCGCAGGGCGTCGGGAAGGAGTTCGCGCTCCAGCGGATGCAGCGGTCGAACGCCCTGGTAGGCCTCGAGCAACGCGGCGCGCCGCGCGGCGTCGAAGGCGCCGCTGGCGAGGTCGATGCACCAGTCGTTGAGGGCCACCGCGAGGTCGAACAACCACGTGTCGACCCCGGCGAAGTACCAGTCGAACACCCCGCTGAGGGTGTCGCCGTCGAACAGCGCGTTGTCGCGGAAGAGGTCGGCATGCACCGCACTGCGCGGCAGCGCGGCGTATTCGGGACTGGCCGCGATCAGCGCCTGGTGTGTCAGCTCCGCCTGCAGCAGGTGGCGCTGCGCCGGCTCCAGGCGCGGCAGCAGCGCCGGTGCCGTGGCCTGCTGCCACGCCAGCCCGCGCAGGTTGGGCTGGCTGGAGGGGAAGTCGCGGCAGGCCAGGTGCATGCGCGCCATGCACTGCCCGATGCGCGCGCAGTGCAGCGGCTGCGGCTGCAGCACGCTGTGGCCGCGCAAGCGGGTGACCAGCGCCGCGGGCTTGCCCTTGAGCACCTGCAGCACCGTGGTGTCGCGCGCCGGGATGGGATCAGGCACGGCGATGCCATGCCGCGCCAGGTGGTGCATCAGGTCGAGATAGAACGGCAGCTGCTCGGCGCCCAGGCGCTCGAACAGGGTGAGCACGTAACGGCCGCCGGTGGTGGTGACGAAGTAGTTGGTGTTCTCGATGCCGCTGCCGATGCCTTGCAGCTCGCTCAGTTCGCCGACATCGAATGCACGCAGCCAGTCCTCGACCTCGGCGACGGAAACGGGGGTGAAAACGGCCATCGGCGATCAGGAGCGCGGATCGGTGGGACAGGCGGGCGGCGCCATGGCCCTCAGCGGAAGGTCGCGATGTGCCATTGCATGCGCCCCTGCATGCTGCCCGGGCCCGGCAGCGAGGGCTGCGCGGGCACGATCGAATAGGGCGCCCCTCCGTGCAGCGGATGCACTTCGATGCGGGTGCTGACGCCGCGCACCTGCTCTTCGTCGATGCGCACCGCGCGATCCTGGGTCACCAGGTGGCGCACGACCGGCTCGGGAAAGCGCGAGGCCGGTTGCGACGCGGCCAGGCGCGGCGCCGCTGGCGGTGTCGTCGGCGTCGGGCTGGCCGCCAGCGCGGCCGCCGGCAGCAGCAGCGCGGCCAGGCAGGAGCCCGGGCGGGCCAGGAGACGATGGACTGGGAAAAGGCAAGGCATGCCACGGATTTTAGCTGCGCACCTGAGGCCGCAGCGGTGCTGGGCCGATAATTCCCGCATGAACCGCAACCCCGACACTGCTCCGATGCTGCTGCTCGTCGATGGCTCCAGCTACCTGTACCGTGCCTACCATGCGATGCCGGATCTGCGCGGGCCGGCCGGTGAGCCCACCGGGGCGCTGATGGGAATCACCGCGATGCTGCGGCGCCTGCGGCAGCAGTTCCCTGCCGAGCAGGGCTTCGTGCACGCGGCCTGCGTGTTCGACTCCAAGGGCCCGAATTTCCGCAACGAGCTGTACGCCGACTACAAGGCGCACCGCGCGCCCATGCCGGAGGATCTGGTGGCGCAGGTGGAGCCCATCCGCGAGGTCGTGCGGCTGATGGGCTGGCCGCTGCTGGTGGTGCCGGGGGTGGAGGCCGACGACGTCATCGCCACCCTTGCCGCACGGGCCGCGGCGCGCGGCATGCGCACCCTGGTCTCGACAGGCGACAAGGATCTGGCGCAGCTGGTCGACGACCATGTGACCCTGGTCAACACCATGACCAACGAAACCCTGGATCGCGACGGCGTGCTGGCCCGCTTCGGCGTGCCGCCCGATCGCATCGTCGACTACCTGTGCCTGGTCGGCGACGCCGCGGACAACGTGCCGGGGGTACCCAAGGTCGGCCCGAAGACCGCCGTGAAATGGCTGCAGCAATACGGCAGCCTGGACGGCGTGATCGCGCACGCGCAGGCAGTCGAAGGCACCGTCGGACGCAACCTGCGCGACAGCCTGGAGTGGCTGCCGCGCGCGCGCGAGCTGATCACCGTGCGGCGCGATTGCGACCTCGACGGGCATGCCTCCGACCTCGACCGCGAGTTGCTGCTGCAGCCCGAGGATGCGCAGGCGCTGCGGCCCTTTTTCGAGCGCTACGGCCTGAAGCGCTTCCTGCTGGATCTTTCGGTGGGCGGGCCCGCCGTGGCGGGCAGGGAAGCGGCCGCGCCGCAGGAGCCACCGGCAGGCGGCGCGCCCGCGGTGGCAGGACACTACGAGACCGTGCTCGACCTGGATCGCCTGCGGTACTGGCTGCGGCGCATCGAGGAGGCCGGCTTGACCGCGCTGGACACCGAAACCGATTCCCTCGACCCGATGCATGCGCGCCTGGTCGGCATCTCGCTGGCCGTGCAGCCTGGACAGGGGGCCTACATCGCGCTGGCGCATGCCTACGCGGGCTGCCCCGCGCAGTTGCCGATGGAGCAGGTGCTGGAACTGTTGCGCCCCTGGCTGGAGGATGCGCGCCACGCCAAGCTGGGGCAGAACAGCAAGTACGACGCGCATGTGCTGCGCAACGCGGGCATCGAGGTGCGCGGCTATGTGCACGACACCCTGCTGCAGAGCTATGTGCTGGAGGCCCACAAGCCGCATGCGCTGGACAGCCTGGTGTCACGCCACCTCGGTCGCGACGACACGCTGAGCTACGAACAGGTCTGTGGCAAGGGGGCCAAGGCCATCACCTTCGACCAGGTCGATCTGGAACTGGCCACGCGCTACAGCGGGGAGGACTCCGACCTGTGCCTGCAGGTGCACCACAAGCTGTGGCCGCAGATCGAGGCCGACCCCGGGCTGGCGCGCATCTATGCCCTGGAAATGCGCGTCAGCGGGGTGCTGCAGCGCATGGAGCGTGTGGGCGTATTGATCGACGCCGAGGCCTTGCGCGCGCAAAGCGCCAGCCTCGGCCAGCGCCTGCGCGACATCGAGCAGCACGCCTGGGAACTGGCCGGCGCGCCGTTCAACCTGGGCAGCCCGCGGCAGGTCGGCGAGGTGCTGTTCGGCAAGCTGCAGCTTCCGGTGCGCAAGAAGACGGCGTCCGGAACTCCATCGACCGACGAGGAGGTGCTGGAAAAGCTGGCCGAGGACTATCCGCTGCCGCGGGTGCTGCTCGAGCACCGCGCCTTGTCCAAGCTGCGCAGCACCTACACCGAGAAGCTGCCGCAGATGGTCGACGGCGCCACCGGAAGGGTGCATACCCATTACGCCCAGGCGGTCGCGGTGACCGGGCGCCTGGCTTCCAACGATCCGAACCTGCAGAACATCCCGGTGCGCACCGCCGAGGGTCGGCGCATCCGCGAGGCCTTCATCGCGCCGCCCGGCTGCTGCATTGCCTCGAGTGATTATTCGCAGATCGAGTTGCGCATCATGGCGCATCTGTCGCAGGACGCCGGGTTGCTGCGAGCCTTCGCCGCGGGCGAGGACATCCATCGCGCGACCGCGGCGGAGATCTTCGGCGTGTCGCCGCAGGCGGTCGATGCCGAGCAGCGGCGCATGGCCAAGGTGATCAACTTCGGGCTGATCTACGGCATGAGCGCCTTCGGTCTGGCGCGCAACCTGGGGCTCGAGCGCGATGCCGCGCAGGTTTACATCCAGCGCTACTTCAGCCGCTATCCGGGGGTTGCCGAGTACATGGCGCGCACCCGCGACGAGGCCACGCAGCATGGCTGGGTCCGCACGGCCTTCGGGCGCAGGCTGTGGCTGCCGGAGATCCATTCCCCGAACGGCCCACGCCGGGCTGCGGCGCAGCGCGCGGCGATCAACGCGCCGATGCAGGGTACCGCCGCCGACCTGATCAAGATGGCCATGCTGGCGGTCGAGGATGCGCTGCTGCGCGACGGCCTGCGTACGCGCATGGTCATGCAGGTGCACGACGAACTGGTGCTGGAGGTGCCCGACGACGAGATCGACTGGGTGCGCCAGCACATTCCGGTCCTGATGGCCGGAGTTGCCGAACTGTCCGTGCCGCTGGTCGCCGAACTGGGCCTCGGTGCGAACTGGGGGGCGGCGCATTAGTTGCCCCCTCCGTCGCCGGGGGCGACCCCGGCTCCGTCCCCCCGAGGGGGACACCCCCTGCCTTGGGGCGGCCCTGCGGCAGGAGGGTACTCGGCCGCGGCGAGGAGTGCGGCGGCGGAGGGTGTCAGGCGGCGGTGGGGTGGGCTCTCTGCGTCGCGGGGGGGGGGCGTGACGGGGGCGTTATTTCACGACCAGAACCGGGAGGCGGGTGTGGGAGAGGACGCGGGCGGTCTGGCTGCCGAGCAGCGCCGAGCCCAGGCCGCTGCGGCCGTGGGAGGACATGACGATCAGATCGACATGTTCGCGCTCGGCTACCGCCAGCATGCCGCGCCACGCCAGGGTGTCTTCCTGCACCGCGGTGTTGCATTCGACCCCGGCCGCGCGCGCGGCGTCGGCCACCGCCTGCACCGCGGCCTCGGCCTGCCCGCGAATGGCTTCCTGCCAGCCTTCGATGCCCGTGGGCATGACCTCGATGGCGCCGATGTAGGGGTAGAGGTCGATGACCGACACCGCGGTCAGGCGCGCGCCTTGCTGCTTGGCCTGCTCCAGCGCCACGGGGATCGCACGCTGCGCCAGGTCGGAACCGTCGGTGGGGATGAGGATGTGCTTGAACATGTCGGGAATCTCCGTCCTTGGGATGATCCGGTGGCTTCGCTCAGCGCACCACCAGCACCGGCAGCTTCGAGTGGGTCAGCACCTTCTGGGTTTCGCTGCCCAGCAGCACGGCCTGCATCCCGCGACGACCGTGCGAGGCCATCACGACGAGGTCGCAGCCCTTGACCTGGGCCGCGTCGAGCAGGGCCTTCCAGGGGTGCGCGTCCTCGGAGACCACGCATTCGCAGGCCAGGCCGGCTGCCTTGCAGGCATCGACCAGCGGCTGCAGCGCGGCATCCGCCGCGCGCGTGGTCGTGGCCCGGTACTCGTCCGCGGTGATCGGAACCGCATCGGCCAGGCCGGCGTAGGGGTAGGGATCGGTGACCGCGGCGCCGAGGATCGGAATGTTGCCGCACAGCCGGGCCATTTCGACAGCAGGCGCTATGGCCTTGGCCGCGGTGGGGGAACCATCGAGTGGTACGAGGATCTTCTTGTACATGATGCGTCAGCTCCTGCGCCCGCAGGGGCGCGTGGTCATTATGCTGCCTGCACAGCGGACGCGTGGTGTTGATCTGCGGCAACCTCGGCAACGCCGAGGCCTTGGTCGGGGTGTGCCCGGCGCGGATTCAGGGTTGGCTGCCGCGTGCCACGGGGCGCGCGGCATCGGCGCACCACTGGCTCCACGAACCCGGGTACAGACTGGCGCCCCCCAGGCCGGCCAGTTCCAGGGCGAGCAGGTTGTGGCATGCCGAGACCCCCGATCCGCACTGGCAGACCACCTGCGATGCCTCGCGACCCTGCAGCCGTTGCAGCCACTGCGTGCGCAACTCCGCCGCCGGCAGGAAGCTGCCGTCGGCGCGCAGGTTGTCGTGGTAGAACCTGCACACGGCTCCGGGGATGTGGCCCCCGACCGGATCCAGGGTTTCGCCCTCGCCCGCATAGCGCTGGGGCGATCGCGCATCGACGACCAGGTGCCGGCGCCGCATGCCCTGTACGTCGGCCAGGAGTTCCTCGACGTCGACGGTCGGCATGCCGGGGCGCGGCTGGGCCTGGAAATCCCCCGCCTGCCGCGCGGCCGCCGGGCCGCTTTCGGCTTCGCCTCCGGCGGCCAGCCAGGCCTGCCAGCCACCGTCGAGCACCGCCACCTGTTGCACGCCCAGCCAGCGCAGCAGCCACCACAGGCGCGACGAAAAGCAGTTCAGGTTGCGGTCGTAGGCGACCACCGGCTGTGCCTGGCGCAGCCCCAGCGCGGCCAGGCGCCGCTGCAGATCCTCGCGCCGCGGCAGCGGGTGCCGGCCGAGGCCCGGTTCCGGTGCCGCGGACAGGTCGCGGTCGAGGTGCATGTGCACGGCCCCGGGGATGTGCGCCTCCGAGAAGGCGCGCACCCCGGCCTCCGGCGCGGCAAGTTCATGGCTGCAATCGACCACCAGCACATCGGGCAGCCAGCGGCGCAGCCCGGCGGGGTCGATCAGCGGGGTGGGGAAGGGCGTGGTGGAAGGCGTCATCGTTCGCGGCCCATGTGGAATGCGTCGTGCGCGGGGTATCCCATGCGTGCCCGCCACCAGGCGTGGAAGTGCCGCATGCCGTCTTCCATCGGCGATTGGTAGGGGCCATGCTCCTCCTGCCCGCGCTGCAGCAGCGCCAGCCGGCCGGCTTCCATGCGCAGGGCGATCTCGTCGTCCTCGACGCAGGTCTCCATGTAGGCTGCGCGCTCGGCTTCGATGAATTCGCGTTCGAAGGCGGCGATTTCCTCGGGGTAATAGAACTCCACCACGTTCAAGGTCTTCTGCGGGCCCTGCGGGTACAGCGCCGAGACCACGAGCACGTGCGGATACCACTCGAGCATCAGGTTGGGGTACAGGGTGAGCCACACCGCGCCGTGCTGCGGAGCGACGCCCTGGCGGTACTTCAGCAGTTCCTGGTGCCAGCGCGCGTAGACCTCGCTGCCAGCCCTTCGCAGCTGGTTGTTGACGCCCACCGTCTGCACGCTGAAATGCGCGCCGAAATCCCAGCGCAGATCGTCGCAGCTGACGAACTGCCCGAGCCCGGGGTGGAAGGGCACGACGTGGTAGTCCTCCAGGTAGACCTCGATGAAGGTCTTCCAGTTGTAGTCGCAGACATGGTGCTCGACGTGATCCAGCACGTAGCCGCTGAAGTCGAATTCGGCTCCGCCGGTCATCGGGGCCAGCGCCCGCGTGACATCGAATCCGTTGCGCTCGAACAGCAGCCCGCGCCAGTTCTGCGGGGTGTCGAAGCGCTGCAGGTGCAGGCAGGGATCCTGGTCGAAATGCGGGGCGCCCAGCAGCCGGCCCTGCAGGTCATAAGTCCAGCGGTGGATCGGGCAGACGATGTTGCGGCCGACTTGGCCTCGGCCACGCAGCATCACCGCCTGGCGGTGGCGGCAGACGTTCGACAGGAGCTCGATGCCCGAGGCCGTGCGCAGCAGCACGCGACCCTCGCCTTCCTGGGGCAGCGCGTAGTAGTCGCCCACCTCGGGCAGCGCAAGTTCGTGCCCGAGATAGCGCGGGCCGGCATCGAAGATGAGCTGTTTCTCCTTCGCATAGGGTTCGGGGTCGAAATAGGAACCAAGCGCCAGCTGGATCCTGCCCGTGGCTTCCGCGGCCTTTGCCGCCACCGGAGCCTCCTGTGCGTCGTGCAGGCTCAAATCCGCCATGATGTGTGCGAAATCTCCTGGAAAATCAATCGGCTAAAAGTGCGTGATTGTACCCGCTGCGGGGCCGCGCCGAAGCGCGCGGCATCGCTGGATGCGCGCTGGGGATAACATAGGTACTTTTCTCCGGGCGGCGAGCGCCTGCCTGCGCGCGTGGGCGCGCCGCGCCGGAACCGACGGACGCCCCGATGACCGCAACTTCGCGCAAAGCTTCGGCGCAGCCGGCGAGCTACGAGCAGGCCGCCGCCGAGCTCGAGCAGCTGGTGCAGCAGTTGGAGTCCGGGCAGATGAGCCTGGACGATACCCTGAAATCCTATGCCCGCGGTGCGCAGCTGCTGGCCTACTGCCGCGAGCGCCTGCAGTCGGTGGAGCAGCAGGTGCAGATCCTGGATGCGGGGGAGCTCAAGCCCTATGTCGAGCATCTACCCGGCGAAGACTGAGTCCGACGAGCGCGGCGCAGCCCCGCAGGGCGAGGACTTCGAGGCCTGGGCCGGGCGCCTGGCCGCGCGTGCCCGCGGCCTCGTCGACCGCCAGACCGGCGGCACGTTGAGCCCAGGCTCGCCGCTTGGCGAGGCGATGCACTACGCCGCCGCGCTGGGTGGCAAACGCATGCGGCCGCTGCTGGTCTGGGCCACCGGGGACTGTGTACAGGCTCCGCTGGAGGCGCTGGATGCGGCTGCCTGCGCGGTGGAACTGATGCATGCCTACTCCCTGGTGCACGACGATCTGCCGTGCATGGACAACGACGTGCTGCGCCGCGGGCAGCCGACCGTGCATGTGCGCTACGGCGAGGCCATGGCGCTGCTGGCCGGGGATGCGTTGCAGACGCGCGCCTTCGAGGTGCTCAGTGGCGACGAGGCCGTGCCGGCGCCGTTGCGCGCCCGCCTGTGCGCCCTGCTCGCCGCGGCCGCGGGAGCCGGTGGCATGGCCGGCGGGCAGGCGCTCGACCTGGCCGCGACGGGGCGGCAGCTGGAGCTGGCCGCGCTGCGCGACATGCACGCGCGCAAGACCGGAGCGCTGCTGCGCGCCAGCGTGCTGATGGGGCTGGCCTGCGGCGCCGGGCGCGATCCCCTGCTGGTGCAGGACTGCGAGCCCATGCTGCTGCGCTATGCGCAGGCTGTCGGGCTGGCCTTCCAGGTGGTCGACGACGTGCTGGATGCCAGTACCGACTCGGCCACGCTGGGCAAGACCGCCGGCAAGGACGCGGCGCAGGGCAAGGCCACCTTCGTCTCGCTGCTGGGCATCGAGACGGCGCGCGAGCAGGCCCGGCAGTTGCTCGATGAGGCGTTGCAGGCGCTGGCACAGCTGCCGCCGGCGGCGCGTGCGCGCTCGACGCGGCTGGCCGAGCTGGCACGCCAGATCGTGGCGAGGAGTTTCTGATGAACCTGTTGAACGGCATCGACGACCCGCGCGCCCTGCGCCGGCTGGCACCCGAGCAGTTGCCCGAGGTCGCGCGGGAACTGCGCGCGTTTCTGTTGCAGACGGTGGCGCGCACCGGCGGCCACCTTTCGTCCAACCTGGGCACGGTGGAGCTGACGCTGGCGCTGCACTACGTGTTCGATACCCCGCATGACCGCCTGGTGTGGGATGTCGGACACCAGACCTACGCCCACAAGATCCTCACCGGGCGTCGCGAACAGATGGCCGGGTTGCGCCAGGCCGGGGGCATTTCCGGCTTCCCGCGACGCGAGGAATCGCCGTACGACACCTTCGGCACCGCGCATTCGTCGACCTCGATCTCGGCCGCGCTGGGATTGGCGCTGGCGGCGCGCGCGAAGGGCGAGCGGCGCAAGGTGGTGGCGGTCATCGGCGATGGCGCCATGACCGGAGGCATGGCCTTCGAGGCCCTGAACAATGCCGGGGTGCATCCCGAGGCCGATCTGCTGATCGTGCTCAACGACAACGACATGTCGATTTCGGCCCCGGTGGGAGCGCTCAACCGCTACCTTGCGCGCTTGCTGTCGGGGCGCTTCTACGCCAGCGCCCGCGACGCGGCCAAGCAGGTGCTCAAGGCGGCGCCGCCGCCCCTGCTGGCGCTGGCGCGGCGGCTGGAGGAGCAGGCCAAGGGCCTGGTCGCGCCGGGCACGCTGTTCGAGGAGTTCGGCCTCGATTACGTCGGTCCGATCGACGGCCATGACCTGCACGCCCTGGTGCCCACGCTGCACAACCTGCGCGAGCGCAGCGGCCCGCGCCTGCTGCACGTGGTTACCCGCAAGGGCTACGGCTACAAGCTGGCGGAGGCCGATCCGATCACCTACCACGGCCCCGGGCGCTTCGATCCGGCGGTAGGCATCAAGCCTCCGGCGGTCGCGCCGCGCCCGACCTTCGCCCAGGTGTTCGGCCACTGGCTGTGCGACATGGCGCAGGCTGATGCGCGGCTGATGGCCGTCACCCCGGCGATGTGCGAGGGTTCGGGAATGGTGGAGTTCGCGGCGCGTTACCCGAAGGCCTACTTCGACGTCGGCATCGCCGAGCAGCACGCAGTGACCTTCGCGGCCGGACTGGCCTGCGAGGGTCTGAAGCCGGTGGTGGCGATCTACTCGACCTTCCTGCAGCGGGCCTACGATCAGTTGATCCACGACGTGGCGCTGCAGAAACTGCCGGTGGTGTTCGCCATCGACCGTGCCGGCATCGTCGGCGCCGACGGCGCCACCCACACCGGCGCCTTCGACATCGCCGCGCTGCGCTGCGTTCCCGGCATGGTGCTGATGGCGCCCAGCGACGAGCTCGAATGCCGGCGCATGCTCAGCACCGCCTTCAGCCTCGACGGGCCGAGCGCGGTGCGCTACCCGCGGGGTGCCGGCGTCGGCGCCGCGGTCGATCGGGCCGACCTGTCGACGCTGCCGGTGGGGCGCGCGGTGCTGCGCCGCCAGGGGCAGGCCGCGGCGGGCCGGCGGCTGGCCATCCTGGCCTTCGGCCCGGTGCTGCACGCGGCGCGCCAGGCAGCCGAGGAGCTCGACGCGACCCTGGTCGACATGCGCTTCATCAAGCCGCTGGATCTGCAGATGCTGCAGCAGGTGGCCGCCGGGCACGACGCGCTGGTCACGGTGGAGGAAGGGGCGGTGCGCGGCGGCGCCGGCTCGGCCTGCCTGGAGGAACTGCAGGCGCTGGGCTGGCAGCTGCCGGTGCTCACGCTGGGGTTGCCCGATGACTGGCTCGAGCACGGCGACCCGGCGCAGGTGGCTGCCGGGGTGGGACTGGACGGCGCCGGGCTGCTGCGCAGCATTCGCGCGCACTTCGCCGACCTGCTGGCACAGGGCGGCGGGCCGCGCCCGCAGGCGGCCAACGGGTGAGCCGCGGGTCGGCCCCCGCGCGGCCGCGGCGTGCAGCGTCGGCGCAGCGCCGCGATAATGGTGTTTTGACCGCCATGGTCAAGATTTCCCTCCGCGGGCCGCGTGGATCGCGGGCGCTACCATGAATCGACCCTACGAAGCCGCCATACCCGACGTCCAGAGTGCAGCCGACCACCGCCGGTTGGCGATTCAGCGCGTGGGAATCAAGGATCTGCGTTATCCGGTGCGGGTGCGCACCGCCGACGGATCCGTACAGTCCTCGGTTGCCCATGTGGACGCCGACGTGGCGCTGCCAGCCGAGCGCAAGGGTACGCACATGTCGCGCTTTGTCGAGATGCTCGAGGACAGCGAGGTCGCGCTGGACTACGCCGGCATCGGGGAGATGGCGCGTGGCATGTGCCGGAGGCTGCAGGCCGATGCCGGTCGCCTGGCGTTTCGCTTCGTGTTGTTCGTGCGCAAGACCGCTCCGGTGAGCCGGGTGAGCAGTCTGATGGATTACGAAGCGCAGTGGATCGCTACGGTCGATGGCGACGCGACGCGGGTCACCGCGGTGGTGCAGGTGCCGGTGAAGGCGCTGTGCCCGTGCTCGAAGGAAATCTCCGAATACGGAGCGCACAACCAGCGTTCCCACATCACCATCCGTGCCGAAGTGCGCGAGGCGATGGCGCTGGAGGCCCTGGTGCGCATTGCCGAGGAGGAGGCGTCCTCGGAAATCTGGGGGCTGCTCAAGCGCCCGGATGAGAAGTACGTTACCGAGCGGGCCTACGAGAACCCGAAATTCGTCGAGGATCTGGTGCGCGACGTCGCGGCCCGGGTCGGCGCCGATGCACGCATCGCCTCCTTTGTCGTGGAGGCGGAGAACTTCGAGTCCATCCACAACCACTCCGCCTACGCCCGCATCGAGGGATGAGGCCGGACCAGCGAACACGCCTGCGCGTGTTCGCGCGCCGGACGAATCCGAGCGGCCTGCAGGCCGCGAGGTGGGGGAGGCCGGACCAGCGAACACGCCTGCGCGTGTTCGCGCGCCGGACGAATCCGAGCGGCCTGCAGGCCGCGAGGTGGGGGAGGCCGGGCCAGCGAACACGCCTGCGCGTGTTCGCGCGCCGGACGAATCCGGGCGGCCCGCAGGCCGCGAGGGCGCCCGTGCCAGGCCTTCAGCGTTTCGCGAGCAGCGCCTTCGCGCGGGCGGAGACCTGCGCCATGTCGGCGCGGCCGGCCAGGCGGGCTTTCAGCGCCGGCATCAGCCTGCCCAGATCCTGGGGCGCGGACAGGCCGAGTTCGGCGATCGACCGCGCGATCTCCGCGTCGATCTGCGCCTCGTCCAGGCGGGCCGGGAGGTAGGGTTCGAGCACGGCGATCTCGGCCCGCTCAGCGTTGGCCAGGTCGGCGCGGCCGCCGGCCTCGAACTGCGTGACGGAGTCCCGACGCTGCTTGATCATGCGCTCGATGACCGCAAGTACCGCATCGTCTGCGAGCTCGATGCGCTCATCGACTTCGCGCTGCTTGATCGCCGCCAGCAGCAGGCGGATGGTGCCCAGGCGCGCATGATCCTTGGCGCGCATGGCCGCCTTCATGTCTTCCTGGACGCGGGATTTGAGTTCGGACATCGAAACCTCGGGGCGGCGGCGGACATCGGCGTGCGCACCGCGAACGCATCGCGGCCGGTACCTGCCCGGTGCCCGCGTTGGTTCAGTACAGGCGCTTGGGCAGCATGTGGCTGCGGATGCGCTTGTAATGACGCTTGACCGCGGCGGCCTTCTTGCGCTTGCGCTCGGCGGTGGGCTTTTCGTAGAACTGGCGCGCACGCAGGTCGGTCAGCAGGCCGAGCTTTTCAATGGTGCGCTTAAAGCGGCGCAGGGCAACGTCGAAGGGTTCGTTTTCTTTTACGCGAATCGTGGTCATTGCAAAGGGGTATCGTCCAGTGGGTCTCGTACAGTCGGTGTCGTCCAGCCGCAGGCCGTGCGTCGGAGTCGCATGGGGCGCAGCCCGGGCACGCGGGTCGCTCCGGCTGCCACCATATGCAAATCGACGCAAAAACCTGTACATTATACGCGATTGATTCTCCAGTGCCATGCGGTGGCGCATGCAGTGGTCATGCGCCGGGTTGCCGGGTTCTTCCGTGTCCCCAGAGTCCCCAGAACTTGCATTGTCGCCTGCCGACGCGCCTTCGCTGCGCGTGCTGGGCATCGAGACTTCCTGCGACGAAACCGGGGTCGCCGTCTACGATAGTCGGCTCGGCCTGCTCGGGCAGGCGCTGCATTCCCAGATCGCATTGCATCAGGCCTACGGTGGCGTGGTGCCGGAGCTGGCGTCGCGCGACCACATCGCGCGCGTGCTGCCGCTGGTCGACTCCACGCTGCAGCAGGCCGGCAGCGCATTGAGCGACATCGATGTCGTGGCCTACACCCGCGGGCCCGGCCTGGCCGGCGCGCTGCTGGTCGGCGCCGGCGTGGCCGCGGCGCTGGCAATGGCCGCCGACAAGCCGTTGCTCGGGGTGCACCATCTCGAGGGCCACCTGCTGTCGCCGCTGCTCAGCGAGCCCACGCTCGATTTTCCGTTCATCGCGCTTCTGGTGTCAGGCGGCCACACCATGCTGCTGCAGGCGCAGGCGCTGGGTGATTACCGTCTGCTCGGCGAGACCGTGGACGATGCCGCCGGTGAGGCCTTCGACAAGAGCGCCAAGCTGCTCGGACTGGGCTACCCCGGAGGGCCGGAGCTTGCGCGCCTGGCCGAGCGCGGCGACCCCGGCGCCTTCGACCTGCCGCGTCCCAAGCTGCGCTCCGATGATCTCGACTTTTCGTTCGCGGGGCTGAAGACCGCGGTGCTGACGAGGGTGCGCGCGATCGGCGAGGGCATGGACGAGCAGCAGCGCGCCGACCTGGCCGCGGCCACCCAGCAGGCCATCACGGAAGTGCTGGCAGCCAAGGCGGTGGCCGCGTTGCGGCGCAGTGGCTTGCGTACCCTGGTCGTGGCCGGCGGTGTCGGAGCCAACCTCAGCCTGCGCGCCCGGCTCGACGCGGCCTGCGCCGAACTGGGGGCGCGCGTGCACTACCCGGCGCTGGCCTGGTGCACCGACAACGGCCCCATGATCGCGTATGCCGCTTGCCGGCGGTTGCTGGCCGGGCTGGAGCGGCCGCGGCGAGAGTACGCGTTCGACATTCGCCCTCGCTGGGATCTGAGCGAACTGGCCGACGACATGCTCTGCCGCCGGAACTCCTGAGTGCTCCAGCCTGCATGCAGGCTAGATCTCCCACACCCCCAGCGGCTGGAAATCCTCGTCCTCGCCCTTGCTGGCATGGCCACGGGCGTTGCATACCACTCGGGCATCGTCGGCGCGGTAGTCGTGCCGGCAATGCAAGTGACCGTGCAGCCACAGGTTGCAGTGGCCGATCATGTCGTCGTAGGCGTTGCAGAAGCTGGCGGTCGCGCCGTTGACCGGGTAGCGCGGGTCGGTGCTGCGCAGGCTGGGTGCGAAATGCGTGACGACCACGGTGGCGTCCCATTGCCCGGGCAGGCAGCGTGGCTGACGCAGTTGCTCGCGCAGCCAGTCCCGACTGCGCAGCCCTTCCGCGCGCAAGTCATGCGCGTCCATCTGCCGACCGTGCCGCACCGAGCGCTGCACCTGTTCGATGAAGTAGCGGGCCGCGCGCATGCAGGACTCGCGTTTGGAGGCGCCGAAAAGGTCGAAGTCGTTCCACAACGTGGTGCCGACGAAGCGCACCTGCCGCTCGCCCAGGCGCAGCACCAGGGTGTCGCGTTCGAGCATGTGCAGGCCGAGGTCGCGGCAGCGCTGGCGCAGCTGCGCGGTGGTCTGGTCGAAGTCGCGCAGGTCGTATTCGTGGTTGCCGGCGACGAACAGTACCGGAACCGGCCAGCCCGCAAAGCGCCCGAGGGCGTCGTGGTTGGCGTCGATATCCCCGGCGAGTACCAGCAACTCGGCTTGCGGCGCCGGTTGCGGGTCGAAATCCTCGGTCTCCAGGTGCAGGTCGGACAGCAGTTGCAAGCGCATCACGGGGTGTTTCGGAAATGTCCGGCGCGAGTCCGGCAAAGCCGACACTGTAGCTGCAAAGCGCGTACAGAGCGCGCCGGGGTACGCGAGGGGGTGTCTTCCGGGGCTTGCGCGCGGCCTGCTAGACTACGGAGTTTCGCACGGCGCGGAACGGTTTCTTTCGCGTTCGCAAGTTCGTAGTTCACCCGAAACTGGAAACGATCGTCATGAGTCTGGATGCATCTACCACGGCGCAGGTTGTCGCCGAAAACGCACGCGCGCCTAAGGATACCGGGTCGCCCGAGGTTCAAGTTGCGCTGCTGACCGCGCGCATCAACCATCTCACCGGTCACTTCAAGACCCACGCCAAGGATCACCATGGCCGTCGCGGCTTGCTGCGCATGGTCAGCCGCCGCCGCAAACTGCTGGACTACCTGAAGGATCGCGACGCCGATCGCTACCGCGCATTGATCAGCAAGCTCAACCTGCGCAAATAAGAACCTGATGGATCCGCTGGCGCCTGCCTCGCTTGGTCGAGCCAGGCGCCATGTTGTCTTGCGCGGTGCGCCGGCTTTCGCGCATGCGCGCGCCAGGATTCGGGAAGTGCTGCTGTGTCATTCCTGGGCCGCTCCGGCGGCCCGGCGTCTCCCCGACGGGGCCGGAACTGCCCAGGAATGGCATTGCGCTTCCCGCGTTTCCCGCCGAAGGGCGCATCACGCGGCACCGAGCCTGGTACCGGGCTCCTTCCGCAATCGGAGTGAATGATGTTCAACAAGATCACCAAGACCTTTTCGTGGGGTTCCCACACCGTCACGCTGGAGACCGGGGAAATCGCCCGCCAGGCCAGCGGTTCCGTGCTGCTGAACATGGACGACACCGTCGTGCTGGCCAGCGTGGTGGCCGCCAAGACGGCGAAGGCGGGCCAGGACTTCTTTCCCCTGACAGTCGACTACATCGAGAAGACCTACGCCGCAGGCAAGATTCCCGGTGGTTTCTTCAAGCGCGAGGGGCGCCTGAGCGAGCATGAGACACTGACCTCGCGCTTGATCGACCGCCCGATCCGCCCGTTGTTCCCGGAAGGCTTCTACAACGAGGTGCAGGTGGTGGCGCAGGTGCTGTCGCTGAACCCCGAGGTGGAGTCGGACATCGCGGCGATGATCGCCGTCAGTGCCGCGCTGGCGGTGTCGGGCATTCCCTTCGACGGTCCGATCGGTGCCGCGCGCGTCGGCCATGTCAACGGCCAGTACGTGCTCAACCCCAGCAAGGCGCAGCTTGCCGAGTCGCGCCTGAACCTGGTGGTCGCCGGAACCGAGGCGGCGGTGCTGATGGTGGAATCGGAGGCCGACCAGCTGTCGGAGGACGTGATGCTCGAGGCCGTGATGTTCGGCCACCAGCAGATGCAGGTGGCCATCGAGGCCATCCATGACCTGGTGCGCGACGGCGGCAAGCCGGCCTGGGACTGGCAGCCGGCAGCCCGCGACGAGGCCCTGATCGCGCGCATCGACGCGCTGGCCGGCCAGGCGCTGCGCGCCGCCTACCGCATCACCAGCAAGCAGCAGCGCACCGAGGCGCTGCGCAAGGCCTACAGCGACGTGCAGCAGGCCCTGGCCGCCGAGTCCGCCGAGGTCGACTCGACCAAGGTCGAGCAGATCCTGTTCGACATGGAGGCGGGCATCGTGCGCAGCCAGATCCTGGCCGGCGACCCGCGCATCGACGGCCGCGACACCCGCACCGTGCGGCCGATCGCGATCCGCACCGGCGTGCTGCCGCGCGCGCATGGCAGCGCGTTGTTCACCCGCGGCGAGACGCAGGCGCTGGTGGCCGCGACGCTGGGCACGGATCAGGATTCGCAGATCATCGACGCCCTCGGCGGCGAGTACCGCGACCGCTTCCTGCTGCACTACAACATGCCCCCGTACGCCACCGGGGAGACCGGCCGCATGGGCAGCCCCAAGCGGCGCGAGATCGGCCACGGCCGACTGGCGCGGCGCGCGTTGCAGGCGGTGCTGCCGAAGAAGGAAGATTTCGCCTACACGATGCGCGTGGTCTCGGAGATCACCGAATCGAACGGCTCGTCGTCGATGGCCTCGGTGTGCGGCGGCTGCCTGAGCCTGCTCGATGCGGGCGTTCCGCTGAAGGCGCATGTGGCGGGCATCGCGATGGGCCTGATCAAGGATGGCAACCGTTTCGCCGTGCTCACCGACATCCTCGGGGACGAGGATCACCTGGGCGACATGGACTTCAAGGTCGCCGGCAGCGCCACCGGCATCACCGCGCTGCAGATGGACATCAAGATCCAGGGCATCACCCGCGAGATCATGCAGGTGGCGCTGGCGCAGGCGCGCGAGGGCCGCCTGCACATCCTCGGCCTGATGCAGCAGGCCGTGGGCGCGGCGCGCACCGAGGTGTCGCAGTACGCGCCGCGCCTGTACACCATGAAGATCAACCCCGAGCGCATCCGCGACGTGATCGGCAAGGGCGGCTCGGTGATCCGCGCCCTGACCGAGGAAACCGGAACCCAGATCGACATCGCCGAGGACGGCACCATCACCGTGGCCTCCACCGACGCCGATCGCGCCAAGGAGGCGATGCGTCGCATCGGCGAACTCACCGCCGAGGTCGAGGTCGGGCAGATCTACGAAGGCACGGTGACCAAGCTGCTGGACTTCGGCGCGCTGGTCAACGTGCTGCCCGGCCGCGATGGCCTGCTGCACATCTCGCAGATCGCCAACGAGCGCGTCAACAAGGTCTCCGACCACCTGCAGGAAGGCCAGAAGGTGCGGGTGAAGGTCATCGAGACCGACGACAAGGGGCGTTTCCGGCTGTCGATCAAGGCGCTGCTGGGCGAGGGCTCGGCCGCGCCGGCCGATGAACCTCAGCAGCCTTGATCGGCGCCAGGTGCAGGCAACAGGGAGAGCGGCGATGAGCCAGATGATGCGCGTGGCCGAGATCACGCGACCCGGCGGCCCGGAGGTGCTGCAGTGGCGCGAGCGCCCGCTGCCGCGTCCGGCGGCCGGCGAAGTGCTGCTTCGCGTGCGCGCCTTCGGCATCAATCGTCCGGATCTGCTGCAGCGCAAGGGGGTGTATCCCCCGCCTCCCGGGGCTTCGGACATCCCGGGGCTGGAAGTCTGCGGCGATGTCGTCGAGGGCGACTGCGCCGGCACCTCGCTGCACGTGGGGCAGCGCGTGGTCGCGCTGGTCAACGGCGGCGGATACGCCGATTTCTGCGTCGTGCCTGCCGGCCAGTGCATCGAGGCTCCCAGGAGCCTCAGCGATGCCGAGGCGGCCGCCGTCCCCGAAACCTTTTTCACGGTGTGGCACAACCTGTTCCAGCGCGGCGGCCTCAAGGCCGGCGAACATGTGCTGGTGCAGGGTGGAGCCAGCGGCATCGGTAGCACCGCGGTGCAGCTGGCGCACGCGCTGGGCGCGCGCGTCTGGGCCACCGCGGGCACCGAGGCCAAGTGCAAGGCCTGTGTCGAGCTCGGCGCGGAGCGCGCCATCAACTACCGCAGCGAGGACTTCGTCGAGGCGGTGCGCGAGGGCACCGGCGGACGCGGCGTGGATGTCATCCTCGACATGGTCGCCGGGGACTACGTGGCGCGCGAGATCGGCTGCCTGGCCGAGGAGGGCCGGCTGGTGATCGTGGCCGTGCAGGGCGGCGCCGCGGTGTCCTTCGACGCCGCGCTGCTGATGCGCCGCCGACTGAGCATCACCGGCTCGACCATGCGCCCGCGCAGCACGGAATTCAAGAGCGCGCTGGCGCGCGCGCTGGAGCGCCAGGCGTGGCCGCTGATCGAGGCCGGCAAGGTGCGCCCGCGCATGCACGCGGTGTTGCCGGCGGAGCAGATCGTGCGTGCACACCAGATGCTCGAGGCCGGCGACCACGTTGGCAAGATCGCGCTGACCTGGAACTGAACGGCTGATGACGACCGCGACCCCCGAAGCCGGAGAATCTGCCTTGCGCCAGACGATGGTCGTCGGGAACTGGAAGATGCACGGCGCGCTGCAGGCCAACGCCGACCTGCTGCGCAGCCTGCGCGCGGCACCGCCGGCGGGTTGTGCGGTCTCGGTGTGCGTGCCCTTCCCGTACCTGGCCCAGGCGCGCGAGTTGCTGGCGGGCTCGCAGGTGGCCTGGGGCGCGCAGGATTGTTCGATGCACGAGCAGGGCGCCTACACCGGCGAGGTTTCGGCGCGCATGCTGGGCGATTTCGGTTGCCGTCATGTGCTGGTCGGGCATTCCGAACGCCGCCGGCTGCACGGCGAAAGCGACGCGATGGTGGCGGCGAAGGCCGAGCGCGCGCTGGAGTGCGGCCTGACCCCGATCGTCTGCCTGGGCGAGACCCTGGAGCAGCGCGAGGGCGGTCAGACCGAGGCGGCGATCGGCCTGCAGCTCGACGCCGTACTGCACCTGCTTGGTGCGCACGCCGCGCGCATGGTGCTGGCCTACGAGCCGGTGTGGGCGATCGGCAGCGGGCGCAGCGCCAGCGCGGAACAGGCGCAGCAGGTGCACGCCTTGCTGCGCGCGCGGGTGGCCCGGCATGGGATCGATGCGCAGTCGCTGAGCATCCTCTACGGTGGCAGCGTCAACCCGGCCAACGCGGGCGACTTGTTCGCGCAGCCCGATGTCGACGGCGGCCTGATCGGCGGGGCCTCGCTGCAGGCGGCCGATTTCCAGTCCATCATCGAATCCGCACCTCGTCACTGATTCACGGATCGTTTCCGATTCATCATGACCCTCGCCCTGAACCTCATTCTCGTCCTGCAGATCCTCTCCGCACTGGCCATGGTGGGCTTGATCCTGCTGCAGCATGGCCAGGGCGCCGACATGGGCGCATCATTCGGCTCCGGTGCCTCCGGCAGCCTGTTCGGCGCCACCGGATCGGCCAACTTCCTCAGCCGCAGCACCGCCGCGGCGGCCACGATCTTCTTCGTCTGCACCCTGGCGCTGGCCTATTTCGGCAACCAGCGGCAAAGCGGTGGCGGGGTGATGGGCGAACTGGCCGGCAAGGTGGTGGCTCCGACGCCTGCTTCGCTTCCCGCCTCGGTTCCCGCGGCGCATTCCTCGAAGCCCGCCGCGGCGGCCAGCGCGAACGGCGGGTTGGCGCAGATCCCGGGTAGCATGCAGCCCGCGGCAGGCAGCGCAGCGGCGCCGGCGAAGGCCGCCGCGTCGAGCGCGCACTGATGCGCGGCCAGTAGTGGCCCCGCGGCGCAGTGGCCCGGGGCCTGGCGGACAGCCTGCACGCTTTGTCAATGGGGTGCGCGCAAGGTCTTTGCCCCAACGCAAACGCGGCGCGCACGACGTTGCGCCGCAGCAGTGCAGGCTTTAAGATTGACGGGTTTGATGCATCGCGGCAACGACGTGTCGCAGCGGTGTGTTGCAGGGAGCGCGACAAGAGAAGCGCGACAAGAGAAGCGCGACAAGAGAAGCGCAAGAAGCGAAGCGCAAGAAGCGGTTGAACATCCGGGAATGATTTTCGCGGCTTCGCAAGTTGCCGACATGCCGACGTGGTGGAATTGGTAGACACGCTATCTTGAGGGGGTAGTGGCGAAAGCTGTGCGAGTTCGAGTCTCGCCGTCGGCACCACAGACTGCCAGCAGGCAGCCAGCGCGGTTACGCAGGCCCGGATCCTGCGGCAGCGCAAGAACATGGAGGGCATGATGTTCGTCGAGCAGTACCTGCCTGTCTTGGTATTCATCGTCATCGGCGCTTTCGTCGCCATTGCGCCGCTGGCGCTGGGCCGTGTGCTCGGGCCGTCGCGCCCCGACAGCGCGAAGAACGCGCCCTACGAATGCGGCTTCGAGGCCTTCGAGGATGCGCGCATCAAGTTCGACGTGCGCTACTACCTGGTCGCCATCCTGTTCATCCTGTTCGACCTCGAGATCGCCTTCCTCTTTCCCTGGGCCGTCGCGCTGAAGAAGATCGGAGCGAGCGGATTCTGGGCGATGATGATCTTCCTGTCGATCCTGGTCGTCGGCTTCATCTACGAATGGAAGAAGGGCGCGCTGGACTGGGAATGAGCGGCACCGCGCGACGGCCGGATGCGCCGGCAGGGATTGGGACGATGCAGCGCTTTGGGAGTTCGTGATGGGAATCGAAGGCGTACTCAGCGAAGGATTCATTACCACTACCGCTGACAAGGTGATCAACTGGACCCGCACCGGGTCCCTGTGGCCGATGACCTTCGGCCTGGCCTGTTGCGCGGTGGAGATGATGCATGCGGGGGCAGCCCGCTACGACCTCGACCGCTTCGGCATCGTGTTCCGTCCGAGCCCGCGGCAGTCGGATCTGATGATCGTCGCCGGCACGCTGTGCAACAAGATGGCTCCGGCGCTGCGCCGGGTGTACGACCAGATGGCCGAGCCGCGCTGGGTGTTGTCGATGGGGTCGTGCGCGAACGGCGGCGGCTACTACCACTACTCCTACTCGGTGGTGCGTGGTTGCGATCGCATCGTTCCGGTCGACGTCTACGTACCCGGTTGCCCGCCGACCGCCGAGGCCCTGCTGTACGGCCTGGTGCAGTTGCAGAACAAGATCCGTCGCACGAACACCATCGCCCGCTGAGCCCGCGGGCTCGACCGAACGTTTCCCGACCCGGCCCCGAACCGATGTCCAGCACACTGCAAGCCCTCCAGGACGAACTGCGGCAGCAACTCGGCGAGCGCGTGCTCGCGATGCGCGCCGACCTGGACGAAGTCACCATCGAGGTCTCGCCCGCGCAGTACGTCGAGGCCTGCACCCTGTTGCGCGACCAGCCGTCGCTGGCCTTCGAGCAGTTGATCGACCTCTGCGGGGTCGACTACCACGCCTGGGGCGACGGGCTGCGCGAGGGCCCGCGTTTTGCCGTCGTGCTGCACCTGCTGTCGGTGCGTCGCAACCAGCGCCTGCGGCTGCGCGTGTGGTGCGGGGACGACCAGATGCCGATGGTGCCGTCGATCAACGGCGTGTGGAACAGCGCCAACTGGTACGAGCGCGAGGCCTTCGATCTCTACGGCATCGTGTTCGAGGGCCACGAGGATCTGCGTCGGCTGCTCACCGACTACGGCTTCATCGGCCACCCGTTCCGCAAGGATTTCCCGATCAGCGGCACGGTGGAGATGCGCTACGACCCCGAGACCCGGCGCGTGGTCTACCAGCCGGTGACCATCGAGCCGCGCGAGATCGTGCCGCGCGTGGTGCGCGAGCCTGGCTACGGCGACCTGCCGCGCGAGCGCTCCCATCCCGCTGCCTGAACCCTTTGCATCCGCCATGGCCGAGATCAAGAACTACACCCTGAACTTCGGGCCCCAGCACCCGGCCGCGCACGGCGTGCTGCGGCTGGTGCTGGAACTCGACGGCGAGGTCATCCAGCGCGCCGATCCGCATATCGGACTGCTGCACCGGGCGACCGAGAAGCTGGCCGAGACCCGCACCTTCATCCAGGCGCTGCCGTACATGGATCGCCTGGACTATGTCTCGATGATGTGCAACGAGCACGCCTACGTGCTGGCCATCGAGAAGCTGATGGGCATCGAGGTGCCGTTGCGGGCGCAGTACATCCGCGTCATGTTCGCCGAGATCACGCGGCTGCTCAACCACCTGCTGTGGCTGGGCGCGCATGCGCTGGATTGCGGCGCGATGACGGTGTTCCTGTACGCCTTCCGCGAGCGCGAGGATCTGTTCGACGTCTACGAGGCGGCGTCGGGCGCACGCATGCACGCCGCGTACTTCCGCCCGGGAGGCGTCTACCGCGACCTGCCCGACCGCATGCCCCAGTACCGCGCGTCCAGCGTGCACGGGCCGCGCGAAGTGGAGGCGATGAACGCCAACCGGCAGGGCTCGGTACTCGACTTCATCGACGACTTCACCAAGCGCTTCCCCGCCTACGTCGACGAGTACGAAACCCTGCTGACCGACAATCGGATCTGGAAGCAGCGCACCGTGGGCATCGGCGTGGTGTCGCCCGAGCGCGCGCTGCAGATGGGCTTCACCGGGCCGATGCTGCGCGGATCGGGAATCGAGTGGGATCTGCGCAAACAGCAGCCCTACGACGTCTACGACCGCATGGACTTCGACATCCCGGTCGGCAAGACCGGCGACTGCTACGACCGCTACCTGGTGCGCGTGGAGGAGATGCGGCAGGCCAACCGCATCGTCCAGCAATGCGTGCAGTGGCTGCGCGCCAATCCGGGGCCGGTGATCACCGACAACCACAAGGTGGCCCCGCCTTCGCGGGTCAGCATGAAGACCAACATGGAGGATCTGATCCACCACTTCAAGCTGTTCTCCGAGGGCTTCCACGTTCCCGAGGGCGAGGCCTACGCCGCGGTCGAGCATCCGAAGGGCGAGTTCGGCATCTACCTGGTCTCCGATGGCGCGAACAAGCCCTTCCGCCTGAAGATCCGCGCCCCCGGCTTCCCGCACCTCGCGGCGATGGACGAAATGTCCCGCGGCCACATGATCGCCGATGCCGTGGCCATCATCGGCACGATGGACATCGTGTTCGGCGAAATCGATCGATAACACCCATGCTGTCAGAACCCACCCGCCAGCGCATCGACCGCGAACTGGCCAAGTACCCGGCCGACCAGAAGCAGTCGGCAGTGATCGCCGCGCTGTCCATCGTGCAGGCCGAGCGCGGCTGGATCTCCCCGGAGTCGGAGGCCGAGGTCGCCGCCTACCTGGGGATGCCGCCGATCGCGGTGCACGAGGTCGTGACCTTCTACAACATGTTCAACACCCGCCCGGTGGGGCGCTTCAAGCTGAACATCTGCACCAATCTGCCCTGCCAGCTCGGCGGCGGGGCGCAGGCCGCCAGGTACCTCAGCGAGAAGCTGGGGATCGGGCTCGGCGAGACCACCCCCGACGGCTTGTTCACGCTGCAGGAGAGCGAGTGCCTGGGGGCCTGCGGCGACGCGCCGGTGGGCCTGGTCAATGATCGCCGCATGTGCAGTTTCCTCAGCCCCGAGCGCATCGACGCCCTGCTCGAATCGTTGCGGGCCGAGGCCAAGTCCGGAGGACAAGCGTCATGACCTTCGCTTCCAGCGGAGCCGAAAGCTGTTTCCACGGCCGGCACATCCGGCCGCAGATCCTGGCCGACCTCGACGGCGGCAACTGGGATCTGCAGCATTACCTGCAGCGCGACGGCTACAAGGCGCTGCGTCGCGTGCTGGGCGCCGACGGCCAGCCTGCGCTGAGCCCCGAGGAGGTGATCGCCGAGGTCAAGGCCTCCGGGCTGCGCGGACGTGGCGGCGCCGGTTTCCCCACCGGCCTGAAGTGGAGCTTCATGCCGCGCCAGTTCCCCGGGCAGAAGTACCTGGTGTGCAACTCCGACGAGGGTGAGCCGGGAACCTTCAAGGATCGCGACATCCTGCGCTTCAACCCCCATGTGGTGATCGAGGGCATGGCCATCGCCGCCTACGCGATGGGCATCAGCGTGGGCTACAACTACATCCACGGCGAGGTGTTCGAGGACTACCAGCGTTTCGAGGAGGCGCTGGAGCAGGCGCGCGCCGCCGGCATGCTGGGCGACAACATCCTGGGCAGCGGCTTCAGCTTCCAGTTGCACGCCTCCCACGGATTCGGCGCCTACATCTGCGGCGAGGAAACCGCGCTGCTCGAATCGCTCGAAGGCAAGAAGGGGCAGCCGCGCTTCAAGCCGCCGTTCCCCGCCAGCTTCGGCCTGTACGGCAAGCCGACGACGATCAACAACACCGAGACCTTCGCGGCGGTGCCGTGGATCATCCGCAACGGCGGGGCGGCCTACCTCGAGGTGGGCAAGCCCAACAACGGTGGCACCAAGATCTTCTCGGTATCGGGCGACGTCGCGCGACCGGGCAACTACGAGGTGCCGATGGGCACGCCCTTCGCGGAACTGCTGGCGCTGGCCGGCGGGGTGCGTGGCGGGCGGGCGTTGAAGGCGGTGATCCCGGGCGGTTCCTCGGCCCCGGTGGTGCCGGCCTCGGTGATCATGGACTGCACGATGGACTACGACTCCATCGCCAAGGCGGGCTCGATGCTCGGTTCGGGCGCGGTGATCGTGCTCGACGAAACCCGCTGCATGGTGAAGTCCCTCGAGCGGCTGTCGTACTTCTACCAGCACGAATCGTGCGGCCAGTGCACGCCGTGCCGCGAGGGTACCGGCTGGCTGTGGCGGGTGGTGCACCGCATCGAGCATGGCCAGGGCCGCGCCGAGGATCTGGATCTGCTGAACTCGGTGTCCGACAACATCGCGGGGCGCACGATCTGCGCCCTCGGAGACGCAGCGGCGATGCCGGTGAAGTCCTTCGTCCGGCATTTCCACAGCGAGTTCGAGCACCACATCGAACACAAGACCTGCCTGGTTCCGGCCTACCTGTGAGCGCCGCAGCCCCAGCAACGCACGCCCCCGAAAGACCCAGACGTCATGGTTGAACTCGAAATCGACGGTCGCAAGGTCGAGGTGCCCGAAGGCTCCATGGTGATGGATGCCGCGCGCAAGCTCGATGTCTTCGTGCCGCATTTTTGCTACCACCCGAAGCTTTCGATCGCCGCCAACTGCCGCATGTGCCTGGTGGACGTCGAGAAGGCGCCCAAGCCGCTTCCGGCCTGTGCCACCCCGGTGGCCAAGGGCATGGTCGTGCGCACGCGCTCGGAGCGCGCGCTGCAGGCGCAGAAGGGGGTGATGGAGTTCCTGCTGATCAATCACCCGCTGGACTGCCCGATCTGCGACCAGGGCGGCGAGTGCCAGCTGCAGGATCTGGCGGTGGGCTACGGCGGTTCGACCTCGCGCTATCAGGAGGAGAAGCGCGTGGTGTTCCACAAGAACGCCGGCCCGCTGGTGGGCATGGAGGAGATGACCCGCTGCATCCACTGCACCCGCTGCGTGCGCTTCGGCCAGGAAGTCGCCGGGCTGATGGAACTGGGCATGGCCCACCGCGGCGAGCATTCGGAGATCACCACGTTCCTCGAAGGCTCGATCGAGTCCGAACTGTCGGGCAACATGATCGACCTGTGCCCGGTGGGCGCGCTGACCAGCAAGCCCTTCCGTTTCGCGGCCCGGCCTTGGGAACTGGCCCGGCGCGCCTCGATCAGCCCGCACGACAGCATCGGCGCCAATCTGGTGCTGCAGGTCAAGGGATCGAGCGTCGTGCGCGTGGTGCCCGACAACAACGAGGCGGTCAACGAGTGCTGGCTGTCCGATCGCGACCGTTTCAGCTACGAGGGTCTGCGCAGCGCCGACCGCCTGGTCGCGCCGATGGTGCGCGATCAGGGCCGCTGGCGCGAGGTGGATTGGCCCACCGCGCTGGATTTCGCGGTCAACGGCCTGCAGCGGGTGATCGACGTCGAGGGCCCCCGCGCGCTGGGCTCGCTGGCCTCGCCGATGTCGACCAACGAGGAGCTGTACCTGCTGCAGCGCCTGGTGCGCGCGCTGGGCAGCGAGAACATCGACACCCGGCTGCGCCGCAGCGACCGCGCGGCGCAGGCAACGGTGCCTTCGCTGGGCATGCCGCTGGCCGAGGTCGCGCAGCTGCAGTCGGCGCTGGTCATCGGCTCGTTCCTGCGCAAGGATCACCCGCTGCTGGCGGCCCGGCTGCGCCGTGCGGCGCGCGCCGGGGCGCAGGTCAGCGTGCTGCATGCCAGCAGCGACGATGCGCTGATGCCCCTGCATGCGGCGATCGCGGCAGCGCCCGGTGCGTGGCTGGGCGAGCTGGCAGCGGTGGCCGCCGCGGTGGCCGATGCCGCTGGTGTCGAGCGACCGTCGGCGCTGCGCGCGGTGGAGGTTTCGCAGACCGCGCGCGCGGTGGCCGCAAGCCTGCACGGTCGCAAGCAGGCCGTGGTGTGGCTGGGCAACGCGGCCGCCCAGCATCCGCAGGCCGCGCAGCTCGAGACGCTCGCGCGCTGGATCGCGCAGACCGCCGGGGCACGCTTCGGCTACACGGTCGAGGCGGGCAACACGGTCGGCGCGCACCTGGTGCGTGCATTGCCGGGCAGCGGTGGCGCCGATGTCCCGGCGATGCTGCGCAAGGCTCCCAGCGCGATGCTGCTGCTAGGTATCGAGCCCGAGCTCGACCTGTACGATGGCGCCGCTGCGGCGGACGCGCTGCGCGCGAGCGCGTTCGTCGTCGCGTTGAGCGCCTACCGCAGTGCCGAGCTGGAGGAATACGCCCAGGTGCTGCTGCCGATCGCCCCCTTCAGCGAGACCGGGGGCAGCCTCTTCAACTGCGAGGGACGACTGCAGTCGTTCCAGCAGGTCGTGCCGTCGCTAGGCGCCTCGCGTCCGGCCTGGAAGGTGCTGCGTGTACTGGCCAACCAGTTCGGTCTGCCGGGCTTCGAGTACGACACCGCCGAGAGCGTGCGCGAGGCGGCGCTGCAGGGGCTGGACGTGGCGGCCGCGCTGGCGCTGCCCGAGGTGCAGTTGCCGCAGCGGCTGGATCTGCCGCAGGGCGCGTCCGAGCAGGGCTACGAGCGTGTCGCCGACGTGCCGATCTACAGCAGCGACCCGATCGTCCGGCGCTCGCCGTCGTTGCAGCTGACCGTGGACGGCCAGCGTGCAGCGCAGGTCGGGCTGGCCACCGACATCTGGCAGGCGCTGGGCCTGCAGCCCGGGGCCGCTGTGCGGGTGGAGCAGGGCGATGCCGCGGTGGAACTGCCGGCGCGCCTGGATGCCAGCCTGGCCAGCGGAGTCGTGCGTGTCGCCGCCGCCCAGCCGGCGACACGCGCGCTGGGGCCGATGTTCGGCCGTGTTCGTGTGCTCAAGGTCTGAACCATGCTCGAAGCCTTCACTTCCGGCGGACTCAAGCTTCTCGGCCCGGTGGCCTGGCCGCTGGTCTGGGACATCCTGAGAATCGTCGTCATCGTGCTGCCGTTGTTCCTCGCGGTGGCCTACCTGACGCTTTGGGAGCGCAAGCTCATCGGCTGGATCCAGGTGCGCATCGGCCCGAACCGCGTGGGGCCCTACGGGCTGCTGCAGCCGATCGCCGACGGCCTGAAGTTCATCTTCAAAGAAATCGTCGTCCCCACGCGGTCGAACCATTTCCTGTTTATCCTGGGGCCGGTCATGACCCTGCTGCCGGCTCTGGCAGCTTGGTCGGTGATGCCCTTCGGCCCCGGCGACGCGCTGGCCAACGTGAACGCCGGCCTGCTGCTTCTGATGGCCATCACCTCCATCGAGGTGTACGGCATCATCATCGCCGGCTGGGCCTCCAACTCCAAGTACGCGTTCCTCGGCGCGCTGCGCGCGTCGGCGCAGATGGTCAGCTACGAGATCGCCATGGGCTTCTGCCTGGTGGTGGTGCTGATGGTCTCGGGCAGCCTGAACCTGACGCAGATCGTGCTCGGGCAGACACATGGGCACATGGCTTCCGTGGGGCTGAACTTCCTGTCCTGGAACTGGCTGCCGCTGCTGCCGATCTTCGTCGTCTACATGATCTCCGGCATCGCCGAGACCAACCGCCATCCCTTCGACGTCGTCGAGGGTGAATCGGAAATCGTCGCCGGCCACATGGTCGAGTACTCGGGAATGTCGTTCGCGCTGTTCTTCCTCGCCGAATACGCGAACATGATCCTGGTGTCCTTTCTTGCCGCCGTGATGTTCTTCGGCGGCTGGGATGCGCCGCTGTCGGTGCTGTCCTTCATTCCCGGCTGGATCTGGCTCGGACTCAAGGCCTTCCTGCTGGTGAGCATCTTCCTGTGGGTTCGCGCCACCTTCCCGCGCTACCGCTACGACCAGATCATGCGCCTGGGCTGGAAGATCTTCATCCCCGTGACCCTGGTGTGGCTGGTGGTCATCGGGGCCTGGATGCAGACCCCGTGGTCGATCTGGAACTGAACCGGAGTCAGGTATGTCCGCCGTTCTCGATACCTTCAACAGTTTCTTCCTCGTCGAGTTGTTCAAGGGCCTGGCGCTGACCGGCAAGTACGCGCTGCGCCGCAAGATCACCGTGCAGTACCCGGAAGAGAAGACTCCGATGTCGCCGCGCTTCCGCGGGTTGCACGCGCTGCGCCGCTATCCCAACGGGGAGGAGCGCTGCATCGCCTGCAAGCTGTGCGAGGCGGTGTGCCCGGCGCTGGCCATCAGCATCGAGAGCGCGCAGCGCGACGACGGCACCCGCCGCACCACGCGCTACGACATCGACCTGACCAAGTGCATCTTTTGCGGCTTCTGCGAGGAAAGCTGCCCGGTCGACTCGATCGTCGAAACCCACATCTTCGAGTACCACGGCGAGCAACGCGGTGACCTGTACTTCACCAAGGAGATGCTGCTTGCCGTCGGCGATCGCTACGAACACGAAATCGCGCCCAACAAGGAGGCCGACGCACCGTACCGCTGAGGCCCCGGGGGCGGCGCCGCGCAGGCGCCATGAGCCGCCGGCCCGCGCAGCACCGCCTGCGTCGCTACCTGCTGACTTGCCATGACCATCACCACCGCTTTGTTTTATGTGTTCTCGGCCGTGCTGCTGTTCGCCGCGTTCCGGGTGATCACCGCGCGCAACACCGTGCACGCCGCGCTGCACTTGGTGCTGGCCTTCTTCCAGGCAGCCACGATCTGGATGCTGCTGCAGGCCGAGTTCCTGTCCATCGTGCTGGTGCTGGTCTACGTCGGCGCGGTGATGGTGCTGTTCCTGTTCGTGGTCATGATGCTCGACCTCAACATCGACCAGCTACGCCAGGGCTTCTGGCGCTACTTCCCGGTCGCGCTGCTGGTCGGGGTGTTCATCGTGCTGGAAATGGCCGCAGTGCTGATGCAGGGTTTCCAGATCGGCGGCGCCACGGCGGCGGCGCAGGTCGGCGGGCAGGCGCTGACGCCGGCCGCGCACGCCGCGGCACAGATCCCGAACACTGAATTGCTGGGCCGCGTGCTGTACGGCGGCTACCTGTATCCGCTGGAGATCGCCGCGGTGATCCTGCTGGTGGCCATCATCGCGGCGATCGCGCTGACGCTGCGGCGGCGCACCGATGTCAAGCGGGTGCGCGTGGCCGACCAGTTGCGCGTGCGGCGCAACGATCGCGTGCGCCTGGTGCAGATGCCGGCGCGCGCACGCGTCGAGGCCGCCCCGGCGGCAGACAAGGGGGAGTAAGTCGACATGTTCGGATCGCTCAGTCTGGCGCACTACCTGGTGCTTGCCGCGCTGCTGTTCGCCATTTCCGTGGTGGGGATCTTCCTCAACCGCCGCAACCTCATCGTGCTGCTGATGGCCATCGAGCTGATGCTGCTCGCGGTGAACCTGAACTTCGTGGCCTTCTCCCACTACCTGCAGGACATGGCCGGGCAGGTGTTCGTGTTTTTCATTCTCACGGTGGCCGCCGCCGAGTCGGCGATCGGCCTGGCGATCCTGGTCGTGCTGTTCCGCAACCGCGCCACCATCAACGTCGACGAACTCGATTCACTCAAGGGCTGAGGCATGGCTGCCACCATCAATCCCACGCTGTTGCTCGTGATCGCGCTGGCGCCGCTGTGCGGGGCCATCCTGGCCGGGCTGTTCGGCAAGACCATCGGCCGCGCCGGCGCGCACAGCGTGACCACCGGCTCGGTGGCGCTGTCCTTCGTGCTGTCGTGCTACGTGCTGTGGCAGGTCATCGGCGGCGCGCACTATGACGGCACCGTCTACACCTGGATGCAGGTCGGGCACCTGCAGATGCAGGTCGGCTTCCTCATCGACAGCCTGTCGGCGCTGATGATGGTCGTGGTCACCTTCGTGTCGATGTGCGTGCACCTGTACACCGTCGGCTACATGGCCGACGACCCCGGCTACCAGCGATTCTTCGCTTACATCAGCCTGTTCACCTTCAGCATGCTGATGCTGGTGATGAGCAACAACCTGCTGCAGCTGTTCTTCGGCTGGGAGGCGGTGGGCCTGGTGTCGTACCTACTGATCGGCTTCTGGTACACGAAGGAGTCGGCGGTCTTCGCCAACCTGAAGGCCTTCGTCGTCAACCGCGTCGGAGACTTCGGCTTCGTGCTCGGCATCGGCCTGATCGCCGCGCATACCGGCAGCCTGCACTACAGCGTCATCTTCGCCCAGGCGCACCAGCTGGCGCAGCTGACCTTCCCGGGCACCGACTGGATGCTCATCACGGTGATCTGCATCTGCCTGTTCATCGGTGCGATGGGCAAGAGCGCGCAGTTCCCGCTGCACGTCTGGCTGCCCGACTCGATGGAGGGCCCGACCCCGATTTCCGCGCTGATCCACGCCGCGACGATGGTTACCGCGGGCATCTTCATGGTGTCGCGGATGTCGCCGCTGTTCGAGTATTCGAACACCGCGCTGTCGCTGGTGCTGGTGCTGGGTGGCATCACCGCGCTGTTCATGGGCATCCTCGGGGTGATCCAGAACGACATCAAGCGCGTCATCGCCTATTCGACGCTGTCGCAGCTGGGATACATGACCACCGCGCTCGGCGCCTCGGCATACCCGGTGGCGATGTTCCACCTGATGACGCACGCCTTCTTCAAGGCGCTGCTGTTCCTGGCCGCCGGCTCGGTGATCATCGGCATGCACCACGACCAGGATATCCGCCACATGGGCGGCCTGCGCAAGTACATGCCGATCACCTGGATCACTTTCCTGGTCGGCTCGCTGGCGCTCGCCGGCACGCCGTTCTTCTCGGGTTTCTACTCGAAGGACAGCATTATCGAGGCCGTGGCCTCGAGCCACCTGGCCGGAGCGGGCTTCGCCAGCTTCTCGGTGACCGCCAGCGTGTTCGTCACCGCGCTGTACACCTTCCGCGTGTACTTCCTGGTGTTCCACGGCGAGGAGCGCTTCCGGCACGCGGTGTCGCACCACGGCCATGACGACCACGGGCACGACGACGCGCACGCGCACGACGACGGCCACGGTCATGGTCACGGCAGTTTCGAGCCGCACGAGTCGCCGTGGGTGGTGACGGTACCGCTGGTGCTGCTGGCGATTCCGTCGGCGGTCATCGGCTGGTTCGCCATCCGGCCGCTGCTGTTCGGATCCTTCTTCAAGGGCTCGATCGTCATCGACACGGCGGCGCACCCGGCGATGGCCGACCTGGCCGCCGATTTCCACGGCCCGTGGCAGATGGCCCTGCACTCGGTGGCCAGCCTGCCGCTGTGGCTCGCGGTGGCCGGCGCGCTGGTGGCCTACTACTGCTACATGGTGAACAAGGAACTGCCGGCGAAGCTGCAGCGCGCGCTGCAGCCGCTGTACGTCGTGCTCGACCACAAGTACTACATGGACTGGATCAACGAGCATGTGTTCGCCGCCGGCGCGCGCATGATCGGGCGCGGTCTCTGGCAGGGCGGCGATGCCGGCGTGATCGACGGCGTGCTGGTCAACGGCACCGCGCGCCTGGTCGGGGCCACCGCGACGCTGGTGCGTCGTCTGCAGACCGGCTTCATCTATTACTACGCGCTGGCCATGATCGCGGGCGTGGTCGTGTTCATGTGGATGTTCATCCCGGGCAAGCTGATGTCCGGCTGGTTCATCCGCTAAATCCCAGGGCCTGCGGCTTACCAACAACCTATGTACTCGCTACCCTTGCTGAGCCTTTCCATCTGGACGCCCATCGCCTTCGGCATCCTGATCCTGCTGCTCGGGCGCGACAGCCGAGCCGACACCGTGCGCTGGCTGGCGCTGCTCGGCGCCGTGGTGTCGCTGCTCATCACCATTCCGATCGTGACGGGCTTCAATCCCACGCTGTCGGGCATGCAGTTCGTCGAGCACACGCCGTGGATCGAGCCATTCAACATCCAGTACCAGCTCGGCGTCGACGGCATCTCTCTGTGGTTCGTGCCTCTGACCGCGTTCATCACCGTGATCACGGTGATCGCCGGATGGGAGGTGATCACCGAGCGCGTGGCGCTGTACATGGCTTCGTTCCTGATCCTGTCGGGGTTGATGATCGGCGTGTTCTGCGCGGTCGACGCCATGCTGTTCTACGTATTCTTCGAGGCCACGCTGATCCCGATGTACCTGATCATCGGCATCTGGGGTGGCCAGCGCAGGGTCTACGCGGCGTTCAAGTTCTTCCTCTACACCCTGCTGGGCTCGCTGCTGATGCTGGTGGCGCTGCTGTACCTTTACGGCGCGTCCGGCGGCAGCTTCAACATCCTCGACTGGTACACGGTACCGCTGTCGCGCACCGCGCAGATCCTGTTGTTCGTGGCGTTCTTCGCGGCCTTCGCGGTGAAGATTCCGATGTGGCCGGTGCACACCTGGCTGCCCGACGCGCACGTCGAGGCCCCCACCGGCGGCTCGATCGTGCTGGCGGCCATCATGCTCAAGCTCGGTGCCTACGGTTTCGTGCGCTTCGTGCTGCCGATCGTCCCCGACGCCAGTCGCGAGCTGGCGCCGCTGGTCATCACCCTGTCGGTGATCGCGGTGATTTACATCGGACTGGTCGCGCTGGTGCAGACCGACATGAAGAAGCTTGTGGCCTATTCGTCGATTGCCCACATGGGATTCGTCACGCTGGGGTTCTTCCTGTTCTCCAACCTCGGTGTCGAGGGAGGCCTGGTGCAGATGATCTCCCACGGCTTCGTCTCCGGCGCGATGTTCCTGGGCATCGGCGTGCTGTACGACCGCATGCACACGCGGGCGATCGCCGACTATGGTGGAGTGACCAGCAAGATGCCGCATTTCGCCGCCTTCGCGGTGCTGTTCGCGATGGCCAATGCCGGTCTGCCGGGAACCAGCGGCTTCGTCGGAGAGTGGATGGTCATCCTGGCCGCGGTGCGCCACGATTTCTGGCTCGGCTTGCTGGCAGCGACGACGTTGATCCTCGCGGCCGGCTATACGCTGTGGATGGTCAAGCGGGTGTTCTTCGGCCCGGTGCGCAACGCGCACGTGCAGGCTCTGACCGACATCAGCAAGCGTGAATTCCTGATTCTTGCGCTGCTGGCCGCCGGCACCCTGTGGTTCGGCCTGTACCCCAGGTTCTTCACCGATCCGATGCAAAGCAGCGTCGCCCACCTGCTGCAGCACGTGGCGGCATCGAAACTGCAGTAAGACGCGAAGCTCATCATGAACTGGATTGCGGTCTACCCCGAGATGTTCCTGCTGGTCATGGCGTCGGTCGTCATGCTGGTGGATGTGTTCGTCAACGATCCCGAGCATCGCGCCGCCTACGGGCTGAGCGTGCTGGCGCTGGTCGTGCTGGTCGTGCTGGGATCGATGTTCTACCTGCAGGACGGGCGGCTGCTGGCGATGCAGCGCATGGTGTCCTACGACCCGATGTCCAACCTGCTGAAGATGTTCGCCGCGCTGGCCACGCTGGGCGCGCTGGTCTACGGACGGCGCTACGCACTGGATCGCGGCATGTGGGGGGGCGAGCTGTTCTCGCTGGCGCTGTTCTCGCTGCTCGGCCAGTTCATCATGATCTCGGCCAACAACCTGTTGATGGTGTACCTGGGGCTGGAGCTGATGTCGCTTTCGCTGTACGCGCTGGTGGCGCTGCGGCGTGACTCGGCGCTGGCCACCGAGGCGGCGATGAAGTATTTCGTGCTGGGTGCGCTGGCCTCGGGCTTCCTGCTCTACGGCATGAGCCTGGTGTATGGCGCCACCGGTTCGCTGGATCTGAGCGTGATCTACCACGCCGCGGCCTTCGAGCCCATCGACCGCGCGGTGCTGGTGATGGGGGTGGTGTTCCTGGTCGCCGGCGTGGCCTTCAAGTTCGGCGCGGCGCCGTTCCATATGTGGATCCCCGACGTCTACCAGGGCGCGCCCACGGTGGTCGTGCTGCTGGTGGCGGCAGCGCCCAAGCTGGCGGCCTTCGCGATGGCCATGCGCCTGCTCGTGCTGGGCATGTTCCCGCTGGCCGTGGACTGGCAGCAGATGGTGATGCTGCTGGCCATCGCCTCCCTGGTCGTCGGCAACCTGGCGGCCATCGCGCAGACCAACCTCAAGCGCATGCTGGCGTACTCGACCATTGCGCAGATCGGCTTCGTGCTGCTCGGGCTGATGTCGGGTATGGTGCATGGCAATGGCATGTCGTCGTCGCAGGCCTACGGCGCGACCATGTTCTATCTGCTGGTCTACGTCCTCAGCACCCTGGGAACCTTCGGCATCGTGATGTTCCTGGCCCACGAGGGCTTCGAGGCCGAGGAACTGGCTGATTTCGCCGGCCTGGGCAAGACCCACCCCTGGCTGGCCGGGATCATGACCTTCCTGATGTTCTCGCTGGCCGGCATTCCGCCGTTCGCCGGCTTCTACGCCAAGTTTGTCGTGCTGCAGTCGCTGCTGGCGACCGGGCGCATCTGGCTGGTCGTGGTCGCGGTGCTGCTGTCGGTGATCGGGGCCTTCTACTATCTGCGGCTGGTGAAGATCATGTACTTCGACGCCCCGACGCGCGAGCACAAGGTGCGCGCCTCGGGTTCGGCCTGGGCGCTGATGTCCGTCAACGGCCTGGCCGTGCTGCTGCTGGGGATCGTGCCCGGCGGGCTGATGACCCTGTGCTACCAGGCCATCACCAACACCCTGCGCTGAAAGCATGCAATCCTCCGCGGTCTGGCTGGTTCTGGTTCTGGCGCTGTTCGGTGCCAACGCGCCCTTCGTGTCCGATCGATTCTTCCTGGCCATGCCGCTGAAGGCGCACAAGGCGTGGTGGATGCGCGTGCTCGAACTGCTGGTGCTGTACTTCGTGGTCGGCGGTATCTCGCGTGCGCTGGAACAGCGCCTGGGGCAGGTCGCTCCTCAGCACTGGGAGTTCTACGTCGTCTCCCTGGCGATGTTCCTGGTGCTGGCCTTCCCCGGTTTCGTGCTGCGCTACCTGGTGCGGCGCGCGCCGGGCTGAGCGCCCGCGCAGCGTCCGGCGATGAGCCGCCAGCCGCCGCAGCCGTCCGCGCTGCAGGAGACCACGCTGTCCTCCGAGGGGGTGTTCGAGGGACGATTCCTGCGCGTTTGGCGCGACACCGTGCGCCTGCCCGACGGCGCGCAGGCCCAGCGGGAATACATCAAGCATTCCGGCGCGGTGATGGTGATCCCGCTGCTGGACAACGGTCGGGTGCTGATGGAGCGCCAGTGGCGCACCCCGATGCGCCGGGTGATGATCGAATTCCCCGCCGGCAAGCTCGATCCAGGCGAGAGCTGGATGGCCTGCGCGGCCCGCGAACTGCGGGAGGAAACCGGCTACAGCGCCGCGCAATGGGCCTACATCGGCGGCATCAACAACGCGATCTCCTACTCCGACGAGGTCATCCACCTGGCCTTCGCCCGCGGCCTGCGGCCTGGTTCGGCGCAGCTCGACGCGCATGAATTCCTCGAAGTGTTCGAGGCCGAACCGGCCCAGTTGCTCGAATGGGTGCGCAGCGGCGTGGTCACCGACGTGAAGACGGTGATCGGCTCCTTCTGGCTGGACAAGCTGCTCGGCGACCAATGGCCGCTGGCCTGGCGCAGCGCCGACGCCACCGATTGAGCGCGACGCCCGGGACATCCCGGATGGTCAGGCTGGCCTGCTCCCTATACAGTAGGGGGTTTAAGATGTAAAATTCAGTTACATGCCGGCGGCCGACCTCCCTGCGACCGCGAGGGCGCGGCGCCCTGACCTGGACAGTCTGCAATGCCCGGCGGATGCGGCCGCTCCGCCCGGTTCTCGAAGGAGTCGGGCCATGGAAACTTTGCGCGAAATCCGCAGGCAGCGCCTGCGACGGCTGCTGGCCACGCAGTTCGCCGGGCGCGGTGGGCAGAGCCAGCTCGCGCGCGCCCTGGGGCGGCAGAGCGGTTACCTGTCGCGCTGCCTCAGCGGGGACAAGGCCATTGGCGAGGACTTTGCCCGCCACATCGAGCAGGAGCTGCGCCTGCCGCGCTACTGGCTCGATGGCGCGCACCTGGAAGGGCAGGCCCTCGGGGAGGAGCAGGTCGCGCTGCTCGAGCGCTTCGCCGCGTTGACCCCGACCCAGCGCCGCGAGCTCCTTGCCGAGCTCGACGGATTGCGCATGCGCAACCAGGAAATCTTCGAGCACCTGCGCGAGCATCCGCTGGCGCTGGCCGACACCCTGCGGCCCCCTGGCTAAGGGAATTGCGCCCCGCGTGGGCGGCGCAGCAGCTGCTCGAGCCTCCAGCAGAAGCCGGCGAAGAGGCCGTGGCCCAGTTCGGGCCGCCCGAGGGCCTGCGCTGCACCCTGGATGTGGTCGAGCAGCAGCGCCAGACCGTGCGGGCCGTCGTGCCGCGCGCAGTGCTCGTCGACCATGCCGGCCAGGGTCTCGCCCAGCGTGAAGGCGCGGCCGTAGGCCCCTTGGCCGCTGCCATCCGGCGTGTGCAACTGCAGCGCGCGCAGGGTGTCGTCGACCCAGCGCATCCACGTTGCGCAGCCGGCCGGGCAGGGGATGGGCGCCGCATCCGGTTGTGCGCCTGTGGAGGGGGAAGCGCGTGGAAGGTCGCTATGCATCTTGTGGTGCGCCGGTCTGGATCGGCCGGCGATGGCCGTGTGCTTTGTCCTCAGCTTAATCCAGCATCGGCCCCTTTGCCTTGCGCGCAAGTCAAACGCAACAAAAAGGTAAAAAGCTGCAAGGAATGCGTGCAACTGCAGGGCACTGCCGGTACGGATCCGCAGGGCGGAACATGCCGCGAGCGCCCATCGGCGAAGGCCTGGATCACAGCCGCGGCGATCCCGTATACACCTTGGAGTACGCAATCGAGCGCGCGTTCCGCGTCGGGGAGGCATCTGGATTTCCAGACATGAGAACAACATGATGTGCGGGTGCATGAACCCGCCCGGTGGCGGCCGCTTCTGCGCGGATCGGATGCATGCAGGGAAAACACGATGGAAGAATCGGGACGCAGGCCGGAAGGACTCGGGTGGGGCGCGGCGACTCGACTCGTCGAGACCGTGTTCGGGGCCGTGCGCCGGCGCAGCCCGCAGGGGGCCCAGCCTGCCTGGCTGCTGCTGCGCGATCCGCTGACCGGCCTGTACAGCCGCGACGCCCTGCTGCGGAGCATGGCGCGGGAGATTGCCGTGGCCCCGATGCGCGCGCCCCGGAGTGCGCTGCTCCTGGTGGCGGTCGACGGCATCGGCGCGGCGCAGGATCGCTGGGGTGGCGAAGCGGCCGACTCGTTGCGTTACAGCAGCGCGGTGCGCTTGCGTGAGCGCTTGCGCGACGCGCAGTGCCTGTCTCGCGTCGGCAGCGCCGAATATGCGCTGCTGCTCCACGGTGTGGACGGTGCCCACGGTGCGGCGCGGATGCAGCGGCTGCTCGGCGCGGTGCGGCTGGCGCTGCAAACCCCCAGCGCCAGTGCTTGCGGTATCTCGCACTGCTGCGATCGCCCGTTGCGCTTTGGTTGGGCGCTGCTGAGGGCGGCCGTGCCGGCGCCACGGGCGCTGGACGCCGCGTACCGCGCGCTGCGCGTCCTGCCCGCCGGGGCTCTGGCCTGCGCGCCGGCCTGTGCGTCGACCTGTGCCTCGACATGTCCGGGCCCGTCGACGGTGCCTGCGCGCTGCGGCGTGGCGACGGGCGACTGAGCGCCGCGCCTGCGACCGCGGCCCGCGTGGGGTGGCCGCTGCCGCAGGCTGCCCCGGGATCCGCGCAGGGGCACAATCGCCTCCCCATGTCGAAGGGGGGAGCAAGCGGCGATGCTGCTGCCGGCCTGCGCGATGCTCGTTGGAAGCTGGCTGCACATGCGCCAGGCGGAGCTGTGGCCTGCCGAGGCCAGTTCCTGCATGGCCGTGTGTGCTGCGCTGGCGCTGGCGGCGTGTGCCTGCCTGCGCGCCCAGCTGCCGGCAGGCAGCCCGCGGCTGCGGTGCACGCGGGCGCTGCTCGGCGCCTGCGCGCTCGCCGAGCTCTCCTTCGCACTGGCCGGGTGGCGCGCGCTGCCGCGGCTGCGCGACCGTCTGGCGCCGGCGCTGTGGGGTAGCACGGCGATCGTGCCGGGAATCGTGCAGGGGCTGCCCGCGCGCACGCCTTCCGGACTGCGCCTGGTGTTCGCGCCGCGCCCGCGCACCGCGGGGCTGCCTTCGAAGCTGCTGGTGTCGTGGCGCGCCGGATCCGCCGCGCCGCGTCTGCGCGCCGGCCAGGCGTGGGTGCTGCCGCTGCGCCTGCGGCCGGTGCACGGCATGGCCAACCCCGCCGGCTTCGACACCGAACTGTGGCTGTTCGCGCAAGGCATCGGCGGCACCGCCTCGGTGTCCACGGCGCGCGGCCTGGCGCCGCCGAGCCGCCGCCCGCAGGCCGATCGCGGCGAAGGCTGGCAGCGCCTGCAGGCTCTGCGCGAGCGGCTGCGTCAGCGCATCGCCGCGGCGCTGCCCGCGCAGGCGCGCGCCGGCACCCTGGCGGCGCTGGCGCTGGGCGACCAGGCGGCGGTGGGTGCGCAGGAGTGGGCGGTCTACCGCGCCACCGGGGTCGCCCACCTGATGGCCATTTCCGGCCTGCACATCACCATGCAGGCATGGCTGGCCGGCCTTGCCTGCGCTGCACTCTGGAAGCGTCTGCGCTGGCACGGCAGGCCGCTGCCGCTGCTGCTGCCCACGCCGGTTCCGGTGGCTGTGGCGCGCCTGCTGGCGGCCACCGGCTACGCAGCCTTGTCGGGGCTCGGCGTGCCGGCGCAGCGCGCCTTGCTGATGCTGGCCGTGGCCGGCTTGCTGCGGGTGTGGGCCTTGCGCATGCATTGGACGCAGATTCTCGGCGGCGCGCTGTGCGCGGTGCTGGCCTGGGATCCCTGGGCGGTCGTGCAGCCCGGGCTGTGGCTGTCCTTCGGCGCGGTCGCCGTGCTGCTGCTGGCCGATGCGCCGCGCG
>JAJZEC010000017.1 GCA_021805825.1 Pseudomonadota bacterium
AGCACGGTGTTCGTCGAGGTTACGCTGCAATCCCAGGGCGAGGATGCGCTGGAGGCCTTCGAGAAGGCCGCCAGTGGCTGCCCGGATATTCTTGAGTGCCATTTGATGGCCGGGGATTTCGATTACCTGCTGCGGGTTGCCGTGGAAGGTGCGCAGGATTATGAAAGGGTGCACAAGCGTGAACTCTCGCGCCTGCCGCATGTGCTGCGGATCAAGTCGATGTTCGCCCTGCGCACGGTGATCAAGCGCACCGATTACCCTCTCTGACCCAGGCTGTCGGCGGTGGCCTCGGCGGCCGCCTGCGCTGCCGTGGCATGCCGGGGCGGCTGGAGCGGCTGGAGCGGCTGGGTTCTGCAGGCCTGGAGTCCACGGAGACTGTATTTTTATACAGTTTTCAGGTAGGCTTGGCTTCCTTCCGGATGCCATGCCCGACGCTCCCGCGCCTTGCCGATGCCTGCCGCAGCTTCCTCCTGCCTGCCGCCACCGCTGCTGCCGCCGCGGCTGGCCTCTCGCGTCTGGCGCGGCAGCGACCTTGGCGGCAGCGACGCTGCGGTGCTGGGCAGTGGCTGGGATCGCCTGGATGCCGAGCTGCCCGGCGGTGGCTGGCCCTGCGGCAGCCTGACGGAGATCCTCAGCCCGTGCAGCCCGCTGCTGGAGTGGCGGCTGCTCGGGCCCGCGCTGCGCCGCGCACAGGCCGGCGGCGTGCCGCTGGTGCTCGTCGGGCCGCCGGCCACGCCCTATCTGCCCGGACTGCAAGGCCAGGGGATCGCGGCCGAAGGGCTGACCTGGGTGCGCAGCCGCGAGGTCGGCGAAAGCCTGTGGGCAGCTGAGCAGGTCTTGCGCGCGGGCACTGCGGCGGGCTTGCTGGTGTGGCTTGCCGGGTGCCGCGCCGAAGCGCTGCGCCGACTGCAGCTGCAGGCCCAGGGCGGGCGCACCTGGGTGTTCGTGCTGCGCGGGCAGCAGGCGCGCTTCGAGGCCTCGCCGGCACCGCTGCGGGTGCTTGCGCGCGGCGGCCAGCCCTGGGAGCTGCGTGTGCGCCTGCTCAAGCGCCGCGGCCCGGCGCACGAGGACGAACTCAGCCTGGAGTCGTTTCCCGGCGGACTGCAGCGGGCGCTGCCCGAAGCGCCGCCGACTGCCGAAGAAGGGGGCGGCGATGCTGTGGCTCGCACTGCTGGTCTGCGCCTGGCCTGAGGCGGATGCCTGCGCGCATGCCTTCGCGGATGCGCGCGCCGCGGAGACGGCGCGCGCACTGGCGGCGTGGGCGCTGCAGTTCACGCCGCGCGTGGCACTGCTCGAGCAGGCGGTGGTGCTCGAGCTTGCCTCCAGCCTGCGACTGTTCGGCGGCTTCGACGCCCTGTGCCGGCGACTGCGGGAGCAGGCCATCGAACTCGGCGCGCAGGCGCTGGCCTGGGCCGCGACCTCCCAGGCGGCGTTGGCGCTGGCGCGCGGCGGCGTGCAGCCCACGCCGCCGCGGGATCTGGCGCAGGCACTGGACGCGCTGCCGCTGCACTGCCTGAGCGCGGTGGCCGAGCAGGCGCACTGGCTGCAGCGGCTGGGCTGCCGCCGCCTGGGGGATGTGCGCAGGCTGCCGCGCTCCGGGCTGGCGCGGCGTGGCGGGCAGCGCCTGCTGCAGCAGATCGACCAGGCCTATGGCCTGGCTGCCGAGTCCTACCCCTGGTTCGCCCTGCCCGAGACCTTCCAGGCGCGTCTGGAGCTCGCGGCACGGGTGGACGACGCGCAGGCACTGCTGTTCGGCGCGCGCAGGTTGCTGCTGCAGCTCGAGGGCTGGCTGGGCGCGCGCCAGGCGGGTGCCGTCGCCTGGCACCTGCAGTGGCGCTTCGATACCCTGCGCAAGGGCGGCGGCGGCCTGCTGGTGCGCAGCGCGCTGCCGTTGCGCCACGCCGACGAGCTCGCACGCCTGCTGGGCGAGCACCTGCGCCAGCAGCGGCTTGCCGCACCGGTGTGCGCGTTGCGGCTGCGTCTGCTGCAGGCACAGCCGCTGCCCGCCGCCAACCTCGACCTGTTGTGCACCGCGCGGCACGCGGGGGAGCAGGAGGCATCGCGTTCGGCGCGCGCACTCGGACTGGCGTTGCAACGCGTGGCCGCGCGACTGGGCGGGCAACGGGTCCTGCAGGGCACGCTGCGCGCCGACCACCGACCGGAGTTCGCCCAGGATTGGCGCGCATTCGGGCTGCCTGCCGCGGCCGGGGCGGCGCTGCCGCCACCGCCGCCCCGGCCATCCTTTCTGCTGCCCGAACCGCTTGCGCTCGGCGAGCGTCATGGGCAGCCATGGTGGGGCGAGGAATTGCAGTTGCTGCTGGGGCCGCTGCGTATCGAGGGCGGCTGGTGGCAGCAGGAAGCCGGCGGCAGCCGCCACCAGGCGCGCGATTACTGGGTCGCCTGGGGTGCCGGCCGCGGCCTGCTGTGGGTGTTCCGCACGCGTGACGCGGCCCGCCGCGATGGCTGCTGCACGCAGTGGTATGTGCAGGGTGTGTTCGCCTGAGGAAAGGCTGGCTGGAAGGCTCCGACATGTCATCCGAGGATCCGCGGCGGCCCGCCTTCGCCGCCTTGCGCTGCCTGTCGAATTTCAGTTTCCTGCGCGGCGCCAGCCATCCCGAGGAACTCGTGCGGCAGGCCGCCGAGTTCGGCTACGCCGCGCTGGCCCTGACCGACGAGTGTTCACTCGCCGGCGCCGTGCGCGCTCATGAGGCGGCGCGCGAAGCCGGCATCCAGCTGCTGCTGGGCAGCCAGTTTCGCGTGCGTCTGGACGCGCGGCACAGCGCGGTGCTGGTGTTGCTGGCGCGGCAGCGACAGGAGTATGCGGCGCTGTGCCGCTTCATCAGTTCGCTGCGCCGTGCGTCGCCCAAGGGAAGCTACCGACTGGATCTGCAGGATCTGCTGCAGCACCCCTGCGGCCTGGCGCTGGCCTGCCTGCCGCGTGCTGCCGACGATGCCTTGCTGCAGGGCTGGCTCGCCGATTTACGCGAAGCCTTCGGGGAGTCGTTGTGGCTGGGCGCGGAATTGCACCGCGAGCTCGATGACCGGCGCTGGGCGCAGCGGCTGCGGCAGTTGTCCCTGCACAGCGGCGTGGGCATCGTCGCCTGCCCCGATGTGCAGATGCACACGGCAGCCCGTCAGCCCCTGCACGACACCCTGTGCGCGATCCGGTTGCGTCGCCCGCTGGCGCAATGCGGCCTGGATCTGCAACCCAACGCCGAGCGCAGGCTGATGGAGATCGGGCAGCTGCTGCGGCGCTATCCCCGCGACTGGCTCGAGCGCAGCGCGCAGCTGGCGCAAAGCTGCGTGTTCTCGCTGCAGGAGCTGCGCTACAACTACCCGCGCGAGGTGGTTCCGGCCGGTGTCGATGCCGACACCCACCTGCGCCGGCGGGTCTTCGAGGGCGCGCAGCGGCGCTGGCCTGGCGGCCCCGACGCGGCGATGCGCGCGCGCATCGAGCATGAACTGGCGCTGATCCGCGAACTCGGCTATGCGCACTATTTCCTGACCGTCGACGATATCGTCGCCTTCGCCCGCGGTCGCGGCATCCTGTGCCAGGGGCGGGGCTCCGCGGCCAACAGCGTGGTCTGCTGGTGCCTGGGGGTGACCGAGGTCGACCCGGCGCGCATGCAGACGCTGTTCGAACGCTTCATCAGTCGCGAGCGCAACGAGCCGCCGGACATCGACATCGATTTCGAGCACCAGCGGCGCGAGGAAGTGATCCAGTACCTGTACGCCAAGTACGGCCGCGAGCGCGCGGCGCTGACCGCCAGTGTGATCACCTACCGCGCGCGCAGCGCGATCCGCGATGTCGGCAAGGCCCTGGATCAGGCGCCCGAACTCGTCGAGCGCCTGGCGCGCAACGTGCACTGGTGGGACGGGCGCCGGATCGCCCCCGAGCGCCTGCGCGAGGCCGGGCTCGATCCGGAGGATCTCGGGGTGCGGCAATGGATGGCCCTGGTGCGCCAGCTGCTGGGCTTTCCGCGCCATCTGTCCCAGCACAGCGGGGGCTTCGTGCTCACCGACGACGCGCTGCACGACCTGGTTCCGGTGGAGAACGCGGCGATGCCCGGGCGCACGGTGATCGAGTGGGACAAGGATGATCTCGACGCCATGGGCATGCTCAAGGTGGATATCCTGGCGCTGGGCATGCTGACGGCGCTGGCCAAGTCGCTGCGCCTGATCTCCGAAGGTCGTGGCGAGGCCTTCGAGCTGCAGCGCATCCCCGCCGAGGATCCGGCAACCTACGACATGCTGTGCGCCGCCGACTCGGTCGGCGTGTTCCAGGTGGAGTCGCGGGCGCAGCAGAACATGCTGCCCAGGCTGCGCCCGCGCTGCTTCTACGATCTGGTGATCGAGGTGGCGATCGTGCGGCCGGGGCCGATCCAGGGCGGCATGGTGCATCCCTACCTGCGGCGTCGCCAGGGCCTGGAGGAAGTGCGCTATCCCAGCCCGCAGCTGCGCCAGGCGCTGCAGCGCACCCTGGGTGTTCCGGTGTTCCAGGAGCAGGTGATGCAGATCAGCATGCTGGCCGCCGGCTTCAGCCCCGGGCAGGCCGACGGGCTGCGGCGCGCGATGGCCGCTTGGCGGCGCAAGGGCTCGCTGCAGCTGTGGCGGCAGCGCCTCGTCGACGGCATGCTCGAGCGCGGCTACGACAGGGCGTTCGCCGAGCAGATCTACGCGCAGATCCAGGGTTTCTCCGAGTACGGATTCCCGGAAAGCCATGCCGCGTCCTTCGCGCTGCTGGTCTACGCCAGCGCCTGGATCAAGTGCCATCATCCGGCCGAGTTCCTGGCCGCCATGCTCAACAGCCAGCCGCTGGGCTTCTACACCCCGTCGCAGCTGGTGCAGGATGCGCAGCGCCATGGCGTGCGCGTGCTGCCCCCCGATGCCTGTGCCAGCGACTGGGATTGCACCCTGGAGCATGGCGCCGTGCGCCTGGGGCTGCGCTTGCTGCGCGGGCTGTCGCGGCAGGCCGCGCAGCGCCTGGCGCGCGCACGCCGGGAGGCGGATTTCGCCGACGTGCAGGATCTGGCGCGGCGCGCCGCTCTGGGCGCGGCAGACATGCGCCTGCTGGCCGCCGCCGATGCCCTGCGCAGCCTGGCCGGGCACCGGCGCCAGCAGGTCTGGCAGGCCGCCGCGGTGCATGCGCTACCGCCGCTGCTGCGGGCGGCGGCGGCCGAAGAGCCTCGGCTGGAGCTGCTGGCTCCCCCGGAAGGCGAGGAGGTGGTGTTCGACCATGCCGCGCTCGGCCTGAGCCTGCGCAGCCATCCGCTGCGCCTGTTGCGTGCGCGCCTGGGCGCGCGCTGGCTGAGGGCAGGGCAGTTGGCGGCGTTGCCCGACGGTGTGCGCACGCGCACCGTCGGGCTCGTCACCCTGCGCCAGCAGCCGGAGACTGCGCGTGGCACCACCTTCGTGTCGCTGGAGGACGAGACCGGGGTGGTGCAGGTGATCTGCTGGAACAGCCTGCGCCAGCGCCAGCGCCAGGTGCTGTTGCATGCGCGCCTGCTGGGGGTGAGCGGGCGTTGGCAGAGCGACGGTCGCGTCGGCAGCCTGCTCGCCGAGCGGCTGTTCGATCTCACGCCGTTGCTGGGGCATCTGCGCACCGAGGTGCGCAGTTTTCGCTGAACGCGACCCGCGCGCGGCCGCGCCCACGGGTATCGCAGGGCGCAGGCACAATAGGCCATGGGGCATCGGCCGCATGGGCCGCCTGCCGCACCGCCTGCCGCACCGACCATGAGCCCGGTTGTCTCCTCCCTGCTTGCCTTCAGCGTGGCGGCCCTGCTGCTGACCCTCACTCCGGGGGTGGATACGGCCTGGGTGCTGCGCAGCTCCGCCGCGGGGCGCCGCCATGGCGCTGCCGCCGCGGTGGGCATCGCCCTGGGCTGCCTGGCCTGGGGTGGCGTCGCCGCGGCCGGCCTGGGCGCACTGCTGGCAGCCTCGGCCACCGCCTACGCGGCCTTGCGCGTCCTCGGCGCGGCCTACCTGGCATGGCTGGGCCTGCGCCTGCTGCTGCGCCCGCGCCAGGCCTGGGAGCCCACGTCCGAGGCCCGCCGGCAGGGCGTGCGCGCGACCGGGTTGCGCGGGCTGCTGACCAACCTGCTGAACCCCAAGGTCGGGGTGTTCTATGTCAGTTTCCTGCCGCAGTTCGTTCCGCATGGGGTCTGGGTGCCGGGGTTTCTGTTCCTGCTGGCCTGCGTGCACGTGCTGCTGACCCTGCTCTGGTTCGCGGTGCTGGTGGCAGCCACCGCGCCCATCGGGCGCTGGCTGCGGCGCGGGCCCGTGATGCGTGCGCTCGATCGAGGCACCGGGCTGATCCTGCTCGCCTTCGGCGCGCGCCTGGCCTGGCAAGGACGGCCTTGACCTGGGCGCAACCGACAACCTTCCTCCTGGAGACCCGCGCATGAGCTTGCGTTTCGAGGGCAGCGCGGCCTACGTGGCCACGCCGGAACTGAAGATCGCCGTGAATGCGGCGATCGCCCTGCAGCGTCCGCTGCTCATCAAGGGCGAGCCGGGCACCGGCAAGACCATGCTGGCCGAGGAGGTCGCGCAGGCTCTGGGGCTGCCGCTGCTGCAATGGCACATCAAGTCGACGACCAAGGCGCAGCAGGGCCTGTACGAATACGACGCGGTGTCGCGGCTGCGCGATTCGCAGCTCGGCGACCCGCGGGTGAGCGACATCGGCAACTACATCGTCCAGGGCGTGCTGTGGCAGGCCTTCGAGAGGGAACAGCCCTGCGTGATCCTGATCGACGAGATCGACAAGGCCGACATCGAGTTTCCGAACGATCTGCTGCGCGAACTCGACCGCATGGAATTCCATTGCTACGAAACCCGGCAGACCATCCGCGCGCGCCAGCGCCCGCTGGTGTTCATCACCTCCAACAACGAGAAGGAACTGCCCGACGCCTTCCTGCGCCGCTGCTTCTTCCATTACATCCAGTTCCCCGATCGCGAGACCATGGCCCGCATCGTGGACGTGCACTTTCCCGGCTTGCGCAAGGATCTGCTGCGCGAGGCGCTGCAGGTGTTCTTCGAGCTGCGCGAGGTGCCAGGCCTGAAGAAGAAACCATCGACCTCGGAATTCCTCGACTGGCTCAAGCTGCTGCTGGCCGAGGACATCGGCCCCCAGGCGCTGCGCAGCAGCGACCACAAGGTGGTGGTGCCGGCGTTGCACGGCGCGCTGCTGAAGAACGAGCAGGACGTGCACCTGTTCGAGCGCCTGGTGTTCATGGCGCGCCACAACCGCTAGCGCAGTGACCAGGCCGGCGACGCGAGAGGCCGAGGGGGCCGCGCCATGCTGATCGACTTCTTCCTGCACCTGCGCGAGCGCGGGCTGGCGGTTTCCACGCGTGAGTACCTGAACCTGCTGCAGGCGCTGCGCGAAGGGGTGATCGGGCATTCGATCGACGAGTTCCATGCCCTGTCGCGCGCGCTGTTGATCAAGGACGAGGCGCTGTACGACAGGTTCGATCTGGCCTTCGGCGAGTATTTCCGCGGCGTGCAGCAGTTGCCGGGCATGCAGGCGGACATTCCCGAGGAGTGGCTGCGCGAATCGCTGCGCAGGCAGTTGTCGGAGGAGGAGAAGGCGCGCCTGCAAAGACTCGGCTGGGACCGGCTGATGGAGGAGTGGCGCAAGCGGCTGCAGGAGCAGCAAGGGCGCCACGCCGGCGGCAGTCGCTGGATCGGAACGGGCGGCAGCAGTCCCTTCGGGCATGGCGGCTACCACCCGGAGGGCATACGCGTCGGCGGGCCGTCGGCGGGAAACCGCAGCGCGGTGAAGGTGTGGGAGAAGCGCGAGTTCAGCAACCTGGACGATCAGGTCGCGATCGGTACGCGCAACATCAAGGTCGCGCTGCGTCGCCTGCGCCGCTTCGCGCGCGAGGGCGCGGCCGACGAACTCGACCTCGACGCGACCATCGGCGGCACCGCACGCAACGCCGGCTGGCTCGACCTGCGCATGCGCGCGCAGCGCCACAACCGGGTGAAGGTCCTGCTGTTCCTCGATATCGGCGGGTCGATGGACGAGCACATCCGCATCTGCGAGGAACTGTTCTCCGCGGCGCGCAGCGAGTTCAAGCACCTGCAGGTGTTTTACTTCCACAACTGCCTGTACGAATCGGTGTGGACCGACAACCGTCGGCGCCACGAGCAGCGCCTGCAGCTGACGGATCTGATGCACAAGTACGGTGACGACTACAAGGTCGTGGTGGTCGGCGATGCGACCATGAGCAGCTACGAGATCACGCAGCCCGGAGGCGCGCTGGAGTACGCCAACCGCGAGCCGGGGGCGGTGTGGCTGCAGCGCCTGCAGCAGGCCTGGAGACACGCGGTGTGGCTCAATCCGACGCCGCAGGAGTCCTGGCGCTACCACGCCTCGATCGGGATCATCCGCGAACTGTTCGGCGATCGCATGTTCCCGATGAGCCTGGATGGCCTGACGCGCGCGATGGCCCGGCTCGGTCGCTGATCCGCGCGGCCCTCAGTCCCAGCGCGCGGCGAGCAGCGCCGCCAGCTCCGTGGTCTGCGGCGTCTCGGCGGGGCAGGTGTCGGCGCCCGCCGACTGTGCCGACGGCGCCACGCCGTGCAGCAGCGCGCGCAGGCGGTCGTCCAGGAATCGGCTGGGCAGGGCATGCACATGGGCATCGCCCCGCGCGGCCTGTCGGGTGATGTGGAAGCGTTGCGGGACGATCAGCTGCAGTTGCTCGCGAGCGCGCGTCATCGCCACGTACAGCAGTCGGCGCTCCTCGTCGATCTGCGCGGCGTGGTCGCAGGCGAGGTCGGAGGGGATGCAGCCGTCGACCACGTTCAGCACGTACACGGCCTTCCATTCCTGGCCCTTGGCCGAGTGGATGGTCGACAGGATCAGGTAGTCCTCGTCGCGCTGCGCCGGCCCGGCGTGGCCGGCTCCCAGCTCCGGCGGGTCGAGGCTGAGCTCGGTCAGCAGGCGCTCGGCGCTGGCGTAGCCGGCGGCGATGCGGCAGAGCTGACGCAGGTCGGCCTCGCGTGCCTCGGCCTGTTCGTACAGCCGCGCGAGCTGCTCGATGCCCCATGCGCAGGCCAGTTCCATGGCCTGCGGCCAGGGCGCCGGGGCGTGCAACTGCAGCCACACTGCCAGCAAGGACTGCCAGCCGGCGCGTGCGGCCGGCGGTGGGTGGAAATCCATCATCGCCTGTACCGGATCGTCGGCGGCCTGCAGTGCCAGCCACAGCCTGCGCACATGCGCGGAGCCGAGCCCGGCAACCATGCGGGCCACGCGGAATGCGGCCAGGCGGTGGCGCGGGTTGGCCGCCCAGCGCAGCAGCGCGAGCACATCCTTCACATGCGCGGCGTCGGTGAAGCGCAGTCCGCCGAACTTGACGAAGGGGATGCCGCAGCGCGCGAGTTCGAGCTCCAGCAGCGTGGCATGCTGCGCGGTGCGGAACAGCACCGCCTGCTGGCGCAGCCACAGCCCCTGCTCGCGCTGCTGCAGCACCTGCCGGGCCACCCACTGCGCCTGCGCGGCCTCGTCGACGACGTCGACGAGCAGCGGCGGGCTGCCCGCGCGCGGGCTCCACAGGGTCTTCGCGTGGCGCCGCGCGGCCTGGGCGATGAGGGCGTTGGCCGCGTCCAGGATCGGTTGTGTGCTGCGGTAGTTGCGGCTCAGCGCCAGTTGCCGCGCCGACGGTGCGTACTGCTCCGGGAAGTCCAGGATGTTGCGCACCTCGGCGCCACGGAAGGAGTAGATCGCCTGGGCGTCGTCGCCGACCACGGTCAGGCCGCGGCCGTCGGGCTGCAGCGAGCGCACGATCTGCGCCTGCAGCAAGTTGGTGTCCTGGTATTCGTCGACCAGCAGGTGGTCGAAGCGCCCGGCCAGGTGGGCGCGCAGTGCCGGCTGCTCCAGCATGCGTGCCCACCACAGCAGCAGATCGTCGAGGTCGAGCAGATGCTGGCGCAGCTTTTCGGCGGTGTAGGACTGGAACAGCAGGCGCAACTCGGCGTGCTGCGCGGAGCACCAGGGGAAGTGCAGCCGCAGCACCTCGGGCAGCGGCTGCTCGGTGTTGATGCAGCGTGCATGGATGGCCAGGCACGTGGAGGGCATTGGAAAGCGTTGCCGGCGATCGCCCAGGCCGAGCGCCTGCCGCTGCAGTCCGAGCAGGTCCTCGGCGTCGGCGCGGTCGAGCACGCTGAAGTCCCCGGCCAGCCCGATGCGCGACGCGTAGGCACGCAGCAGGCGCGCGCCGACCGCGTGGAAGGTGCCGGCCCAGGGTAGCGTGGGCGGCGGGCAGCCTTGGGGCAGCCGCAGCGCCCGCTGCAGCGCGGCGCCGACGCGGCTTTGCAGATCCTGCGCCGCCCGGCGCGAAAAACTCAGCAGCAGGATGCGCTGCGCGTCGGCGCCGTCGAGCACCAGGCGCGCCACCCGCGCCGCCAGCGTGGTGGTCTTGCCCGAGCCGGCTCCGGCCAGCAGCAGCAGGGCCGGCGCCCGGGCGTCGCCGCGGCCGTGCGCCACGGCCGCGCGCTGTTCGTCGTTGAGACGAAACAGTTCGGCACAGCGGTCGACAGCGTCGGTGGTCACGTCGGGGGGGCAGGCAGCGCGGGCAGGGACTGTTCAAGCATACAGCAGCCCGGAAGGCACCCGGAGGGCTTTGCTGCCCGAGGTTTATGTGGTATTGTAGATACCTATTAACAACCCCCACGAGTACCGACGATCATGCAAGCTTCCGTCGACATTTCCGCGGCTCCGGTCGGCGCGCCCCCGGAACTGGCCGAACTCCCGCTGGGCGAACTGGCCCGCACCTATCCGCAGGCCCTGGGCTTGCTGCGCGCCTTGCGCCTGGACTACTGTTGCGGGGGCGCGCGCAGCCTGCGCGAGGCCGCCACCGAGCGTGGGCTGGACGTGCAGGAGGTGCAGCAACGCATCGCCGCGCTGCAGCCGCAGCCGCAGCCGGCCGAGCAGCATCCGCTGGAACTGATCGCACGCATCATCGAGCGCTACCACGACACCCATCGTGCCGAGCTGCCCGAACTGGTGCGCCTGGCGCACAAGGTCGAGCGCGTGCATGCCGCGCATGCGCAGGTGCCGGCGGGGCTGGAACGGCTGCTCCAGCAGTGCCTGGACGAACTCAGCGACCACATGGCCAAGGAGGAACAGGTGCTGTTCCCGCTGATGCGCCAGGCCTACGGGCATGCGGCGGATCTGCGGCCGCCGATCGCACGCATGCGCGCCGAGCACGAGGAACATGGCCACCTGCTGCTTGCGCTGCGCACGCTGACCCATGATTTCCAGCCGCCGGCCGATGCCTGCAACTCCTGGCGCGCGCTGTTCGCCGGCGTGGCCAAGTTCTGCGACGACCTGATGCAGCACATCCACCTGGAGAACAACGTGCTGTTCGTCGCCTTCGAACCGGCACGCGCGGCCTGAGCGCAGCCCCGGAGCGGGGCCGGCGCCCAGGCGCCTGCCTCCCCGCTACTCCATCGCGTCGGCGAACGCCCGCAGCCCGGGCTGCAGGCATTCGGCCAGTGTGCTGCGGTCGAGTTCCTCGTAGAACGCGCGCTCGGCAGCGGCCAGGCGGCCGCGCAGCCGGCACACCGGGCTGAGGTTGCAATGGCCGCCATCCTGGCGGAAGCATTCGACCAGCGCCTGCGGCTGCTCCATCCAGGCCATCACCTGTCCCAGGCGCACCTGCTCGGGATCCATGGCCAGCGAAACCCCGCCGCCGGCTCCGCGCGCGGTGCGCACGTAACCGCCGGCGGCCAGGCGCTGGATGACCTTGATCAGGTGGTCGCGCGAAACCTGCAGGCGTTGCGCCAGCTCGGCGCTCGACCAGCTGCGCGGGCTGCTGGCGGCCAGCAGCAGCAAGGTACGCAGGCCGAAGTCGGCGAAGGCGGTGAGTTTCATGGTGCGCGGCCTCGGGCATGCGGGCCGGTGCCTCGGCCCATGCCCTGTGCGAAGATTGTAGGCGGGAACCACGATGATCGATCGAGCCGATGACGATGCGGGGGCACCCATGCCCTGCGACCCCGAAGCCCTGCTGGCATGCATGCGCCGGCGTACCCAGATCGCGCCGCGACACCTGCTGGCGCCGGGGCCCGACGAGTCCCAGCGACGACAGCTGTTCGAGGCCGCGGCGACCGCGCCGGATCACGGCCAGATCCTTCCCTGGCGCTTCGTGGTGGTGCCGCTGGAGGCTAGAGGGCGCCTGGCCGACGCCTTCGAGCAGGCGCTGCTCGAGCGCGATCCCGCAGCCGGCGAGGACGAACGGGCGCGTGCGCGCGACAAGGCCTCGCGCGCCCCCTTCCTGGCGCTGGCCGTGGTGCGCGAGCGCGGCGACGGCCAGCAGCACATCACCCTGCACGAGCGCATGGCCAGCCTCGGCTGCGCGCTGCAGAACATGCTGCTGATGGCGCATGCGCAGGGCTTCGGCGCTGGCCTGGTCAGCGGGTTGGCACTGCGCAGCGGCGCGCTGGCCAGCTGCTTCGGGCTGGCTGCCGGCGAGCGCGCGGTGTGCTTCGTCGCCGCGGGCACTCCGGCGCGGCGCAAGCCGGCGCGGCAGCGGCCGCTGCCCGAGCAGGTGGCCAGCATGCTGCAGGGCGGGGACTGAAGCGCAGGCGCCGGGCGCGGCGGGCGCGCTCAGGCCGCGCCCGGATCTGGCTGCCAGCGCACCTGGTTGCGTCCTTCCCGCTTGGCGCGGTACAGCGCGGCATCGGCGCGCGCCAGCGCGCTGTCGATGTCGTCGTCGTCGCGGGTGATCAGCGTCACGCCGATGCTCACGCTGAGGTGCAGGCGCAGTCCGTGGCAGCGCAAGGCATGTTCGCCCACCGCGCGGCGCATGCCCTCGGCCAGTTCCAGCGCCTGCGGCGCCGAGGTCGCCGGCAGCATGGCGGCGAATTCCTCGCCGCCGATGCGCCCCAGCACGTCGGGCTCGCGCAGCAGCGCTGCCAGGCGGCCGGCCAGCTGCTGCAGCACGATGTCGCCGATGGCGTGGCCGTGGTTGTCGTTGATCTGCTTGAAATGGTCGATGTCCAGCGCCAGAAGCGCCAGCGGCAGGTTGTCGCGGCTGTGGCGCAGGCGCGCGCACAGGGCGAAGAAGCCGCGCCGGTTGTAGAGCGCGGTCAGCGGGTCGCTGTGCGCCATGCGCTGCAGTTCGTGCTCCTGGCGCTTGCGGTGGGTGATCTCGACCAGGCTGGCCAGAACCGCGCGCCTGCCGTCGTAGCGCAGCTTGCGCGCCGACAGCATGACGTCGAGCACGCGACCGCCGCTGTCCCGGAGCTGGACATCCAGCGGCCCGGCGGCGGCCTGGCGCGCCAGCGCCTGCGCCAGCATCTGCGCAGTCTGCGGCTGCGCATAGAAGGATTCGGCCTTCGCCAGCGCCGGCTCGGGCAGCAGGCGCTGCGGGTCGAGGAGTTCGCGCGCGGCCGGGTTCAGGCGCAGCAACTGTCCCCGCGGGCGGCCGACCAGCACCAGTGGTACCGGGCTGACCTCGAACAGGTGCCGCAGGTTCTCCTCGGCGGCCACGCGCTCGGCGATCTCCCGTTGCAGCCGGCCACGCGCCAGCCACGCCAGGCGTTGCGCGCGGTTGCCATGCGCCGCCAGCTGCCAGCCGATGAACTGCAGCATCGACAGCAGCAGCACGAACAGCGCCACATCGCGCCAGGCCGCCCCCAGGCCCCAGCGCATCTGCAGCGCGCTGAGCGCCACCCACAGCGGCATCCAATGGAATTGCAGCGGCCGCAGCAGGGGGGCGTAGGCGTACAGCACGACACAGGCGAACACCGCGGCGATCACCTGATCGGGCGAGAGCATGTGGTGCAGTTGCGCCACCGCGCGCAGTCCCAGCAGCACCGCGACCTCGAAGGCCAGCAGCCACTGCCGCAGGCGCCGCGCATCGGGCCGCGAATGCGCGCCGGTGGCTCGCGCCAGGCCCAGTCCGCAGGCGCACACCAGCGCGCGCACCAGCAGCAGCGCCGGCCAGCGACCCGAGGCGCCCGGGATCAGGAGATCGGCCAGCAGCCCGGCGGCGAAGAAGGCCCCGCCCCACAATCCGATGGCATGCGCGCGGGGCGCGATCTCGGCCCATTCGCCGTGGAGGAAATTGCGCTCCTCCTGCGGCGAGCGGAACAGTCCGTAACGATCCAGGCCGGGCGGCGCGGCGCCGGCCGAGCCCGAAGCCGGCATCAGAACCGGCCGCAGGGACGAGCCCGGCGGCGTCGGCTCTCGTTGTTCAGCCAGCGGCCCGGCCAGGGCGACCGGGCCGGCTGTACGGCATGCGGGTTCTGGATCGCGCAACGGGGCGTGGCTTCGGGCATGGCGGCTTCGGCGGGCGGGGAAACGACACCCCAGTGTAGGCAGCCAGGCCCACGGACGGCAATTCCTTGGCGCGGGATTCGGGCGCCCTTGGGTGCATTCACTAGGGAGTATTCAGAGAAGCGCTTGACGATCGACACAGGCAACATCGTCGAGGCCGCAGAATGCCATGGTCAGGTCGAGTTCGTTGCGAATGATCTCCAGGCAGCGGGTCACCCCGGCCTGCCCCAACGCACCCAGGCCGTAGAGGAAGGCGCGCCCGATCAGGGTGCCGCGCGCACCCAGCGCCAGCGCCTTGAACACGTCCTGGCCGCTGCGCACCCCGCCGTCCATCCACACTTCCATGCGCGAACCCACGGCATCGACGATGGCCGGCAGCGCGGCGATCGAACTGGGCGCGCCGTCGAGCTGGCGTCCGCCGTGGTTGGACACCACCAGGGCATCGGCGCCGCAGTCGGCGGCATGCCGTGCGTCCTCGGCGTCCATCACGCCCTTCAGGATCAGCTTGCCGTCCCACAGGCGCTTGATCCACTCCACATCCTTCCAGCTCAGGCGGGGGTCGAACTGCTGGCTCGTCCAGGCCGACAGCGAGCTCAGGTCGTCGACCCCGCTGGCATGGCCGACGATGTTGCCGAAGCTGCGCCGGCGCGTGCCCGCCATGCCCAGCACCCAGCGCGGCTTGCAGGCCAGGTTCAGCAGGTTGCGCAGGGTCGGCTTCGGCGGCGCCGACAGGCCGTTCTTCAGATCCTTGTGGCGCTGGCCGAGGATCTGCAGATCCAGTGTCAGCATCAGCGCGGAGCAGCGCGCGGCCTTGGCGCGCGCGATCAGGCGTTCGATGAAGTCGCGGTCGCGCATGACGTACAGCTGGAACCAGAAGGGCGCGCGGGTGTGCGCGGCGATGTCCTCGATGGAACAGATGCTCATCGTCGACAGGGTGAAGGGCACGCCGAAGGCCTCGGCCGCGCGCGCGGCCAGGATCTCGCCGTCGGCATGCTGCATGCCCGTCAGCCCGGTCGGGGCCAGCGCCACCGGCATCGCCACGTCCTCGCCGAGCATGCGGCTGCGCAGGTTGCGGCGCTCGACGTCGATGGCCACGCGCTGGCGCAGCAGGATGCGCTGGAAGTCCTGTTCGTTGGCGCGGTAGGTACCCTCGGTCCATGAGCCCGAGTCCGCGTAGTCGTAGAACATGCGCGGCACGCGCCTGCGCGCCAGCAGGCGCAGATCCTCGACACAGGTGATCACGCTCATCGGCGACTCCGCACAGCGATCCGCGACGATACGCGGCCGCCGCAAAAGGGTTGGATCCGGGGTTCCCACACTGTATCAAAGGGAAAACCGACGTCGCAGGTTCTCGCAGCGCGTGCGCGGCAGCGTCTGCCGCGACGGGCCCGCAGCCCGCTTGCGCAAGCACCGCTGCGCGTGTCGCCGGGGTATTCCCGCGCACCGGGAAATCATTTGTAGCAGTGCGGGAATTTCAACGCGCCCTTCACGCAACATTCCCGCGACCCCGCCTACATTGGGCTCGTGGCAGGCATCGCCGCGCTGACCTTGCGAGGACGTCGTGAAGATCCGGAACCGCTGTCGTGTGCAGCCCCAGGCGGGGCAGGGAATGACCGAGTACATCATTATCGTGTTATTGATCGCGATTGCAGCGATCCTCGCCTTCACCTATTTCGGGCAGGGCGTGCGCGAGCAGACGGCAGGGATTACCACCGAGCTTTCGGGGCAGTCGGCGCAACAGCAGATCACCGGTGCCGCGAAAGCCGCCCAAGCGGCGGCGGCCGAGGCAGACAAGGCGAAGGGCCTGGCCACGTACCAAAGCAAGTAGAACGGACATGGCCGCCACCCCGGGCGCCGCATCCCAGCGCGGGCAGGCCGTGATCTACGGGCTCGCGGTGCTGGCCTTCGGCGTGGGCGTGCTGTATTTCGTGCAGCGCACCGGAACCCTGGTCGAGCAGAAGATCCGCCTGGTGGATACCGCCGACGCTGCCGCCTACAGCGCGGCGGTGCTGGATGCCCGGGTGCTCAATTTCGATGCCTACACCAACCGCGCGATGCTGGCCGATTCGGTGAGCATCGGGCAACTGGTCAGCCTGTCGTCGTGGCTGGATTACGCCAGTCACCTGCCCGACGTGCAATCGCGCTTCCTGGCCGAGGTCGGCAATCCGGTCAAGTATCCGGCGATGGAGGCGCCGCTGAGCGTGGCCACGGGCCTCGCCCGGACTTCGTCGCAGACCCAGCAGCTGCTCGCGGGCCTGCGTCGGCAGGAAGACACCGAGGTGCACGAGATCCTCATGCTGGCGCAGGTGGAGGCGCTGGCCACCCTGCCGTTGCAGCGGCAGCAGACGATGGACGCGGTGGCCGGCGCCTCCGGCTACGCGCCGGGCGCCCTGCGCTTGCAATGGCTGCCCGGCACCCCGCCGCTGGGCATGCTGCAGTTCATCCAGCGTGACGCAGGCGCGCAGCGTCAGCGCTTTGCCGACATGGTGCTCGGCGCCGTCGATGGCGAGAGCTTCAATACCGCGCGCAACTGGCTGATGCCCGCGACCTACGACGACTGTCCGACGGCCGAGCTCACGGCGCGCCGGGACATGCTGGTGCGGCGGGGGGGCACCAACCTGCTGAGCCTCGACGAATGGCGCGCCGTCGACACCCTGTCGGATCATGTCTGGGTGCCGGCCGGCCCGGAGGATCTGCTGTGCGACCTGCCGCTGGAGCTCCCGGGCGCCACCGGCCTGCAGGATCTGGCCGCGCAGCCCACAAGCTTCGATGCCGACCCCACGCACTACGGCGCGTCCGAACTGTTCAATCCCCTGGCCACCTCCGAGGCCCAGTTGCTGGGCATGGATTCGTCCAACAGCAGCTACCGCTTCCAGGGCATCCCGGCGGTGTATGCCTTGTCCGACGCGCAGCGCAAGGAGCAGGATCCCCGGCTGCGGCTGGTGCTCATGGCCAGCACCGCGCCGGCGGCCGGCCGGCCGAGCCAGGTGCCGCAACCCTGGGCCGACAGCTACAGCGCCCAGGCGGCCGACGGGCGCATGGTCGCGGTGTCGGCGGCCGAGGTGTATTTCGATCCGCCGGCGGCGCCGGGTTCGTCCGGCGCCGGCCTGCCCAATCTGTTCCAGCCCTATTGGCGCGCCCACCTCGTGGCCTCGCCGACCGGGGTGCGCGAGGCGCAGGCCCTGCAGGGGGTGCAACTGCCGTGAATGGCCGCCCCCGACCGCATCCGGCGGGCCAGCGCGGCCAGGCGCTGACCGAACTGCTGGCGCTGTGCCTGGCGCTGCTGCCCCTGATGGCCGCGGTGGTGGTGGTCGCGCGCTACCAGGACCTGGCGCGTGCCGCCGACCTGGCCAGCCGCTACGCCGCATTCGCCGCCAGCGACCGTGGCGACGGCAGCCTGCCCGACCTGCGCAGCACCAGCGCGCAGGTGCGCCAGCTGTTCTTCGCTCCCGCCTCGACGCCGTTCAACCGGGCCAGCCTGCGCGCCGCCGGCGGCCCCACGCGCGCCTTCTGGGTCGATCGCGGGGGGCGCCCGCTGCTCGGCGACATGGCCCGCAGCGTGCAGGTGCTGCCGGCCGGCGGCTCCGGCAGCTCGCCGCTGGACAGCGGGGTGGGCAGCGCCGGCTTCGAGCCGGTGGCGAGCTGGATGCAGTTGCCGGGCGGCGGCTTGTATGCGGTCGATCTGCGGCTGGCCATCGCTCCGGGGTGGGATGCTCCGGGCGCGCGCGACCCCGGGCTCATCCCCGCGCTGGAGCTGCAGCGAGGCAGCGGCGTGCTGGTGGGCAGCTGGCACGCCGATTCCGCCTCGCGGACGGTGCAGGCGGTGCAGGCCAGCCCGCTGCTGTTCCCGCTCGCCGAACTGCAGGTGGCGGGCGCGCTGCTCGATCCCCTGGTCACCGTCATCGATGCGCCCGGCCTGCTGCAGGGCCCGCAGCTGAGCAATGTGGAATCGTGGAACGCCATCCTTCCCGCCGACCGCAGCCGGGGGGCGCCATGAGCTGCCGGACGCGTCCACTGGCTGCCGCGCTGGCGCTGTGTGCCGCCGCACTGCCGGCCGCGCATGGCGCCACCGCGTGGCCGCGCATCGAGCTTGCGCCGCAGGCCAGCCGGCTGGGTGGCCCCCAGCAGATGCTGATCGACGGCCGGCCGACGCGGGTGCAGGCCTTCGATGATCCGGTCGCGCCCGGTCGCCTGCGCGACTGGTTCCGCCGCAGCCTGGGGCGCGGCAGCGTGGTCGCCGCGTTGCCGGGAGGTGGCTGGGTCGTCGGGCGGCCGCAGGCAAGCTACTACCTGAGCGTGCAGCTGCAGGCCGGCGCCGACGCCGGCACCTCCGGCATCGCCGCGGTATCGCAGTGGCGCCATGCACTGCGGCGGCAGGCGCAGGCGCGCCGGCGCTTGCGCCCCCTGCTGCGCGGCCTGCCCGCCGATGCCCGCGTGCTGCGCCAGGTGCGCACCCCAGCGGTCGACGGCGGCGGACTGGAGGTGGTGATCGTCGACCGCGACGGGCTGCAGTGGAATGCGCAGTGCCTGCGCCAGAGCCTGGGCGCGGCCGGTCTGCGCGCGATGAAGGGGCCGCGGATGTCGCCGGGCCACGCCTGCTGCGCTTCCGCTCGGCGCATGCCTCGGCGCTTGCCGTGCTGGAGCGCATGCGCGGCGCGCGTACCGCGATCGTGCTGCAGTGGCAACGCAATTCCCGGCCATGAGGCTGCGCCGCGCGCGGGCCTGCGGGGGCCAGGCCATGGTCGAGTACACGCTGCTGTGCGCCATGCTCGCGCTTGCCCTCGGCCTGGGTGTCGACGTGCGCCACAGCCTGCCGTGGCAGTGGCTGCACGCGCTGCACCTTTTCTTCCAGCGTTTCAGCTTCGCCCTTTCCCTGCCCACCTGAGTCCAAGCCCGTGGCCGATCGGATGCAACCCTTGCGCAGCCGGCGCATGCTCACCCTGCTGGCGTCGGTTCTGTGCGCCATGCTCGCGGCATGGCTGGCGCACCGCGAACTGCAGCGCGCGCGGATCGCCGCGCACCAGGCGGAGACGGGCGACAGCGTGGCGGTGGTGGTCGCGCGCACCGATCTTGCCGCCGGCACCACGCTGAACGCGGACAACCTGTCGGTGCGCCCCGTGCCCGCCCGCTACCTGCCCGCGCGTGTGGTCACTCCGGCACAGTTCGAGACCGTCGACGGCCGCCTGCTGGCGCATGCCATGCGCGGCGGGCAGCCCTTGACGGGCGCGCTGCTGCAGCCGCGCAAGGCGCGGCCTTCGACGCTGGCGGCGCGGTTGCATGGCGACCAGAGCGCGATGAGCTTCGCCGTCGACGAGGTCAACGGCCTGTCGGGCCTGCTGCATCCGGGGGATCGCGTCGACCTGCTGGTGACCTTGGGCGGCAGCGCACAGCAGCGCAGCTTCAGGCTGTTGCGCGATGCCCGCGTGCTGGCTACCGGGAGCGCGATCGATGGCGCGCCCGAGTTCCCGGGGCGCGGCTACGCCACCATCACGCTGGCGGTTCCGCTGGCGCAGGATCGCCTGCTCGCACTGGCGCGCAGCGAAGGCAAGGTATCGGTGCTGCTGCGGCCTGCCGACGAAGGCGGAGCCGGCGAACGCGGGCCGGCGCATCCGCAGCTGCTTGCGCAATGGCTGGCGGGCCGGATCCCCCAGGCGCCGCCGCCGCGGCGCGCCGCCGGCATTCCCGTGCTGTACGGCGATGGGCAAGCCGCGGCGTCGGCATCGCCGCCGTCGACGGCCGGCGTGCAGGCGGCCGCCTCGGCCCTGCGCGCCGTCGATGGCCCGATGGCCGCGGCGACCGCGGCGGCCGCGGCCACCGAACACGCCGCGGCCGCCAGCTACGGGAGACAACCGTGAATCCGGCCATCCGGGCTCGACGCCACGCCGCCGCCAACGGCCCGCGCATGCCGCTGGCGGCCTGGCTGCTCGTGGCGGCCGGCGCACTCGGCAGCCGCGCCGCTCCGGCGGCCACGTTGGCCGTCCCGCAGCCGCAGCGGGCGATGCATCTCTACGCGGGCCAGACGCGCCTGCTGCCCGCGCCGGGCGTGGTGCGGGTCGCCGTGGGCAACGGCTCGGTGCTCAAGGCGGTGGTCATCGATCGCCGGGAACTGCTGCTGTTCGCCAGGCGCGCAGGTGCGTCCTCGCTGATGATCTGGAATGCTCGCGGCGCGGTCGAGCAGCGGCCGGTGGTCGTCTACGCCCACGACACGGCGCGGCTGGCGCACCAGATCGCGGCCTTCGTGCAGGGCATGCCGGGGGTGCGCACCTCGATCATCGGCGACCAGGTGGTCATCCAGGGCAGCCGCCTGTCCAACCGCGACCTGAAGAAGATCGACATCATCGCCCAGCGCTACGCCAGCCAGGTGATCAATTTCACCGACCCGATGTCGTGGGAGAAGATGGTGCTCATCAAGGTCACCATGGTCGAGATCCCGCGCACGGTGCTGAAGAACATCGGCGTCCAGTGGAATGCCCTCGGCGGCGGGGTGCTGGCCGGCGTGTGGTCGCCGTTCCAGCGCCTGACGCAGGGCGGGCTGCAGGTGAACATCCCGGCAACCGGCAGCGCCGGCCTGCCGATCACCGGCGTCGGCGGCTCGGGGGTGGCGGCGCCCTCCGGACTCAACGTCATGTCGCTGTTCGACATGGGCCTGGCAGCGCAGCTCAACCTGCTCGAGCAGCATGGACAGGCGACCATCCTGGCCGCGCCCGAACTGTCGGCGCGCAACGGATCGACGGCATCGTTCCTCGCCGGGGGCAAGATTCCCTACACGGTATCGAGCATTTCCGGAGCCACCGTGCACTACGAGACCTACGGCATCCGCCTGGCGGTCAAGCCGGAGGTCGATCCCGAGGACGACATCGACGCATCGATCCAGGTCGAGGACAGCTCGATCGATCCGTCGATCAGCACCGCGGCCGGCCCCGCGCTGCTGGATCGGCGCATGAGCACCGAATTCAACGTGCACAGCGGACAGACGATCGTGCTCTCGGGGCTGATCTCGCGCAGCCTCAGCCGTTCGGTGCAGCAGGTTCCCGGGCTCGGCGACCTGCCGATCCTGGGCGCGCTGTTCCGTTCGCGCAGCTTCCAGGATCAGCAGACCGAGCTGGTCGTGTTCGTCACCCCGACCGTGGTGACCCCCGGAGAGGCCGCCATGCGAAGCCTGGTCGGGCAGGCCAGGGCACAGATCCGGCAGCGGCTCGCCGCGCGCTCCGATCCCCTGATGCCGGGGCCGGTGCTGCCGGCGCTGGGCCCCGATCCGCGCTGAGGACGCCGGGGCGCGCCATGCTGCACATCACCATCGTCTCCCGCGACGGCCACCAGCGCACGGTGCACGCGCCGGCGCGCGCCGTCGTCGGCAGGGATCCATCCTGCGCGGTGCGGCTGCCGCATTGGCGCATCGCGCGCAAGCACCTGCTGCTGCGCGAGAGCGAGGGCGGCGTGCTGGTCGAGGAACTGGCCGCGCGTGGCAGGGCGCTGCTCCACGGCGAGAAGCTGCACGGAGGGCGCGGCATCCTCGGCGGCGACGACTGGGTGGAGATCGGCCCCTACCGCCTGCAGGCGCGCGTGCAGGCCCAGGAGGAGGGCGTGGGTGAAGCCGACACCACGCAGGATCCGCGCGCGCTGGAGTTCGCCTGGCGCAAGCGCCTGCATGCCGAGCTGATCGAGGCCCTCGACCTGCGGCGCCAGGGCACGGACGGGCTCAGCGACGAGGAACTGCGCGAGCACAGCGGAACGCTGGTGCGCGAGGTGCTGCAGCGCCTGGACGCGCAGATCCCCGAGGCCCTCGATCGCCAGCAGCTGTGCCAGGCGGTGCTCGACGAGGCGTTCGGCCTCGGCCCACTGGAGGAGTTGCTGGCGGATCCGGAGGTGACCGAGATCATGATCAACCGCCACGACGAGATCTACGTCGAGCGCGCCGGGGTGCTGCACCGCCACGCCTTGAGCTTCACCAGCGACCAGGCCGTGCTGGGCGTCATCGAGCGCATCGTGATTCCGCTGGGCCGGCATATCGACGAGGCCACGCCGATGGTCGACGCGCGGCTGAAGAACGGGTCGCGGGTGAACGCCATCATTCCCCCGCTGTCGCTGCGCGGTCCGTGCCTGACCATCCGCAAGTTCTCGCGCTCCATGCTCGATGCCCGCGGACTGCTCGAGCATGGAGCCCTCAGCCCGGCGATGGTCGAGTTCCTGCGCCTGTGCGTCGAGACGCGCAAGAACGTGGTGATCTCCGGGGGCACCGGTTCGGGCAAGACCACCCTGCTCAACGTGCTGTCGAATTTCATTCCCCTGGGCGAGCGGGTGGTGACCATCGAGGATGCCGCGGAGCTGCAACTGCGCCATGAGCACCTGATCAGCCTGGAGGCGCGTCCGGCCAACGCCGAGGGGCGCGGCGAGGTCAGCATCCGCAGCCTGCTGCGCAACACGCTGCGCATGCGGCCCGACCGCATCGTCGTCGGCGAATGCCGCGGCGGCGAGGCCATCGACATGCTGCAGGCGATGAACACCGGCCACGACGGCTCGCTGACCACGTTGCATGCCAACTCGGCGCGCGATGCGCTGTCGCGGCTGGAAACCATGGTTCTGCTTTCGGGGGTGGAGCTGCCGCTGCAGGCCATCCGCGAGCAGATCGTCGGCGCCGTGGACGTCATCGTGCAGCAGGCCCGCCTGTCCAGCGGCGCGCGCAAGGTGGTGAGCATCGTCGAGGTGCGCGGCCTGCGGCAGCAGGAGGTGCAGTTGCAGGAGCTGTTCCGGCTGCGGCCCGGTGCCGCGCAGGCAGCCGGTGGAACGGCCACCGGGGAGTTGTTCAGTGGCTGCGGCGCGCTGCCGACCTTCTTCGACGACTGGAAGATGCGCTATCCCGAGCTCGACGCCTCGCTGTTCGCGTCGACCGGCCCGCTGGCCGATTCTCGTCCATGCGCCGCGGAACCGCGCGCGGGGGGCGGCTGATGCATGCGCCGGAATTCCGGGATCTGCGCATCGTGCTGCCCAGCGCGTTCTCCGCCGGGCTGCTGTGCTGGAGCGCCTTGCACGTGGTGCCGGCGGCCTTCGAGGGCTTTCGGCAGTCGGTGACCGCGCAGGCCGAGCAGGAGTCGGCGCAGCTGTTCTGGTTCTTCGACATCGCCATGGCCTTCCGCCTGTACGTCGCGGTGATGCTGTTCGCCGGGGCAGCGGTGTGGCTGTTCAGCGGGCTGGCGCTGGTCGGGCTGCTGGTTCCGGTGCTCATGGTGGCGCTGCCGCGACTGGCCTGGAAGGCCATGCGCAAGCGTCGCCAGCGCCGGTTCGACGAGCAGTTGCCCGAGGCCTTGCTGATCGTGGCCGGCGCGCTGCGCGCGGGTCTCGGACTGCCGGCGGCGGTGCAGCAGATGACGCAGGAGGCGCGCGCGCCGCTGTCGCAGGAGTTCGGCCTGCTGTTGCGCGAGCAGCGCCTCGGGATGATGTTCGACCTCTGCCTGTTCAACCTCGGCCGCCGCATGCCCACGGCCTCCACCACGCTGATGGTGTCGGCCATGCGGGTGGCTGCGCAAAGCGGCGGCAACCTGGCGCAGACCCTGGAGCGCGTCTCCACCACCCTGGCCATGCGCTTGCAGATGGAAGCCAAGGTGCATGCGCTGACCGCGCAGGGTCGCATGCAGTCCTGGGTGGTCGGCTCGCTTCCGGCGCTCATGCTGCTGGTCATGGCCAAGCTGCAGCCCGCACTGGTCGCGGTGTTCTGGGACACGCACGCCGGCTGGGCCGCGCTGGGCGTCATCGTGGTGCTGGAGGTGCTGGGCATGCTGGCCATCCGGCGCATCGTGCACATCGACATCTGATGATCGGCAGCCAGACTCTTGCTTCCTGGCTGGTCGCCTGCTCGGGCGCGGCGGCGGTCGGGCTGGGCGTCGTTTTCCTGGCCTGGCCGTGGCCGCGGCGCCCGCGCGTCGACGACCCCGCATCGCTGCCGCTGCCGGCGCTGTTGCGCGGGCTGCAGGCGCCGCTGGATCTGCTGGAGCCGCTGGCGCGGCGCAGCCTGCGCGGCAGGCGACGCGCGGGCCTGGCGCGCCGCCTGCGCCACGCCGGGCTGCTGCCGGGCGTGGAGCCGGAGCGCTTCGAGGCCCTGCGCATGCTCGGCGCGCTGCTCGCAGGCACGCTGGCGGTGCTGGTGCTGGGTGCCTTCGTGCTGGCCAGCGGCGCCGGCAGCCATGGGCTGGCCGGGCTGCCGCGCGCGGCCCTGCTCGGTGGTCTGCTGGGTTGGGTCTACCCGACGTTGTGGCTGCGCCGGCGGGTGGCTTCGCGCAGCCAGCAGGTACAGCGCGTGCTGCCCTTCTACCTTGATCTCATGACGCTCTGCGTGGAGGCCGGGCTGAGCCTGCAGCTGGCCCTCGAGCGGGCGGTGTACAAGGGCCCTCCGGGCCTGCTGCAGGACGAGCTGCGGCGCGTGCTGCGCGAACTGCGCGCCGGGCGCGCGCGCGTCGAGAGCCTGCGCGACCTCTGCGAGCGGGTCGATGTCCCGGGGGTGGTGCAGTTCGCGATGGCCATCGTGCGCGCCGAGCGCATGGGGCTCAACCTGGGGCCGGTGCTGCGCATGCAGGCCGACCAGCAGCGCTCCGAGCGCTTTCTGCGCGCCGAGCGCCTGGGGCTGGAGGCTCCGGTCAAGATGCTGGCGCCGTTGGTGCTGTTCGTGTTTCCCTGCACCTTCATCGTGATCTTCTTTCCGCTGGCCATGCGCTTCCTGGCCATGCGTCCCTGAGCGGCGGCTTCGCCATGCAACGGCACGCAGGGCCCGCCGCGCGCATCGTCATGCTGCAGCTGCCGCTGCAGCGCGCAGGCCGGCCGCCGCTGGAGCTGCGCGTGCGCGTGGCCTGGGGCTTCGACGAACGCCTGCGCGGGCTGATGTTCCGCCGCCGCTGGCCGACCGCCTTCGACGCCCTGCTGCTGCCGCAGTGCACCGCGGTGCACACCGCCTGCATGGGCTTCGCCATCGATCTGCTGCAGCTCAACGGCGGCGGACGCGTGGTTGCCGTCGTGCAGGGCCTGCGCCCCTGGCGCCTGGCCCTGGCGCGCAGCGCCGCCGCATGCCACACCCTGGAGCTGCAGGAGGGCGCCGTCGCGCGCTGGAAGATTCGCGTCGGGGATCGCCTGCCGCGCCTGCCGGCGCTGCAGGCGGCGCTGGGCGGGAGCTGGCGGTGAGGGCTCGCGCGCGGCGGCGCGGCGCGACGCTGGTGGAATTCCTCATCGTCGCGCCGCTGCTGATCCTGTTCGCCGTCACCCTGGCGCAGTACGCACTGCTGCTGCTGGCGCAGAGCGACATGGCCTACGCGACGCTGATGGCCGCGCGCGCCGGCAGCACCGGCAACGCCAGCCCTTCGATCATCCGGCAGGCCTATGTGCGCGCGATGATCCCCTGGTACGGGGGCGGCACCGACACGGCCTCGCTGAGCGCGTCCTACCTGCGCGCCCAGCGCGACCTCGTCGGTCACCTGCTGATCCAGATCATCAGCCCGCAGCCGGGCTCCTACCAGCAATGGAACGATCCGCGGCTCGAGCGCGGCGAGGGCGGCGGGCACAAGGTGATTCCCTGGGCGGGGCCCGGTCCGCAGGCCGCCCAGCCGTCCGGCGCCGATGCGCAGACGCTCGGCCAGGCGCGCGTGCTCAAGCTGCGCATCGCGCAGTCGATCGCCACCGTCGATCCGGTGTTCACCAACCTGTATCTGGGCCTGCTGCGACTGGCCGATCCGCACACGCGGGACGCCGCCGGTCGCTTCTACACGGCCCAGCTCGCGCAGGGCCGGCTGGTGCTGGTCAGTGGGGCGGCGATCCAGATGCAGTCCGATGCCATCGAATAGCTTGCAACACCGGTGCGCAACACTGTATAGCCATTCTTCAAAGGTGGTTACAACCGTCGTCGCGGGCCGGACTTACATTTTCAGGCCTCGGCCGGCGGGCGCAAGCGCCGCCGGCAGCTGCAATGGAGCCTTGACGTGAGCAACCCTTATCGAGCGTTGCAGCTGCGGCTGCTGCCGCAGCATGCACGTGTTGGTGAACCCGAGGGCCGCGTGCAGGGCCCGCTGCAGATGCAGCAGCCCGCGGTGCTTGCGATGACCGATCTGCGGCGCGTGGCCGCGGTGGCCATCCATCCCGACGCAACCCTCGAAGCTGCGCAGCAACGCATGGTGCACGCCCACGTGCGCATGCTGCTGGTGACCGATTCCACCGACGAACTGCTGGGGCTGCTGACCTCCCGCGACCTGCTCGGGGAAGCGCCGATCCGGGTGGCCGTCGAGGACGGCCTGGGGCGCGACCAGGTGCCGGTCAGCCGCGTGATGGTGCCGCGCCAGCGCATCCAGGTGCTGGACTGGGACGAGGTGCAGCACGCGAGCATCGGCGACATTGTCTGCACCCTGCGCCAGAGCGGGCGCCAGCACGCGCTGGTGGTGCAGCAGGGCCAGCCGGCGCGGGTATGCGGGATCTTCTCGGCGACCCAGATCGGTCGCCTGCTCGGCGTGGCCGTCGAGGCCAGCGACAAGCCCCAGAGCTTCGCCGAGGTCGAGCATCTGCTGGCGTCCAGCTGAGATCGGTCGCGTCCGCCGGGCGCCTGCGGTGGATCGCTTCGCTGCGCATGCCTCAGGCATTGCGCAGACATCCGCAACGGGTGTCGCGGATCCGGCACGCGCGGCGTGCCGATGCTAGGCTGCGTCCTTCGCAAGCCTGCCGTCTTTCGCGATGATCCACGATGCACTGCTGCTGTTCCCGGATTTCGCGTTGATCGCGCTGGGATATGCACTGATGCACCTGAGTTCGCTGCGGCGCGAGGTGTGGAGCGCGGTCGAACGCCTGGTCTATCAGCTGCTGTTCCCGGCGCTGCTGTTTTCCACCAGCGTGCGCGCACACTACACCCTGGCCTCGGCCTCGGCCCTGGTGCTGGCCGGAGTCGGCGCGTTGTGCGCGGGGATGGGCCTGGCCTGGGGCGCGCGGCTGCTGAGGGCCGATGCGCGGCGTACCGCCAGCGGCATGCAGTGCGCATTTCGCTTCAACTCCTACATCATCCTGGCCGTGGCAGCCAGCGTCGGCGGCAGCCAGGCGGTCTCGCTGGTCGGAGTGCTGATCGCCGTTGGCGTGCCGCTGTGCAACACCGCGGCGGTCTGGGCTCTGGCGCGGCACGGCCAGCGCGGGCTGCTGCGCGAACTGCTGCGCAATCCCCTGGTCGTGTCCACCGCCATCGGCCTGCTCGTGCATGCGCTGGGACTGCGCATGCCGCCGCTGCTGGCGCCGGTGTTCGATCACCTGGGCGCGGCGGCGATCGCGCTCGGACTGCTCACGGTGGGCGCCGGACTGCGGCTGCAGGGCCTGCACCATGACTGGGCGCTGTCGGCCTGGCTGCTGTCCATCCGCCATCTGCTGCTGCCGCTGTCGGCCTGGCTGCTGGCGCGTGCGCTGGGGCTCGATGCCATGCATACCCTGGCGCTGCTGGTGTTCACCGCCGCGCCCACCGCGTCGAGTGCCTACGTGCTGGCCGCGCGCATGGGGGGCGACGGCCCGTACGTGGCCTCGCTGGTGTCGGTATCGACCCTGCTGGGGGCGGTGTCGCTGCCGCTGTTCCTGGCCCTGGCGGCGCGCTGAGGCCGATCAGCCGGCCGTCGCAGCGCCTTCGGCCAGCTTGACCAGGGCATGCAGAGCCTGGTTGGCCGGGGTGGCGATCCCGTGCGCGGCCCCCAGGCGCACGATGCAGCCGTTGAGGTCGTCGATTTCCGTCGGCCGGCCGCGCATCAGATCCTGCGCCGTGGAGGAAAGCTGCCCGGCCATGCTGCGGCCGATGGCCTGCACGGCCTCGCCAGCCTGCAGCGGGTCGATGTGTCGGCCGCAGGCGCGCGCCACCTCGAGAACCTCCTGCACCACGGCCTGCTGCAGCGCGCGGATCGGCTCCTGCTCGACCATGCGCCCGTAGGGCTGGCGCGACAGGGCGGAAATCGCGTTGAAGGCGCAGTTGACCAGCAGCTTGCTCCACAGATCGTCCATCACGCACTCGGAGATGCGCAGCGGGATTCCCGCCGCATCGAACACCTCGACGAGCTGCAGCAGGCGCGCGCGCAGCTTGCCGTCGGCGGCCTCCTCCGGGGTGCGCGGCCCGAGCACCAGTTCGCCGCGACCGAAATGCCGCACCAGCCCCGGCTCGGCCATCGCGACGGCCACGTACACCGCGACCGGCAGCACCGGCCGGGCCAGTTCGCGCGCCAGCAGCGCAGGGTTCTCGACCCCGTTCTGCAGGCTCAGCACCAGGGCCCGCGGCGTGAGCAGCGGTGCCAGGCTGCGCGCCACTTCCGCCGTATCCCGCGACTTCACGCAGCACAGCACCAGCTCGCAGTCGCGCACGACGTCGAGTTCGGTGCTGGCCGCCACCGCTACGCAGTGGGTGCTGCCGTCCTGCAGCAGCATGCGCAGGCCCTGGCGCGCGATGGCCTGCACGTGCGGCGCACGCGCAACGAGCACCACGTGGTGTCCGGCACGCGCCAGCATGCCGCCGAAGAAGCTGCCCACGGCTCCGGCGCCGACGATGGCGATGCGCGGGGAAGAAGGATGATCCATGCGCGCACTGTAGCCCAGCGCGGACGTACGCCTGCCGGAGCCAGAACGTATCCGGATGCAATCCGGGAAACCGGGAGCTACGACCCGCGGACTGTCACGCGGTTGGCATGCATGCGGGCCACAATGCAAGCTGCCGCCGGCGGGGTGTCGCCCCGCGCGTGGCGCATTGCATGCATTCTCCCGGGAGACCTTCGATCATGTTGCGCAAGACCTTGCTCGCGGCCGGCCTGCTGGCCGCTGCGGGCGCGGCCGCCCTGCAGGCGGCGACCGCCTCGGCGGCAGCCTTCGACGCGGCCGCTGCGGCCCCCGACAGTGGACTGCGCGCCCAGCGCATCCCGACCGCCACGCCGATCAAGCACCTGGTGGTGTTGTTCGACGAGAACGTGTCCTTCGACCACTATTTCGCCACCTACCCGCGGGCCACGAACCCCTCCGGTGAGCCGGCCTTCCACGCGCGCGCGGGCACGCCGCGGGTGGACGGTCTGCGCGGTGCGCTGCTGCAGGACAACCCCAACCGCAATCCGGCCAATGGTTCCGGGGCCGTCAACCCCTTCCGCCTCGATCGCAGCCAGGCCGCCACGGCCGACCAGAACCACGCCTACACCCCCGAGCAGCTGGCCTACGACGGCGGCAAGGCGGATCTGTTCCCGAAGTACACCGGGCGCGCAACGCCCGGGGGCGTGGGGGCCTTCGGCACGCGGGGGCAGGTCATGGGCTACTACGACGGCAACACGGTCACCGCCTTGTGGAACTACGCCCAGCATTTCGCGCTGGATGACCACGCCTATACCGACACCTACGGGCCGTCGACCCCGGGTGCGCTGGAGGTCGTCTCGGGGCAGACCGACGGTGTCGAACTGGTGCACACGACGAAGAAGCCCTTCACCCTGCGGGCCGCTTCCTACTACATCCACGACGGCGCAGGGGGCTACACCCTGATCAGCGACGTCGACCCCGCCTACGACCTGTGCTCCAACCCGCACAACCAGGTGATGATGAAGGGCCGCAACATCGGCGACCTGCTGAATGCCCGCGGCGTTTCCTGGGGCGGCTTCATGGGCGGATTCGACCTGCGCATCCGCAATGCCAACGGCAGCACCGGCTGCGCGCGCAGCACGCACTCGCGGATCGTCGGCGCAACCGTCAAGGATTACATTCCGCACCACAACTGGTTCCAGTACTTCCGCTCGACAGCCAACCCGACGCACGCCCGCCCGTCCTCGGTGGCGGCCATCGGGCACAGCGACGTTCCGGGCACCGGGCGACGCGATCCGGCGAACCATGAGTACGGCCTGAACGACTTCTTCGCCGCGGTCAAGTCCGGCAACTTCCCGGCCGTGAGCTTCCTGAAGGCGCCGGCCTACCAGGACGCGCATGCCGGCTACTCGGATCCGCTGGACGAGCAGGCCTTCCTGACCCGGGTGATCAATTTCCTCGAGCAGCAGCCGCAGTGGAAGGACACCGCGGTGATCGTCACCTACGATGACTCCGATGGCTGGTACGACCATGCCTTCGCGACTCCGACCAATTCGTCCTTCGACGCCCAGGCCGACCAGCTCGACGGCAGCGGGCGCTGCGGTTCGGGCACGCCGCGCAAGGGCCTCGACGGCAAGCCGGTCAACGGTCGCTGCGGGCCCGGAACGCGCATTCCCCTGCTCGTGATCTCGCCATGGGCAAGGCCGGACTTCGTCAGCCATGCGCCGGTGTCGCTGGCCTCGGTGGTGCGCTTCATCGAGGACAACTGGCTGCAGGGGCAGCGCCTGGGAGGCGGCTCCTTCGACGCCACCGCCGGCAGCCTGATGGGCATGTTCGACTTCGGCGGCTCCGCCGCGCATCCGACGCGTCGGCAGCTGAATCCGCCGCTGTTCGTCGACCCGCGCAGCGGCCTGGTGCTGCGCCGCGCGCCGGCCGGCAGCGTGTCCCCGGTATCGGGTTGATGCGGGCCCGCGCAGCCTGCTGCGCGGGGCTGCTGGCGCTGGCCGTCGCCACGACCGTGGTCGGCCGTGGCGTGCAGGCCGCGGCGCCGGCGGCCGGTGCGCCGGCGCTGCTGCCCGATGGCGGCAACGCGCATCCGGTGCATCTGCTGCTGCCGCCGCGGCGTCCGCTGAGCGCAGTCGCCCGCCTGGGGCGCAAGCTGTTCTTCTACGAGGGCCTTTCAGGCTCGGGTCGCATGTCCTGCGCCTCGTGCCATGATCCGGCGAACGCCTACGCGCCGGCGAATTCCCTGCCGGTGCAGTTCGGCGGCGGCCGCCTGCGCACCCCGGGGGTGCGCGCGGTGCCCTCGCTGCGCTACCTGTACCGCGAGCAGAACTTCAGCATCGGGCCGGACAACGAGGAAAACGAAACCGTCACCCTGCGCCAGCTGGTGGCGCGCGGACTGCGTGCGCCGCGTGTGCGCAAGACCGCGGGGGACACCGTGGCGAGCGGGGCCAATCTGGTGCCGCAGGGCGGGCTGTTCTGGGACGGTCGCGTCGATACCCTGCAGCAGCAGGCGGCAGGCCCGCTGTTCAACCCGATGGAAATGGATGGCGGGAGCCTTGCGCGGGTGGCGCGCCGCTTGCGCGCATCGCCGTACGCGCGGCGCTTCGCGGCCCTGTTCGGCGCCGGCGTGCTGCGCGAGCCGAAGCTGCTGGTCAGCGAAGCGCTGTTCTGCCTGGCCAGGTTCCAGATCGAGGATCCGAGCTTCCATCCCTTCAGCAGCAAGTACGACGCCTGGCTGCAGGGCAAGGCGCGCTTCACCCCGCGGCAGGCGAGGGGCTACCTGGTGTTCAACGATCCCGGCAAGGGAGACTGCGCGGCCTGCCACCTCGACCGCCCGGGCGCCGACGGTCGCCCGCCGCTGTTCACCGACACCCAGTACGAGGCGCTCGGGGTGCCGCGCAACATGGCGATCCCGGCCAACCACGACCCCCGGTACTTCGATCTCGGATTGTGCGGCCCCTACCGCAGCGACCTGGCTCGCCAGACCCGCTACTGCGGCATGTTCCGCACGCCGAGCCTGCGCAACGTGGCCACGCGGCATGTGTTCTTCCACAACGGCGTGTACCACTCGCTGCTCCAGGTTCTGCAGTTCTACGACTGGCGCGACACCCGCCCCTGGCGCATCTACCCGGTACGCAACGGCCGCGTCGACCGCTACGACGACCTGCCGCCGAAGCTGCGCGGCAATGTCGACCGCGTCGACCCGCCGCTGAATCGCAAGCCTGGAGAGCCGCCGGCGATGAGCCGGCGCGACATGCGCGACGTGGTGGCCTTCCTGCGCACCCTGAACGACGGCTGGAGGCCGCACGACTGCGGCGGGCAGGCGGGTCGGTAACACCCTGTCGAGCACGGACACCACCGGGAAACGAGACAGCAAAGTTGGCCGCGTAGATTGGAGGTGGTTGGATCGACTCCCCGCTGATTGTGCCCGGCCCAGGTGCCGGGCTCTTTTTTTCGCAGACACCGGCAGGATGGCTATTCGGCGCGGAGCGGGCATGCGGTGGCTTGCCTCGGCGAGCCGCGGCGCGGTCGCGCCATTACACTGCTCGGCATGCCGGCCGGGCATGTCGCGGGGGCCGGCCGCCTTTGGGGAGAAGAGGCGATGAAGCGCCTGGCTCTGGCTTTGCTGTCGTGGCTGTGGCTGTGGCTGCCGGCACTGGCGCATGCCGCGCCCACGAGCTATGGAGACTGGATCGTCGGCCAGGCCGACGATGCCTCCTATGCCTACGCCGCCACCAGCAGCGCCTCGGGCGACGTGCTGGGCAAGTTCTGCTATCCCCGGGAAAACGTATGCCGCTGGATCCTGGCCATGAACGTGCGCTGCCGCACCGGCTCCACCGAGGTCGCGCTGTTCAACAGCCGGCAGGGTGCCGTCAGCCACGAACTGAGCTGCGGCGGCGCCTACCGTGACGGCAAGCAGGTCTTGTACCGCTACCTGATCCACGACCCGCGGGACATCGACAGCATCGTTTCGGCCAACCGGGGCAAGCTGGGAATCGCCTACCCCTTGCGCGACGGCATGTTCCAGGCCGACCATTTCTCGATGCGCGGCGCGCTGCCCGCGGTCAGCGCCGCGCTCAACGACGCCCTGCGCGCCCGCCATGCGGAGTCGCCGCCCCCGCAGCCCGCGGGCGGCGCGGCGAACACCTTCTAGTGTCCGGCAGGACACTGGTCGACTGCGTGGACGGACGATGACCCTGCGCAGCCTCGGCGCCAACGCGCCGCGGGATGTTCCGCTGCTGGCGTTGCTGTGCACCCTGGGTATCCAGGTGCTGGTGTCGATGTGCATGCTGGCGCTGCCGGCGATCGCGCCCGCGGTCGCGCGGGGGGTGGGCGTTCCGGTGACGCTGGCCGGCGTCTATGTCGCGCTGGCCTTCGGCGCCGCGATGCTGTCGGCCAGCGCCGGCGGCGCGCGGCTGCGCCGCCATGGGCCGATCCGCCTCAGCCAGGCTTGCCTGCTGCTGTGCGGCCTGGGCATGGCGCTGGTCTGCAGCGGCATCGCGCCGCTGATGGGCGCGGGTGCGCTGCTCATCGGCTGCGGCTACGGGCCGGTCACTCCGGCCAGTTCCCAGTTGCTCGCTGCGCACACCCCGGTACGCCTGCGCGGGGTGGTGTTCTCCCTCAAGCAGACCGGTGTTCCCCTCGGCGGCATGCTGGCCGGTGCCTTGTTGCCGGGAATCGTCGTGTGGGCCAACTGGCGGGTGGCGCTGGCGCTGGTCGCGCTGGCCTGCGCGCTGGCCGCGCTCGTGGTGCAGGGGGTGCGTGCGCGCTTCGATGCCGGGGCCGCGGGCGACTCGGTGCCACGGCCGCCAAGCCGCCATCCGGTCGCCCTGGTCTGGCGGCACCCGCCGATCCGCGCGCTGGCGCTGCTGTCCTTCTTCTTCGCCGGCGTGCAGCTGTGCCTGTCGACCTTCTTCGTCGCGCAGTTGCATCAGGCGGCCGGGCTCGGCCTGGTGCGCGCCGGCATGCTGCTGGCGCTGGCCCAGGGCGCCGGGGTGCTGGGGCGCATCACCTGGGGCGCGCTTGCCGATCGCGGCGTGCCGGCCACGCGCCTGCTGGGCTTGCTGGCGCTGGCGATGGCCGGCTGCGCCTTGGCCACCGCCGCGGTCGGCCGGCACTGGACGCTGCCCGGACTCGTGGTCCTCGCGGCGTGCTTCGGCGCCACCGCGACCGGCTGGAACGGGGTCTACCTGGCCGAGGTCGCACGGCTGGCGCCGGCGGGACAGGCCGGCTTGCTGACCGGCGGCACGCTGTCGTTCACCTATGCGGGGGTGGTCGCGTGGCCCCCGCTGTTTGCCCTTGCCGCAGGCGTCGGTGGGCGTCTCGGCTGGGGCTACGCGCTGGTCGGCGCGGTGGTGGGCCTGCTCGGTTTCGTGGTGCTGTTGCGGCGTCCGCGGTAGTCGCTGGGGGACTGGCCGGTCCAGTTGCGGAAGGCCCTGGCGAAGGCCTTTTCGTTGGCGAAGCCGACCGAGAGCGCAATCTTCTTCACGGATTCCTGCCCGCGGCGCAGCTGCGCTACCGCATGCTCCCGCCGCACCACGTCCTTGATGCGCTGCAGCGAGGTGCCTTCCTCCGCAAGGTGCCGGTGCAGGGTGCGCACCGACACATGCAGCGCGGTGGCCAGCCTCGGCGCGTCGAAGGGCTGCCCGGGCTGCGCGGCCAGCAAGGCCCGCGCACGCTCGCCGAGCAGTCGGTCGCGTCTGTAGGGGCGCACGGTCAGCGGCAGCGCATGCTGGAGCATGCTGCGCAGGGACGCCTCGTCGCGTCGCGGCGCCAGCGCGAGGTATTGGGCATCGAAGCGCATGCAGGCTTGCGCGCAGCCGTAGAGCACCTCCCCGGGGAAGAGCAGACCGTGCACCGCGGCATGCGCCGGGCGGCGCAAGGGAAAGCAGGTCTGCAGCAAGGGAATGCGGGAGTCGACCAGCCAGCAGGCGTAGCCATGCACGTAGCGCATGCAACTGAGCAGGCAGAATTCGCGCAAGGCCTCCAGCGGCCGCATTTCCCGGATGCGCAGCGTGGCGATGCCCTCGCCGACTTCGAGTTCGAGCAGGATGTCCTCGGTCAGCAGACGGTGGTGCCGGCACCACCGCTTGAGCGCCACCCCGAGGTCGGGAGAGCCCAGGGAGGCGCGGCACAGCATGCCGTAGCTTCCCCAAGGCAGGCGGCGGGAGAACCAGCCCAGCGCCTCGTCGTCGATCTGCTGCATGGCTACCCGGCACAGGGTTTCGAACTGCGCGGCCGTCACGCGCGCCGCGGCTTGCTGCAACAGCGACGGGGAGATCTGCGCCTCGCGCATCGCCGGGCCCGGATCGGCACCATAGCGACGCAGGCCCAGCAGCACGGCGTGCACGAAGGCCATCGGGGTGGCGGCGGAGGGCATGGCGGTCCGGTTTCGCGGCTTGTTTTCGGGTTTCTGGCGCAAAGCGCACCCTGTGCGACGGGATGCTCTCACGGCTCGAGGGCTTCGCCGCGCATCACAGTGGCAGAAAATGCAACCACCTTGGCGGCAAATGTACTCCATGCTGGAATAAGCTGCGGCATGCTCGAGGGCGCCGCTGGCGCCTGCGGGATTCCTTCCAGGAGAAAGCCATGCTGCAGCTTCCAGGTCTTGCCTTCGACCTTGGCGAAACCATCGACATGTTGCGTGCCAGCGTGCAGAGCTTCGCGGCCAAGGAAATCGCGCCGCGCGCCGCGCAGATCGACCGCGACAACGTCTTTCCGCACGATCTTTGGAGGAAGCTCGGCGAACTCGGGCTGCACGGCATGACCGTCGACGAAGCCTATGGCGGCTGCGACCTCGGCTACCTGGCGCACATGGTGGCGCTGGAGGAGATCTCGCGCGCCAGCGCGGCGGTCGGCCTGTCGTACGGCGCGCATTCCAATCTGTGCGTGAACCAGATCCATCGCAACGGCAGCGCGGAGCAGAAGAGCCGCTACCTGCCCCGCCTGGTCAGCGGCGAGCATGTGGGCGCGCTGGCGATGAGCGAGCCCGGCTCCGGTTCCGACGTCGTGAGCATGAAGCTGCGCGCCGAGCAGCGTGGCGATCGCTACGTGCTCAACGGCTCCAAGATGTGGATCACCAACGGCGGCGACGCCGATGTCCTGGTGGTGTACGCGAAGACCGCGCCCGAGGCCGGGCCGCGCGGCATCACCGCCTTCCTCGTCGAGCGCGGCTGGCGCGGCCTGTCCTTCGGCAGCAAGCTCGACAAGCTGGGCATGCGTGGCTCGAACACCTATCCGGTGTTCTTCGAGGATTGCGAGGTTCCGCGGGAAAACGTCCTCGGGCAGGTCGGCGAAGGGGTGAAGGTGCTGATGAGCGGCCTGGACTACGAGCGCGCCGTGCTGGCCGCCGGGCCGCTGGGCATCATGGCGGCCTGCATGGACGTGGTGTTGCCCTATGTCCACCAGCGCCGGCAGTTCGGGCAGGGCATCGGCGAATTCCAGTTGATGCAGGGCAAGCTGGCCGACATGTACACGACCTGGCAGGCCTGCCGCGCCTACGTCTACGCGGTCGGCCGGGCCTGCGACCGCGGCGGGCATGCGCGCACCCTGCGCAAGGACGCCGCGGGCGCCATCCTGTATGCGGCCGAGAAGGCGACCTGGATGGCCGGCGAGGCGATCCAGGCGCTGGGGGGCAACGGCTATGTCAACGAGTACCCGGTTGGCCGCTTGTGGCGCGATGCCAAGCTCTACGAAATCGGCGCCGGCACGAGCGAGATCCGGCGCATGCTGATCGGCCGCGAACTCTACGCCGAAAGCGCCGATACGCCCTGAACCGCGGCCGGCGCGCGCCGCCGGCGAGGAGCCCCCGATGCATGCGATGCGTTCCAGGATCGATCCCCGCGCGGACGACTTCCGCGCCAATGCCCAGGCCATGCGCGCGCTGGTCGAGGATCTGCGCGCCCGGGTGGCCCAGGTCGAGCAGGGCGGGGGGCCGGCGGCGCGCGCCCGGCACACCGCACGCGGCAAGCTGCTGCCGCGCGAGCGCGTGGCGCGGCTGCTCGATGCCGGAAGCCCGTTCCTGGAGATCGCCCAGCTTGCGGCGCAAGGCATGTACGGAGGCGACGCGCCGGGCGCCGGCATGATCGCCGGCATCGGGCGCATCCAGGGCATCGAGTGCATGGTGGTGGCCAACGACGCCACGGTGAAGGGCGGCACCTACTACCCGATGACCGTCAAGAAGCACCTGCGGGCTCAGGAGATCGCGCTGCACAACCGCCTGCCCTGCATTTACCTGGTGGATTCGGGAGGCGCCTTCCTGCCGATGCAGGACGAGGTGTTTCCCGACCGCGACCACTTCGGGCGCATCTTCTACAACCAGGCCAACCTGAGCGCGCAGGGCATCGCGCAGATCGCCGTGGTCATGGGCTCCTGCACCGCCGGCGGGGCCTATGTGCCGGCGATGAGCGACGAGACGGTGATCGTGCGCGAACAAGGCACCATCTTTCTCGGCGGGCCGCCGCTGGTGCGCGCGGCCACGGGCGAGGTCGTCAGCGCCGAGGATCTGGGCGGTGGCGATGTGCACACACGCATCTCCGGGGTCGCCGACCATCTGGCGGAAAGCGATTTCCACGCGCTGGCGATCGCGCGCCGGATCGTCGGCAACCTCCACGGCCCGCGCGAGGCGGCGCTGGCAGTGGACTCCAGCGAGGAGCCCCTGTACGACCCCGAGGAGCTCTACGGCATCATCCCCCGCGACACCCGCAAGCCCTACGACGTGCGCGAAGTCATCGCGCGCGTGGTCGACGGCTCGCGTTTCGACGAGTTCAAGGCGCGCTTTGGCGCGACCCTGGTCACCGGCTTCGCCAGGCTGTACGGCATGCAGGTGGGTATCGTCGCCAACAACGGCATCCTGTTCGGCGAATCGGCGGTCAAGGCCGCGCATTTCATCGAACTGTGCTCGCAGCGCCGCGTGCCCCTGGTGTTCCTGCAGAACATCACCGGCTTCATGGTCGGCCGTCGCTACGAGAACGAGGGTATCGCCCGGCACGGCGCGAAAATGGTCACCGCGGTGGCCACGACCCAGGTTCCGAAGCTCACGATGATCATCGGTGGCAGTTTCGGCGCCGGCAACTACGGCATGTGCGGCCGGGCCTATTCCCCACGCTTCCTGTGGATGTGGCCGAACGCGCGCATCAGCGTGATGGGCGGAGAACAGGCGGCGGCGGTGCTGGCCACGGTGCGGCGCGAGGGCATCGAGGCCCGCGGGGGAGGCTGGAGCGCAGCCGAGGAGGAGGCCTTCAAGGCGCCGATCCGCGAGCAGTACGAGGCGCAGGGCAACCCCTACTACGCCAGCGCGCGTCTGTGGGACGACGGTGTGGTCGATCCGGCGCAAAGCCGGCGGATCCTCGGCCTGTCGCTGGCCGCGGCGCTGCGTGCGCCGATCCCCCCGACGCAGTTCGGGGTGTTCCGCATGTGAGCTTGCGGCCCCCATCGATCGGCCGCGGCCATCCTTTCCGAGCTTCCCGCCCCGAGGTTCCCTATGTTCGACAAGATCCTGATCGCCAACCGGGGAGAGATCGCCTGCCGGGTCATGCGCACCGCGCGCCGCATGGGCATCGCCACGGTGGCCGTGTATTCGCAGGCCGACACCGACGCGCTGCATGTGCGCATGGCCGACGAGGCCCTGTGCATCGGGCCCGCGCCGGCCGCGCAGTCCTACCTGCTGTGCGAGCGCATCCTGCAGGCGGCGCGCAGCACGGGCGCGCAGGCCGTGCATCCGGGCTACGGCTTTCTTTCGGAGAACGCGGATTTCGCCATGGAGTGCGAACGCCAGGGCCTGGTGTTCATCGGGCCGCCGCCGTCGGCCATCCGTGCCATGGGCAGCAAGTCCGCAGCCAAGGCGCTGATGCAGCAGGCCGGCGTGCCGCTGACTCCCGGCTACCACGGCGCCGAGCAGGACGCGGATTTTCTCGCCGCGCAGGCACGCTCCATCGGCTACCCGGTGCTGATCAAGGCCAGTGCCGGCGGCGGCGGCAAGGGCATGCGGCGGGTCGACGCCGAGGAGGATTTCGCCGCCTCGCTCGCCTCCTGCCGGCGCGAGGCGCTGGCCGCCTTCGGCGACGACCAGGTGCTGATCGAGAAGTACATCCTGGAACCAAGGCATATCGAGATCCAGGTGTTCGGCGACACCCATGGCAACCAGGTCTACCTGTTCGAACGCGACTGCTCGGTGCAACGCCGCCACCAGAAGGTGCTGGAGGAGGCGCCGGCGCCGGGCATGGACGCCGGGCGGCGAGCGGCGATGGGGCGTGCCGCCCTGGAGGCGGCGCGCGCGGTGGGCTACGTCGGCGCGGGTACGGTGGAATTCATCGTCACCCAGGACGGTTCGTTCTATTTCATGGAGATGAACACCCGGCTGCAGGTCGAGCACCCGGTGACCGAAATGATCACGGGGCTCGACCTCGTGGAATGGCAGTTGCGCGTGGCCGCCGGCGAGCCGCTGGCGCTGCGCCAGGAGCAACTGAGCCTGCGCGGACATGCGATCGAGGCCCGCATCTATGCGGAGGATCCGCAGCGTGGCTTCCTGCCGTCGACCGGGCGCCTGCTGTACCTTGCCCCACCGAGCGGCGACGGTGTGCGCGTGGACACCGGGGTCGAGCAGGGCGACCGCATCTCGCCCCATTACGACCCGATGATCGCCAAGCTGATCGTGCACGGCGAGGATCGCCGACAGGCGCTGGCCCGCATGCGGCAGGCCCTGGCCCGCTACCGGATCGCCGGGGTCGCCAGCAATGTCGAGTTCCTGTCGCGGCTGGTGGCTTCGCCTTCCTTCGCCCAGGCGCGCCTGGACACGGGATTGATCGAACGCGAGCACGACTACCTGTTCGCCGCGCCGCAGCCGCCGCAGCAGGACATCTGGCTGCTCGTCGCGCTGGCCGAGCTGTTGCGCGAGCAGCGGCTGCGCCGCGAGGCGGCGGCACGCTCGTCCCATCCGGCATCGCCCTGGGCGCTCGGGGATGGATGGAGGCTCAATGGACAGGCCCGGCGCAGCCTGGAACTGCGCTGGGCCGACGAGACGCAGCAGGTGCAGGTGGAGGTTCAGGTGCAAGGCCTCGCCGACGGCTACCAGCTCTGCCTGGGCGACGCCTGCGTGCACGCCGCGGGTGCGCTGGCGGCCGACGGCATGCTGCAGGCACGCCTGGGCGAGCGCAGCGTGCACGCGGTGGTGCTGGCCGACGCGGCCGAGCGCCTGCTGTACTTCGGCGGGCGCAGCTGGCGGCTTGCGCTGGTCGACAGCCTGCACGCGGCCGACGCCGCCGAGGAGAATGCAGCGGGTCTGCGCGCGCCGATGCCGGGCAGGGTCGTGGCGCTGCTTGTCGAGCCGGGCGCGGAGGTGGCCAAGGGTACTCCGCTGCTGCTGCTGGAGGCCATGAAGATGGAGCACACCATCAGCGCGCCTCGCGATGGCGTGGTCGAGGCTTTCCACTGCAGCGTCGGCGAACAGGTTCCGGAAGGCGCCGAACTGCTGGCGCTGCGCGGCGTCGAGGCCTGAGGCCAGCGATTCCCGGGCTGCGCGGCCGCGTGCCGCGTAGCCCGCCTTGCGGCTTCAGTCTTCGCCGCGGCCCATGCTCCACCAGGCCTCGGCCCGGCCCTTGTGCGCCTTGGCGCGGTACATCGCCGCGTCGGCCACGCGCAGCAAGGTGGCGGCATCGCTGCCGTCGTCCGGGTACAGCGCCGCGCCCAGGGTCATGCTGACGCGGGCCTGGAGCTCCGGCGTCAGCGCGAAGGGCCGCAGCACGCAGTCGCGCAGGCGCCCGATGGCGCTCAGCGCCGACTCGTGCGCATCGGCCGGATCGATGCCCTTGAACACGACGACGAATTCGTCACCCCCGATGCGGGCCAGGAAATCCGAGCCGCGCAGCAGCGCCTTCAGGCGGCGCGCGAACTGCCGCAGCAAGGTGTCTCCAGCGGCATGGCCGTAGCGGTCGTTGACCGGCTTGAAATCGTCCAGGTCGATGAGACCGACGACCAGGTGGTTGCGCAGGCGCTGGGCGTCCGCAAGCGCGGTCGGCAGATATTGCTCGAGGGCGTAGCGGTTGGGCAGGCCGGTCAGTGCGTCGTGGTGGGCCAGGAAGGCCGCGTCGGCCTGCAGCTTGCGCAGCAGTTCCGTCTGTTCGTCGCGCTGAGTCACGTCCACCACGGTCCATACCGCGATGGGCTTGCCTTCGGGCTGCGGCAGCAGCCGCCCGGAGATGTCGCAGCTGATCAGGCGCTCGTCACGGCATTTCAGGTGCACGCTGAGCAGGTGCACGGTGCCCGACTCGTACATCCGCGGGTAGAGTTCGCGGATGCGTTGCAGTTCGGTGGCATGGGCGTACAGCGACAGCGTCGGGCGGCCGACGAGTTCGTCGATGCCTGCGTAGCCGAGCATCTCGGCGAAACGCGCATTCGCGCTGACGATGCGGTTGCCCTGGGTCATCGTGACTCCGGCCACCGCGTTGTCGAGCAGGATCTGGTGCAGCAGGTCGTGCTGGCGCTGGCGCGCTGCCTGCGCGATGCGGTCGATGCCGCGCGAAATGCCCACGGCCAGTTCCTGCAGCACCGCCTGCGTGGGCGCATCGAAGACGTCCTCGCTGCGGTGGTAGACGGCCATCACCCCCCAGGCCCGGCCTTCGCGGCGCACCGGCAGCGCGGCCACCGCGGCCAGCCCGTGCTGCGCGGCACGATCCTTCCACGGGCGCAGCGAGTCCGCGCGCTGGATCGACTGGTTGAAGGTGGCGGCTGTGTCGCGCCAGGCCTGGCCCATGCACCCGCGACCCTCGGCGATGTCCGCGCGGATCGACGTGTGCACATGGTCGAGATAGGGCGTCGCTCCGCTGGATACGACGGGACGGAACCAGCCGTCCTGATCCGGGATCGCGATCCAGGCCAGTGCGAAGCCGCCGTGCTCGACCGCCAGCGCGCACACCTGGGCCAGCATGGCCTGCTCCTGATCGGCGTGGGTGATGACCTGGTTGACCTTCGCCAGCAGCGCGGCCAGGCCGCGCGCGGCGCGCAGCGAGCGCAGCATCGTGCGTTCCCGCTCGGCCAGTTGCCGCAGTTCGCCCCGCGCGCCTGCCAGCTCCGCGCGCAGCCGATCCATCGTTGCGCCGCTGGGCCACGGCCGCGTGGCGCCGCGCACGCGCCGCCGCGCCGCCTTGCGTCGACGCAGGCGCTCGCGCGCGGTGGATTCCGGAGCGCTCATGCGCGTTTGGCGACCGGATGCATCGCGCCACGCGAGGCGCGACCGCAAGCGCCCGGGCCTTGCCTTGATGTGTTCACCTTGCGCGCCGAGGTTCGGTTTGTGTCACCCAGATGAAAAATCATACCCCGGCGGTCGTTCTTTGTTGCCAATCAGGGCATGGTGGCCCGGCGCGCAGTGGGTCGGTGCGGCTAGCATCGCAGCTTGCATGCTCCCATCGATCCTTCGCCTCGTCCGCAACCATGCGCTGGCCGCGCCGCGCATCGCAGCCTGCGCGATGGCGCTGGCCTTGCTGCCCGGCGCTGCCGCCGCGCAAGCTCTGCGTCTGCGGCTGCGCGACAGCGAGACCATGCTGGGCAATTTCGCCGGCGGGGTGCGGCAGGGCTCGACCGTGCAGGGATTGACCAGCCTGTCGATCGACCTGTCCACCGCGCAGGCCTTCGGCTGGCGTGGCGGTTCGTTCCATGCCAGCGTGCTGAACCTCCACGGCCAGACGCTCAGCGGCCCCTACCTGGACAACCTGCAGGCCGCCAACGGCAACGAGGGGCGCGACGGTACGCGCTTGTGGGAGCTGTGGTTCGACCAATCCTTCGATTCCGGGGTCTACGATCTGCGCTTCGGCGAGCAGAGCATCGACAACGAGTTCCTCGTCAGTCGCTACTCCGGCATGTTCCTCAACACCATGGCCGGCTGGCCGCTGCTGCCCTCGCTGGACATGTACGGCGGCGGCCCGGCCTACCCCCTGTCCTCGCCGGGGCTGCGTCTGCGCGTCCGCCCGATCCGCGGCATCGCGCTGCTGGCCGGGGTGTTCGACGACAACCCCGGCGGCGGACGCTTCGCGCAGAACGCCCAGGTGCTCGACCCCAACGGCCTGCAATTCAACCTGAACACCGGCGCGCTGTGGCTCGGCGAGTTGCAATACGCCACACGCATCGACGGGCTGCCGGGAAGCTACAAGCTCGGCGTCTGGTACGACAGCGGGGAGTTTCCTGACGAGTTCCTCGCCGCCGACGGGCTGTCGCAGGCCGACCCGCGCAGCGGCGGCGTGCCGCTGCTGCACCGAGGCAACCGCAGCGTCTATGCCGTCGTCGACCAGACCCTGTGGCGCTCGTCGGCAAGGCTCTCGCGGCGCCTGAACCTGTTCGGGCGCATCATGCGCGCGCCCAGCGACCGCAATCTGATCGATTGGTCCTTCAACGGTGGTCTCACCCTCGACGACCCGCTTCCCGGCAGGCCGCGGGATCGCTTCGGCATCGATCTCGGCATCGGGCATGTCAGCAGCCGGGCGGCGGCGCTGGATCGGGCCTCCGGCCTGCCCGCTCGGGGTACCGAGACCCTGGTGGAACTGAGCTACCAGGCGCGGGTCGCGCCCTGGCTGGTGCTGCAACCGGATCTGCAGTACGTGCTGCACCCCGGAGGCGGGCTGCTCGATCCCGCGGATCCCGCGCGGCGCATCGGCAATGAGCTGGTCGCCGGGGTGCGGGCGAACTTCCGCTACCCCTGAGCGCTCCCCGGCGGGGCTGCGACCGTCCCGCCCGCAGCATGGTGGAACGTTGTGCGCCAGGGAAGGAAGGAATCGATTACACGCGAAATGGCTGGCTACAATTTCGCGCAGCTTGCAGGATGCCGTGCGGGCGCGGCGGATCCATCCTCTGCATCCTGCTGGCACTGCGTGTCCGTACTCTGGTTCCAACACGGTCGAAAGGCGATTCATGCAGACTGCGAAACGGCGGGTCATCGAGGCATCGCTGCTGTTCCTGGCGATCTTCGCTCCGGTGCTGTTCATCGGCGCCTCGAAGATCACCAAGCCGACCTTCTTCTTCGCCTGGGATGCTCCGCGAGCGCTCTGGGAGTGCTGGGTGCTGGCGGGCCTCGGCATGATCGCCACGCTGACGGAAATCTTCATCCCGCGACGCCAGGGCGCGTTGAAGGCAACCATCGGCCTGCTGGTGTCCATCATCAGCGCCGGGATGCTGTATTTCCTCTATCAGAGCACCCAGTCCTACGCCGACGAGGTGCTGCGCGCGATCAAGGGGCAGGCATTCTTCGCCGGCATCTTCGGCAGCGGCGGGAACATCGACGACACGCTGAACCGCATCGCCAGCGTGCGCACCATCAGCTACTCGAACGTGTCGGCGTACATCTGGACCTTCGTGCTCGCCGGCTACGGCGGGCGGGCGCTGGTGGAGTTCATCGGCGAGGCCAAGGCGGCCATCGCACGGCAGGGTTGAACGGCCGGCGCCCGCGCGCGGTTCGCCACGGTGCAAGAACCAAGCGACCCCGGCCACGCCTGCGATCTGCTCGTCGTCGGCGGCGGCATCCATGGCGCGGGCATAGCGCGCGACGCCGCGGGGCGTGGCCTGAGCGTGCTGCTGTGCGAGCAGCATGACCTGGCGGCGCATACCTCGTCGAGCAGCACCAAGCTCATCCATGGCGGACTGCGCTACCTGGAGCACGGCGAATTCGCGCTGGTGCGCAAGGCGCTGCAGGAGCGCTCGATCCTCATGCGCGCGGCGCCGCACATCATCCGGCCGTTGCGCTTCGTGATGCCGCAGCTGTCGAAGCTGCGTCCAGCATCGATGATCCGGCTCGGATTATTCCTCTACGACCATCTGGCGCGCCACGAAATGCTGGCGCCCTCACGCCATGTGGATCTGCGCCGCCATGTCGCGGGCGTGCCGCTGCGCGCGTCGATGCGCAATGGATTCGTGTATTCGGATGGCTGGGTCGACGATGCGCGCCTGGTGGTGCTCACCGCACTCGATGCCAGCGAGCGCGGCGCGCGCATCCGCACGCGCACGCGCCTGGTCGGCGCAGAGCGGCACGGCGATGTCTGGCTGGCGCGGCTCGCGCAGCCCGACGGCGCGCAGGCGCAGGTGCGGGCGCGCGCCCTCGTGAATGCCTCCGGGCCCTGGGTCGACGCCGTGCTGAAACAGCTGCGATGCGGATCGGCGTCCGGCGCCCGCGCGCGCATCCGGCTGGTCAAGGGCAGCCACATCGTGACCCGCAGGCTGTTCGACCATGACCATGCCTACCTGTTCCAGAACCCTGACAGGCGCATCATCTTCGCGATTCCCTACGAGCAGGATTTCACCCTGATCGGAACCACGGACATCGAGTACCACGGCGATCCCGCCGCGGTCGCCATCGAGGCGGCCGAGATCGACTACCTGTGTGCGTCGATCAACCGCTATTTCCGGCAGGGTATCGGTGCCGCGGATCTGTGTTGGAGCTATTCCGGCGTGCGCCCGCTGTTCGACGACGCGCGTGTCGCCGACCCGGAGGCGCTCACCCGCGACTACCGGCTCGAGCTCGACCCGGAGGAAGGAGCGGTGCTGCTGACCGTGGTCGGCGGCAAGATCACCACCTACCGCAAGCTGGCCGAGCAGGCGCTGGACATCCTGTGCCGGGCGCTGGGCGAGCGACGTGCGCCGTGGACGGCCGACGTGCCGCTGCCGGGCGGCGATATCCCCAATGCCGACTTCGGTGCTTTTGCGGCAGACTTCGCGCAGCGCCACCGCTGGCTGGATCCGGCGCTGGCGCAACGCTACGCCAGCACCTACGGAACGCGCGCGGAGCAGGTGCTGGCCGGCGCGCGCTCGCCCGACGGTCTCGGCCGCGACGTCGCCGCCGGGCTGCATGAAGCCGAGTTGCGCTATCTGCGCGACGTCGAATGGGCGCGCTGCGCCGAGGACGTGCTGTGGCGGCGCAGCAAGCGTGGCCTGCACATCGCGCCGGAAGCGCGCGCAGTGGCGGGCGCGGCGATCGACGCGTGGTTCGCGGGCGCCGGCACGCGGAGCTGAGGCGCCCGGCAGGCCGCCCGTCGCGGGCGCCGCGGGCAGGCGAGGGTGGTGGCAGCACCAGGAGACGACGAACCATGCACGAACGCTACATCCTCGCCCTCGATCAGGGAACGACGAGTTCGCGCGCCATGCTGTTCGACCGCCAGGGCCGCGTCGTGTCCTTCGCGCAGAAGGAGTTTGCCCAGATCTACCCGCAGCCCGGCTGGGTCGAGCATGATCCGCGACAGATCTGGTCGACGCAGGCCGGGGTGGCGGCCGAAGCGCTGGCGCATGCCGGCGTGCCGCCCGGCGCGCTGGCGGCCATCGGCATCAGCAACCAGCGCGAAACCACCATCGTGTGGGATCGCGCCACCGGCGAGCCGGTGTACCCGGCGATCGTCTGGCAGGATCGGCGCACCGCCGGGCTGTGCGAGCAGCTGCAAGCGGCCGGCCTGGAGGCCACCGTGCGCGCCAGGACGGGGCTGCCGATCGATGCCTATTTTTCCGCCACCAAGCTGCGCTGGGTGCTCGACCATGTCCACGGCGCGCGCGACAAGGCGCGCCAGGGCAGGCTGGCCTTCGGCACCGTCGACAGCTGGCTGGTGTGGAACTTCAGCCGCGGCGCGCTGCATGTCACCGACGTCAGCAACGCGGCGCGCACCATGCTGTTCAACATCCACACCCGATCCTGGGACGACGATCTGCTGGCCGCGCTCGACATTCCCCGAAGCATGTTGCCCACGGTCTGCGCCTCCTCGCAGGTCTACGGCCACACCAGCGCGGAGGTGCTGGGCGCCGAGGTCGCGCTCGCCGGCATCGCCGGCGACCAGCAGGCTGCGCTGTTCGGCCAGATGTGCACCAGCCCCGGCATGGTGAAGAACACCTACGGCACCGGCTGCTTCCTGGTCATGAACACCGGTGCCACGCCCATCGAGTCGCGCCACCACCTGCTGACGACGATCGCGTGGCAGATCGGCGAGCGCGTCGACTACGCGCTCGAGGGCAGCATCTTCATCGGCGGCGCGGTCGTGCAGTGGTTGCGCGACGGCCTGGGGCTGATCGCCGGCGCCGGCGAGGTCGAGGCGCTGGCGGCCAGCGTGGCGCATGCCGACGGGGTGTACCTGGTACCCGCCTTCGTCGGCCTGGGCGCACCCTACTGGAATGCCCGCGCGCGCGGTTCGCTGTTCGGCGTCACCCGCGGCACGACGGCCGCGCACCTCGCGCGCGCCGCGCTGGAGGCCATCGCCTACCAGGCGGTCGACGTGCTCGAGGCCATGCAGGCCGACGCGGGCCTGTGCATCGGCGAGATGCGGGTCGACGGCGGCGCCAGCGCCAACGATCTGCTGCTGCAATTCCAGGCCGACATGCTCGGCGTCGACGCGGTGCGGCCGCGCGTCACCGAGACGACCGCCTTGGGCGCGGCCTACCTGGCCGGGCTGGCCGTCGGCTACTGGAGCAGCATCGACGAACTGCGCGGCCAGTGGCAACTCGAACGCCGCTTTGCGCCCCGCATGCCGCGGCCGCAGGTGGAGTCGCGCCTCGCGGGGTGGCGGCGCGCGGTGCGCGCGGCGACGGCGTGGGCCGACGACGCAGGCTGAGCCGCAGTCCGCACCCGTGGCGCAGGGCCGCCCTCAGGTTTCGACGCGCGTTGGCACCGCCTGCATCACGCTGCGCAGCTTGTCGCGCAGCCACTGGTTCGCCTGGTCCAGGTCGGCGCTACGGTGCCAGTACAGATGCAGGCTCAGCGCCGGCAGCGCGAAGGGAAGCTGGAGGACGCGCAGCGGATGGCCCGCGGCCAGGCGCAGGGGGGCCGACAGGGCCAGGTCGGTCTGCTGCACGATCTGCGGAGCCACCAGGTAGTGCTGCACACGCATGCGGATGTCGCGCCGCCTGCCCAGCCTGTGCAGTGCGAGGTCGACATGGCCCATGCCCTGACGCCGGCTGGATACATGCACGTGGCCGAGCGAAAGATAGTCCTCGAGTTGCAGCGGGCGCTGCGCCAGCGGGTGCCCGGCGCGCAGCATGCAGACGTAGGCCTCCTCCATCATCGGCATCAGACGCAGCTGAGGATCGTTCAGCAACGGTGCGTCGACGGCCAGATCCAGCATGCCGGAGGCCAGCTGGCGCGACACCTCGTCGCGGCTGGTGTAGTAGCTCTCGATGCGCACGCCTGGCGCCTCACGCTCCAGGATCCTGCCGAGCGCGGGCAGGATCAGGGCTTCGGCCAGGTCGCTCATGCTGACGCGGAAGGTCTTGTCCGAGGTCGCCGCGTCGAAGCGATTGCCCTCCTGGACGCTGCTGTGGAGCAGTTGCAGGGCCTCGGCCACGCGCCCCACCATGTTCTCGGCCACCGGCGTCGGCACCATGCCGCCCGGCGTGCTGACGAACAAGGGGTCGCCGAAGGTCGCGCGCATGCGCGCCAGCGCGTTGCTGACAGCTGGCTGCGTGAGGCGCAGCGATTCGGCCGCCCGCGTCAGGTTGCGCTTGGCATAAATGGCTTCGAAGACCACGAACAGGTTGAGGTCGACCCGGTTCCACGCAGAGGCCATGAGGTTGTGTCATCACGGATGTGAATGACGGCCTATTCTAATAATCCATTTCGTAAATTCCCGGAGGCGTTCTATGCTTGCTGCGCATCCCGGGGTCTTGCGTGTCGCGGCCTCGGGTGGCCTTTCGCGGATGTCGCGCGCGGATGCCCCGAACACACAGCAAGGAGTGCGATCATGGACTTCGCCTACACACCCAAGGTGCAGGAACTGCGTCGCAGGGTGCAGTCATTCATGGACGAACACATCGTGCCGAGGATCCGGCAGTACGACGAGGAGGTCGCGCGCGGCTGCTTCCCGGTCTCCTTCCTGGAGGATCTCAAGGCGCTGGCGAAGTCCGAGGGGCTGTGGAATCTGTTCCTGCCCCATCTGCGGGACGACGAACCGGGAACCCGCCTGAGCAACCTGGAATACGCGCCCCTGGCCGAGATCATGGGGCGGGTGATGTGGTCCTCCGAGGTCTTCAACTGCAATGCCCCGGATACCGGCAACATGGAACTGCTCCACATGTTCGCCAGCGACGAGCAGCGCAGGCAATGGCTCGAGCCCTTGCTGCACGGCCAGATCCGCTCGGCCTTCGCGATGACCGAACCCGATGTCGCCTCCTCGGATGCCACGAACATCACCACCGGCATCCGCCGCGACGGCGACCAGTACGTGATCAACGGCCGCAAGTGGTTCATCACCAACGCCGCGCACCCCAACTGCAGGCTGCTCATCGTGATGGGCAAGACCGATCCCGAGGCGCCAGCCCATCGGCAGCAGAGCATGATCCTCGTGCCGCGCGATACGCAGGGTGTCGAGGTGGTGCGCAACATCGACATCATGAACCACCATGCCCCCGAGGGGCATTGCGAGATCGTCTTCCGCAACGTGCGCGTGCCCGCATCCAACCTGCTGGGCGAGGAGGGCAGCGGCTTCGCGCTGGCCCAGGCGCGGCTCGGCCCCGGGCGGATCCACCATTGCATGCGTTCGATCGGTGCCGCCGAATTGGCGCTGGAACTGATGATCGATCGTTCCCAGGAGCGCAAGACCTTCGGCAAGTACCTGCACATGCATGGCACGGTGTCGGAGTGGATCGCCAGGTCGCGCATCGAAATCGACCAGGCGCGCCTGCTGGTGCTCAAGGCAGCCTGGATGATCGATACCGTCGGCGCCAAGGAGGCGCGCCAGGAGATCTCGATGATCAAGGCGCTGGTGCCCTCGGTGCTGGCGACGGTCTGCGACCGGGCGATGCAGACCTTCGGTGCCATGGGGATCAGCCCCGACACGCCGTTGGCCAACCACTGGATCTGGGCGCGCGCCCTGCGCTACGCCGACGGCCCGGACGAGGTGCACCTGCGATCCATCGCGGCGGCGGAGATCAAGCGCCGCCAGCCGATGCAGGGGGCCAGCGCGGCCTATCTCACGCCCCCCGCGCGGCTGTGATGCGCGAGCCGGCGCCTTGCGCCCCCGCGGGCCACGGGGGCCATCATGGCTGAGCTGTATCTGGTGCGCCATGGACAGGCGTCCTTCGGCAGCGACGACTACGACCGCCTGTCACCCCTGGGCGTGCAGCAGAGCACCCGCCTGGGCGCGTACCTGGCGGCGCAGTCGTTGCGTTTCGACAAGCTGGTCACCGGCAGCCTGCTGCGCCATCGGCAGACCGCGCAGGGCATCCTGTCGGGCATGCGCGAGGCCATGACGGTTGAGGAGGATCCGGATTTCGACGAATACGACTTCCTCGGGCTGTACCGCGCCGCGGCGGCTCAGTACCCGGAACTGCAAGCCGAGATGCAGGGCGGAGCAAGGGCCTTCTACCGCGGGCTCAAGCGCGTGCTGCAGCTGTGGGCCAAGGACGCCATAGACGGCGCGCTGGACGAGCGCTGGGAGGACTTCCAGGCGCGTGTGGCACGCGCCCGACGCCGCATCCAGCTCAGCGGCTGCCGGCGCGTGCTGGTGGTCAGCTCGGGAGGGGTGATCGGCGCGACCACGCAGCAGGTGCTCGATGCGCCGGCGCGCGCCGCCATCGAGCTCAACCTGCAGATCTACAACAGCAGCCTGAGCCGCTATGTGTTCCATGCCGAGGCTTTCAGCCTCGGCACCTTCAATGCCACCCCCCATCTGCATCCGGCGCAGGATGCCGGGCTGCTGACCTACGGCTGATGCACGGCCGCGCGCCGGGTCCGGCCGCTCAGTGCCGGAAGCTGTCGTGGCATGCCTTGCAGGTGTGCACCGTCTGGCCGAAGGCCGCGCGCAACTGGTCGATGCTGCCGCCTTGCGCCGCGGCGACCAGCCTCGGGGTGGCCTCCTGCAGGCGGCGGGCGTCCTGCAGGAAGCGCGCGTGCTCGGTCCACACGCTGCGCCGGGCTTCCGTATGCGCGACATCGGTGCCCGGGCCGAAGGCGGGCCATGGCAGGCTGGACATGGTCTCGATGACCCGTGCATCCAGCCTGGCGCGGGCGGCGTCGAAGGGGCGCACCCCGCGCAGCATGGCGCCCAGGTCGGCCGTGTGGTGCGCCATGACCAGCAGCGCGGCGCGGCGGTAGTGCACGGCGTCGGCCGGGCGGCGGAAGGATGCGTGGGCGGACACGGCGGCGGTGGCCAGCCCGAGGGCGATCGCCAGACGGCGGAAGGATCTCATCGACGGATGGTGTGGTGGGTTGGAGAAGATGCGGGGAAGCAACCAGCCCCGCGGGAGGAAGGGTGTGCGTCGGCTCTTCAGCCGCCGCCCAGGCTGCGCAGCCACAGCGCGAAGGCGGCGGCGCCGGCCAGCAGCGCCGCGGCCAGCAGGCGCAGGCGCCAGTCGTCGCGCGAGCGTGGCAGGTTCTGGCTGGCCGCGTCGTCGGGCAGTTGCTTGTCACCATGCAGCATCGGTCGCAGCAGATCCTCGCGCTTGAGCGCGACGTGGTAGAGCACCGCGGCCAGGTGCAGGCAGATCAGCAGGTACAGCAGCGGCAGGCCGATGTCGGTGTGGTAGCGCGTCAGGGCCTCGCTGACGCGATCGGGTACCAGCCAGGCCAGCGGCCCCTGGGTGAAGATCTGGTCGTTGGCGAACAGTCCGCTGCCCACCTGCAGGCTGAGTGCCACCAGCATCGCCAGCACCGACCAGCCGCCGGCCGGGTTGTGTCCCAGGCCGGCCTCGGGCGCGCGGCCGCGCAGGTAGGCCACCATGCGCCGGGGGCCGACCAGGAAATGGGCGAAGCGCGCATGGTGGCCGCCCAGCAGGCCCCAGATCCAGCGGAAGACGAGCAGCGCGACCACGGCGTAGCCGCTGCGCAGGTGCCAGGTCATCCACCAGCCCCCGGCCCAGCCGGTGGCCAGCGAGGTGGCCACGAGGATCAACAGGCTCCAGTGGAACAGGCGCAGCGGAAGATCCCAGACGCGGATTCGAATGGACACGAGGGCAGACAGACGGTCGGGCTGCGAAGGTCGGCCCGGCTGGGCCATCGGATGGTCGGGGCGTGCAGCACCACGCGACGCCGCGCAATCTATCAGGCGTTTATGACAACTTGAGCTGCGTTGTTCCGCCCCGGGCGCGACGCGGCGCGCAACCGGATGCGACCTACGCCAGCCACAGGGTGAGCACCAGGGTGCACAGCGCCAGCGGCACGCCGGTGCGCGCGTGCTCGCGCCAGCCCAGCTGCAGGCCACGGTGCTGGGCGGCGTCGGCGACGATCAGGTTGGCGATGCTGCCGACCAGGAACAGGTTGCCGGCGAAGGTCGTGGCCAAGGCCAGGCCCGGGCCCAGGCCCGCCGGCGTCGAGGGCATCAGCAGCATGACCGCCGGCACGTTCGACACCAGGTTCGACAGCACGAAGCCCAGCGTGAGCCAGACGGCATGGTGCTGCAGCGGGATGCCCCAGGCCATCAGCTGCTGCAGCGCGCGCTGCGGCAGCCCGGATTGCTGCAGCGCTGCGTTGACCACGAACAGTCCGATGAACAGCACCAGCAGGTTCCAGTCGACCAGGCCGAGCATCTGCCGCGAATGCAGCTTGCGGCTCGACAGCAGCACGCCGGCGCCGGCCAGCGCCACGACGTCGCGCGGCAGGTCGGAGAACAGGAACAAGGCGCCGACAACGGCGACGACGAGCCCGCCTTTCGCGCTCTGCCAGCGGTCGAAGTCCGCCGCCGGATCGGCGACCGCGACGCGCTCCGCGCGCCGCAGGCGCGGCCGCAGCAGCAGCCAGGTGAGCAGCAGGCCGCCCAGCACCGGCGGCCAGGCGGTGCGCAGGTAGCCGCCAAAGGACAGGTGCAGCGATTCGCCGATCAGGATGTTCTGGGGATTCCCGACCAGGGTGGCGGCCGAGCCGACGTTGGCGGCGCAGGCCAGCGCGATCAGGAAGGGCAGCGGCGCGCTGCCCCGTCGGCGCAGGGCGTCGATGAGGATCGGTGTGGCGGCCAGGCACACGATGTCGTTGCCGAACACTGCTGACATGGCGGCGACGACGACGATCCACACCGCCAGCATCGTGCCATCCGACCAGCGCTGCCGCGCGATTCGGCGCGCGACCTCGTCGTAGAAGCCGCCGAGGCGCATCTGCGCCGAAATGACCATGAAGGAGAACAGCAACAGCAGCGTGGGCAGGTGCACGGCGCTGCGCGCCTGGTCGATGCGCAAGGCTCCGCCGGCCACCATCGCGATGGCCCCGAGCAGGGCGATGCCCGTGCGATCGAGTTGCAGCAGGGGCAGGCCGCCCAGCGCCATGCCGAGGTAGACGATGCAGAAAACCGAGGCGACAAAGAGATCCATCGAGGCGGCGGCGTGGCTGCGGGCCGGTGGCCCGGGGTCTGTCCCCGGAATCTGTCCCCGGGATCTGGCCCGATCCTACGCGGCTTCCCCGTGCACGGCACCGTGGGACGCCCGCGCCGCATGGTGCCCGTCGGGGCACGATGGCAGGCCCGGCCAGATCCCGCGAGCCGGCTCAGTCGGTGCGCGTGGCGTGGCGGTACAGGGTGCTGCGATGCACGCCGAGGCTGCGTGCGGCGCGGCTGACGTTGCCCGCGCTGGCACGCAGGGCGTCCTCGATGGCCGCCGCGGTCAGGCTGCGCAGATCGCGCGCCGGCGACTCGCGCAGCGCCGCATCCTCGACCTGGCGCGGCGTGCCGCGCAGTTCGGAGGGCAGATCCGCGTAGTCGATGCGGCCCTGCGGGCCGGCCAGCGCAGCCAGCGTACGGCACACGGCGACCAGCTGCCGCCAGTTGCCCGGCCAGTCGTGGCACAGCAGCGCCTCGCGCGCCTGCGGGCTCAGGCGCAGGCCGTGGCGCAGCAGTGTCTGGCGCAGCAGGGAATCGATGTGCGCGCGACGCTCGGGCAGCGCGCGCAGCGCCGGCAGTTCCACGCGGAAATGCTGCAGCCGGTAGTACAGGTCGACACGGAAGCCACCTTCGGCAGCCATGCCCGCCAGGTCGCGATGGGTGGCGCAGATCAGCGCGAAATCCACCGCCTGCGCGCGCCCGCCGCCCAGGGGCTTGACTTCCCGATCCTGCAGCACGCGCAGCAGCCGCGCCTGCAGGGTCTGCGGCATGTCGCCGATCTCGTCGAGGAACAGCACCCCGCCGGAAGCCTCGCGCACCAGCCCGCGGCTGCCACGACGCCGCGCGCCGGTGAACGCGCCTTCCTCGTAGCCGAAGAGCTCGGCCTCGATCAGGCCTTCGGGAACCGCCGCGCAGTTGACGGCGACGAAGGGGCCGCCGGCGCGGCGGCTGGCGCGGTGTACCTGGCGCGCGAAGACCTCCTTGCCGACGCCCGACTCGCCCAGCACCAGCACCGGAATGTCGGCGTCGAGCACGCGCACCGCACGCGCCAGCTGCGCGTCGCGCGCTGCGTCGCCGATGATCGGCGGCGCGGCTGCGTCGGCGCCGCATGCCGCGGCCACCGTGGGCATGGCGTGGGGCGGAAGCGCGGGCGTTGCCGGCTCCGGCTCCACCCGCAGGGGCTGCGCCTGCGGGCCCGCGACCCAGCGCGCGCTCCACTGGCTTGCCCGCCCCGGCCGCAGCCACTGCGGGCGCAGCTCCAGGCTCGACACGCGGCCTTGGCCGGGCAGGCTGGCGAACAGATCCTCCAGATAGCGCGCGCGCAATTGCTCCAGGGTCATGCCCAGTGCCCGCAGCGCGGCACGGTTGGCGCCGACGACCACCCCGTCGCGCGCCCACAGCAGGGCTTCGCGATGCGTACCGAGCAGCGGCTGTTCGTGGGCGAAGCGCAGCACTTCGGTGCCCGGCGCCGGCAGATCCAGCGCCATGCGGTGTTCAATCATCTGTCCGGCCATGCGCACCAGGCCCACGGTGTGCGCCTGGATGCACCGTGGGTCGCCCGACACGTCGAGCACTCCCATGACGCGGCCGTCGGGGGCGAGCAGCGGGGTGCCGGCACAGCCCAGCGCGGCGTTCTGCTCCAGGTAGTGCTGCGCGCCGACGACCGTGACCACGCTGCCTTCGATGAGCGCGGTGCCGATGGCGTTCGTGCCTCGGCTGGGCTCGGACCAGTCGACCCCCGGCATCAGCGCCACGCGCTGCGCCTTCGTCATGAAGGCGTCCGAGCCCGCGGCATCGAGGATCATGCCTTCTGGGTCGGCCAGCAGCACGATCACCCGCGAGGGCGCCAGCGCCTCGGCCAGCGCCTCCAGCTCCGGCAGTGCGTGGTGACGCAGCCTTCCCTGCGCATCGCGCCGGCAGAACAGCTGCTGGCGCTCGATCGGTTCGGCCGAGCCGCTTCCCGCGTCCGCCTCCAGGCAGCGCTGCCAGCTGCGCGCCAGCGGCACCGGGATCAGCGCGTCGGCGTTACCGCCTTCGGCCAACAGGCGCCGCGCGCGCCGGCACTGCGCGGCGCCGGCATCCGACGTGCTCTGCGGGGGCATGGTGGGACTCCCGGATGGGGCCGCTGGCGACAAGGCGCCGCGCGCCGGTTCGGAAATGGGGGGACAGCGATGGCAGCGAGTGTCGCACTGCGTCGCAGCCTTGTCGACTGTCGCAGCTTGCGACGATCGCGGCGTCGCCCGCGGCGGCTGCGGGCCCGCGGTCGATCCTCGGGAAAACCCGGACGCGGTACGCAACCCGTTGTCAGGTCGAGGAAATTTTCACCGGCGCTGATGCGGCCGGGTGCTGGCACGGAATGTGAAAAGACTTGTGCTGCGCAAGCGCGGGCCGATCGGCGACGCGCCTGCCCGACCCCAACCCTTTCAGGAGACTCGCATGGACATGCTCGAACCCGGCAAATTCGGTACCCCGGTGGCGTTCAAGAAGCGCTACGGGAACTTCATCGGCGGCCAATGGCTGGCCCCGGCCAGCGGGCAGTATTTCGAGAACATCACCCCGGTGACCGGCAAGGCCTTCTGCGAGGTGCCGCGATCGAACGCCGAGGATATCGAGCGCGCGCTGGACGCGGCGCACGCCGCCAAGGGTGCGTGGGGTCGCAGTTCGCCGGCCGATCGCGCCGGCGTGCTCAACCGCATCGCCGACCGCATGCAGCAGAACCTGGAACTGCTGGCGGCCGCCGAGACCTGGGACAACGGCAAGCCCATCCGCGAGACGACGGCGGCCGACATTCCGCTGGCGATCGATCATTTCCGCTATTTCGCAGGCTGCATCCGGGCCCAGGAGGGCAGCATCGCCGAAATCGACGACCAGACCTACGCCTACCACTTCCATGAGCCGCTGGGGGTCGTCGGACAGATCATTCCCTGGAACTTCCCCATCCTGATGGCGGCGTGGAAGATCGCCCCCGCGCTGGCAGCCGGCAACTGCATCGTCCTCAAGCCCGCGGAGCAGACCCCGGTGAGCATTCTCGTGCTCATGGAACTCATCCAGGATCTGCTGCCGCCGGGGGTTCTCAACGTGGTCAACGGATTCGGCCTCGAAGCCGGCAAGCCGCTGGCATCGAACAAGCGCATCGCGAAGATCGCCTTCACCGGCGAGACCACGACCGGCCGCCTGATCATGCAGTACGCGAGCCAGAACATCATCCCCGTCACGCTCGAACTCGGCGGCAAGTCGCCCAACATCTTCTTTGAGGATGTGATGGCCAAGGACGACGGTTTCCTCGACAAGGCCGTCGAGGGCTTCGTCATGTTCGCCCTCAACCAGGGAGAGGTATGCACCTGTCCGTCGCGTGCCCTGATCCAGGAATCCATCTACGAGCCCTTCATGGAGCGGGTGCTCAAG
>JAJZEC010000018.1 GCA_021805825.1 Pseudomonadota bacterium
TCTTGCCACCAATGACGATGTGCTCCTTGTTCAGATCCTTGATGGCCATGCGCACGCCATTGGTGTTGTCCTCCCCGAACGCGGCCTGCGGGCCGGAAATCGGAGCAGCCGAGCCGATGGTGACGGTGACGTCGCCGGCAGCGAATGCGCTCGAGCTGATCCCGGCCAGAGCCAGGGCGACCGAGCATGCGACGACTGTGTGTTTACGCTTCATGTGAACGAACCTCCCGGTTATTGGACCTTGGCGCTTGGTACGCGCCAATTCTGTCGGGAACACCCAACGGCGGCCACTATACACATGCCGGCGCCCCAAGGTAAGCGGGAGTTGCACGGAACGCGGTTCCGGCGCGCCGATCGGCCCGCGAATGCGGGGGTGCCGACAAGGCCCGGATCCGGGCCATCGCCCTCAACGAGGAAGGTGCACACGGATGGATTCCACACGCAGCGCAACCTTGCGTCCGCCGCGGAACACCGAAAGCGTGACCTGCGGGCTGGCCAGGTTGCCGTCGGGAAGAAAGCGGATGTGCTCGCGGGTCACGCCGTCGTGGTCGGTACCGCGCAACGCCCGCTGGTAGCGCGCCGGATCGACCGAGTTGGCGGCCACCATCGCCCTCGCCAGCAGCATCGTGGCATCGTAGGCATAGGGAGAGAAACTCTGGAAGGCCGCGGCGCCGAAGCGGCGATCGTAGCGCTGCTTCCAGGCGATACCTTCGGGCATGCGATCCAGCGGCAGCCCGCTTTCGCCGCAGACCAGGCGATCGATGGCCGGCCCGGCCAGTTCGACCACCCCGCGCACACAGGTTCCGTCGCCCGCCAGCAGCTTGGCCGACATACCGAGGTTGCGCATCTGGCGCAGCATCAACCCGCCCTGCGCGTACACCCCGCCGTAGAGGATGGCGTCGAGGCGCATGCCGCGCAGGCGCGTCAGCACCGCCGAGAAATCGACCGCGTGATCCTCCGTGTATTCGCGGGCCACGACCTGCAGTCCGAGCGCCTCGGCGGCGCGGGAGAATCCATCGGCCAGCCCCTGGCCGTAGGCGGTGCGATCGTCGATGGTGGCGACGCGGCGACCGCGCAGGTCGTCGTGGGCATAGCGCGCCAGCGCGGCGGCCACGACGCGGTCGTCGCCGATCACGCGGTAGAACGTGCGCGAGCCCATGCTTGCCAGACGCGCATCGGTGGCGGCGGCGACGAGCATCGGGACGCCTGCGGCGGCATACAGGTGCATGGCCGCATAGGTGGCCCCCGAGGTATCGTGCCCGACGACGGCGGCGACCCCGCGGTCGATGAATTTCTGGGCCACGCTGGCCGCCTGCCTGGGGTCACCCTGGTCGTCCTCGGCCTCGACCTTCCACAGCACCAGCCTGCCGCCGATGCGCAACTGCCTGCGATTGAGCTCCTCGGCGGCCAGGATCACGCCGTTGTTGTGATCCTGCCCGACCGCCGCGCGCGATCCGCTGGCGCCGCCTGCCGCGCCGATGACCACGACGAGAGGCGGCCCCTGCCCATCCACGGGGCCAGGCTGCGCCCCGTGCGCTGCCGCCGCCACGAGCCAGCCCGCGGCGACGAGCGCCAGCGCCGGGCCAGGATGTCGAATGCACAGCATCTGGCACCTCCGTGGCACGCAGAGTGCGCGCGCGCCATGGCGTGCATTACACCGCCGATCGAAACCTGGGTCGGTGGCAGGGGCGCTCAGCCGCCGGCACCGCGTTCGTCCATCCAGTCGCGCATGCGCAGCTGCAGGCGCTGCGCAAGCTCGCTGGCCGCCTCGCGCAGCAGCACCGCCAGTCGAGGCTCCAGCACTTCACGCAAGGCCTGCTCGAGCTCGAGCTCGAGCACCGCGCGCGCCATCTGATCCGACAGCGCCGAGGCCGCGGCGGTTCCGGGCGCGGCGGGCCGCGAGGCGGCCGGCATTGCTGCGTCGGGGCTGGAAGCCGCGCCGGGTATCGCGTCCTGCCCGGCGGGCACCAGGACTTCGGTCAGCAACGGCAGGCGTTCACCGGGCTTCATGGCCGGTCTCCAGGGTGCGCGGCGCGCAGCCGCCATCGCGATAGACGCGGAAGCGCTGGCGCGCGGAAGCCTTCGCCGCATCGTCGGCGCCGACCAGTTCGATGACCCGCGGCACCCGGCGCCAGCCCTGCACCAGCGAAGGGCCCAGGTTGACCAGGCAGTCGCGCCCCCGCAGGCCTTCGATGTCGGGATGTGCGCTGAGCACGATCGGGCTGCGACCCTCCAGGGCGTCGCCGACACGGCAATGGGGCAGGAACTCGGCCGGCGCGAAGGTCCACAGTCGCTGGTCGAGTTCCTCGATCGCCGGCGCCGGTCCGCAGACCACCGGACGCGCGCCCTTCGCGGTGGCGCTGCGCAACAGCGCGCAGCAATAGCCCAGCACATCGCCGAGGCCGACACGGAACTCCACCCGGGGCGGTTCGGCGGCCGCAGGATCCGCGGGGGTGGGCGGCACCGGGGTCTGCATCGCGGAATCAGGCGTGCGACGGCGCCGCCGCCCCGGCCTGCTGCGCCAGCAGGTACTGCACCAGCAGCGCAACCGGACGCCCGGTGGCACCCTTGTGCGCCCCGCTTCTCCAGGCCGTGCCGGCGATGTCCAGGTGTGCCCAGCGGTAGGCCTGGGCGAAACGCTGCAGGAAACAGGCGGCCGTCACGCTGCCTGCCGGGCGCCCGGCGATGTTGGCCACGTCGGCGAAGCGCGAGCGCAGACCCTCGGCATACTCCTCGCCCAGCGGCATGCGCCAGCAGGTGTCGTGCGTCTGTCTGCCGGCCTCGAGCAGGGCCTCGGCCAGCGCGTCATCGGGGCTGAACAGCCCGCTGTGCACATGGCCGAGCGCGATCACACAGGCGCCGGTCAGGGTCGCGATATCGACCACGCTGGCCGGCTTGAACTGCCCCGCATAGTCGAGGGCATCGCACAGGATCAGGCGTCCTTCAGCATCGGTGTTGAGGATCTCCACCGTCTGCCCCGAACGCGTGGTCACCACGTCTCCAGGCTTGACCGCTCGCCCCCCGGGCAGGTTCTCGGTGGCCGGGATCAATCCGACAAGGTTGATCCGCGGCTGCAGCCGCGCCACCGCCTCGAAAGCGCCGAGCACCGAGGCTGCGCCCGACATGTCGAACTTCATCTCGTCCATCTCGGCGCCGGGCTTGAGGGAAATACCGCCGCTGTCGAAGGTCACCCCCTTGCCGACCAGGACATGCGGAGCCTCGCCCTTGGGCGCGCCCTGGTAGCGCAGCACGATGAAACGCGCCGGTTCGTGCGAGCCCTGGGCCACCGCCATCAGCGCGCCCATGCGCTCGCGCTCGATCTGCGCCGGCCCCAGCACCTCGACCTTCAGCTTGTGCCGCTTGGCCAGATCCTGGGCCACCTTGCCGAGATGGGTCGGCGTGCAGTGGTTGCCCGGCAGGTTGGCCAGCTCGCGGCACAGATCGACCCCGGCCTGGATCGCCTGCGCGCGCTGCAGGCGCACGCGGTATGCCGCCTGCTGGCGCGCCGGCACGAGCAACTGCACCGCGGATACCAGGCAAGCAGGCTCGGCATCGGGCTTGCGCGTCGCGGTGTAGACGTAGGCGAAATCCCCGAAAGCGCGCACCGTGGCCTCGAACAGCGGCTGCTGGGCCTCGCTGCAGGTCACGTGCACGCGCGCCGCGCTGCGGCCCTTCAGCGCCACGCACGCGGCCTCGGCCGCCTTGCGCGCATTGCGCGCGTCGAGGGGCGCCGGGCCCAGGCCGACGAGCAACAGGCGACGCGCCGCCAGCCCCTGCGGCCGATTGCACAGATAGGTGCTGCCCGCGGCCGCGTGGAAATCCCCGTCCTGCCGCGCCTGCGCGGCGATCGCGTCGATGGCCTCGGCATCCAGCAAGCCGCTGGCCTCGGCCGATTGCTGCACGAACACCACCAGGCAATCGCTGCGCAGCGAGGACAGTGCCTTCAGGGGGGCTATGCTAAATTCCATGGCTACTCCGAAAGTGGTTGAGTTCATTATTCCACTGCCAGGTGCCGGCTGTCTCGCGCTTCGGCGGCTGGCTCATGCTGTGGCGGCGCCCGCAGCGGCCGGCCGCCGGCGGGCCACCCACGTGCGCGGCCGTGGCCTGCCGTCCCGCTCCGACCCCGATGCTGCTCGACACTTCGCTGCGCCAGGAAATGGCGCGCCACTTCGGTGCCGCCTTCACGGTGCTGTTCTCGGTCGTGCTGACGCTGCTCCTGATCCGCGTGCTCGGCCAGGCCACCGAGGGGCTGGCCGATCCGCGCGACCTGTTCCTGCTCATCGGGCTGGCATGCCTGAGCTACCTGCAGTTCATCCTCGGGCTGGCCTTGTTCCTCGCCGTGCTGATGAGTTTCTCCCGCATGTACCGGGACTCCGAAATGGTGATCTGGTTCGGCGCGGGCGCGCGGCCCGGGCAGTTCTTCGGCGTGGTGCTGCGCTTCAGCGCACCGGTGATCGCCGTCATCGCCCTGCTCACCCTGGTGGCATGGCCGTGGGCCAACCGGCAGGACGAAGCCCTGCGCCAGCGCTTCGAGCAGCGCTCCGATCTGTCGCGCGCGGCGCCCGGGCAGTTCCGGCGCTCAGCCTCCGGCAAGCGGGTGTTCTTCATCGGCAAGGGAGCCGATGGCAAGGGCCTGGCGCGCAACATCTTCATCCGTGAACTCGACCAGGGCCGCGAAACCATCACGCTGGCGCGCGAGGCGGCGCTGACCACCCGCGACGGCGCACGCTACCTGCTGCTGTCGGACGGCCATCGCTACGTGCATACGCTCGGGATGTCGGATTACCAGATCACCGGATTCGGCAGCATGGGCGTGCGCCTGTCGGCATTGAGCGCTCCGAGCGCAGCCGTGCTGCCGGCGGCCGCCCGGCTGGCCAACACCCCGAGCCGCGAGATCGACACCATCGTGCTGGCGCTGTCGCACAAGCCGCGCTGGCTGGGCGAATTGTCCTGGCGCATCGGGGTGCCGATTTCCAGCGTGCTGCTGGTGCTCATGGCCGTGCCGCTGGCGGCGACCAACCCGCGCGCCGGGCGCGCATTGCAGCTCATGGTCGCCGTGCTCGTCTACCTGGTGTACCTGAACATGCTCAACGCGACCCAGCACTGGATCGAAGCCGGCGTGCTGCGGCTGGGCAGCGGGCTGCTGCTGTTGCATGGCGGTGCATTGCTCGTGCTTCTGTTGCTGTCGCGCGCCAAGGGGCTGCTGCCCGGCGCGCTGCGCCTGCAGCGGGCCTGAGCAAGGGGCGTGCGATGCAGACCCTCAGCCGCTACCTGTTCCGCCAATTGGCCGGCGCCACCGCGCTGGTGCTGCTGGTGTTCGTCGGTTTGCTGTTCTTCCTCGACGTCCTCAACCAGCTGAGCAACAGCGGCCAGGGCTTCGCCCAGGCCCTGCTGCAGGTCGTGCTGCAGGTGCCGTCGCGCGCCTACCAGGTGATCCCGATCGCCGTGCTCACGGCCGCGGTGTATGTGCTGGCCGGTCTGGCCGCCTCGTCGGAATTCACCGTCATGCGCATGGCCGGGCTCAGTCCGCGCATGGCCCTGGCCCAACTCATGGCCTTCGGGCTCCTGTGCGCGGCGCTGGTGTTCGTGCTCGGCGACTTCATCTCGCCCGCCGCGCAGCGCCTGCAGGCCACGCTGCAGGCCCGCTCCGCCGGGCATTTCGGCAACGCCCCCGACAGCGGGCTGTGGGTGCGCAACCGCGAGGGCCCCCGCAACGACCAGATGATCAACATCGGGCGGGTCGCGGCCAGCGGGCAGTGGCAGGACGTGCGCATCTACGTGCTGGACGATTCGGCCCAGCTGCTGCGGACGGTTCGAGCGCAGAGCGGAACCTACCTCGGCGATGGAAACTGGATGCTGCACGACGTGGAGTCGGTGCAGCTGCCCGCGGGGCCGCAAGGCGACATCCTGCGCACCCACGCAGCGCAGCTGGAATGGCACACCGCGGTGTCGCCGGCGGTGCTCGACGCCTTGCTGCTGAGCCCGGACAGCATGTCGGTGTTCGAGCTGTGGCGCTACATCGACCACCTGCGGGCGAACGGCCAGGCGGTGCAGCGCGACCAGCTCGACCTGTGGCGCAAGCTGCTGTACCCCTTCAGCGCCGTGATCATGATGATGCTGGCGCTGCCCTTCGCCTACCTGCACGCACGATCGGGCCAGTTGAGCTGGAAGGTCTTCGCGGGAATCATGCTGGGGGTGAGCTTCATCCTCATGAACACCCTGGCGTCCCGCCTGGGACTCGTCGCCAGCTGGCCGGTCTGGCTGGCCGCCGCGCTGCCCTACCTGTTGTACGGTGGGGTGGCGATGGGCTTCTTCGTCTGGCGCGTGCAGCGCCACTGAACCCGCCTGCCCTGCACGCCATGAACCTGCATCAATTCCGCTTCCTGCAGGAAGCCGTACGGCGCAACTTCAACCTCACGGAGGCGGCGCGCGCGCTGTTCACCTCCCAGCCGGGGGTCTCGAAGGCCATCATCGAACTCGAGGACGAGCTGGGAGTCGAGATCTTCAGCCGCCACGGCAAGCGCATCCGCAAGCTCACCCCCCCCGGAGAGGAGGTGCTGCGCAGCGTGGAGATCATCCTGCGGGAGGTGGGCAACCTCAAGCGCATCGGGCAGAACTACGCGGCGCAGGACAGCGGTCGTCTCGACATCGCCGCGACCCACACCCAGGCCCGCTACCACCTGCCCCAGGTGGTGGCCGAATTCCGGCGGCGCTTTCCCCGTGTCACCGTGCACCTGCTGCAGGGGAGCCCGGATCAGGTCGCCAGCGCGGTGCTCGAGGAACGCGCCGACCTCGGGCTGGCCACCGAGAGCCTGCTCGACAACCCCGATCTGATCAGCCTGCCCTGCTACGAATGGCAGCACCTGCTGGTCACCCCGGCCAGCCATGCCCTCAACGAGACTGAGGACCTTTCGCTGCAGGCACTGGCACGCCACCCGATCGTCACCTACGGCCAGGCCTTCGCCGGACGCCGGCGCATCGACCAGGCCTTCGCCCAGCAGGGGCTGCAACCGGACATCGTGCTGGAGGCCATCGATTCCGACGTGCTGAAGACCTACGTGGAACTCGGCATGGGCGTGGGCCTGATCGCCGAGATGGCCTTTCAGCCCGAAAAGGACACCCAGCTGCGCGCGCGCCCCGTGGGCCACCTGTTCGGCCACAACCTGACCCGGGTCGCCTTCAAGCGCGGGGTCTACCAGCGCGGCTTCGTCTACGTGCTGGCCGAATTGCTGTCGCCGCGGCTGTCGCGCAAGCTGGTCGAGCAGGTACTGCGCGGCGAGGACGCCGGAACGTTTTCCATCTGACTGCTCCCGTGCCCATGGATCTGCCCGCCGACACCGACTCCGCAGACGACGGCAGCGTACCTGCCGACGCACACCTCAGCGTGCTCGAACTACCGGTCGCTGCGGACGGCGCCTGCATGGCGCCGCGCTCGGTGGCGGCAGCCATCGAGGCACTGTCGACCGCCTTGCGCGACCCGCAGACACGGGTCATCGTGCTCGGCCTGCGACCGCAGGCGCAGGACGGCGCCAGCGGCAGCGTCGACGCCCTGCACGACCTGCTGCTGGCCTTGTGGGACAGTGACAAGCCGATCGTCGCCGCCCTCGACGCCGACACCAGTGGCGCCGGGCTCGGACTGGCGCTGGCCTGCGACCTGGTCGTCGCGGCGCGCGGCATACACCTGCGGATCGATCCCGCGCTGCTGCGCTCCGGGCGCTGTGCCGCGGCCTGCTGGCTGGCCGGGCGGCGCCTGCCGGCGGCAGCCGCCGCCGCGCTGGCCATGGGCTGGGCCATCGACAGCGCGCGCGCCCATGCACTGGGCCTGGTGCTGGAGCTGGCCGCGCCGCAGATGGCCCTGCAGCAGGCCCGGCAGATCGGGCGGCGGTTGGCGCAGCAGTCGCCGCAGCATCTGGCGCAGAGCAAGCAGTTGCTGCGGAGCTGCCGCGAGCAGACGCTGGCGCAGCACCTGGACGACGAGCGACTGCGCTGGCTGCGCGATACCGCATGAGAACGTGGGGATCGCGGCTGCCGGCGGCCGTCCGCGGCGCGACGCGCAACAATGGCGTGCATGACCGGCCGAACGGCACGCGCTGCGCGCGATCCGGCCCATCCGTTCACGAGGAGACACGATGAAACTGGTGCGTTATGGCAGCAAGGGGCGCGAGCGCCCCGGTCTGATCGATGGCGAAGGCAGGCTGCGCAGCCTGCACGAGGTGGTGGCCGACATCGGCCCCGAGGTGTACGGGACGCGCGGGCAACGCGCCCTGGCGCGGATCGATCCACAATCCCTGCCCCTGGTGCGCGGCAGGCCGCGACTGGGGGTGCCGTTCGTCGGTATCGGCAAGTTCATCGGCATCGGCCTCAACTACCGCGACCATGCCCGCGAGACGGGCGCCAGGCCGCCGCGCGAGCCGATCGTGTTCAACAAGTGGACGACCTGCCTGAGCGGCCCCTTCGACGCCATCGAGCAGCCTGCGCACAGCACGCGCCTGGACTGGGAAGTCGAACTCGGCGTGGTCATCGGCCGCGCCGCGCGCTGCGTGGGCGTGGCGCAGGCGCTGCGCCATGTCGCCGGCTATTGCACGGTCAACGACGTCTCGGAGCGGCAGTTCCAGCTCGGCCGCGGCAGCCAGTGGGACAAGGGCAAGGGCTGCGACAGTTTCGGCCCGGTGGGCCCATGGCTGGTCACGGCCGACGAGATCCCCGACCCGCAGAATCTCGATCTGAGCCTCGATCTCAACGGCCAGCGCATGCAGCAGGGCAACACCTCCGACATGATTTTCGGCGTGGCGCAGATCCTCAGCTACCTCAGCCACTTCATGACCCTGCTGCCGGGTGATCTGATCGCCACCGGCACTCCGGCTGGCGTCGGCATGGGCATGCAGCCGCCGCGCTTCCTGCGGGCTGGGGACGTGGTCGAGTTGCAGGTGCAGGGTCTGGGAGCGCAACGCCAGCAGGTCGTGGCCAGCCGACTTCGGGTGGCCGAGGATGCGCGTGCACTGGTCGAGCCCGCGCCGGACGAAGGCCCCGCAACCCTGCGGGCCTGAGCAGGCCCTGCACGCGCGCACCGCCTGCCGCCGATGCCGCAAAGCCCGTCGCCCACGCCCGTGACCCTCGGCGCGGCCGCCGATCCCCTGCGCCTGTTGCAGGACATCTGGGGCTACCCCGGCTTCCGCGGGCAGCAGCAGGCGGTGATCGACCATCTGGTCGGCGGCGGTGACGCCCTCGTACTCATGCCCACCGGGGGCGGAAAGTCGCTGTGCTTCCAGATTCCGGCGCTGCTGCGCCCGGGCCTGGCGGTGGTGGTGTCGCCGCTGATCGCCCTCATGCAGGATCAGGTCGCGGCGCTGCGGGAGCTGGGACTGCGCGCGGCGCTGCTGAACTCCACCCTGGACGCCGCAAGCGCGCGCCAGGTGCAGGAGCAGGCGCGCCGCGGCGAGCTCGACCTGCTGTACATGGCTCCTGAACGGCTGCTCGCCGAATCCGGCATGCGCCTGCTCGAGCAATGCCGGCTTGCGCTGTTCGCCATCGACGAGGCGCATTGCGTGTCGCAATGGGGCCATGACTTCCGTCCCGAATACGGCCAGCTGGAGATCCTGCGCGAGCGCTGGCCGCAGGTGCCGCGGGTGGCCTTGACGGCCACCGCCGACATTCCCACCCGGGACGAGATCGTGCAGCGCCTGCTCGATCCCGGTGCGCGCAGCTTCGTGTCCAGTTTCGACCGTCCGAACATCCGCTACCGGGTCGTCGAGAAGCGGGACGGACGCGCCCAGCTGCTGCAGTTCATCCGCGACGAACACCCGAGCGACTGCGGGGTGGTGTACGCGCTGTCGCGCAACAGCGTGGAGGAAGTGGCCGCGATGCTGGCCGCACACGGACTCAAGGCGCTGCCCTATCACGCCGGCCTGCCCGCCGATCTGCGCCAGCGCCACCTGCGGCGCTTCCTGGACGAGGACGCGGTGGTCATGGTGGCCACCATCGCCTTCGGCATGGGCATCGACAAGCCCGACGTGCGCTTTGTCGCCCACCTCGACATGCCCCGATCCATCGAGGGCTACTTCCAGGAGACCGGCCGTGCCGGGCGCGACGGTCTGCCGGCACAGGCCTGGATGGCCTACGGACTGGCCGATGTGGTGCAACAGCGCCGGCTGATCGAACTCGGCGAGGCCGACGAGGCGCACAAGCGCCTGTCGAGCAGCAAGCTCGACGCGATGCTGGCACTGGCCGAGGCCGCCGACTGTCGTCGCGTGCGCCTGCTGGCCTATTTCGGCGAGCAGTCAGCGCCGTGCGGCAACTGCGACAACTGCCTGCAGCCACCGCAGTGGGTCGACGCCACCCAACAGGCGCAAAAGCTGCTGTCCACGGTCTACCGCTGCCGGCAGGCGAGCTCGAGCAGCTTCGCCGCCGCCCACATCATCGACGTGCTGCGCGGCAGGGACACCGACAAGGTGCGGCGCTTCGGGCACCACCGCCTGTCGACCTTCGGCATCGGCGCCGACTGCTCGGAGCAGGACTGGCGCCTGCTGCTGCGTCAGCTGGTGGCGCAGCACCTGGTGGAGGTCGACCATCTGCACTTCAACGTTCTGCGCCTGACCGAGGCCAGCCGCGAGGTGTTGCGCGGCACGCGGCGCATCGGCCTGCGCAAGGCGGCGCCCAAGGCCGCGCGCGCACGCCGGGGTCACGCCCCGGCCGCCGCGGCCGCGCCGGGCGCGCAGCCGGAACTCGGCGCGCACGATGCCGCGCTGTTCGAGGCGCTGCGCGGCTGGCGCAGCGCGATCGCGCGCGAACACGGCGTGCCCGCCTACGTGGTGTTTCCCGACGCGACGCTGCGGGCCATCGCGCTGGCGCGACCGCGCGACCTGCAGCAGCTGCGCGGCATCTCCGGCGTCGGCGACAGCAAGCGCGACCGCTACGGCGAGGCGCTGCTGCGGCTGGTTGGCGAGCAAGGCTGATCATCGGCCTGCGCGCAGCCACCGCGCGTCTGCTGCCGCCGGCGCAGCGCTGCGGCGCTGCGCCGCAGCACCTGCTGCAGCGCGCGATCGAGCAGACGCTGAGTGGCCATCGCATAACCGGCGGCGTCCTGCTGCGCCAGCTTCTGCGTGCCCTGGAAATCCCAGGCCGCCAGCAGCGTTCCAGGCCGGCTGTCGACCAACTGGCAGCGCAAGCCGAGCGAGGCGCTGTGCGCGGCCACGTCCTGCTCCAACCGCTGCAGGCTGCAGACCAGCGTGGCGCCTACATCGCGCAAGGGCAGCATGCCCTCCACGGCGGCGACCCACGGCTGACGCTGCAGGGTCTGGCGCAACGCGGAATCGACCATCTGGGCCGGGGGCACCAGCCAGCGGCTGTCGCGATAGGGCATCAGCTGCAGCGGCTGCGCGCTGTACAGCATGTCCACCCGCCCGAGCCCGGGTGCGGCCTGCACCGGCAGCACGCGCAGGATCACCGGGCGCAATCCCGGCTGCGCCAGTCGGGACGACAAGGAGCGCAGCCGATACTCGGTCTGCGCCGGGCGCTGGGTGACCGTCGGCAGCGCGCAGCCGGCCAGGGTGGCCAGCGACAGCACGAACGCCAGCATGACCGGTGGGGGGCGTCGCACCCGGAGCGGCAGCTCGCTTCTCTTTTTCATGTCAACGTTCCCCCGGTCCGGGTGGCGGCAGCGGAGCTCCAAACAGCAACTGGTTGGGATTGTGCTGCAGGCTGTGGCTCAGCGCGGTGAGCTGCGAGCTCAGCGTCTGCAACTGCAGGCCCAGGCGGTCGAACTCCGGCAGGGTGCTGCGCTGCAGCTGTTGCACCGCCTGGGTTCCCGCGGCGCCCAGCGCGCTGGCCTGGCTGCCCGCGCGCTGCCATTGCTGTGCCGCAGTATCGAGCCTTCCCAGCGTGCCCTGTGCCCTGCGCGCCGTGCTCTGCAGTTGCGCGAGCAGGTCGTGGGCCTGTGCGCCCAGCTGCCTGCCCTGGGAGGCCATCAGGCTCAGTTCGCCGCTGGCGCGCCGCAGGTTGGCCAGCATGACCGCCAGATCCTGACGGTGGGCATCGAGCACCGCCGTCGTGCGCTCGACATGCTGCAGGGTCCGGCCCAGGGCCTGCAGGTTGGACGGACTGAACAGCACATCGACGCGACTGGCGATCTTCGACAAGGTCAGCGCGGCGTCGCTCAAGCCCCCCTCCAGGCGCGAGAACACCGAGGGCTCGTAGCGGATCACCGCGTATCGATGTCCGGGCGCTGGCAGCAGCGGCTGCGTCGAGTGCCCGCCACTGAGATTGATCACCGACAGCCCGGTGACTCCACGCGGAGACAGCTGTGCGACGGTGTCCGTGCGTACCGGCACGTCGCGCTTGAGCGCCACCTGGATGCGGATGAGCGCGGGATTGGCGGGGTCGATCTCGATCGACCCCACGCGTCCCACCTGCACCCCCCGGTACTGCACGTCGCTGGCCGGACTCAGCCCGGTAACGTTGTCCGTGGCATAGATCAGGTAGGTGACGGTATCGGCGTGGCGCGCGCGGCTGAGCCACCAGATTCCGCCGGCCAGCGCCATCAGCAGCGCGACGACAAAGGCGCCGACGGCGGTGTAGTTGACCTTCGATTCCATGGCCTCAGCTCCCTCCCGGATGGCCTGCTGCGCCCCTGCGGTACGGCTTCGAGCGCACCCCGCCGAAGTACTCCACCAGTTCCGGCTCCGCGCGCTCGGCCAGTTCGGCAGCGCGGCCGACGGCCAGGACCTTCCTGCGCGCCAGGAAGGCCACCAGATCGCTGCCGTGCCAGATCGAATCGAGGTCGTGGGTGGCCTGCAGCACGGTCAGTCCCAGCAGATCGCGCAGTTGCCCGATCAGTTGATCGAAGTCTGCCGCACCCAGCGGATCCAGCCCCGACGTGGGTTCATCGAGCACCAGCAGTTCCGGGTCGAGGGCGAGCGCGCGCGCCAGCGCGGCGCGCTTGACCATGCCCCCCGAGAGTTCCGAGGGATATTTGTGTGCGGCGTCGGCCGGCAGCCCGGCCAGCCCCAGCTTGAGCATCGCCACATCCGCCAGCAGTCCGGGGCGCAGCGCCGAATGCTCGCGCAGAACCAGCAGGATGTTCTCCAGCACTGTCAGCCCGGTGAACAACGCGCCGCCCTGGAACAGGATGCCCATGCGCAGGTGCAGCCGGATGCGCTGCGCGGGCGAGGCCGACAGCGCGTCCTGTCCGAACAGCCGCAGCGACCCCTGCTGCGGAGCGTGCAGCAGGGTCAGGGTGCGCAGCAGCACCGACTTGCCGCTGCCGGAACCGCCGACCAGCGCCATGATGCAGCCGCGCGGCACGTCGAGGTCGAGCCCTTCGTGCACGGTGGAGGCGCCGAAGCGGTTGAGCAGTCCGCGCGCCTGCACGATCAGATCGGTCGACGGCGGGATTGCCATGGCTCACAGGCCCATCATCTTGTACAGCACCGAGAACGCGGCGTCGATCACGATCACCAGGAAGATCGACTGCACCACACTGGTGGTTGCCGCGCGCCCGACCGCAGCGGCGCTGCCGCGCACGCGCAGGCCCTGCAGGCAGCCGACGAGGGCGATGACCACCGCGAACACCGGGGCCTTGACCAGCCCGAGCATCAGGGTCTGCACGTCGACCACCTGGGGGATGCGCAGCAGGTACTGGCGCCAGGGAACCCCGAAACCCAGTGCCGCAACCACGCCGCCACCGAGCAGCCCCATGGCATCGGCCAGCAGCGACAGCAGCGGCAAGGCGATGACCAGCGCCAGCACCTTGGGCAGCACCAGGATCTCGAACGGAGACAGCGCGAGTGCGCGCAGCGCGTCGATTTCCTCGGTGATGCGCATGGTGCCGATCTGCGCCGCGTAGGACGAACCGGTGCGCCCGGCGACCAGGATCGCGGTCAGCAGCGGCGCCATTTCACGCAGGGTGATGATGGCGACCAGGTTGACGATCAGCAGGTTGGCCCCGTAGGTGGCCAGGGTCGCGCCCCCCTGGTAGGCCATGACCATGCCGATCAGGAAGGACAGCAGCCCGATGATCCCCACCGCGCGCAAGCCGCCCACCTCGACTTCGGCCACCACCTCGCGCCAGCGCAGGCGCCACGGACGCAGCAGCAGCGGCGCACCCTCCCAGGCCAGCCAGCCGACCATCGACAGGAAGCCCAGCGCCTCGCGCCAGGCCACGCAGACCGCGCGCCCGATATCACCGAGCATCCCGGCATGCGCCGCGATCTGCCGCTGCGGCTGCTCGAGCATGCGCCCGCCGACGAGGTCGAGCAGGCGCGCGTGCGCCGGTGCAAGCCCGGACAGATCCACCGCGACCCCGTCGCGCTGCAGCCGCCGCAGACCCTGCAGCAGCGCACAGGCACCCGCGGTGTCGAGTTCCAGCCCGTCGTCGGCCAGCAGCAGCAGGCGCTGTGCTCCGGTCGGCACCGCGAGCGCCGGCGCATCGCGCAGATAGCCCAGCTTCCAGGATCCGAACACCCGCAGCACGCCCTCCTCGCCCGCCCGCGCCGCGGGCTCCCAGCGCGCCGACGCCGCCATCGGTGAGCGCTTCATCCCTGGGCGGCCGGAGTGGCGCGCAGCACCTCCTCCAGCGTGGTCAGCCCCTCGGCGACCTTCAGCGCTCCGGCCAGCCGCAAGGGGCGCATGCCGTCGCGCACGGCCTGCGCGCGCAGCGCGTCCAGGTTCGCGCCATCTCCGACCAGCGCGCGCTGCGCTGCCGAGACGCTCAGCAGTTCGTACAGGCCGACCCGCCCCAGGTAGCCGGTGTTGCGGCACTCCAGGCAACCGACGGCGCGGCTCGGGCGAACCTGCGCGCTGGGCTTCCAGGGCGCGACTGCGGCGTCGAAGCTGCGCTGGTCGAAGTCGGCGTCGGGCTGCCGGCAGTGCGGGCACAGCGTGCGCACCAGGCGCTGCGCCAGTACGCCCAGCAGGGTGGCGCCCAGCAGGTACGGCGGCACCCCCAGTTCCAGAAGGCGGGTGATGGCCCCGGCAGCATCATTCGTATGCAGGGTCGACAGCACCAGGTGGCCGGTCAGTGCAGCCTGCACCGCCATGTCGGCGGTCTCGCGGTCGCGGATCTCCCCGACCATGATGATGTCCGGATCCTGACGCATGAGCGCGCGCAGGCCGTCGGCGAATCCGAGCTCGATGCCCGCCTGCACCTGCATCTGGTTGAACGCCGGCTCGACCATCTCGATCGGATCCTCCACCGTGCACACATTGACCTCCTCGCTGGCCAGGCGCTTGAGGGTCGAGTACAGGGTGGTGGTCTTGCCGCTGCCGGTGGGTCCGGTGACCAGCACGATACCGTGCGGCTGGCTGGTCAGATCCTCCCAGCGCGCGGCTTCCGCCGCCGGGAAACCGAGGGCGGAGAAGTCGCGCAGCACGACGTCGCGGTCGAAGATGCGCATCACCAGCTTCTCGCCGAAGGCCGTGGGCAGGGTCGACAGCCGCAGTTCGACCTCCTCGCCATCCGGGCGGCGGGTCTTGATGCGCCCGTCCTGCGGGCGCCGGCGCTCGACCACGTCCATGCGGCCGAGCAGCTTGATGCGGCTGGTCATCGCTCCCATGACCGCCGGAGGAACTTGGTAGACCCCGTGCAGCACGCCGTCGATGCGGAAGCGGATCACTCCGAGCTCGCGGCGCGGCTCGAGATGGATGTCCGAGGCCCGCTGCTCGAAAGCGTACTGCCACAGCCAGTCCACCACCTGCACGATGCCGGCGTCGTTGGCGTCGATGGCGCGTCCGCTGCGCCCGAGTTCGACCAGTTGCTCGAACTGGTTCGTTCCGCCCGCGCCGGCAGTTCCCGTGCGCTGTGCCTCGCGAACCGAGCGCGCCAGCGCGAAGAATTCGGCCGTGTAGCGCGCGATGTCCACCGGACTGGCCACCACCAGATGGATCGTCCGGCGCAGCATGCGCTCGATCTCGGGCAGCCAGCCGACATCGAAGGGCTCGGGAGTGGCGATGGTCACGCTCTGCGCATCGGAGGCCACCGGCAGGATGCGATGACGCTCGGCGTAGGTGCGCGAGAGCAGGTCGCCGACGCGGCCGATGTCGATCTTCAGCGGGTCGATGTGCAGCAGCGGCAGCCCGCTGCGCTCGGCCAGCCAGGCCGTCAACGCGTCGACGTCGAGCAGCTTGGCGTCGGACTTGCGTGCCAGTCCAGCGGCGGCCACGCGCTGCAGCGCGTGCAGGCGCGAACTGCCATGGGCGCAACGATCGAGGCCGCGGCGCAATTCGGCGTCGTCGATCCATGCATCCTGGAACAGGGCTTGCAGCACCGCCTGCCAGTGCAGAGGGCCTTGCAGGCGCAGACGCGCCGGCACCGGCTCGGCAGCCGCGCCCGAGGAGGATTCGGCGGAGAAGGACAGGGCCATGGCGCTCGCAGGCTGCCGCGGCGCGCTGGAGTCGGCGCGGCGCGCTGGCAGGAGGTTCAACTGCCTCCTAGTGTAGAGCCTGCCGGGAGCCGCGCAGCGTCATGCAGCAAGCCGCAGGCATCGAACACCTCCCGCCACGCGGCCAGCTTGCGCTCGAAGCTCCAGGAAGCGTTCGCCGGACTGCTCGACGGCAGCCGCCAGCTTCGCGGCGCCAGGTCGCGGGTGATGCGCAGGCTGCGCGCGGACTCGCCGCCGTTGTGCGCGATGCCCTGCAGGCGGGGCAGCCTGCGCACCAGGACCTGCAGGTCGTTGGGCGACGCGCAACGGATGTTGGCATCCAGGCTGCCCCGGCGCTCGCAGGCGCCGTACACGTCCCACAGCCCGAGCCCGCGGGCCCGCAGGCACCGCAGACGGCGGGCGTACGACAATGCGCGCAGATCGACGCCGAGGAGTTCCGACAGCAGCGGCCAGAACTGGTTGCGGGGATGGGCGTAGTACTGCCGCGCGGCCAGCGAGGCGGCGCCGGGAAAGCTGCCCAGCAGCAGCAGTCGGGTGCCCGGGCCGGCCACCGGCGGCAGGCCGGACAGCCGGGATCCTCCCGCAGGCTCCGTTGCCCCCGCGCACTGTCGTTGCTGCACGGGATCGGAGGACACCGCGGAATCGGAATGACCCATGACTTTCACGCCCGGATGATGATGCATACTCGAAACATGAACGAAAACCCTCGCACGGGCCGTAGCTTCCAGGCCCCGCCCAGCCGCTTGCCCCAGGTGGGTACCACCATTTTCACCGTGATGTCGGCCCTGGCGCAAAGCTGCGGAGCCATCAACCTCGGGCAAGGTTTCCCCGATTTCGAGCCCGACCCGGCGCTGCTCGACGCGGTCACGCGCAGCATGCACCAGGGCCACAACCAGTACCCGCCCATGGCCGGAGTACCCGCCTTGCGCGAGGCCCTGGCGGACAAGATCGAGTCGCTGTACGGCCAGCGCTACGACCCCGGGGAGGAAATCACCATCACCGCCGGCGCCACGCAGGCCCTGCTGACCGCGGTGCTGTCCGTCGTCCACCCCGGTGACGAGGTGCTGGTGCTGACGCCGGCCTACGACAGTTACCTGCCGGCGATCGAACTCGCCGGCGGGGTGCCGCGCTGCGTGGCGCTGAATGCGGACTTCGGCCCGGACTGGGTGGCCCTGGCGGCGGCACTCGGGCCGCGCACCCGTGCGATGATCCTGAATTCCCCCCACAACCCCAGTGGGCGCGTATGGAGCGCGCAGGATCTGCAGCGGCTGGGCGAACTGCTGGCGCCGACCGACGTCGTGCTGATCAGCGACGAAGTGTACGAGCACATGGTCTACGACGGTCGCGCGCACGCCAGCGCGGCGTCCCAGCCGCTGCTCGCGCAGCGCAGCCTGGTGGTGTCGAGCTTCGGCAAGACCTACCACGCCACAGGCTGGAAGGTCGGCATGGTGGCGGCGCCCCGCGCGCTGAGCGCCGAATTCCGCAAGGTGCACCAGTTCAATGTGTTCACCGTCAACACGCCGATGCAATGGGCGCTGGCCGACTATCTGCGCAACCACCCGCAGGCGCACCTGCAGCTGCCGACCTTCTACCAGGCCCGGCGTGACCACTTCCGCGCTGGCCTGCAGGGCACCGGGCTGCGCCTGCTGCCTTGCGAGGGCACTTATTTCCAGTGCGTCGACTACGCGTCGATCAGCGACCTGCCCGAGGCGGAGTTCTGCAGCTGGCTGACGCGCCGGCACAAGGTCGCGGCGATCCCGATCGGCGCCTTCGAACCCGTGCCCGACCAGCGCCGCCGGGTTGCGCGCTTTTGTTTCGCCAAGCGGGAACAGACGCTGGATGCCGCGCTGCAGCGGCTGCAGGAACTGTGAGCGCGGCCGATTCCGAGGCTCCGGCCTTTGTTGTACACTTTGGCGCCTCGCGGGTGTAGTTCAATGGCAGAACGGCAGCTTCCCAAGCTTCATACGAGGGTTCGATTCCCTTCACCCGCTCCAGATTCCACCGCGGGTTGCGCCGTCCGGGAAACACATCCCGGCTCGCCGCCGGAGCCTTACGGGCCGCATCCTTCCGGGCCGCATCCTTCCGGGCCGCAGCCCTCCCAGCCCCGCGCGATCCGCTCCTATGTGCTGCGCACCGGCCGCCTGACCACCGGGCAGGCGCGTGCCCTGGAGGAACTCGGACCGCGCTTCGTGCTGCCGCTGGCGGCCGCGCCGGCCGACTGGGATCGGATCTTCGGGCGCAGCGCACCACGGGTGCTGGAGGTCGGCTTCGGCATGGGCGAGGCCACCGCGGCCCTGGCCCAGGCGCAACCCGAGCGCGATTTCATCGGTGTCGAAGTGCACAGCCCCGGCGTCGGCGCGCTGCTGCTGCGCATGCGGGACATGCAGTTGCACAACCTGCGCATCGTGCGCGACGACGCGGTACAGGTCCTGCGCGACATGATTCCCGCGGGCTCGCTGGACGCCGTGCATGTGTACTTCCCCGACCCCTGGCACAAGAAGCGCCACCACAAGCGACGGCTGATTCAGCCCGATTTCGTCGCCCTGGTGGCTGCCCGCCTGCGCCCGGGCGGCCTGCTGCACTGCGCGACCGACTGGCAGGACTACGCCGAACACATGCTGCAGGTGCTGCAGGCGCATCCGCTGCTGCGCAATACCGCGCAGGGTTTCAGCGCACGACCGCCTTGGCGCATGCCCAGCAAGTTCGAGCAACGCGGCCTGCGCCTGGGCCACGGGGTGTGGGATCTGGTGTTCGAGCGCGCACTCAGCCCACCACCCCGCTGATCCCGCCGTAGACCCCGAGCGTCGAAGTCGCGGCCACCACCGCGAGCACCAGCCACAGGTACCAGCCGCGCAGCCTGTGCTCCGGCGGCAAGGCCTTGACCGCCAGTGCGACCAGGAAGCCCAGCACCAGCGGCAGCATGAGGGCATTCATCACCTCGACACCGATCGACAGCGCGACCAGATCCGGGGCCAGCGCGACGATCAGCGCACCGCCGATCACGCCCGCCGAGAACACCAGGTAGAACCATGGAGCCTCCAGAGGGTGCAGTTCGAGCGAATGCTTGTAGCCGCTGACCTCGCCGAAGCCCCAGGCCGCGGCCAGCGCGACGACGATGGCGGCCACCATCGCCGCCCCCAGCATGCCCAGCCCGAACAGCGTGTGGCCCAGGGTGCGGCCGAGGAAAGGGGTCAGCGCCTGTGCCACCTGGCCCACGGTATTCAGCGGCGGGCTCAGGTGACCGGCCCACAGCGTGGCCGCCGCAGCCACCAGCACCGCGGCCATCACCACCTGGGTCAGCAGCGCGCCGGCGGCGGTGTCCCAGCGGGCCGCCGCGTATTCCTCGGCGCGCAGCCCCTTGTCGGCGACCGCCGACTGCTGGTAGAAGACCATCCAGGGCATGATCACCGCGCCGATGTTGGCCGCCACCAGATAGCGCATGCCCGAGTGCGCCAGCGGATTGGTGGCCAGCCCGGCCAGCACGTCGGCGCCATGCGCGGGCGCGCGCAGCGCCACCCCGATGAACACGAGTTCGAACAGCCCCAGCGCGATGGCCACGCGCTCGACGCGCCGGTAGCTGCCGGTCCACACCACCAGCAGCAGGAAACCGGCTGCCAGCGCCAGGCTCACCGCACGCGGCACGCCGAACAGTTCGCCGATGCCGGCGACCCCGGAGAATTCGGTCAGCAGCGCACCCACCGTGGCCACCGCCAACCCGCTGACCGACACCCAGGCCCAGAAACCGCCGAAGGTCTCGCGGATGAGTTCGCCATGCCCCTTGCCGGTGAAGATGCCCAGACGCACCGTCAGTTCCTGCACCACGAACAGGATGGGCACCAGCGCCAGCTGCAGCGCGAGCAGGCCGTAACCCCATTGCGCGCCGCTCTGCGCGGCGGTCAGGATGCTGCCGACGTCGGTGTCGGCCAGCATGACCACCAAGCCCGGGCCGAGCACGGCCAGGAAGACCCGCCAGCGGGGGCGCAGGCGGGCAGGCAGCGTGGATTCAGGATCGGTCTGCGCACAGGCGGACATGAGGTCGGGACGGCAAGTCCAGGATGGGAACGGTGGCGGCGGGGGCGGCGAGGCTTGGCGCCGTGAAGTTGCGACGCAGCAGCAATGAGCGAATGATAATCGTTCTTGATACGCAGGCCAACCACGACTTTGCCTCGGGGCGCCTTCCGGGCACGCGGGCGCGCGTCGTAACATGCAGGGATTTCCCGCAGCCGCCGATTCGCAGGAGCCTAGTACGCGATGGACTTCGAACAAGCCCGCTTCAACATGATCGAGCAGCAGATCCGCACCTGGGACGTGCTCGACCCGGATGTGCTGGATCTGCTGGCCGCGGTCAAGCGCGAGGATTTCGTCCCCGCCGCCTACCGCACGCTGGCGTTCTCCGACCTGGAGATTCCCCTGCCTTGCGGCGAGAGCATGCTGGCGCCGAAGGTCGAGGCGCGCCTGCTGCAGGAAGTCGCGGTGCGCAAGCACGAGTGGGTGCTGGAAGTCGGCACCGGCAGCGGCTTCATGGCGGCGCTGCTCGGGCACTGCGCGGCGCATGTGCTGAGCCTGGAAATCCACCCCGAACTCGCCGAGGCCGCGCAGCAGCGGCTGCGTCAGGCCGGAGTGATGAACGCCAACGTGCGCTGCATGGACGCCTCCCACGAACTGCCTCCCGGGGAGTTCGACGTCATCGTGCTGTCCGGCTCGGTCGCGCAGATCCCGCAGGCCCTGATCGATCGCCTCAAGCCGGGCGGGCGCCTGTGCGCGGTGGTCGGCGAACTTCCGATCATGCGCGCACAATTGCTCACCCGGGTGGACGAGCGCGCATCGCGCCTGACCGACCTGTTCGACACCGTCGCGCCACGGCTGCATGGCTTCGCGGAAGCCGAACGCTTCCACTTCTGAAGGCCCTGCTCCACCGCCAGCCACCATGACCATCGCCCAACTCACCGTCGCCGAACTGCGCGACCTGCTGGACAACCCGCAGGAATTCGACTCCTGGCATGTCGTCGACGTACGCGAGGCCTGGGAACTCGAACGCGCGAGCATCCGCCATGCCTGCTTCCGCTGCGCCCACATGCCCAAGGCCACGGTGCCGCTGCGGCTGGAGGAACTGCCGCGCGACAAGAAGCTGCTGATCATGTGCCGCACCGGTGGGCGCAGCACGGAGATCGCCCACCACCTGCTGCAACGGGGTTTCGAGCAGGTCTACAACCTGCAGGGGGGCATCACCGCGTGGTCGCGCGAGATCGATCCCTCGATTCCCACCTACTGAGGCCGCAGGGGCGCCTGCCGGCGCGCTCCATCCTGCTGCGCCCGCTGCAGGCTGCGGGCGATCCAGTGCGCCTGCGCCTGCGCGGCGCCGCGGTGCGCGGTGCTGAAGGCGCGCGCCGCCTGACGCGCGCGTTGCAGCGCCGGTTCGTCCTGCAGCCACCCCAGCAGGCTGCTCCAGACGGCCGCGGCGTCGTCGACGCGCAACGCCGCCCCAGCCTGCTCGGCCTGCTCGACGGCCTGGGCGAAGTTGAACACATGCGGGCCGAGCACCACCGGGCAGCCTTCGGCGCAGGCCTCGATCAGGTTCTGTCCGCCCAGCGGCAGCAGGCTGCCGCCGATGAAGGCGGCGTCGGCCATCGCGTAATAGGCCGGCATTTCCCCCATGCTGTCACCCACCCACACCGCCATGTCGGCATGGGCGGGCCCGGCGCTGCGCAGCCCATGGCGCAGACCGCGTTGCTGCAGCAGTTGCTGCAGCGCCGGCACGCGCTCGATATGGCGTGGCACCAGCACCAGCAGCACGCCGGGCAGTCCACCAGGAGGCAGGCTGTCGAGCAGCAACTGTTCCTCGGCCACGCCGCGATGCTCCCGCGTCGAGGCGAGCACCAACACGCGCCGTACCCCGGCGGCGGTTCGCCACTGCCTGCCCAGCTGGCGCAACTGCGCATCGCCGCGGCGGTCGAATTTCAGGTTGCCGGCGACCACCACCTCGCGCAGGCCCAGGCTGCGCAGGCGCGCGGCGTCACCCCCGGTCTGCGCGGCCGCCCCCGACAGCGCGCCGCAGGTCGCCTGCGCCAGCGCGGGCCAATGCCCCCAGCGCGCCCGGCTGCGCGGCGACAGCCGCGCATTGGCCAGCAAAAGGGCCACGCCACGGGCCGCGCAGCCCTGCGCGAGGTTGGGCCACAATTCGGTTTCCATCAGCACCCCGACCTGCGGGCGGAAGTGCCGCAGAAATGCGTCGACCGCCCACGGCAGGTCGTAGGGCAGCCAGGCCTGCAGATCCCCAGGGCGCAGCAATTCGGCCCCCGCCGCGCGCCCGCTGGGCGTGGTGTGGGTCAGCAGTAGACCCAACTCAGGGCACTCCCGCCGAAGCGCTTCGAGCAGCGGCGCCGCCGCACGCGTCTCTCCCAGCGACACCGCGTGCAACCACAACCTGGGTCGCCCCGCAGGCACCCTCCAGTCCACGGTGTAGCGCCCGAAGCGCTCGCCCAGGCCTCGGATGTACGCGCGCTCGCGGCGCGCACGCCACAGCAGGCGCAGCACGGCCAGCGGCGCCAGCAGGCACCAGGCCAGGGTGTACAGACGCAGGGCGCGCCGGCGGGCGGCATCGCGCCGCGGCACCACGGGATCGCTCACGACGCCCCCTGCGTAGCGTCCACCGGCGTCTGCTGCAACAATTCATCGGCCGCCTGCAGGACTTCGTCGACCTCCGGTGGTCGCGCCACCCCGCCGAGGTTGCGGTGGGCGAAGCGCGAGCGGATGCCCACCTGATCCGGGGAGGTCGCGGTGTAGATGCCGATCACCGGACGCTCGACTGCCGCCGCGAGAAAACTCAAACCGGTGTCGACGCCGACCACCAGCGCGCTGGCCCGCAGCACGCGCGCCCACTGATGCAGGCCCAGGCGCTGCGGAGCCACCGCCACCGGAGGCTGCGCAGCGGCAGCCGCCTCGATGCCCGCGGCGATGCGGCGGGCGCGTGCGCGCTCGTCCTCGCTGCCCCAGGCCAGAACCAGCGCCAGGCCACGCGCGCGCAGTTGCCTGCCGAACTCGATCCAGTGCGGCTCGGGCCAGAGCTTTTCGTCGCGCGCGGTGGCGGTCAGCAGCACCGCGAAGGGCGCCGACCCGCCGATCCAGTCCGGGCGCTGCGCCGGCACGCACAGCCCGTAGACCGGCTCGCCCCGAGGCTCGTACCCCAGGGCCCATCCGCACAGGCGACGGTAGCGGGTGACGGCGATCAAGGCATCGAAGGGCGGCGCGGCCATGCGGCGGTCGTACAGCCACGCGGCCGCCGGCTCGCGGCAGGCCCGCCCCTTCCATCCGAAACGCGTGCCCGAGGCCAGCCGCGCCAGCAGCGCGCTCTTGCACAGGCCCTGCAAGTCGATGATCGCGTCGAAGTGGCGTGGTTCCAGGTCTGCGCGCAACTTCCGCCAGGCCTGACGCGTGCTGGCCGCCAGGGGCTTGCGCCACCATGCGCGCCAGGCGACCTCGACGACCCGCGCCACCCCGGGGTGCGCATGCACGAGCTCGGCGTAGGCGGGCTCGAGCATCCACTCGATGTGCGCCTCGGGGAAGTGCTCGAGGATGTCGTGCACCACGGGCAGGGCCTGCACGATATCGCCCATCGAGCTCGTCTTGACCAGCAGCACCCGCGGGCACGGGTGCTCGGGATGCGCTGCGCCGGGCATTCAGAAGGGAAGACGGAGCCCGGGTTCCAACTGCAGCAAGGCCTGCCGGAATTCCTGCTGGATGCGTTGCATCGCCTGCGCATCGCGTGCCTCGAAGCGCAGAACCACGCAAGGCGTGGTGTTGGACGGCCGCGCCAGCCCGAAACCGTCGTCGTACTCGGCGCGCACGCCGTCGATGGTGTGGATATGGCGTGCGCTCGGAAAGCGGCCCTCGCGCTGCAGGCGCTCGCACAGCGCGAACTGCTGCTGCGGCTCGGTGATGATCTTCAGCTCGGGGGTGGACAGCGCGTCCGGCAGATCGAGGAGCAGCGCCTGCGCATCGGCCGCGCGGGCGAGCAATTCGAGCAGGCGCGCTGCGCCGTACTGCGCATCGTCGAAGCCGTACCACCGATCCTTGAAGAAGATGTGTCCGCTCATCTCCCCGGCCAGCGGCGCGCCGACCTCCTTCATGCGCGCCTTGATCAGCGAATGCCCGGTGCGCCACATCATCGGCTGGCCACCATGCCTGCGCACCCAGGGATCGAGGTTGGCGGTGCACTTCACGTCGTACAGGATCGGTGCGCCCGGGTGGCGCTGCAGCACGTCGGCGGCGTACAGCATCAGCTGGCGGTCGGGCCAGATCACCTGCCCGCTGCGGGTGACGACGCCGAGTCGGTCGCCGTCGCCGTCGAAGGCCAGTCCGACTTCGGCATCGGTCTCGCGCAACACGCGTTGCAGGTCTTCCAGGTTGTGCGGGTCGGCAGGATCGGGATGATGGTTCGGGAAACTGCCGTCGACCTCGCAGAACAGCTCGGTGACCCGGCAGCCCAGGCGGCGCAGCAGTTCGGGCGCGAAGGCGCCGGCCACGCCGTTGCCGCAATCCACCGCGACGTGCATCGGGCGCGCCAGCTGCACGTCGGAAACGATGCGCTGCAGGTAGGGCTCGACGATGCTGGCGCTGCGCAAGCCCCCGTTGCCGCTGCTGTAGTCCTCCGCGAGCGTCCGTTCGCGCAGCGCAGCGATCTGCTCGCCATGCAGCGCGTTGCCCTGCAGCACCATCTTCAGGCCGTTGTACTCGGGCGGGTTGTGGCTGCCGGTGATCTGGATGCCGTTGCCGATGTCGGTGGTGGCACAGGCGAAGTACAGCATCGGCGTGGCGTTCATGCCGAGGTCGACCACGTCGAGGCCGCCGGCGCGCAGCCCCTCGGTCAGCGCCTGCGCCAGTTGCGGCCCCGAATCGCGGCCGTCGCGGCTGATGTAGACGGCCGTCTGCGCGCACGCGCGCGCCATCGTCGCGTAGGCGCGGCCGATGTGCACGCAGGCGTCGGCGCTGAGCGCCTGGGGAACGATGCCGCGGATGTCGTAGGCCTTGAACAGTGAAGGGTCGAGTTGCGCCATGGAAATCCCGATGCGATGGCTGGGGTTGCGGTGGACGGCCGCGCTTGCATTGCACTGCCGGTACGCTGCGCGGGCTGCCGAACGCCCTGATTGCAGGCAGAATGGCATTTTCTCACGACCGTGGGGCCGCTCACGACACGCGCCGATGGCCACCTACTGGATCGGCGACCTGCAGGGCTGCGACCTTGCACTGGCTCGCCTGCTGGACACCATTGCCTTCGACCCCGCCTGCGACCGCCTGGTCGTGCTTGGCGATGCGGTCAACCGCGGACCGGGCTCGGCCGCCTGCCTGCGGCTGCTGATGCGCCTGGGCGACGCGGCGCAGTGCCTGCTGGGCAACCACGACCTGCACCTGCTGGCGGTCGCCGAGGGCCTGCGGCGCGCCCACCGCAGCGACACCCTGGACGACATCCTGCACGCGCCGGACCGCGAGGAACTGCTGCAGTGGGTACGCCAGCGCCCGCTGGCGCTGTTCGAGCAGGGTTGGCTGCTGGTGCATGCCGGCGTGCTGCCGCAGTGGACCGTGCAGCAGACCCTGAAGCTGGCGGCCGAGGTCGAGCAGCAGCTGCGTGGCCCGGCCTCCCGCTCCTTCCTCGCCGATCTCTTCGGCAACCAGCCGGCCGGTTGGTCCGATGAGCTGCCCGCGCCCGATCGCTGGCGGGTGACGGTCAATGCGCTGACCCGCGTGCGCTACATCGACACCCGGAACGGGAGCATGGATTTTCACTGCAAGCAGGCGCCGGGCTCGGCGCCGCGCGAACTGCTGCCGTGGTACGCCATCCCCGGGCGCGCCAGCCTGGGCACGCCGATTGCGTTCGGACACTGGTCGAGCCTCGGGCTCGCCTGGCGGCATGGAGCGCTGTGCCTGGACAGCGGCTGCCTGTGGGGAGGCAGCCTGAGCTGCGTGCGGGTGGGCGATGCGCAGCCGCGCTGGCTGTCGGTGACCAGCGTGCCCTGCCCGGAACAGGCCTGCACAGCGACCAACCATGTATAATTCCGCTTTTTGCCAACATCTATAAGTGGAGTGCTGCATGGCACGCGTCTGTCAGGTAACCGGCAAGGGGCCGATGGTGGGTAACAACGTTTCCCACGCCAACAACAAGACCAAGCGCCGCTTCCTGCCCAACCTGCAATACCGCAGGATCTGGGTCGAGAGCGAGAACCGCTATGTGCGTCTGCGCATTTCGAACGCCGCGCTGCGGCTGATCGACAAGGTCGGCATCGATGCGGTGCTGGCCGACCTGCGCGCGCGCGGTGCGGTCTGACCCCTCCTCTACTGAACCCTGCACCCGGGAGTGACAAGCAATGGCCAAGGGCGGACGTGAAAAGATCAAGCTGGAGTCGACCGCGGGCACCGGTCACTTCTACACCACGACCAAGAACAAGCGGATCCAGCCGGAGAAGATGGAAATCGCCAAGTTCGACCCGGTCGCGCGCAAGCATGTGGTCTACAAGGAAACCAAGCTGAAGTAAGCAGCGCCGCCGGGGCTCGCCCGTTCCCGGGCGCCCCGCGACAGGCATTCGAAGGCCCGCCAACGGCGGGCCTTCGTTCGTCTGTGTCCGTCGTGCGCACGCACTGCCGGAGATTGCCGAGGCCCAAAGCAACAAGCCGGCGCAAGGCCGGCTCGTCGATCCTGCACACACGCCCGCCTAGGCAGGGCGGAGCCTGCCTAGGCGGGCAAGGGCCGATTACTTCTTCTGCTCGCTGGCAGCCGCGGCGGGAGCCGAGGCGGGAGTCGAGGCGGCCGGAGTGGCCGAAGCGGCGGCTTCAGGCTTCGCAGCCGAAGCCGAAGCCGAGGCGGCAGCCGGAGCGGCGCTCGCAGCCGGAGCGGCCGCCGAAGCCGGCGCAGCGGCCGAAGCCGGTTGCGACGCAGGAGCAGCAGCTTCTTCCTTCTTGCCGCAGGCGGCCAGGGCCAGCAGAGCGACCATCGAAGCCAACAAAACAGTCTTTTTCATTTTGATCCTCAAGCGTCAGAACGACAAACAGGCAGGAACAGTCCGGCGGTTCCGGGTGGTGGTTGTGCAGCACGCTCCGCCCCATGCGTCGGGCCCCGAGCGCAACGCGCAAGTATAGCGAAGGCCAGGGTTTCCACGGGGCCGTCGATCACGAATGCATCGAAATGTTGCGGCCCGATCACAAACCCAGGATCTCCGGAACAAAGCCCGCCTGCCCGAGTTCCCAGGCCTGATCGAAGTCCTGCAAGGTCGCCAGCCGCCGGGCCGGATCCAGCATCCGCGCGCGCCGCTGATTCTGTGCCGGCAGAGCCACCAGCGCGCGCTCGCGCAGCCACAGACCTTCGGGCGGCGCAAGCACTTCGGCCGGGAGTTCGCGGCACTCCAGCACATGCCCGAAGTCCATGCGCCAGCGCACGAAACGTGGCGCCCGCGAGCACAGATCGGCGTAGCCGCGGGCGAGCATCCGCATGCAGCTGCGCGGCCGCGTCAAGGCCCACGCAGCCAGCGCCTCGACGACCGCGGGTTCATCCAGCGGCCAGTCCTCGAAACGATCGCTGTACAGGCAACACTCGGGGCCGGGCTCGGCCAGCAGCGCGCGCAAGGCCTGCTGCCAGGCGGCACGCCCTATCAGCGGCTGCGGCGCCGCGCCATCGTCCGCTACAGGTTCTTGCATGATCCCCGTGCCTCACCGGCCGGATCAGTCACCGGCCGCATGCGCCCAGCCCAGCCGGAACCACTGCCGCAGCAAATCGCGCTCGGCATCGCTGGCCGAAGCGTATTGTGCGGCATCCAGGCAGCGTGCGTCGGCCAGCTGCCGCAGCAGCGGCGATCGGCACAGAGCCTGCGGCACGCTCTCGCCATTGACGAAGATCGCGCCGGGCGCCCACAGCATGCGGCTGCGCCGATCCAGGCGCAGGCCCTTGCGCGCCAGCCGACGCTCCAGCGCCCCGGCTGGTGGGGCTTCGAACACGACTTCCTGCTTCGGTTCGGTCAGCAACTCGCCCAAGGCCCGACGGAAGTCCGCGCGCCCGGGACGCAGCCGGGAGAAAGCCTGGGCGACGAAATCGACCATGTCCTCGGGCAGGCGCGCCGGATGCGCGGCGCCTCGCGGCTCGATCCTGCCGCGGTCGCTGTAGCGGGCCGCTGCCGGCAGTTCCTCGGCCAGCTTCCACAGCAGCTGGCGCAGCAGTTCGTCGCCCGGGGGCGCACGAAAGCCGACCGAGTAGGTCATGCATTCGCCCTGCGCCACACCATCGTGCCCCCAGCCCGGCGGCAGGTACAGCAGGTCGCCCGGCTCGACGACGATGTCCTGTTGCGGCTGGAAATCCTGCAGCAGCTTCAGCGGCTGGCCGTCTTGCATGCGCGGCTCGGCAACCGCTCCCAGGCGCCAACGCCGACGTCCCTGCGCCTGCAGCAGGAAGACGTCGTAATCATCGACATGGGGGCCGACGCCGCCACCGTCGCTGGCCCACGACACCATGATGTCGTCCAGCCGGGCGTCGGGCAGGAAGCGAAAGCGCCGCAGCAAGGCGGCCACTGCCTCGTGGTGCAGATCCACCCCCTGCACGAGCAGCGTCCACCCGGGGCGCCGCAACGGCGGCAGGTCGCGCGCGCGCAGCGGGGCGTGCAGCACGCTCCACTGCGCCCCGGCCCGTTGCACCAGCCGCGCCTCCACGTCGTCGCGCAGCGCAAGGTCGAACAGGGCACGGCGCGACAGCAGCGGGGCGAAGCCGGGCAGCGCCTGGCGCAGCAGCAGCGGCTTGCGCTGCCAGTAGCGACGCAGGAAGCGCTCCCGGCCGATGCCGGGAAGTTGCAGCAGGCCATCGGGCATGGCGGACTCCAGCAATGCTCCAGGTACGGAATTGGCCGGGCAGTGTAGTGCGCGGCGGCCGATCCCAGGCACAATGCAGCCTGTGCGTCCCGGCCGCACGCACAGCTTGCTTGCAGGAAACCGCCCGATGCATGTCGCCCCCGATACCGTGGTCACCCTGGCCTGGCGCCTGACGGACGCGCAGGATGAATCCATTGCCGAAGACCCGCAGGGAACCGATTTCTACGTCGGCGGCGCCGACCTGCTGCCGCCGATTTCCCGCCACCTGATGGGCAAGGCCGCCGGCGACAGCGGGGCGCTGCAGATCGAACCGGCCGATGCCTTCGGCGACTACGACCCGCAACGGCTGCGTCTCGAACCGCGCCAGCTGTTCCCTGCCCTGCTCGAACCGGGCATGCAGTTCGAACAGCTGCCGCCGGGCTGCGCCGCATCGGCGCCCGGCGAGCTCTACACCGTGACCGACATCGCCGAAGGCCAGGTCGTGCTGGACGGCAACCACCCGCTGGCCGGCATGGCGTTGCGGGTGCATTACCGCATCGTCGAGGTGCGTGAGCCCGACGCCGACGAGCGCGAGGCGCGCAGCGCGCATCTGGACGACATCGACAGCGGCATGTTCCTCGTCGGCCGCGCCGCCCCCGACTGAGGCCTGCCCGCGGGCGCTGCCCCGCTTCAGGCCAGCGCGCCGATCGCACGCCGCAGCCGACCCAGCGCGAGGACGAAGAACAGCGCGCCGATGGCGCACAGCGCGAGCAACTGCGGCCACACCTGGGCAAGCCTGGCGCCGCGGAACAGCGTGGCCTGCGACAGGCTGACAAAATGGGTCGTGGGTGCCCCCAGCATCAGCCACCGCACAGCCGCCGGCATGCTTTCGCGGGGGGTGCTCGCTCCGGACAGCATTTCGAGCGGCAACAGGATCATGATCAGCAGCAGGCCCATCTGCGGCATTGAACGTGCAAGCGTTCCCAGGTAGATGCCCATCGAGGTCACCGCGAACAGCTGCAGCGCGGCGCCGATGACGAACACCGCGGTGACCGGTGGCAGGGCGACGCCGAGCAGTCCATGCACGACCAGCCACAGCGAAGTGCAAGCGCCCAGCAACACCACCAGGGCCATCGACCAGACCTTCGCGGCCATGATCTCCAGCGGACTCAGCGGCATGGCCAACAGGTGCTCGAGGGTACCGTGCTCGCGCTCCCGCAGCAGGGCCGCGCTGGTCAGCACGATGCCCAGCATGGTGATGTTGTTGATCAACTCGGCCACGGCGCCGAACCAGGACGGCGTGAGCGCCGGGTTGAAGCGGTTGCGCAAGGCCAGGCGCGCCGCCGGGCGCGGCTCGGACAGGCGCGCGCGCTGCTCGAACTCGGCGATTGCACGCTGCGCGATGGCCTGCACGTAGGCGCCGCCGGTGAAAGCCTGCAGCATGCGCGTGGCATCCACGCTGAGTTGCAGCTGCGGCCCGCGGCCGCCCAGCAGGTCGCGCTGGAAGTGCGGGGGCACGTCGAGCACGAAGGTGTAGCGCCCGGCATCCAGCGCCGCGTCGACCTGCTGCGTGCGCAGCAGGTCGGGAGGCAGGAAATACGGCGGGCCGAAATCCGCGCGCAGCCCGCGCGACAGCGGCGAATGATCCTCGTCGACCACCGCCAGCGGCGCGCGCTGCAGGGTCTCGGGTGTCCCGGTGGCCGCGCTGTAGATGGCCGCGGTGAAGGCGAAGAGCATCAGCACCAGCATCGCCGGGTCGTGCAGCAGACTGCGCAGTTCCTTGCCCCCCAGGAACCAGATGTTCGCCAGAACGCGCATGGCCTGCTCCTCAGCGCTGCTGCTTGCGCAGCAGCAGGACGCCGGCGCCGGCCAGCACCGGCGCCGCCAGCAGCAGCGCCAGCAGCTGCGGCGCCAGCTGCGACATCCCCAGCGCCTTGGAAAAGGTGCCGCGGGACACGATCAGGAAATGGGTCGTCGGGTACAGCCGGCCGATCCAGGCCGCCAGGCCCTGCAGCGAGGAACTCGGGTTGAGCAGGCCCGAGAACTGCACCGCCGGCAGCATGGTGCCGATGGTGGTGGCGAAGATCGCCGCCGTCTGGGTGCGCAGGAAGCTCGACATCAGCAGTCCCAGCGCGCTGGCGTCGAAGACGTAGAGCAGCGAAGCCAGGGCGTAGGCCGAGGCGCTGCCGGTGAAAGGTACCGCGAACACGGCCACCGTCCACGCCCACAGCAACAGGGCGTTGAGCCATCCCAGCGCGATGTAGGGCAACTGCTTGCCCAGCAGGAATTCCAGTCGTGTCGACGGGCCGACGTAGAAATTGAGGATCGAGCCGAGCTCCTTCTCCCGCACCACGCTGAGGCAGGCGAGCATGGCCGGGATCATCATCAGCAGCAGCGCAAGGATCGCCGGAGCCATCGCCACCAGGCTGCTCAGATCCGGGTTGTAGCGATACCGGATCTCCACCCCTGCGCTGCCGGTCGCCGCAAGCGCCGGCGCGCGCGCGACGGCGCGCTGCGCCAGCCAATGGGCATGCACCGCCTCCACCAGGCCGTCGATGGTTTCCGCGCGCGAGGGCATCGATCCGTCGACCCACACGCCCACGCGCGGCGACAGCCCACGCTGCACGTCGCGCCCGAAGCCTGGAGGGATTTCCATGGCCATGGCCAGTTCGCCGCTGCGCAGGCGCCGATCCATGTCGGCATCGCTGCGCAAGGGCGCGCGCTCCTCGAAGGCACGCGCATGCGCGTAGTCGCGCACATAGGCGCGGCTGAGGCTGCTGGCATCGCGGTCGAGCACGGCGAAGCGCAACTGCTGCACATCCAGGTTGATGCCGTAGGCCATGATCACCAGCAGCAACAGGCTGCCAGCCAGGGCCAGCGTCAGGCGCACCGGATCGTGCAGCAGTTCCAACGCCTCCCGCCAGCTGTGGCTGTACAGGCGGGTGGCCGAGCGCGCCAGCACCCCGTTGCGGCGGCGCGGCGCCGGCGCGGCGGCCAGTGCGGCCTCGTCGACGACAGCGGGCGGCTGCACGGCCTCGATCCAGTGCACGAAGGCCTGTTCCAGCGACGCCGCGCCGCGCTGCGCGACCAGCGCGTCGGGCGCACCGCTGGCCAGCAGGCGTCCGCCATGCATCAGCGCCACGCGATCGCAGCGCGCGGCCTCGTTCATGCGGTGGGTCGACACGAATACGGTGACCCCGTCCCTGCGTGCCAGCAGCAGCAGTTGCTCCCAGAAGTCCTCGCGCGCCAGAGGATCGACACCGGACGTGGGCTCGTCGAGAATCAGCAACTCGGGCCCGTGCAGGATCGCCACCGCCAGCGACAAGCGCTGGCGCATGCCCAGGGGCAGCTGGCCCGGGTACTGATCCATGACCCCGAGCAGCCCCATGCGGGCCGCGACCTGCTCGACCGATGCGATGCGCCGTCGCGGCTCCAGGCCGAACAGGCGGGCATGCAGCAGCAGGTTCTGGCGCACGCTCAACTCGGCCCACAGGGAGAAGCCCTGGGTCATGTAGCCCACGCGTCGCCGCGCGTCGAATGCGCGCTCCGAAGGCGCGTGCCCCAACACCTGCAGGCTGCCGCTGTCGGGGGCGAGCAGGCCGGCCAGCATCTTCATGGTCGTCGTCTTGCCGCAGCCGTTGGATCCGATGAAGCCGAAGATCTCGCCGCGCCGTATGCACAGGTCGATGGCATCGACGGCGACGACGTCGCCGAAGCGCCGGCCCAGCCGCCTGGCCAGCACCACCGGCGGCTGCCGCTCGGCCACCCAGGACGGCGCGGTCGGCGAAGCCTGCGCAGGCGGCGCCCCGCGCCGCACGCCCAGCAGAGCCTCGAAGGCCCCTTCGAGATCCGCGCGGCCGGTGCGCGCCAGCAGCTCGCGCGGGGCACCCTCGGCGATCAGCTTTCCCCCATCGAGCGCGGCCAGCCAGTCGAAAGCGCGCGCCTCGTCCATGTAGGAGGTGGCGACGATCACGCTCATGGCCGGGCGCCAGGCGCGGATGCGCGCGATCAGGCTCCAGAACTGCGCCCGCGACAGGGGGTCGACTCCGGTCGTCGGCTCGTCCAGGATCAGCAATTCGGGGTCATGCAACAGCGCACAGCACAGTGCCAGCTTCTGCCGCATGCCGCCGGACAGCGTGCCGGCGGGACGCTGCGCCCAAGCGAGCAGGCCTGTGGCGCGCAGCAGCCCGGCCGCGCGGGCACGTCGCCAGCCCGCGTCGAAACCCCGCTGGCGACCGAAGAACTCCAGGTTCTGCGCCACCGTCAGGCTGGCATACAGGTTGCTGCCCAGGCCCTGCGGCATGTAGGCCACGCGATGCCGCAGGTGCACCAGGTGGCGGCGGTCGCGCAGGCTGCCGCCGAGCACGTACAGCTCGCCTTGCTGCAGCTGGCGCGCCCCGGCAAGCAGCGCCAGCAGGCTGGATTTGCCGACTCCGTCGGGGCCGATGAGCCCGGCCACGCAGCCGGCCGGGATGCGCAGCGACGGCAGGCTGAGCACCACGCGCCCCGCGTACTGCAGCCGCAGCTGCTGCAGTTGCGCCAGCCAGATCCGCGATGTCGCGGCCATCAGCGCACCCGCAGCGGCGCCGGCCACGGCTGGTCGCGCCGCAGCCGCACGTAGGCCATGCCCGGCATGCCGCTCTTGAGTTCCGGCAGATGGGCGGTGACCCAGGCCGGATCGACGCGCGCGCGCACGCGGAACATCAGCTTCTGCCGTTCGCTGGCGGTTTCCACGCTCTTCGGCGTGAACTGCGCCGCTGCCGACACGAAGGACACCACGGCCGGCACGGCGCGCCCTGGCCGGGCATCGAGCAACAGGCGTGCCGGATCACCGAGCAGAACCCGGCCGGCATCCGCCTCGGGCAGGAAGAAGGACATTCCCAGGTCGGAGGTGTCGAGCAGGCTGACGACGCGGGCTCCCACCCCCAGCATCTCTCCCGGGCGCGCCACCAGGTACTGCACCTGGGCATCGACCGGGGCGCGGATGCTGCAGTCGCGCAGGTCGACGTCGACGCGCTGCAAGGCGGCCTGCATCGTGCCCTCCGCGGCACGCGCCTCCACCGCGGCCAGGCGGGCGGCGACCACCGCGGCCGCGGCGGCGCTCGTCTGCGCGCGCGCCGCGGCCAGCGCCCCTTCGGCGCTGCCCAGGCGCGCGGCATCGTCGTCGAGCTGTTGCCGCGACACCCCGCCCAGGCGCTCGAGCTGCCGCGAACGGGCTAGGCGACTGCGCGCAGCCTGCCATTCGCTGCGACGCTGGCGAACCTGGGCCGCCGCAGCCGCGTGCTCGCCACTGCGAAGCGCCACCAGGGCCGCGGTGGTGGCCGCCGCATCGCGGGTCTGCAGCAGCTGCGCCGCCGCCTGCGCGCGCTGCGCCTGCAGCCAGGAACAATCCAGCTCGGCCAGCACCTGCCCGGCACGCACGCGCTGACCCTCCTGCACGCGCAACGCCCGCAGGCGCGCGGCGAGCCGGGTCGACACTTCGATGTCCACCGCTTCCAGGCGGCCATTGCCGGAGGCCAGCCCGGCCAGCGGCCGAGGCCGCCAGATCTGCCAGCCGAGGAATGCCGCCAGCGCCAGCGCGAGCAGCGCAGCCACGGCCCACGCCATGCGATTGCGCCACAGCCCGATCATGCGCTTCCCCGCCGGCCGGAATGGCCTTTTGCTGCAGGCCATTGTGCCGGCGCCGCGCGACGGCGGCCATGCGTCCAGATCAAGAGCGGCGCCGGCGCCGCGCCACCTTCAGCTTCCGGTGGATCCGAAGCCGCCGGCGCCGCGCCGGCTGGCCACCGAGAAGGACTCCACCAGCTCGAAGTTGGCGCGCACGATGGGAACGAACATCATCTGCGCGATGCGCTCGCCCGGCTCGATGCGCAAGGGCGCACTTCCCGCGGGGTTGCGGTTCCATGCGCTGACCATCACCTGTCCCGTGTAGTCGGCATCGATGACGCCGATCGCGTTGCCGAGCACCAGGCCGCGCTTGTGGCCCATGCCCGAGCGCGGCGCGATCACCGCCATCAGCCCGGGATCGGCGATGTGCATCGCGAAGCCCGCGGGCACGAGCACCGCCGGGCTGCCCGCGGCCAGTTCCAGGCTTTCGTCGAGGCAGGCGTGCAGGTCGACCGCCGCGGCCATCGCGGACTGGTAGGCGGGCAGGCCCCATTGGTGCAGCCGGGGATCGAGGATGACGAGTTCCACGGGCGCTTGCGCGGCTGCTTGCAAGGTGATCTCCACGAAGGGTGCGGGGGGCGGGGGGCGCGCTCAACCCTGCCGCGCTGGCAGCCGGGAGGCGATTTCCTGCACCAGGCGGCGCGCCAGATCGAGCTTGGGCATGCGCGGCAATTCACGCTCGCCCTGCGCGTCGAGCAGCACGCAGGCGTTGTCGTCGCGGCCGAAGGTCTGCGGCCCCAGGTTGCCCACCAGCAGGGGCACACCCTTGCGCTCGCGCTTGGCGCGCGCGTTGACCAGCAGGTCGCCGGCCTCGGCGGCGAAGCCCACGCAGAACGGCGCATCGCCACGCGCAGCGACCTCGGCCAGGATGTCGGGGTTGGCCTCCAGCTCGGGCAGCTGCGGCGCCCTCCCCGGCTCCTTCTTGATCTTGCCAGGCTGCACCTCGCGCGGGCGCCAGTCGGCCACCGCGGCCGCGGCGATGAACACATCGCAGCGCGCCCCGGACAACTCGTCCTGCACCGCCTGGCGCATCTGCAGCGCGGTTTCCACCGCGACCACGCGCACGCCATGCGGCGGCGCAAGCGCACTGGGGCCGGCCACCAGCACGACCTCGGCGCCGGCCTCCCAGGCGGCACGCGCCAGCGCCCAGCCCATCTTGCCGCTGGAGCGGTTGCTCAGCCCGCGCACCGCGTCCCAGGGTTCGAAGGTCGGGCCCGCGGTGAGCAGCACGCGCAATCCCTGCAGCAGCTGCGGTTGCCAGAGGGCCTCGATCTCCCACAGCAGCGCCTCGGGCTCGAGCATGCGGCCCTCGCCGACCTCGCCGCAAGCCTGCTCGCCGCTGGCCGGCCCGGCCAGGCGCACGCCGTCGGCGCGCAGGCGGGCGGCATTGCGCTGAACCGCCGGATGCGCCCACATTGCGCGGTTCATCGCCGGCGCCAGCAGGGTGGGCACGGCATCGCGCGCCAGCAGCAGGGTGGCCAGCAGGTCGTCGCCCATGCCGCAGGCGGCGCGTGCCAGCAGGTCGGCGCTGGCCGGGGCGACGACCAGCGCGTCGGCCTCGCGCACGAGGTCGATGTGATCCATTCCCGAGGCGCGCAGCGGCTGCCAGATATCCAGCGCCACCGCGCGCCCGGACAGCGCCTGCAGCGTGACGGGGCCGACGAAACGGGTGGCCGCCTCGGTCATCGCCACCTGCACCTGGTGGCCGGCCTTGACCAGCAGCCGGGTCAGTTCGCAGGCCTTGTAGGCGGCCACGCCGCCGCTGATGCCCAGCAGCACCCTGCGAGCTACGGCGCCACGCGGCGTGTTCATCGCGCGCCTCCTCAGCGGCGTGCCGACTGCAGTCGCTGCTCGCACCAGCGCAGTCCGGCGGCCAGCGCGGCGTCGACACCCTCCACGCGGCCGCCGCCGGCCATCGCGAAGTCCGGCCGGCCGCCGCCCTTGCCGCCGACCTCGGCGGCCGCCAGGTTGACCAGCTCACCGGCCTTCAGGCCTGCGCTCAGGTCGGCGCTGACCCCGGCCGCCAATTGCACCTTGTCACCGTCGACGGCGGCCAGCAGCACGACCGCCGTCTTCAGGCGGGCCTTGATCTGGTCGACCACCGTGCGCAAGGTGGCGGCGTCGGCGCCGTCCAGGCGCGCGGCCAGCACGCGCACCCCGGCGATGTCGCGCGCGCTGTCGGCGAGTTCGGCTCCGCGCGCGGCCGCCGCGCGCGACTTCCAGGCCGCCAGTTCCTTGTCCTGCGCGCGCAACTGCTCCAGCAGCTGCGCGGCACGCCGCGGCAGTTCCTCCTGCGGCGCCTTGAGCAGCGCCGCCAGCTCGGCCAGTTCGCTGCCCTGGCGCTGCGCCAGCGCCAGGGCGCCCAGGCCGGTGGTGGCCTCGATGCGCCGCACCCCGGCAGCCACCGCGCCCTGGGCGATCACGCGCAGGCTGCCGATGTCTCCGGTGCGCGCCACATGGGTGCCGCCGCACAGTTCGCGGCTTGCACCGATGTCCAGCACACGCACCTCGTCTCCGTACTTCTCGCCGAACAGCATCATCGCGCCGGTCTTGCGCGCCTCGTCGATGGGCAGCACGCGTGCCACCGTCGGCGTGTTGTCCAGCACCTGGGCGTTGACCCAGTCCTCGATGCGCCGGATCTGCTCGTCGCTGATCGGCGCGTCATGCGCGAAATCGAAGCGCGTGCGCTCGGCATCGACCAGCGAGCCCTTCTGCTGCACATGCTCGCCCAGCACCAGGCGCAGCGCCTTGTGCAACAGGTGGGTGGCGCTGTGGTTGCGCATGGTCGCCAGCCGGCGCTCGGCGTCGACCTCGGCGATCAGCGGCTGGCCGAGTTCCAGCGCGCCCGACAGCAGGCGCCCATGGTGGCCGGACACCGCGGCCTGGATGCGCTGGGTGTCGGCCACGTCGAAGCGCACGCCGGCTTCGTCGCGCAGCACCCCGCTGTCGCCGACCTGCCCACCCGACTCGGCATAGAACGGCGTGCGGTCGAGCACCACCACGCCCTCCTCGCCGGCCTGCAGGCGCGGCACCGCGCTGCCACCGCGGAACAGCCCGACGATGCGCGCGCCCTCCAGCCGCAGGTGCTCGTAGCCGTCGAAATGCGTGGCCTGGCCGGCATAGTCGAGTGCCTCGGCCATGCGAAAGCGACCGCTGGCCCGCGCCTGCTCGCGCTGACGCTGCATGGCCTGCTCGAAACCGGCCTCGTCGACTCCGACGCTGCGCTCGCGGCACACGTCGGCCGTCAGATCCAGCGGGAAGCCGTAGGTGTCGTACAGCGTAAAGGCCACCTCCCCGGCCAGCACCGAAGCGCCGCGCCCGCGCAGGGCGTCGAGTTCGGCATCCAGGATGCGCATGCCGTTCTCCAGGGTTTCACCGAAGCGGCGCTCCTCGGCCTCCAGCACCTCGGCGATGCGCGGCGCGGCCTGCGCCAGCTCGGGGTAGGCCTGCCCCATCTCCTGCACCAGATCCGGAACCAGGCGGTGGAAGAAGGGCTCGCGGCGGCCGAGCTTGTAGCCGTGGCGCAGTGCCCGGCGGGCAATGCGCCGCAGCACGTAGCCGCGCCCCTCGTTGCCCGGTATGACCCCATCGACGACCAGGAAGGCGCAGGCCCGGATGTGGTCGGCGATGACCTTCAGCGACACATGCCCCAGGTCGTCGCAACCGGTCTCGCGCGCGGCCGCGGCGATCAGCCGCCGGAACAGGTCGATCTGGTAGTTGCTGTGCACATGCTGCAGCACCGCGGCGATGCGCTCGAGCCCCATGCCGGTGTCCACGCAGGGGCGTGGCAGCGGCTTCTGCACGTAGGACAGGGTCTTCCAGCCGTTGCCGGCGCGCTGCACCTGGGCGATCCCGCCCTCGCGCTCGATGGCCGCCTTGGCCGCCTGGGCCTCGACTTCGCTGGCGAACTCCTGCTCGGCCGCGAGGCTGCGTTCGAACTGCATGAACACCAGGTTCCAGATCTCGATGTAACGATCGCCGTCCTCCTCGGGCGAGCCCGGGGGCCCGCCCCACACCTCCGGCCCGTGGTCGTAGAAGATCTCGCTGCACGGCCCACAGGGGCCGGTGTCGGCCATCTGCCAGAAGTTGTCCGATGCGTAGCGCGCGCCCTTGTTGTCGCCGATGCGCACGATGCGCTCGGCCGGCACGCCGATCTCGCGGTTCCAGATCGCGTAGGCCTCGTCGTCCTCCTGGTACACGGTGACCCACAGCTTGTCCTTGGGCAGGCCGTAGACCCCGGTCAGCAGCCCCCAGGCATAGCTGATCGCATCCCTCTTGAAATAGTCGCCGAAGCTGAAATTGCCCAGCATTTCGAAGAAGGTGTGGTGGCGCGCGGTATAGCCGACGTTCTCCAGGTCGTTGTGCTTGCCCCCGGCACGCACGCAGCGCTGCGCCGTCACCGCCCGGCTGTAGGGGCGCCTGTCCTGGCCGAGGAACACGTCCTTGAACTGCACCATGCCCGAGTTGGTGAACAACAACGTGGGATCGTTGCCCGGGACGAGCGGCGAGGAGGCCACGCGGCTGTGGCCGTGGGACGCGAAATAGGCGAGGAATTTCTCGCGGATGTCGGATACGTTCATGCGCTCGGTCGGTGGACGGGCCGCGGGCTGGACGCAGCCACGGCGAAGGCGCGATTTTAGCCGCCGCCCCCGTGACCGCGGTCGATCCCCGCGCGCCCTGCCCGGCGCCGCGGCTGCCGGGCAGCGCCGCGTCCGGCGCGGGCCGCGCAGGCAGGCCTTCTCCTACAATGGATGGCTTGCCCATGCCCTGCCGCCGCGACGCGGCCGTTCCGCCCATGTCCTCGATCCACAAAGTCGTTCTCGCCTATTCGGGCGGCCTCGACACCTCGGTCATCCTGCGCTGGCTGCAGGATCAGTACGCCTGCGAGGTGGTGACCTTCACCGCCGACATCGGCCAGGGCGAAGAGCTCGAGCCGGCGCGCGCCAAGGCACTCAAGCTCGGCATCAAGCCGGAGAACATCCACATCGAGGATCTGCGCGAGGAATTCGTGCGGGACTTCGTGTTCCCGATGTTTCGCGCCAACGCGCTCTACGAGGGCGAGTACCTGCTGGGCACCTCGATCGCGCGCCCGCTGATCGGCAAGCGCCTGGTCGAGATCGCGCGCGCCACGCGCGCCGACGCGATCTCCCACGGCGCCACCGGCAAGGGCAACGACCAGGTGCGCTTCGAGCTCACCGCCTACGCGCTGATGCCCGGCGTCAAGGTGATCGCTCCCTGGCGCGAATGGGATCTGCTGTCGCGCGAGAAGCTGCTGGCCTACGCCGACCGCAACGGTATCCCGGTGGACTTCAAGAAGCGCAAGGGCGGCGCGCCCTACTCGATGGACGCCAACCTGCTGCACATCTCCTACGAAGGCGGGGTACTGGAGGATCCGAACGTCGTCCCCGACGACAAGATGTGGCGCCTGACCGTCTCGCCCGAGAAGGCGCCGAACAAGGCGCAGGTGATCGAACTGGAGTACCGACACGGCGACATCGTGGCCATCGACGGCCAGCGCATGAGCCCGGCCCAGGTGCTCGCGACCCTCAACGCCATCGGCGGGCGCCACGGCATCGGGCGCCTGGACAAGGTGGAGAACCGCTACGTGGGCATGAAGAGCCGGGGTTGCTACGAAACCCCCGGGGGCACGATCATGCTGGCCGGCCACCGCGCGATCGAGAGCATCACCCTCGACCGCGAGGTGACCGCGCTGAAGGACGACCTGATGCCGCGCTATGCCCGCATGATCTACAACGGCTACTGGTTCGCCCCGGAGCGCGTGCTCCTGCAGGGGCTGATCGACGCATCGCAGGCCACCGTCAACGGCAAGGTCCGGCTGAAGCTGTACAAGGGCTCGGTGCTGTGCGTGGGCCGCGAGTCGGAGTCCGACAGCCTGTTCGACCCGCGCATCTCGACCTTCGACGACGACGGCGGCGCCTACGATCAGGCCGACGCGGCGGGCTTCATCAAGCTCAATGCGCTGCGGCTGCGCATCGCGGCCAACGCCCGTCGCGCTGCGGTGCGGCGGGCGCCGAGCGCGAAGCGGGCGACCAAGCCCGCGCGACGCGGCAAGTGAGCAGGGGGCAGCGATGGATCTGAGCCCGATCCGCGGCGCGGTGGTGCCGCGTGCGAATGTGTACTTCGACGGCCGCTGCGTCAGCCACACCCTGCAGCTCGACGACGGCAGCCGCAAGAGCCTGGGTGTGATCCTGCCCGGCAGCTGCCTGCTGTTCGACACCGCGGCGGCCGAGCGCATGCAGGGTGCCGGCGGCTGGTGCGAATGGCGCATGAGCTCCGGCGAAGCCTGGCAGCGCAGCGCGGAGGGCGAGGAGTTCGCGGTTCCGGCAAACAGCCGCTTCGAGATCCGCACCGGCGAGCAGGCCTACCACTACATCTGCCACTACGACTGAATCCCGCGGCTGCCGGTGGGCGCGCTCAGCGCGCCTGCCCGGGGTGGAACACGCGATCCTGCAGGCGCTTGAAGCCGATCAGGCGCATCAGGTACTTCTCGTAGAGCGGTTCGGAGGTACCCTTGCGCATCTTGCGCAGGAAGTACTTCTCGAAGGCGATCTTTGCCAGGTGCACCCACCTGCCGGATCCGAACCAGTTGAGATCCCGCGGGGGGATCTGCGGCACCGCGGCGAAGGCGGCCCCGGTGGATCCGAAATCGGCCAGGCAGATGGCCTGCCAGGTTCCCTTGTGCGCCGGCGGCCGTCCCGCCAGTTCCTCGGCGATGTTGTGCACCACGGCCGACACCATCGACTCGATCATGAAGCCGGTCTTGGGCACCCCGCAGGCCACCGGGGTCGGGCCGACCGGGGGTATCGCGATGCAGACCCCGGCTGCGTAGATGTTGGAAAAGCGCGGGCTGCGCTGGTGCTCGTCGACCAGCACGAAGCCACGCGGGTTGCACAAGCCCTCGACCGCGGCCACGGCGTCGACGCCGCGGAATGCCGGAAGCATCATCGCATGCCGGAACGGCAGCGCGTGCTGGCGAAACACCTGGCCCAGCGCGTCGAGTTCGTCGACATGCAGCGTGCCGGGCTCGATGCGGGTGGTGCGGGCGTTGGTGATCCAGCGGATATCGTGGTCGCGGAACTCATGTTCCATGATGCCCTTGGAGTCGCCGACGCCATCGAGACCGAGGTGCCCTATGTAGGGCTCGGCGGTGACGAAGGTGATCGGCACCTTGCTGCGCAGCCGGCGCTTGCGCAGGGCCGTGTCGAGAATCATCGTGTACTCGTAGGCCGGCCCGAAGCAGCTCGCGCCCGGCAGCGCCCCGACCAGCACCGGCCCGGGCTGCGCGCACAGGCGCTGGAAGTCCTCGAAACACTGCAGCGCATGGTCGGTGGTGCAGATCGACTGCGTGTACCCGGCGTGCGGGCCGGCGCCCTCGACCTCGTCGAAGGCCAGCTTCGGCCCGGTGGTGATGAGCAGGAAGTCGTAGCCCAGGCGCTCGCCACCCTCGACCTCGACAATGCCGGAGCGGGCGTCGATGGCCACCGCCGGTCGCCCGCGGAAGTCGATGTCCTTGCGCCGCAGCCAGGGCGCGATCGGCAGCACCACCTGCTCGCGCCTGCGCCAGCCCACCGCCACCCAGGGGTTGGAGGGCACGAACTGGAAATAGTCTCCGTGGTTGACCACGGTGATGCGATGCTCCCGCGGCAGCTCGGCGCGCAAGGCGTAGGCCGCCGGCAGGCCGCCGAGGCCCGCCCCCAGGATGACGATGTGCGCCATGGTGTCTGTCCTCCGTTGCGCATGCGCCGGGCTCCCGACGCCCCGCGATCAATCCAGCATACGAAGGCGGGCGTGGCTTTCCGCGGGTCTCGCCGGCAGACCATGCACAGGGTCTTGACCGGGCGCAACAGCCCGGTGCGCCACCATGCTCGTTGACCCGCATCTGATTTTCCCTAATACCCATACCAGCATGTTGCTTTCTGTATCTATACTCCGCACACCATCCAGGCCGGCAGTCCCGCAGGCCCGCACGAGGAGATCGCGTTGAGCAGCCATTCCCCGCGTCCGCTGTGGAATCCCTATGTCGCAGGGGCCGCGCTCGGCCTGGCCCTGCTCGCCACCTTCCTGATCACCGGCAATGGTTACGGCGTCACTGGAGCCACGACGCTGCTGACGGCCGCCGCGGCAGGCCGCGTGGCCTCCTCCACGGTGGCCGCCGGAAGCTATTTCCATGGACTGTTCGCCGCCGGACTGAACCACTGGATCGTCTGGGAGGTGCTGGGGCTGCTCGTCGGAGCCCTGCTCGCCAGCCTGCGCGCCGGCCGCTTCCACTGGCAACTCGACGGCCCGCGCCGCGCCGGGCATGCGCTGCGTTCCCTGCTCGCGCTGCTCGGCGGCGCAGCGGCCGGCTTCGGCGCCCGATTGTCCCTGGGCTGCACCAGCGGCATGGGGCTCTCGGGCTCGGCGACCCTGGCGGCCGCCGGCTTCCTGTTCCTGATCGGCTTCTTCATCGCCGGCGCGCTGTTCGGCCAGCTCACGAAGGGACTGTGGCGATGACTTTTCCTCTTGGGTATCAGGGTCCTGTTTCTGGACTGTTACTGGGTATTGTATTTGGCTATGTCCTGGAGAACGCCGGCTTCGGCAGCGGCTGCAAGCTCACGGCGCAGTTGCGCTTCCAGGACTGGGCGGTGTTCCAGGTCATGTTCACGGCCATTGTCGTCGCCTCCGGAGGTCTGTACCTGCTGCAGGCGCTGGGCATGGTCGACATCGCCAGCGACCTCTTCGTGCCTTCGGTGTACCTCTGGGGCTCGAGCCTGGGCGGGGCGCTGATCGGCGTCGGCATGGCCGTGGGGGGCTACTGCCCCGGCACCTCGCTGGTCGCGCTGTGCTCGGGGCGCGTCGACGGCCTGGTGTTCGTCGCCGGCCTGATGCTCGGCACGCTGGGTTTCAATTCCGTCTATTCCGAGGTGCGCGACTGGGTCTGGAGGCAGAGCGGGCCCGACGCGCTGACCCTGCCGCAGCTTCTGCACCTGCCGGCCTGGGCGGTGTGGGGCCTGCTGCTGGGCGTGCTGGCCGCGGTAAGCTATCTGACGCGCGGCTCGGTTTCGTCGACGCAGTCGCCGTGATGCGCGATGACCGCAGCGCCGATACGCTGGCGCGCGCCGACGCGTCCGCCCATCCCCTCGAACCATGCAAGGAGTCCTTCGATGAAGACATCACCCTCTTCGCGCCGCCTGAAGCTGTCGCAGGCGCTGCCCGTGCTCGCGCTGGCGGCAGCCACGGTGGCGCCGATGCCCCAGGCCGTGCGCAGCCTTTCGCCGACCGGGGTCGCCCAGGCCGCGGCGAACCCCTGCGCGCCATCCAACCCCTGCGCTCCGTCCAAGCCCTGCGCTCCGCAGGGCGGCAAGCACAAGGCGCGCAGCGGCAAGGCCGGCAACCCCTGCGCGCCATCGAAGTGATCGGCGGCGGGCCAGGCCTGGCCGCCGTCGGGCCCGCCCGATCGCCGCACCTCCGGTACCGGTCGATGGGCACTCGTCTGCTCGTCCCCCGGGACGAACTGCTGCGGGCCTTGCGCGGCGCGCCGCGCCAACCCCTGCGGCGCGCCGCGGAGTCGACCCTGGCGCGACTGCAGTCCGATGCGCGCCGCGGCCGCGGCCTGCTGGCCGAGGTGCTGGGCCGCCAGCCGGCCTTCGTCGAGTGGCAGCACTACCCGCGCGGCGACGCCGTCGACCTGCACAGCGGCTATCGCTTCTACTACCACGCGCATGCGGCGCCGGGCCGCGCGCGCGGCGAGCACGGCCATTTCCACGTCTTCGCATCCACGCGCCCGACGCGCGACGGCGACAGCGGCCACGCGCACCTGTTCGGCCTGTCGGTCGATGCGCGCGGGCTGCCCATGCGGGTGTTCAGCACCAACGGCTGGGTCACCGGCGAGCAGTGGCACGACGCCGCATGGACGCTGCGTGCGCTGCGCCGGCTCGACCTCGCGCAGGCGCGGCCCGCGCGGGTCGCGCAATGGCTGCAGGACATGGCGCGACTGTTCGCGCCGCAGATCGAGGCCGTGGTGCGCCAGCGCGACCTGCGCATCGCCGAGCGCGCGCGCAGCGCGCCGCTGCAGCGGGTGCTCGAGGATCGGCGCACGCATATCGTCAGCCAGTGCGCGGTCGACCTGGAACGCCAGTTCGACTGCCTGCAGCAAGCGGCGACGCACTGAGCCCGCGGGCGCCGTGCCGACCCAGATTTTCAACCGGAGGAGACCCATGAAGACCCTGTTTCGCTTGCAGCACCTGCTGGCCGCCGGCGCCCTCGCCGCCTGCACCCAGTTCGCCGCCGCGGCCGCGCTGCCCGGCCCCTTGGTGACCCCGCAATGGCTGCGGCAGCACCGCGCCGAGGTCACGGTGGTCGACATACGCGACGACATGGGCAGCCTGACCCAGGCCCCGCGCTATGCCGTCGACCCGAAGACCCGAGCGCGGCATCTGGTGCAGACCGGGGGCCACCTCGAGGGTGCGTTGTCGGTGGATTTCGGCAAGATCCGCAAGGACAAGATCGTCGACGGCAAGAAGATCGTCGCCCAACTGCCCACTGCCGCCTACTTCACGCAGGTGATGGACTCGGCGGGGCTGGATCAGGGCAAGCCGGTGGTCATCGTCCCCACCGGGCAGAACGTGGATTCGATGGACATGGCTGCGCGCTTGTACTTCCAGCTGCGCTACTTCGGCGAGCCGGAGGGTCAGGTGGCCATTCTCAACGGCGGGGTCAATGCCTGGCTGCAGGACGGCCTGCCGGTGAGCACCCAGCCCATCGTCGCGACGCGCGGCAACTGGAGCGCCGGCGCAACCGACGCGGGTCTGCTGGCCACCCTGGAGCAGGTCAAGCAGGGCCTGCGCAGCGGCTCGGATCAGTTCGTGGACGCGCGCCCGATCGCTCAATTCCTGGGCATCGTGGTCAAGCGCCCGGTGGATGCCGCCGGCGGCCACCTGCCGGGGGCGCGATCGCTGCCCACGGAGGCGATCGTCAAGCCGGTAGGTGCCGCCCATGTATTCATGAGCGCAGCCGACTACCGCAAGATCTACGCGGAATTCAACATCCAGCCCGACGCCGCGACCGTGACCTACTGCAACACCGGGCACCTGGCCTCGGGTGCCTGGTTCGTCGACCACGAGATCCTGCGCAACCCGAGAACGCGGCTGTACACGGGCTCGATGACCGAGTGGACCCACCTGGGCAACCCCACGCGCGGGCTGTAACCCCGCGAAAGGCGCGGCCGCGCGCGTGGGCCGGCAAGGCCGCCGCGCGCGGCCTTCAGACCACCACCGGCTCCAGATCCAGTTCGATGCCGAAGCGCTTGCGTACCGCCTCGCGCACCTCCTGCGCGAGCTGCAGCACCTCGGCACCGCTGGCTCCACCACGGTTGACCAGCACCAGCGCATGGCGGCTGTCGACCGCCGCGGCGCCCACGCTGCGGCCCTTGCAGCCGCAGGCCTCGATCATCCAGGCGGCGGCGAGCTTGTAGTTGCCGTCGTCGAGAGGGTAGCTGACGATTTCGGGGTACTCCTCGAGGATTTCGTTGCGGATCGTGCGGTTGACGACCGGATTCTTGAAGAAGCTCCCGGCGTTGCCCAGCCGTGCCGGATCCGGCAGCTTGGCGCGCCGGATCGCGCACACCGCGTCGAACACCTCCCGCGGCGACGGCTCGCGCACCCCGCTGCGCTCGAAGCAGCGCTGCAGCTCGGCATAGCCCAGCTGTGCGCGCCACGGCTTGGGCAGGCGCAGGCGCACGCGCGCGATCACCGATTTGCCGGCCAGGGCGTGCTTGAACACGCTGTCGCGGTAAGCGAAACGGCAGGTCGCACGATCCAGGGTCGCGGCACGCCCGGTGGTCAGGTCGACGACGTCGAGGGATTCGAAGCGCTCGGCCAGCTCCATGCCGTAGGCACCGATGTTCTGCACCGGCGCAGCGCCCACCGTGCCGGGGATCAGGGCCAGGTTCTCCAGCCCGGGCAGGCCCTGCTCCAGGCTCCAGCACACGAGTTCGTGCCACGCCACGCCGGCGCCGGCCTCGATCAGCGTGGCCTGCGCATCGTCGCGCAGCACGCGCAGGCCGCCGATCTCGATCTTCAGCACCACCCCGGGGGGATCGCGGCTCAGCAGCAGGTTGCTGCCGCCGCCCAGCACCAGCTTGGGCAAGGCACCCAGCCGCGGATGATCGACCACCGCGCGCAACTGCCGCACATCGCCGATGCGTACCAGGGCCCGCGCCCGCGCGGGTACGCCAAAGGTGTTGAGCCGCGTCAGGTCGACGTCGCTTTCGATCCTCAGATCCATACAATTTCCCTTCGCGGCAGGAACAACCAGACCGCGCCTGCCGAACCGTCCACCCACCCTCTACACAGCGCCTTCCGCCACGATGCCATCCTTCGACGCCGTCCTCGAACCCGACCTGATCGAAATCCGCAACGCCGTCGACCAGACGGCCAAGGAAGTCGCCAACCGCTTCGACTTCAAGGGCAGCTCGGCCCGGGTCGAACTCGCCGACAAGACCATCACCGCGTGGGCGGACAACGAGTTCCAGCTCGGACAACTGCGCGACGTGCTGCTGGCCAAGATGGCCAAGCGCCAGGTCGACCCGCGCTTTCTCGAGCACGGCAAGCCGCAGCCGGCCGGCGGCGACAAGGTGCGCCAGGTGATCACCGTGCGCGCCGGCATTGCGCAGGACCTGGCCAAGCGCATCAGCTCGGCGGTCAAGGAATCGCGCATGAAGCTGCAGGCGTCGATCCAGGGCGAGACCGTGCGCATCAGCGGCGCCAAGCGCGACGACCTGCAGGCGGCGATCGCCCTGCTGCGCAAGCAGATCGACGACACCCCGCTGTCGTTCCAGAATTTCCGCGACTGAAGGCCGCCAACGGATCCCGCGCCGACGCCCATCCCTCAGCGCCCGGAGCCGGGCGCGGCGCGCGCGCCGATGCGGCTTTCCTCGCCGCGCAGCAACTTCGCGATGTTGCCGCGGTGGCGCCAGATCACCAGCAGGCAGATGAGCAGCAAGGCCGGCATCGCCATGCGCGGCAGATTCCAGGCCAGGCCCTGTCCGAACCAGGCATAACACGGCGCGAAGACGGCCGCGGCCAACGCCGCCAGCGAGGAATAGCGGAAGAAGCCCGCAACGATCAGCCAGGTGGCCACGGTCGCCAGTCCCAGCCAGGGATTCAGGCCCAGCAGCACGCCGGCCGCGGTGGCCACGCCCTTGCCGCCGCGAAAGCCGAGGAACAGCGGCCACAGATGTCCCGCCACGACCGCCAGTCCGAGCCACGCCACCGCATCCATGGGCAGCCAGCCGGCCTGCGCCGCGCGCCATCCCAGCCCGAGCGCGAGCCAGCCCTTGCCCCCGTCGAGCAGCAGGGTCAGCGCCGCCGCGGTCTTGCTGCCCGAGCGCAGCACGTTGGTCGCCCCGGGATTGCGCGACCCGTAGCTGCGCGGATCGGCCAGCCCCATGACGCGGCTGACGAGCACCGCGAAGGGCAGCGAACCCAGGAGATAGGCCAGCGCGGCCGCGACCAGCGCGGCGATCATCGGGTGGTTCTGCATGCCGGAGATTCTAGTGTCCTGTCCCGCGCCCGGCGGGCGCAGCGGGCCTGGGCGCCGCAGGCCGTAAAATACCCTGGATGTCCGCCCTGCTGAACGCCGACCTGCACTGCCACTCCCTGGTGTCCGATGGAACCCTCGAGCCGGCGGTGCTGGCGCGGCGGGCGCAGCGCAACGGCGTGGATCTGTGGGCATTGACCGATCACGACGCCGTGGGCGGACTCGAAGAGGCCGCGCGGGCCTGCGCCGACATCGGGCTGGCCTTCGTCGCGGGCGTCGAGATCTCGGTCTCCGTGCTCGATCAGACGGTGCATGTCGTGGGCCTCGGGGTGGACGCCGGGCATGCCGGACTGCAGCGCGAACTGGGGCGCCTGTGCGCAGGCCGCGACGCGCGGGCGCAGGCCATCTCCGACGCGCTGCGTGAACACACCGGGGTCGACGACGCCTATGCCGGCGCCAGCCGCCTGGCCGGCAACCCCGCGCTGATCTCCCGCACCCACTTCGCCCGCCACCTGGTCGCGCGCGGCGTGTGTTCCAGTACCGGCGAGGTGTTCAGCCGTTTCCTCACTCCCGGCAAGCCCGGCTACGTCGAACATACCTGGGCGAGCCTGCAGCAGGCTGTGCAGTGGATCCACGATGCCGGGGGCCTGGCCGTCCTTGCCCACCCGGGCCGCTACCGCTTCCGCCAGGATCAGGAAGAGGCCATGCTGCGCGAGTTTCTCGAACTCGGGGGCGAGGGCATCGAGGTCATCACGTCCAGCCACGGCGCGGCGGACTGGCGCAAATACACCGCCGTGGCGCGCAGCTACGGTTTGCGCGCCTCGCGGGGATCGGATTTCCACTGTCCGCGCGAAAGCCGCTGCGACCTCGGCCGCCTGCCTCCCTTGCCCGACGGCTTGCGCCCGATCTGGGACTTGCTGCACTGAGCGCGCGCGGCGACCCTCCATGGCACAGTATTTCAGCCTGCACCCCGAGGATCCGCAGCCGCGCCTGGTCAAGCAGGCGTGCGCGATCCTGCATGCAGGGGGCGTCGCGGCCATTCCGACCGACTCGTCCTACGCCCTTGTCTGCCACCTGGACGACAAGACCGCGGCCGAGCGGCTGCGGCGCATCCGCGGAGTCGACGCCCGCCACCACCTGACGCTGCTGTGCAGCGACCTGTCGGAACTCGGCGCCTACGCGGTGGTCGACAACCGCCAGTTCCGCATGCTGCGCGCGGCCACGCCGGGACCCTACACCTTCATCCTCGAAGCCACGCGCGAGGTGCCGCGCAGGTTGTCGCACCCGTCGCGCAAGACCATCGGCGTGCGCGTGCCCGGACATGCGGTGGCGCACGCGCTGCTTGTCGAACTCGCACAGCCCCTGCTGGCCACGACCCTCATCCTGCCGGGCACGTCCGAGCCGCTGAACGACCCATGGGAGATCCGTGCGCGGCTCGAACGCCAGGTCGACCTCGTGCTCGACGCCGGCGCCTGCCCGTTGCAGCCGACGACGGTCGTCGATCTCAGTGGGAGCGCCCCGGAAATCCTGCGCATCGGCGGCGGCGACCTGTCGCGCCTGGGCCTCGACTGAGCCGGCCGCGAACCACGCCGATCCACTCCATCATGAATGATCAGATCCAGCAATTCACCGTCTACGCCCTTCCCCTGCTGTTCGCCATCACCCTGCACGAAGCCGCGCATGGCTACGCGGCACGACGCTTCGGGGACAACACCGCCTACATGATGGGGCGCGTGTCCCTCAATCCGGCACGGCATATCGATCCCGTCGGCACCATCCTGATCCCGATGGTGCTGCTGCTGCTTGGCAGCCCCTTCCTGTTCGGCTATGCCAAACCGGTGCCGGTGAATTTCGGCGCGCTGCGCAACCCCAAGCGGGACATGATCTGGGTTGCGTTGGCCGGACCGGCGTCGAATTTCGTGCAGGCCTTTTTCTACGCGCTGGCCCTGCTGCTGATGGGTCACTTCGGGGTGCGCGAGGCTTTCCTGATCGATGTCGCCAGCGCCGGGGTGACGGTCAACCTGGTCCTGTGCGTGTTCAATCTGTTCCCCATTCCCCCACTGGATGGCGGGCGCGTGCTCGTCGGCCTGCTGCCCATACGCCAGGCGCTGGCGCTGTCGCGCATCGAGCCGCTGGGGTTCTTCATCGTCATGGCGCTGGTGCTGAGCAACATCGCCACCTACATCTGGCTGCTGCCGCTGATGGGCGTGGCGCAGACGCTCCTCGGACTGCTGCTGAGCCCGTTCCGGCTGCTGCTGTAGCACCGCCGCCGCGCACGCGGCCCGCCACGGTTTCCTGATCCTGATCCTTGCCCGACCTGCACACGATGCACACGATGCACACGATCTGCGCGATGAATCTGCCCCTGTCCCCGTCCCTCTCCGCCCGTCGCAGATGGAGCCCCGCACTGGCGGCCATCGCCTGTGCGGCGTGCCTGCTCGCTCCCGCGTCCCATGCCTCCGAGGTGTCGTTGCTGGCCGGCAGCTTCGACGGCTACCACAACCTCACCGCGGCATGGCAGGGCGATCCGTTCTGGCAGCACGCCTTCGCCTCCGGTCGCCTGGATCTCAGCCTGGAGGCCTCCGCCGGGCGGGCGTTCGGGCCCGCCGGCCAGCCCGGGGCACCACTGTGGCATGTCGGACTGACGCCGTTCCTGCGCTGGTGGTTCAGCCCGGACAACGCGGTCGAAGCCGGCATCGGCGCCAACCTGTTTTCCGGAACCCACATCGGCTCGAAGAACATCTCGACCGCCTACCAGTTCGGCGACTCGATCGGCCTGTACCATCGCATGGCCTCCAGCCCGTGGGGGATCGGCCTGCGCTTCACCCACTACTCCAACGCCGACATCAAGCGCCCGAACCCGGGCCAGAACTACCTGCAATTGCGCGTGGGCTATGAACTCCGCTGAACACCAGGATCAGGCAGCCGCATCCTGCGAGCGCGTGCTTTCGGGCATGCGCCCGACCGGCGCGCTGCATCTCGGGCACTACCACGGTGCGCTGAAGAACTGGGCGCAGTTGCAACGCGACCATGATTGCCTGTTCTTCGTCGCCGACTGGCATGCGCTGACCACGCATTACGACTCCCCGGAAATCATTTCCGCCCACACCCACGACATGGTGGTGGACTGGCTGGCCGCCGGGGTCGATCCGCAGCAATCCACGCTGTTCGTGCAGAGCCGGGTACCCGAGCATGCGGAGTTGTTCCTGCTGCTGGGCATGGGCACGCCGCTGGCCTGGCTGGAGCGCGTTCCGACCTACAAGGAGCAGATCAGCAACCTCAAGGACAAGGATCTGCTGACCTACGGATTCCTCGGCTATCCCCTGCTGCAGGCCGCGGACATCCTGATCTACCAGGCACGCTGGGTGCCGGTGGGCGCGGACCAGGTTCCACATATCGAAATGAGCCGCGAAATTGCCCGCCGCTTCAACACCCTGTATGGCAAGGACGCGGGGATCGAGGCTGCCGCGCGCGCGGCGGCGGAACGGCTGCCCGAGGACAGCCGAGGGCAACTGGCGTCGCTGCGCCGCGCCGCCGACCAGGAAGGACGGGTCGAGCAGCGCGACGCGGCGCGCGCGCTGGTCGCCGCCAGCAAGCTGTCGCGCTCGGACAGGCAGGCGCTGCTGGCGCAGATCGACGGGGGTCGGCGCAGCATCCTGCGCGAGCCGGAGGCTCTGCTGACGCCCGAGTCCCGCCTGCCGGGGCTCGACGGGCGCAAGATGTCCAAGAGCTACGGCAATTCGATCGCCATCCGCGAAGAGCGCGGATCGGTCGAGCAGAAGATCCGTCGCATGCCGACCGATCCGGCGCGGGTTCGCCGCAGCGATCCCGGGAACCCCGAACGCTGCCCGGTCTGGCAGTTCCACCTGGCCTACAGTGACGCCGCCTGCCGCGAGTGGGTGCAGCGCGGATGCACCAGCGCCGGCATCGGCTGCCTTGAATGCAAGCAGCCGGTGATCGACTCCGTGCTGCGCGAACAGCAGCCCATGCTCGAGCGTGCCCAGCCCTACGTCGACCAGCCGGCGCTGGTGCGCGACATCCTGGACGCCGGCTGCCAGCGCGCCCAGCAGGCAGCACGCGAGACCATGCGGGAAGTGCGCGAGGCCATGGGGCTGCGCGCACCGAGTTGAGGGCGCGGGGCAGAGCTGCGCGATGGATTCAGCGCGGCCTGCCGCGCCCGGACAGACGGCGCAGCAGGCGACGCCCCAGCCACGATGCCAGCGCGACCACCAGCAGCAGCGCGAGCAGCCCGGCCTGCACGCCAGCCAGACGCTGCGACAGATGCTCCCAGGCGTGGCCGAAGCCCCACCCCAGACCGGTGATCAGCGGTGCCCACAGCAGCGCCCCCAGCACGTTGAACACCGCGAAGCGCAGGGGGGAAACCCCGGCCGCGCCGATGAGCACCGGCCCGGCGATGCGCAGGCCGTAGAGGAAGCGCACGGCAACCACCGCGCCGCCGGGCCTTCGCCGCAGCAAGGCGCTCACGCGCTCGACCTGGGTGCGCAGCCGCGGAATGCGCTGCAGCAACGCGTGGCCCCAGAGGCGGCCGATCCAGAAGAAGAACTGATCGCCTGCACTGGCCGCGAGAACGGCCACGGCAAGCACCCGCCACAGATCCAGCCAGCCCACGCGGGCCGCGTAGCCGGCGGCGAGCAGCACGGTTTCGCCCTCCGCGAAAGCCCCGACGGCCACCGCCAGATAGCCCCATTCGCGCACCAGCTGATCGATCAATTCCGTCCCTTCGGCGCGAGCCCGACGCCGCCATGTCGATGATGCCTCATTCGGCACACTCGGGGCAGGCGACAGCTCAAAGTCCAGGCACTACGCCTGGCTTTCCGGGGGCAGAGCAGCCAAGGTCGGCGCGGCGGCGATGGAGGCCGGGCCGCTGGGAACAACGGGCGACAACAGGCAAGCCCGGAGCCAAGCCGCAGGAACCTGTTCAGGACGGCTGCAAGGGAGACGAGCCCAGAACCGGGCCCGATGGGCTCGTGCGCAACCCGTGGGGGCGCTCGCGCACAGCGCCAAGCGCGCCGCGGAGGCGCACCAGAAAAGCAGGCACGCCCCGGGGCGCGCCGCTGGCCGGGCAGAACCCGGCCCCGAAGCCGCTCAGAGCACGCGGATCTGCGACGCCTGCGGGCCCTTCGGCCCGGCCTTCACGGTGAACTCCACGCGCTGGTTTTCCTGCAGGGTGCGGAAGCCCTTGGCCTGGATTTCGCTGAAGTGGGCGAACAGATCTTCGCCGCCTTCGTCCGGCTTGATAAACCCGAAACCTTTGCTTTCGTTAAACCATTTGACGATGCCGGTGGGCATGATCTTCCTTTCAAGTACTGTTTACCAATGATCGCAAATCTTCAACAAGCCCAGCCGGTTTATCGAAAGTCCGAACCCAAACTGTGCGCAGCAAAGCGCCCGTCTTGAAGCGACTGCAGGGCTTACTATACACCGCTTGGCGCTTGTGCAAGCATTCCCCAGCACTTGTCTGGCCAAACCCCCGATCCGACCGACTCCGGCGTTGCCGGACGGCCACAACCGCTGCGGCTGCCCGCCGCGGCAGCGGCGGCCGGGCAGCCACCGCGACCGCCTTTGCCCACCATCGTCCATGCAGGTATTCCGAGGTTTCCAGCATGCCGCACTCGTCGGCGCCAGCGCCGTCAGCATCGGCAATTTCGACGGCGTGCACCGCGGCCACCAGGCCATGCTGGCGTCGCTGGTGCATGAAGCCCGGCAGCGCCGCCTGCATTCCTGCGTGCTGACATTCGAGCCGCACCCGAGGGACTACTTCGCGCAGCGTGGCGGGCGCCCGGAGCGGGCGCCCGCGCGGGTCAGCACCCTGCGCGACAAGCTCGATGCGCTGGCCTGCTGCGGCATCGACCGCGTCGTGGTGCTGCGCTTCGATGCCGCACTGGCCGCGCTGAGCGCCGAATCCTTCATCACACGCGTACTGGTCGACGCCTTGCATACCCGCTACGTGCTGGTCGGCGACGACTTCCGCTTCGGCGCGCAGCGCGCGGGGGACTATGCCCTGCTCGACTCCTGCGCTGCGCGGCTGGGCTTCGAGGTCGCGCGCATGAATGCCTTCGAGCTGCACGCGCAGCGGGTGTCGAGTTCCGCGGTGCGCGCGGCGCTCGCCGATGGCCGCATGGAGCAGGTCGCCAGCCTGCTGGATCGCCCCTATGCGGTATCCGGCCATGTCCAGCATGGAGCCAGGCTCGGTCGGGAGTTGGGGTTCCCCACGCTGAACCTGCGCTTCGGGAATGCCCGGCCAGCGGCGCAGGGCATTTTCGTCGCCCGCGTGCACGGGCTGGCTTCCCGCGGCCTTCCGGCCGTCGTCAGCTTCGGCCGGCGACCCACCGTCGAGGACGACGGGCGGGTGCTGCTGGAGGCCCATGTGCTGGATTGGAGCGCGGACGCCTACGGTAAACTCGTGCGCGTGGAACTGCTGCACAAACTGCGCGACGAAGCCCGCTACGACGGTCTGCCAGCCCTCAAGGCGGCCATCGCCGCCGATGTGCGCGCGGCGCGCGACTGGTTCGTCGCTGCCGGCCCCGAACCTGCCTGAAGCGCCGTCCGGCCTGGCGCATCGCGGCTGCGTCCCGATGCCCTGGCCGGTCGTTGCCAGCCCCCGCAACCGCCCCTGCCGAACCCCCGCGCCGCCGTGCGCGCATGCCACCCGATGACCGATTCCGCCGCGCCCGCCAAACCCGACTACCGCAGCACCCTGAACCTGCCGGAGACCCGCTTCCCGATGCGCGGCGACCTGCCGCGCCGCGAACCCGGCTGGGTGCAGCGCTGGCAGGATGAGGGGGTGTACCAGCGACTGCGGGCTGCGCGCGCCGGGCGCCCGCGTTTCGTGCTGCACGACGGGCCGCCGTATGCCAATGGCCAGATCCATATCGGCCACGCCGTCAACAAGATCCTCAAGGACATGATCGTCAAGGCCCGGCAGCTCGAGGGCTACGACGCCGTCTACGTACCGGGATGGGACTGCCACGGGCTGCCGATCGAGAACCAGATCGAGAAGCTGCACGGTCGCCATCTCGATCGCGACCGCATCCAGGCCCTGAGCCGTGCCTACGCCGGCGAGCAGATTGCCGGCCAGATGGCCGATTTCCGGCGCCTGGGGGTGCTGGGCGACTGGGATCATCCCTACCGCACGATGGACTTCGGCAACGAAGCCGACGAAATCCGCGCGCTCAAGCGGGTGGTCGAACGCGGCTTCGTGTACCGCGGGCTCAAGCCGGTGCACTGGTGCTTCGACTGCCGATCCTCGCTGGCCGAATTCGAGATCGAGTACGCCGACAAGGCCTCGCGCTCGCTGGACGTGGCCTTCGCCTGCGAGGAGCCGCAGCGCCTGGCCGCGGCCTTCGACCTGCCGCAGATCGCGGGGCCGGCGTACGCGGTGGTGTGGACGACCACCGCATGGACCATCCCGGCCAACCAGGCCCTGAACCTCAACGCCGAACTCGAGTACAGCCTGGTCGAGACCGCGCGTGGCGTGCTGCTGCTGGCCAGCGCGCGGGTCGACGACTGCCTGCAGCGCTACGGCCTGCAGGGACGGGTGCTGGCGACCACCCGGGGCGAACGCCTGGGTGGCCTGCGCTTTCGCCACCCGCTGGCGCTGTCCGACCCCGGCTACGGCCGCAGCAAGAT
>JAJZEC010000077.1 GCA_021805825.1 Pseudomonadota bacterium
AACTGCACATTGCCCGCGTGACGCTATCGAAGGTGCTGAACGGGCAAGCCGGCGTGTCTGCCGTCATGGCCCGGCGCCTTGCCGCATGGCTGGGCACGTCGCCCGATATGTGGGTCAACATGCAGGCCGCCTACGACCTGTGGCAAGCACGCAAGGTGCGCTTGCCGAACATCACGCCCATGCAGCGGGCCGCGTGACCCTTTCGCGCCAGGCTACCGCGACGGCGGGAAAAGCGGTGGAGTCCACCGGTGCACCTTTTTCCCGAGTAGGCAAGGTTCGCGCGGAACGGCGCCAGCATTCCCCGCAAAAACCTACACAGTGCCTACATGGACGATGCGAGGACGCCAAAAAGCAAAACGGCCTAGGGGCCGAAGCGCCTAAGCCGTTGTTTTCCTTGGTGGGTCGTGCGCGACTCGAACGCGCGACCAACGGATTAAAAGTCCGCTGCTCTACCGACTGAGCTAACGACCCGGGATCGAACCTTCGATCATAGCAAAGGGCCCCGCCTGCCCCGTGCGGCGGCTCGGGCGAGTTGTTCCAGCGCTTCGCCGGCGGCGACCATGCCGAAACTGGCGGTGACCATCACGCTGGAGCCGTAGCCGGCGCAGTTCAGGCCGGCTCCGGGGTCGGATGGCAGGACGCAGTCGGTCGACTCCGGCGCGCTGGCGCGGGGCTCGTCGGAGCAGACGCAGCGTATGCCCATCGCTCCGGCGCGCGGTGCCCGGTGTTCGCGGCGCATGCGGTAGCGCAGCTTGGACAGCAGGGCGTCGCCGCGTACTTCGGCCAGATCCATGACGCGTACATGCTGGGCCAGCCGCCTGCCCCCTGCGGCACCGGCGACGACCAGCGGCAGGCCGCTCCGCAAGGCGTGCGCGGCCATTGCGGCCTTCGCACGCACTTGGTCGCAGCAGTCGAGCAGCATGTCCGCCTGCGGCGGCAGCAGGGTCTCCACGTTGTCGGCGTCAATGAATTCCTCGACCTGGTGCACGGTGCATCGCGGGTGGATGTCCAGCAGGCGGCGCGCCAGCGCGCGTACCTTGGCTTCGCCCAGCGTCGACTCCAGCGCCTGCGACTGCCGGTTGATGTTCGACTCGGCCACATGATCCAGGTCGATCAGCGTCAGCGTCCCCACGCCGCTGCGCGCAAGCGCCTCGGCCGCCCAGGATCCGACGCCGCCGACGCCGACGACCACCATGTGCGCCCGTTGCAGGCGTTGCAGTGCCTGCTCGCCATACAGGCGCGCGATGCCGCCGAAGCGGCGCCGGGCATCGGCGGGAGGCGGGACGAGTTCCATCGGTGGACGCGGGCCCCCTCAGGCCGAACGCTCGACGCGCCAGGCCTGGTAGCGCACGCCGATCACTCCCCCGGCGATGATCGAAGCCAGCGCCAGCCAGCTGGTCGGCGAAAGGGTCGATGCGCCGGTGATCCCCTGGCCGATGGTGCAGCCCAGCGCGGTTACCCCGCCGATTCCCATCAGCAGGCCGCCGACCAGGTGGTTGGCCGTGTCCTCGAGCCCGGACAGGCCCTCCCAGCGAAAGTTTCCGCTGGCCAGGGCATGCAGCGCGGCGCCGGCGACCACCCCGAACACGGAGACGATGCCGATGTCCAGCACGTTGCTGGCATCGCTGTACAGCAGCAGCCAGTTCAGCGTGGACGCCAGCGGGGAAACGAAGGTGAAGGATTCGAGGTGGTTGGTCTGGCTGCCGACGAAGGTCGACTGCAGAGTCTGCGGATCCTCGGCGACGTAGCCCAGGTGCCCGCTGACCCACCACAGCGCCACGACCAGCGCGCCCACGCCGCAGCCTCCGAGCAGCAGCCGGGCATCGCGTCCCTCACGCCGCCACAGGGCCCACGTCGCCAGCCCGAGACCCACGGCGTCGCCCAGCAGCAGCAGCCAGGCGCGCGCCGACCACGCGCTGTGGCGTGCCAGCAGCGACGGCAGATCCTGGGGGCCGGCCAGGCGCAGTGCCACCGGGTCGAGCAGGTAGACGCGGGGCTCCGCGGTGATGCCGCGCAGGGTCGCGTAGGCCCCCAGCCCGAGCATGACAAACACCACCAGGGCCTTCAGGCTGCCGCTGCCCAGGCGGATCAGGGTCTTGCTGCCGCAACCGGAAGCCAGCACCATGCCGACGCCGAACAGCACCCCGCCGACCATTGCCGAAAGCCAGGTGATGCGCGGCGCTGTGTAGATGCTGCGTGCCAGGTCGATCTGGCCCGCCGCGGCCAGCCAGGTGGTGCCCAGGGTGGCGGTGGCGATGGCCAGCACCCACATGCGCATGCGCGTCCAGTCGCCGAAATTGACGATGTCGGCCACCGAGCCCATGGTGCAGAACTGGGTGCGTTGCATCACCGCACCGAACAGCAGCCCGAGCAGGAAGGTGCTGCCCAGGATCACATGATCCAGGGTCTGCATCGATGCGGTGCTCAGCCAGGTCATCGGTGGCGGTGGGCCGGTGCGGTCTCAGGCTTCGCGGTACGGCGTGGGATCCGCGACGCCGGCGGCGGCGAATCCGGCGGCGCGGATGCTGCAGGATGCGCAATGCCCGCAGGCGCGCCCCGCAGCGTCGGCCTGGTAGCAGCTGACCGTCAGCCCGTAGTCGACCCCCAGGCGCAGACCTTCGTGAATGATTTCGGCCTTGCTCAGGCCGATGATCGGGGCATGCACGCGCAGGTGGCCGCCCTCGACCCCGGCGCGCGTGGCCAGGTTGGCCATGCGCTCGAAGGCCTCGACGTAGTCCGGGCGGCAGTCGGGATAGCCGGAGTAGTCGACGGCATTGGCGCCGTAGAACAGGTCGCGGCCCCCGAGAGCCTCGACCCACGACAGCGCCAGCGCGAGCATCACGGTGTTGCGCGCCGGCACGTAGGTGCTGGGAATGCCGGTCTGCTGTGCGGAGTCGGGCAGCGGCCGCGTGGCATCGGTCAGCGAGGAGCCGCCGAAGCGCGCCAGATCCAGGCTCAGCACCTCGTGGCGCACGGCGCCCAGTGCGCGCGCGACCCGCCGCGCCGCGTCGAGTTCCGCCCGGTGGCGCTGGCCGTAGTCCAGCGACAGCGCGTGGCAGGCGTAGCCGGCCTCGCGGGCCAGCGCCAGCACGGTGGCCGAATCCAGCCCGCCCGACAGCAGCACCACCGCCGGCGCGCCGCCCCCGGCATGCCTGGACATGGTCAATGCAGCCGCGCCAGGCGCTGGCGCGCCGCCTGCGCGGCTTCGGTCTTCGGGAAATCGTGGATCAGACGATGCAGGGTCACGCGCGCGGCCTTGAACTCGCGCAACTGCAACTGGCAGTTGGCCAGGCCCAGCAGCGCTTCGGGGACGCGCTGGCCCTGCGGGTCGCTGTCGATGAGCTGCTGGAACTGGGACACCGCGTCGCGGTAGCGTTGCTGGCCGTACAGGGAGTTGCCCAGCCAGTAGCGCGCCTCCCCGAGGTAGGCGCTTCCCGGGTAACGCGAGACGAAAGCCTGCAGTTCGGTGCTCGCCGCGGCGAACTGGCCGTCGCGGAAATCCGTCATCGCCTTGTCGTAGGCCGTCTTTTCCGCGGGCTGCACGGTATAGCTCTGGCCGTTGATCTCCACCTGCACCGGAAGCAGGGGCTTGAGGTTCTGCAGCAGTTGCTGCTGGCTGGCCTGCAGCTTGGCCAGTTCGGTGCCAAGTTGCTGGGCGCTGGTGTCCTGGCGGCCACGCAACTGGGCGATCTGGTTCTTCAGGTCTTCGATCTGGTTCGACAGATCGAGCATGGAATTGCGAACCTGCTGGAGTTGCGACTGCTGGCTTTGCTGCTGTTGCTGCAGTTGCGCAACTTGTGCGCGCAACTGCAGGATTGCACGCCGGGCCTCGTTGTCCGCGAACAGGTCGGCGTGCGCGGCTCCGCTCCACGCCAGGGCACCCAGTCCCAGGCTGAGCGCGGCGCCGGCGCGGCGCAGGCGCGCGCCGGGGGCGAAGGTCTGGGGATTCATGGCAGCTTCTCCGGGAAGGGCTTGCGCTCAGGGTTGGTAGACGATGTCCACGCGCCGGTTCTCCGCGTAGTCCTGCGGGGTATCGCCGCTGGCCTTGGGCTTTTCCTTGCCGTAGCTGATGGACTCCATCTGCGACGGATTCACGCCCAGGAGTTCCAGGTTCTTGCGCACGGCATCGGCGCGTTTCTGGCCCAGCGCCAGGTTGTATTCCCGGCTGCCGCGGGCATCGGTGTTGCCTTGCAACTGTACATGGGCCCCCGGGTGGGACTGCAGGTACTGGGCGTTGCCCTGCAGCGTCGGTTCATAGCGCGGATCGACGTTGAAACTGTTGAAGGCGAAATACACACTGCGCCCGACATCGGCGGTCGGGCCTGCAGTGCCGCCCGCCGAGGCGCCGGCGCCGGACAGCGCGCCCGTCTGCACCGCGGCCACGGAACTCTGCGCGGCGCCTTGGGCGCTGGCCGCCGAGCCGGCCTGGCCGACCGGAGTGGCCTGCCGGGCTTCGACCGGGGCCTTCTGGCCGAGGTTGACGCCGGAAGCGCATCCGCCGAGCAGGAAGGCCGTGGCCAGCGCGGCCAGCAGGGAGGAACGGTGGGGCGTGCTGCGTCGTGGGTTCATCGCGGGATCCGGTGGGACAGGGTTCGGCAACGCTGGTGGTGGCGTGCAGGATGGGATGCGTCGGCTGCGGGTTCGCGGGACGGCCGCGGGTCAGGTGCGCTCAGGTGGGCTGGCTCCACGGTCCCCAGGCCGGCTCGCGCACGGATTCGCCGTGTGCGGCGAGGGTGGTGCGCACGCTGCCGTCCAGCGACACCGTGCGCAACACCTGGGCGCCGCCTTCGGTGGCCGCGTACACCAGGATCTGGCCGTTGGGAGCGAAACTGGGATGTCCGTCGTTGGGGCCGTTGCCCAGCGGGCGCGTGGCGCCGCTGCCCAGATCCTGCAGCCAGAGCTGGAAATTGCCCCCTTGCTGCGAGATGTAGGCCAGCGACTTGCCGTCCGGACTGATGGCCGGGCTGACGTTGTAGTCGCCCGAGAAGGTGATGCGCCGCACGCCGGAGCCGTCGATCCCCGCCTGGTAGATCTGCGGCGAGCCGTCGCGGTCGCTGACGAAGAACAGGCTCTTGCCGTCCGGTGTGAATGCCGGCTCCGTGGCAATGCTGCTCGCCCGGATGACCGCGCGCGCGGGCCCGCCGCCGGCCGGAACCGTGTAGATCTGCGAGGCCGCGCCCAGGGTGAGCACCACGGCCAATGTGCGTCCGTCGGGGGAGAAGGCCGGAGCGCTGTTGCTGCCGCGGAAGTTGGCCACCGCGCGGCGCGCCCCGGTGCGTACGTTCTGCACGAACACCACCGGCTTGCCGGTTTCGAAGGACACGTAGGCCAGGCTCGCTCCGTCGGGCGACCAGGCCGGCGACATCAGGGGCTCGCGGCTGCGCAGCGCGGCCATCGGGTTGTAGCCGTCGCTTTCGGACACCAGCAGCGAGAAGCTGTCGCGCCCGTTCTTGCCGATGAAGGCGATGCGCGTGGCGAACACCCCGCGCTGGCCGGTGAGCTTCTGGTAGACGAAGTCGGCGATGCGGTGCGCGGCCAGCCGCAGGTCGCCGCCGACCACCCGCAGCGCCACGCCTCCGAGGTCGCGCTGCCCGACCGCGTCCCACAGACGGAAGCGGATCATCCACGCCTGCGGACCGTCGGCCGCCACACTGCCGCCTCCGGCGGCGTCGACTTGCTGGGCCGACCATTGCGCATAGGCCGGGGGCCCTGCGTCGCTCAGGGTTGCCGAGGCCGAGGCCGGAGTCACCCGGAACTGGCCGCTGCGCGTGAGGTCGGCACGGATGATCTCGGCCAGCGGCTGCGGGCAGCCGGATTGACCCGCGAAGTCGTCGATGAGCACCGGAATCTGGCGCGCACCGATTCCCGCGACATCGACGCGGAATTGAGCGCGCGCGATCAGCGGTTGCGCGGCCAGCCCGAGGGCCCCGGCCAGGCGCAGGCCGCGCGCGGCCACGGGCAGCGCGCTGCCGAGTACAAAACGTCGTCGTTGCATGGCATTCCTGGCTGTCTGGGCCGGCGTCGCGCCGGCGGGTCGTCCGGCAGCCCGAAATTCTATGCGCTGGCGCCCGTGGCTGCGGCGGCTGCCGCGTGGCGCGCGCCCAGCAACTGTACCCGGCGCTCGAGTTCGGGCATGCGCGGATTGCTCAAGCCGTGCACGGCGCGCACCATCGAGCCCTGCATGCGGTCACGCACCCGTTCCAGGTTGTGTCCTTGCCCGTCGCGCGCGGCCTCGGCGTGCCACAGATGGAGCACCTCGGTGGCCCAGAAGCCGTCGATGCGCGCGCAGCCGTGGCGCTGCAGCCGCAGCACCAGATCGGCATCCTCATGTCCCCAGCCGTCGAACACCTCGTCGAAGCCGTCGACCGCCTGGTAATCGCTCAGCCACGTCCCCAGGTTGCAGCTGCGGATGCCTTTCCAGCGGAACTGCGGCCGTGCCCGGCGCAGCGCCGCCGGCCAGCGCAGGCGCAACCCGGCCCACTTGTTGCACCCACCGCGCAGGCGCTGGCGCAGCCACCAGCCCCAGGGCATGGCCGGCAGTTGCAGGCCCTGGCGCAGCGCCTGTGCGCTGAGCTCCGGCGACAGCAGGACGCGACTGCCGTTGACCAGGCAGCCGGGGCGGGCCAGGCCGCGGTGGCGGGCGACGAAGTCGGGCAGCGGCAGGCAATCGCCATCGAGGAACACCAGGTAGTCGCCTCGCGCCTGCCGAACCCCGAGGTTGCGCGCCGCGGCCGCGGTGAAACCCACGTCGGCCTGCCAGGCATGGGTGAGATCCAGATCCAGTCCGGGCGCCGCGGCCTGCAGGCGTTGCACATGCTCGGCCGTCGAGCCGTCGTCGGCCACGATGACCTCGAAGCCGCGGTCACGCTGCAGCTGCAGCGCGCGCAGCACCGCCAGCAAGGCATCGCTGCGGTTGTAGGTGGTGACGATCAGGCTGATCAGGCGGGGGGCGGACATGGCGGCGGGAGGCGGGGGCGGGAGTCAGCGCCGCGCATCGACGCCCCGCTCGAGCAGCCAGAGCTTGGCGTAGCGGTAGTAGGTGCCGTGTGCGTTGGCCAGCGCCAGAACCAGCCCGAGCCGACCGTCGAGGAAACCCGCGCGCAGCAGGTAGCTGCGCACGAAGGCCCAGAAGCCCTTGCCCAGCGCCAGCCCGAGGCCGCCCCGACGGCCCTGCGCGTGCATGGCCCGCGCGCCCTCGGTGGAATAGACGTTGAGCTTGTCCAGCACTTCGTCGAGGTCGGACACCGAAAGGTGGATGATCGGCGCCTGCAGTTGCCCGGTGCTTCCGTCGACCACCAGCGCGGCATGCGTGCGCGGTTCGGTGAAACGCGCGCGCCCGCGCCGGAACAGGCGGGTGATGCGGTCGGGCCACCAGCCCCCATGGCGCATGAACTGTCCGCAGAAGCTCGAACTGCGCGGCATGCTGAAGGCAGCATGCGGGGTGTTGCCGCGCAGCACCTGCTCGATCTGCCCGCGCAGCGCCGGGCTCACGCGCTCGTCGGCGTCCAGGCACAGCACCCAGTCGCCACGCGCCTGGTCGAGGGCACGGTTCTTCTGCGGGCCGTCGCCCGGCCAGTCGGTCTCGAACACCCGTGCTCCGTGCGCGCGACAGAGATCCTGCGTGCCGTCGGTGCTGCCGGAGTCGAACACGATCACTTCCGAGGCCCAGCCCTGCACCGACTCCAGGCAACCGACAATGTCGTGCGCCTCGTTCTTCGCGACAATGATCACACTGAGGTCGGACATGGGCAGCAGGTGGGCTTCGGCAACGGCGACGGATCGGCGCGTTCGGCGCCTATGGTAGAAAGCTGGGTCGCCGGACGACGACGGCCCGCATTATCCACCGCACCTTGAACCCCGATCCCGCACCCAATCCGCAAACCGAAGGCGCTGGCCCGGCGGCGCCCGCGCGCGGCGGGGCGGGCGGTGGCCTGGCGCTGCTGCGCTCGCTGTTCGCCGCCGACGCGCGCAACCCGGTGGCCGCCGCGCTGATCGTGGTGTGCGCGGTGATCGTCGCCTCCACGGAGCCGGCGCTGCCGGCGCTGATACGCCATGTGCTGGACGTCGGTTTTTCCGGTCATCGGGATTTCTCGCTGTGGATGGTTCCCGCGGTGCTGCTCGGGCTGTTCACCGCTCGCGGGCTGGCCTGGCTAGCCTCGCAGTTCCTGACCCAGTGGGTGACCCAGAACGTGCTGGCCGGTGCGCGTGGACGGGTGTACGAACAGGTGTTGCATGCCGAGCTCGCGGCCCTGCGCAAGGAAAGCGCCAGCAGCCTGATCGGCGCCGCGGTCTACGAGGCGCAACTGGCACTGGGAATGATCTTCCCTGCGCTGCTCACCTTGCTGCGCGACAGCCTGACGCTGGCCGCCCTGTTCGGCTACCTGCTTTGGCTGAACTGGAGCCTGACCCTGCTCACGGTGGCGATCCTGCTGCCGCTGCTGGTGGCGATGCGCGTGATCAGCCGGCGCGCCAAGCGCCTGAACCGCCAGATGCAGCGCGCTGCCGAAGACACCTCCTACGTGCTGGAGGAGGGCATGCTGGCCGCGCCGGTGATTCGGGTGCACAACGCGCAGCAGACCTTCGCCGCGCGTTAGA
>JAJZEC010000019.1 GCA_021805825.1 Pseudomonadota bacterium
GCCGGCTCGACTGCGGTGGCCCCGATCGTGACCACCGACTACGCCCTGACGCCGCGCTCCCCGACCTCCATCGACATCGGCGCCTATACGCACTGAGCCCAGGGAACCCCGCCGCTGCGCCCCCTCGTGGGGCGCAGCGCGTTCAGCGCGCCTCGATGCGCATCCAGGTGGTCTTCAGTTCGCTGTACTTGTCCAGCGCGTGCAGCGACTTGTCGCGGCCGTTGCCCGACTGCTTGACACCGCCGAAGGGCACGGTGATGTCGTCGTCGTCGTACTGGTTCACATGCACGGTGCCGGCGCGCAGCGCGCGCGCCACCCGCACCGCGCGGTCGAGGTTGCGCGTCCAGACCGCCGCGTGCAGGCCGTAGCTGGAATCGTTGGCGATGCGCAGCGCGTGTTCCTCGTCGCGGAAGCGGATCACCGACAGCACCGGGCCGAAGATCTCCTCCCGTGCGATGCGCATGTCGTTGCCGACGCCGTCGAACACCGTGGGTGCGACAAACTGCCCGCCGCTGTCCTGTCGCACCTGCTCGCCGCCGGCCACGCAGCGCGCGCCCTGCGCACGGCCGCTGCGGATGTAGTCCATCACCAGCGCGGTGTGGCGTTCGTCGACGAGCGCGCCCATGCGGGTTTCGGGATCCAGGGGGTCGCCGGGGGCGTAGCCCGGTGCCAGCGCCGCCAGGCGCTCGACGAAGGCGTCGGCGATACTCTCCTGCACCAGCAGCCTCGACGGCGCGTTGCAGGATTCACCCTGGTTGTAGAACATGCTGCCGGCCGCGGTGGCCGCAGCGCGGTCGAGGTCGTCGAAGTCGTCGAACACCAGGTTGGCCGACTTGCCGCCGAGTTCGTTGTACACCCGCTTGAGGTTGCTGCGCCCGGCGTATTCGAGCATCAGGCGCCCGGTGCGGGTCGATCCCGTGAAGCCCACGGCGTCGACATCCATGTGCAGCGCCAGGGCCTCGCCGGCTTCATTGCCGTAGCCGGGGAGCACGTTGAGCACCCCGGGCGGCAGGCCGGCGTCGAGCGCGAGCTCGGCTAGGCGCAGCGCGCTGAGCGGCGAGCGTTCGCTGGGCTTGAGCACCACGCTGTTGCCCGCGGCCAGCGCCGGAGCGATCTTCCACGCGGTCATCAGCAGCGGGTAGTTCCAGGGCACGATGGCCGCCACCACCCCGACCGGCTCGCGGCTGACCAGCGCCAGCGCATCCGGCCCGGTGGGGGCGATTTCGCCGTAGACCTTGTCGACCGCCTCGGCGTACCACTGGATGCAGCGCGCCGCGCCCGGAACGTCGGCCGACAGGCTCGCGGCTATGGGCTTGCCCATGTCCAGGGTCTCGAGCAGCGCGAGCTCGTCGCGCGCCGCGCGCACGCGTTCGGCGAAGGCCAGCAGCACCTTCTTGCGCGCGGCCGGCGAACGCGCGCTCCAGCGCCCGTCGGCGAAAGCTGCGCGTGCGCTGGCCACCGCGAGTTCCGCATCGGCGGCCTGCGCGCGCGCGACGCGGGCGATGACCTTGCCGTCGAGCGGACTGACGCTGTCGAAGCAGCGGCCGTCGACCGCGTGGTAGCGCTGGCCGTCGATCAGCAGCCGGCCGTCGATGCCGCGGGCGAGCAGGTCGGCGGCGCGGCCGTGCCACAAGGCATGCTGGGAGGGGGGAGTGCTCATGCTGCTTCTCCTGGGTTCTGGAAGGGCGCGCCTGCGCTCAGAGTTCGTTCACCGGCTGCGTCTGCGCCGTGGGCTGGGACTTGCCGCGATGCAGCCAGAACGGCAGCAGCCCGAGCAGGATGCCGCCGATGGCGATCACGTTCACCGTGGTGCCGAAGGTCGGCAGGCTGTAGATGGCGATGAACCAGAGGAACAGTCCGGAGGCCAGCGGCCACAGCAGGTACAGCAGCAGGTGCGCGGCGCTCCTGCGCTCGGAGTTCCAGACATGCCAGGCGCACGCCAGGCAGGCCAGGCCGTAGTAGAACGAGGCCTGGAAGCCGATGGCGTCGATGGAATCCTGGATGATCTGGTTGACCGTCGGGATGAAGGAGGCCAGGAACAGCAGCACGAGGCCGAAGCCGGCGATCGCCAGCGTGGCCACCCACGGCGTGTCCCAGGTGGGGTGAAGGTGGGCGTAGCGGTGGTGCAGCAGGCCGTCGCGGCTTTGCGCGAACATGGTGCGGGTGAATTGCAGGATCGAGGTTTCCAGCGTGCCCAGGGTGCTGAGCATCACCGCGAGCACCGCCATGTAGCTCCAGGGCCTGGGGAACAGCTTGTCGGCCACCGCGAGCAGGATGTTGGTGTTGGCGGCCTGGATCTCCTTGTCGCTCAGCGCCAGCAGCGCCACGATCATGAACAGCATGAACAGGGCGATGATGACGAGCATCGCGAGCAGCGAACCGAGGCTGGCGACCCAGCTGCCGTCGCGCGTTTCCTCGTTGAGGTTCACCGTGACGTCCCAGCCCCAGTAGAAGAAGATGGCGGTCAGCGCGCCCAGGGTGAACATGTGCGGGCTGAATGCCGCGGGGCTGAAGTCCGCCCAGTGCAGGTGGTGCAGCGGGGCGGCCGAGAACTTCCACAGCGCGGCGCCGACGATGAGTACCAGGATCGCCAGTTCGAGCATGGTCAGCGTGACCTGCACGTAGCTGGTGAGCTTGATGCCCTTGAGGATCACCGCGCTGACCACGATCAGCCAGCCGGCGGCCACCAGCGTGACCACCGCGGTGCTGCCCGCTTGCGAGGGCGCCACCAGGGCCAGCGTCGCGGTGGCCGCCGGAATGGTTCCCGACACCATGAACATGGCCGACGCGACCAGCAGCGCCCAGCCGGCGAGGAAGCCCAGGCCGCGGTTGAAGATCCTGCTGACCCAGGCATAGGAGGCGCCGGCGTTGGCGTCCATGCGGTTCAGGTGCATGTAGGCGAAGGTCACGCCGAACATGATCAGCCCGCAGTACAGCAGGCTGGCCGGCGCCAGCACGCCGACGCTGCCGACCAGCGCCGCGCTGGTGGCCGCGATGGAGAACACCGGCGCGGTTCCGGCCACGCCCATGATGGTGGATTCGGTCAGTCCGAGGGCGTTGCCGTCGAGGGCGGCGGGTTCCGGGCGGTGGGACATGGCGGGAAGTGGCACCGTGGGGGGAGGATCGGCTGGCTGCGCATTATCCATCCCTTGCGGCGGCGTGGGCGCCACGCAGGCGCATCGTGCGCCGGCTCAGCGCAGCCAGCCGCCGCGCCGCAGTGCCTGCTGCGTGCGGTCGAGGGCGATGCCGATGCGCTCGACCATGCGGTCGATGTCGTCGATGGTGCTGACCAGCGGCGGGGCGATGATCATGCGCTGGCCGACCGCGCGCATGACCACCCCGGAGTCGAAGCAGGCGTCGCGGCAGAGCAGGCCGGCGCGTGCCTCGTCGGGGAAGGGCCGGCGCGTCGCCTTGTCCTGCCACAGCGTCAGGGCCGCGGTCATGCCCAGGCCTTCCGGGTCGCCGGCCAGCGGGTGGCGTGCGAGATCGGCGAAGCGCTGTTGCAGATAGGGCGCGGTGACCTGGCGCACCTGCTGCAGCACCTGCTCGTGTTCGAGTGCGTGCAGGTTGGCCAGCGCCAGCGCGCAACAGCTCGGGTGCCCGGAATAGGTGAATCCATGGGCGAATTCGCCGGCGCGCGCCGACAGCACCTCGCCGACCTCGGCACCGACCAGCACCCCGCCCAGCGGCAGGTAGCCCGAAGTCACGCCCTTCGCGAAGGTGATGAGGTCGGGCTCGATGTCGATCGCCGGGTGCTGGCAGCCGAACCAGTAGCCCAGGCGGCCGAAGCCGCAGATGACCTCGTCGCTGACCAGCAGCACCTGGTGGCGGCGGCAGATGCTTTCGATGGCACGCGCGTAGCCGGCCGGCGGAACGATCACTCCGCCTGCCCCCTGCACCGGTTCGAGCACGAAGGCGGCTACGCGCTCGGCGCCGATTGCGCGGATGCGCTCGTCCAGCCAGCCGGCGGCGCGCAGCGCGAAATCCTGCTCGCTTTCGCCGGGAAGCCCAAGCTGCAGGCGGTGCGGTTGCTCGATATGGCTGAAATCGGGCAGCGGCAGGCCGCCCTGCGCGTGCATCGATGCCATGCCGCCCAGCGAGGCGGCCGCCAGGGTGCTTCCGTGGTAGGCGTTGCGCCGGGAGATGATGACCTTGCGCAGCGGCTGCCGGCGCAATTCCCAGTAATGCCGCACCATGCGCACCATGGTGTCGTTGGCGGTGGATCCGCATTCGGTGAAGAACACCTGGCGCATGCCCGGCGGCGCGATGCGGGCGAGAGCCGCGGCCAGTCGGGCCGCCGGCTCGGTGGTGGTCTGGAAGAAGGTGTTGTAGTACGGAAGGCGCAGCATCTGCCGCTGCGCGGCCTCGACCAGGTCGGTGCGACCGTAGCCGAGGTTGACGCACCACAGGCCCGACATGGCGTCGAGGATCTCGTGGTCGTCGGCGTCCCAGATGCGCACCCCCTGCCCGCGCACGATCAGCCGCGGCGGGCGCCGGCGCAGTTCGTCGGCGTCGGTGAAGGGGTGCAGGTGGTGGGCGACGTCGGCGGCCTGCAGGCGATCCAGCGGCCGCTTCGGGGCTTCAGACATGCTGCAGCAGGTGTTCGCGTTCCCAGGAGCTGATGACCCGCATGAATTCGGCGTATTCGCTGGTCTTCACGGCCCGGTAGATGGCGCAGAAGCGCCGTCCCAGCAGCGCCTCCAGCTCCGGGGGTTCGCCGAGCATCCGCACCGCCTCGGGCAGGCTCTGCGCCAGCGCGATGGCGCTGCGCTGGTTGCCTGCGTCGCCGGTCATTTCGGGCAGGGCCTCGATCTGCCCGACCATGCCGAGGTAGCCGCAGGCCAGGGTCGCGGCCAGCGCCACGTAGGGATTCGCATCGGCACCGATGACCCGGTTCTCCAGCCGCCGGTTCTGCGCGTTGGCCGCCGGCACGCGGATGCCCACGGTGCGGTTGTCGTTGCCCCATTCGACGTTCGTCGGCGCCGACGCGCCGCCGCCGAGGCGGCGGTAGGAGTTCACGTAGGGGGCGAACAGCGCGATCACGTGGGGTATGTATTTCTGCAAACCGCCGATGTAGTGGGTGAAGGCCGCGGAGGCCGATCCGTCGGGCTGGCTGAACAGGTTGCGGCCGCTGGCGATGTCGACCACGCTCTGGTGCACGTGCATCGCGCTGCCCGGCTCCTCGGCCATCGGCTTGGCCATGAAGGTCGCGTACATGTTGTGCCGCAGTGCGACTTCGCGCAGCGTGCGCTTGAAGAAGAACACCTTGTCGGCCAGATCCAGCGCGTCGCCGTGCAGGAAGTTGATTTCCATCTGTCCGGCGCCGACCTCGTGGATCAGGGTGTCGACGTCGAGTTCCATCGCTTCGCAGTAGTCGTAGATGTCCTCGAACAGGGGGTCGAACTCGTTGACGGCATCGATGCTGTAGTGCTGGCGCGAGGTCTCGGCGCGGCCCGAGCGCCCCAGCGGCGGGCGCAGCGGCTGGTCGGGATCGGTGTTCTTGGCCACCAGGTAGAACTCGATCTCCGGGGCGACCACCGGGCGCCACCCGCGCTGCGCGTACAGGCGCAGTACCTGCTTGAGCACGCTGCGTGGCGCGTAGTCGACCTCGGCGCCGTCGCGGAAATGGCAGTCGTGGATGACCTGCGCGGTGGGGTCGGCGGCCCAGGGCACCGGGCGCACGGTGGCCGCGTCGGGCACCAGGTGCATGTCGCGGTCGTTGGCGCTGATCAATTCGTCCAGCCGTTCGTCCTCGGGCCAGTTGCCGGTGACGGTCAGGCCGATGATGCTTTCCGGCAGGCGCATGCCGCGGTCTTCGGTGAACTTGCTGCGCGGCAGGATCTTGCCCCGCGCGACCCCGGTGAGGTCGGGAACCAGGCACTCGATCTCGGTGACGCGCCTGCGGTTCAGCCAGGCTTCGAGTTCGTTGAAGTTGCGCGGCAGCGCGTCGGAAGCCGCGCCTTCCTGCGCTGGGGTCGGGGACGACGGGGGCTGATGCATGCGGGCTTCCTCAGGGTTGCGCGGCCGTGTTGCCCGGCCGCAAGGAACGCCCGTGCGGCTTCAGGCGGCTTCGGCGTGGGCGTGCAGGCTGTCGTGCGCTTCGAGCGCGGCAGCCCCGCGCGCCGCACGCGCCCGGCAGGCATCGCCGAAGGCGCGGAACAGCGCGGTGGACACCGGGTTGGACGCTGCCCGCCATTCCGGATGCCATTGAACCCCGAGCAGCAAGGCTGTTGCATGCGCGTGGACATAGGCTTCGACCAGGCCGTCCGGCGCATGGGCCTGCGGCAGCAGTTGCGGGGCCAGGCGCTTGATTCCCTGCCCGTGCAGGCTGTTGACCTGCCAGCTCGGGCGCCCGACCAGGCGCTCCAGCCAGCTGCCGGGGACTGCGCGCACTTCGTGCGCCGGGCCGTATTGCAGCTCCAGCGGCAGGCTTTCGTCCTCGCGGTGGTCGGCGTAGCCTTCGGTGCGATGCACCTGCTGCAGCAGCGTGCCCCCGAGGGCGACGTTGATCTCCTGGAATCCGCGGCAGATGCCGAACACCGGGACGCCGCGCGCGATCGCTGCGCGGATCAGCGGCAGGGTGGTGGCATCGCGCGCCGGATCCGCCGGGGAGGCGGGATTGTCCAGCGGCTCGCCGTAGTGGTGGGGTTCGATGTTCGACGGCGACCCCGTGAACAGCAGGCCATGCACCGAGGCCAGCACATGCTCGATGGGCGTGCTGGCGCCGAAGGCCGGCAGCAGCAGCGGCAGGCAGCCGGAGATTTCCAGCAGGGGATCGACGTATTTGCGCGCCACCGCATGCACGGGCTGGCCGCAGAGTTGCTTGAGGTCGGTGGCCACCGCCACCACGGGCACTGCTTGGGTCATGATCCGCTTGGGCGAGCCTGGCGCTGGTGCCCGCGGCCTGCGCGGGCATTCCGCCTGCGCGCCCCGCAAAGCCTTCCTCCGCCACCATGGCGGCCAGTGCATCGGCTCGGTTACACCGCTAGTGTCCCGCGTCGTCGCCCGGAGCGCAAGGACAAACCCTGATGGCAGTGCGGACGAATCCCTGCCCCGTGGCGCGGCAGGGGCCTGGGCCGCGCCGCGTTTTCAGGCCGCCGAGTGCGCCACCCCGGCCAGCTGTTCCATGCGGGCGGTGTCGGCGCGCAATTCCGCGGCGGATCCGTCGTACAGCACGCGGCCTTCGCCGAGCACATAGGCGCGGTCGGCCAGTTCGAGGGCGCCGAACACGTTCTGCTCCACCAGCAGCACCGCAATGCCCTCGCTCTTCATGCGTGCCACGGTGCGCATGACCTCCTGCACGATGATCGGAGCCAGCCCCTGCGAAGGTTCGTCGAGGATCAGCAGCCTGGGGTTGAGCAGCAGCGCGCGGGCGATGGCCAGCATTTCCTGCTCGCCCCCGGACAGCCTGCCCCCCTTGCTGGTGCGCCGTTCGTGCAGCCGCGGGAACAGCTGGTAGACGGTGTCGATGTTCCACTGTCCGCTCGTCTGGCGCGACACCAGCAGGTTCTCGTGCACCGACAGGTGGCCGAAGATGCGCCGGCCCTCGGGAACGTAGCCGACCCCGGCGGCGGCGATGCGGTGCGCGGGGGCCCCGGTGCAGTCCTTGCCGAACAGTTCGATGCGTCCCTGGCGCGGAGGCGTCAGCCCCATGATGGAGCGCAGGGTGGTGGTCTTGCCGGCGCCGTTGCGACCCAGCAGCGCGACCAGTTCGCCCTCGCCGATGTTCAGCGAGACGCCGTCGAGGATGTGGCTCTTGCCGTAGTAGGTGTGAATCGATTCGACCTGTAGCACCTTGGCCATGCTTTTGCGCAGCTCCTGCCTTGTCAGTTCTGGCGGCCCAGGTAGGCCGACTGCACCGCCGGATTGGCGGCGATTTCCTGCGCGTTGCCTTCGGCCAGGAAATGTCCGTTGTCGAGTACCGTGATGCGGTCGGCGATGCCGAACACGATTTCCATGTCGTGCTCGACGAACAGGGTGGTGATTCCCTGCTCCTTGTTCAGGCGCTTGATCAATGCCGTCATCAGCTGGGTTTCCTCGTCGCCCATGCCCGCGGTGGGCTCGTCGAGCAGCAGCAGCTTGGGCTGGCGCGACAGGGCGATGCCCACCTCCACCACCCGCTGGTCGCCGTGCGAGAGTTCACCGGCGATGCGATCGCCTTTGCCCTGCAGGCCGACCAGGTTCATCAGCTCTTCCACCCGGGCGTCGACCTGCGCGCGCTGCGCGCGCGACAGCCACGGCCGCGCGCTCCATCCCATCGCGACCTCGGCCGCGATGCGCAGGTTGTCGGCGACGCTCAAGGAAAGGAAGATCTCGGTGACCTGGAAGGTTCGGATGATTCCGCGGCGCACCAGCGCCGCCGGGTTCACGCTCTGGATGGCTTCCCCGTCGAACACGATCTCGCCGCTGCTCGGCGGGAAGAAACCGCTGATCAGATTGAACAGCGTGGTCTTGCCCGCGCCGTTCGGCCCGATCACCGCGCGCAGTTCCCCCTTCGCGACATCGAGCGAGATGTCGCTCAACGCCTGCAGCGCGCCGAAGCGGCGCGAAACCGAGCGCAATTGCAGCAGGTGGCTCATTCCTGGCTCCGGCCCTTGCGTTGCAGGAACCCCATGATTCCCAGGGGGAAGAACAGCACCGAAAGCACGAAAATCAGTCCGATCACGGTCATCCAGTTGTTGGTGACGTTGCTGGCGTAGTCGCGCACCAGCACGAAGATGGCGGCCCCGACGAAGGGGCCCCAGAAGTTGCGCATGCCGCCGAGAACGGCAATGATCACCAGGTCACCCGAAAGGTTGTTGGCCAGGCTGTTGGGGGAGGTGAAGTTGTCGAGCAGCGCGTTGAGTCCCCCGGCCAGCGCGACGACGAAACCGGAGATCGCGAACGCTGCCGCCGCGTAGTGGTTCACGCCGACGCCGAGGAAGCGCAGGCGCTTCTGATTTTCGCGCACGGCGACGAAGCTGCGCCCCAGCGGAGACTGCAGGATCATCCAGATCAGCCAGGCGCCGATGGCGAAGCACAGCAGCACCAGGTAGTAGAACCCGGTCGCGCCCAGGGTCCACGTCCAGCCCGGCAGGTGGATGGCGTGGCGCGAGAAGCCGGTGAGGCCGTCGTAGCCCCCGGTGACCGAGGCCCAGCGGATCGCCACGAAATAGAACAACTGGCCGATGGCGATGGTGATCATCGCGAAGTAGATTCCCCGTCGCCGCACCACCAGAGGCGCCAGCACGGTGGCGACGACGCCACCTACCAGGGTTCCGACGATCAGCGCCAGCGGCACGCTGTGGGTTGCATACTTGAGCATCAGCCCGACGGAGTAGGCACCGAGGCCGAAGTACGCGGCGTGCCCGAACGAAAGACCGCCTGTGAAACCCAGCAGCAGGTTCAGCCCCATCGCGGCCAGCGCGTAGATGAGCACACGCGAGACGATGTCGGTGTAGCCCCCGACATGGCTGACCCAGAAGGGCACGGTCAACAGCACCAGGCCGAGCAGCGCGGTGGCCGGGTGCAGGCGCCACGCCGTGGCGTGTGCGCCGGGAGCGGATCGCAGCTTGGCTGCGGTTTCGCTAGCACTCATTCGAGAAGGCCCTCCTGGCCGAGCAGGCCGCGGGGACGGATGATCAGCATCAGTCCCATCAGCAGGTAGATGACGGCCTCGCTGGCCGACGGATAGAACGCGGTGGTCAGTCCCGAGGCCAGGCCGATCAGCAGGCCGCCGAGCAGCGACCCCAGCAGCGAGCCCACGCCACCGACGACGATCGCGACAAAGGCCGGCATCAGCAGGCCGTCGCCCATTGTCGGATCCAGGCCCAATTGTCCGGCGGCCAGGATTCCGGCGACACCGGCGAACATGATGCCGATGACGAAGTTGGCGCTGCGCAGGAAGTAGATGTTCACCCCCAGCGCAGCCACGGTCTCGAGATCGGCATTGCCGGCGCGGATGCGGATGCCCAGTCGCGTATAACGCAGCAGGGCGAACAGCACGCCGGTGCCGATCAGCGCCACCGCGACCACGAACAGCCGGTAGCCGGTGAGGAAGAAGTAGGTCTGGCTCAGCGGATGGGCGAGTGCGTCGGGAATGCTCAGCGGCACCCCGACCGGGCCCCAGATCGTGCGGATCATATCCTCCATGATCAGCGCCAGGCCGAAGGTCATGAGCAGCGAGTACAGCGGGTCGCGCTTGTACAGTCTGCGCACCAGCAGCACCTCGACGACCAGCCCGAGCACCCCGGACAGCACCGGTGCCAGCACCAGCGCGCCCCAGAACCCCACATGGGGAACCAGGGTGTAGGCGAAGTACGCCGACAGCGCCATGAAGGTTCCCTGGGCGAAATTGATGGTGTTGTTCAGCCCGAGGATGAGCGCCAGGCCGAGCGCCAGCAAGGCGTAGAAGGCGCCGGTGATGAGGCCGTTGAACAGGTTGAAAACGACAACAAGGCTCACAAGCAACTCCGCGGCGGCCGGAACGCAGGCTCCGGCCGCCGTTGGGTGGTACGCCCGCGCGGTGCGCGGGCTGCTGAATCGGCGCCGCGCGGGCCGGTTCAGGCCCGAGACCCGCGGAACCGCAACTTCAGGCCTTGGGCAGCTTGCAGCCCATTTCCGCCGCCGACTTGGCGATCGAAGCACCCGGAACGATGCTCGAGACGTCGAACAGGTTCGGGTACTTGCCGGTCGCGTTGACGTGGCCGGGGAACATGCTGATCAGCAGCTGGTGGTCGGCCGCGCGGTACATCGGCGCATGCGGCTGCAGCGCGACTTCGGGCGGCAGCACCAGGCCCTCGAGCGCGGCGACGACCTTCGCCGAGTCCGTGGACTTGGCCTTTTCCACGGCCAGGCGGAAGGCATGGGTTGTCGCGTAGCCGAACCACACGCGCGCGGTCGGATATTCGCCGCCGTTGGCGGCCGCGAAGCGCTTGACGAAGTCGGCCACGTGCGGCGTCTTGGGCTGATTCCAGTACCACTCCATCGTCCACCAGCCGTAGCGCGCGGCCGGGGGAAGCGCATGCGCCTGCTCGAGTTCGAACAGCGCGCCGCCGACGGCGATGTCCTTGTCGATGCCGAACTGCGCGATCTGTTTCATCGCGTTGACCTGGTCGTTGCCGGCCAGCAGCAGGCACAGCACCTGCGGGCTCTTGGCCTTGACGTCGATCAGGTAGGAGGAGAAGTCGGTCGTTCCCACCGGCGCCAGTGCCTGGCCGACCACGGTGCCGCCAGCCTTCTTCAGTTGCGTCGTGTAGTCCTCCTGCTCCGACTTGCCGAAGGCATAGTCGGTGGTGAGGAAGTACCACTTCTTGCCGAACTTCTTGAACAGGGTCTCGAAGTCCCCGGCGGTCAGCATCCAGGTCGTCGAGCAGGTACGGAAGGTGTAACTGTTGCACGAGCTGCCCGTCAGGGAATCGACGTGCCCGCCAGTGCAGATGAACACCTTGCGATGGCGGTCGGCGAACTGCGACACCGCCAGCGAGGCGGCCGAGTTCACCGTTCCCATCAGGAAGTCCACCTTCTCCTGGCTGAGCAGGCGCGAGCACTTGTCCACCGCGGTGCCGGGATTGCCGGCGCTGTCCTCGACGAGAACCTGCACCGGGCGGCCCATGATCCCGCCCATCTTGTTGATCTCGGCCTCGGCGAACTTGGCGCCCTTGATTTCGCTCTGGCCCAGCGCGGCGAAGGTGCTGGTGACCGGATCGACCAGCCCGATCTTGATCGGCTTCTCGCTCGCCGCCCAGGTCGGCGTCGGCGTGGCCAGCAGCGCCGCGGCTCCCGCCGTTCCGGCGGTCTTCAGGAAATCACGACGATCGAAATCTTTGCCAGAACCAGTCTTGCGCGGTAGCTCCATGACGTCTCTCCAGTTGGGTGTCGGTTGCGGGCCTCGGGGAGCCTCTTCTGAGAATCGGAGGTTGTGACCCGCGATCGTAGAACCCAACGAGGCCGCCCCGCATACGGGTTTGCCGGGGTTGCGCCGGGCCAACATGTAACGACAATGCACAGGCGCGGGCAAGGATTCGCGGTCTGCTGATGCGCTGGTCTGCGGCGCCTGGAGCGCGGTGATGCGCTAGGCTCAGCGGCGATCAGGGGTGTCGGTGGCGCGCGCTCAGCCGCCAACCGTGTGCTGCAGGCGCCCCCACAGCGAGCCGAGCATTCCCACGGGTACCCGCAGCCATCCGCGCGTCGGCAGGGCCGCGTGCGGCAGGCGGGCGAACAGCTCGAACTCCGGGCAGGAGCCGGGGCCGCCGAGCAGGGCCCGCGCGCCGAGTTCGCCGGCCAGTCCGGCCAGCGCCAGGCCATGGCCGGAAAATCCCTGCAGGTACACCCCGGCAGCGCCGACGCGGCCGAAGTCCGGCGCGCGGTTGACGCTGACGTCGATCCAGCCGCCCCAGTCATGGGTGATGGCGGTGTCCTGCAACTGGGGAAAGACGCGCAGCATCGCGCTGCGCAGCCGGCGTCGGCGCTCGGCGCCGTCGTGCAGCATCGCGCCGGCATGGTGGGCGCCGCTGCCGAACAGCAGCCGGCCGTCGGCGGACTGCCGGTAGTAGTCGGGAATGAAGGCGCTGTCGCACACCGCGACCTCGCGCGGAACGACCGGCTCGCGCAGCGCTTCGGTGGCCAGCATGCAACTGGCCACCGGAAGCACGCGGGCGCGCAGTCGCGCCAGCGGGGCGCCGGGCACCGCGCCGGTGGCCAGCAGCAGGCGCGCCGCGCGCAATCGGCCGCCGGCGCAGCGCAGCACATGGCGCCCGCCCTCGCCGTGCAGTTGCAGTACCTGGCTGCCTTCGTGCACGGTCACGCCCAGCCGGCGCGCCGCGCGTGCCAGCCCGAGGGTGTAGTTCAGCGGGTGCAGGTGGCCGGCCATCGGGTCGAGCACCCCGCCGCGGTAGCGGGAGCTGGCCACATGCTGGCGCAGTTCCGCCGCCTCGAGCCAGCGCAGGTGGGTGGCGCCGTAGACCTGCTGGCGGTGGCGCATCGCCGCCTGCAGCGCGGCGGCCTGGCGCGCGTCGGCCGCCACGGTGAGCGCGCCGTTGCGCCAGTCGCAATCGATGGCATGTTCGGCGATGCGCTGCCGCAGTCGATGCAGCGCCTGCTGCGCGCATTGCCACGCTTGTTGCGCGGCCGCTGCGCCCAGCCGGCGTTCCAGCGCCTCGATGCCGCAGGCGAAGTCGCCCAGCGCCTGGCCGCCGTTGCGCCCGGAGGCGCCGCAGCCGATGCGCCCGGACTCGAGCAGCGTGACCTGCGCGCCCTGCCGCGCCAGTTCCAGTGCGGCGCACAGGCCGGCGATGCCGCCGCCGACGACCGCGACCTCGGCCGTCGCGTCGCCTTGCAGTTCGGCGGCGGCGGGCCGGGGATGGGCGGTGGCGGCGTAGTAGGACGAGCCGTCGAGCGACGGGAGCGGGCGGGGCTGGGAAGGCCGCAGGGTCATGGCAGGCGGGAACGCAAGGCCGCGGCCGGTGCAGCCACGATCGCCGTGCAGCCTAGGCCGACGGGCTTTCCCCGCGCAGGGGCTCGGGCAATCCGGCTTCCGGCGCAGCCCCGCGCCGGTGTGCGCGCTCAGGGGCGCACGTACGCGAAGCCCGCCTTCTCCAGTTGCATGATGCGCACCACTCCGGCGGGCACGACCACCGCCTGCGGGGCGAGCACCGGCATGTGGCCGATTTTGCGCGCCATCGCCTCCATGGTGTTGTGGCAGGCGTCGAACTCCACGCCCTCGCTGTCCTCGGACTGCAGGCGCGCCGCCACGGCGCTGTTCTTCAGCAGCATCGGCAGCCCGGGGCCGAAGGCGACGACGACGATGCGCACGTTCTGCTGGCCGAAGCTGTCCAGCAGGTTCTGCGCGTTGTTGAGCACCAGGTTCCAGTAGGCGGGCTGGTTCACGCTGACCTGGATCACGACCTTGCGGGTGGCGAAGGGAAGCTCGTGCTTGAAGCTGGGGTGGTCGAAATGGAAATCCGCCGGCAGTCCGCTCGCGGCGGCGAAGGCGCAGGATCCGCCGCACAGCAGGCAGAGCGCCAGCAACGGGGCAGCAAGGGCGCGAAGGCGGCGCGGGATGGGCATGGTCAGGCTCTCCTCGACAGTCGGTGGCGTGCCGCAGTGCGTGGCTGCATGGCAACGTAGATATATACAAGTAAAACAATTTTTACCCGATGATGCGCCGCCGCGGCCGAAGCCGCCATGGGTACTTCCGAGCATACGCGGCGAGGCCCGCGCTCAGCTCTGCACCAGGCGGCGCGAGCGGGCGATCGACAGCAGGATGGCCGTTCCGAGCATCAGCGTGGCCAGTGCGGTGCCCCCGTAGCTGACGAAGGGCAGGGGCACGCCGACCACCGGAAGGATGCCCGACACCATGCCCATGTTGACGAAGGCATAGGTGAAGAAGATCATGGTGATCGAAGCTGCCAGCAGACGCGAGAACAGCGTGGGCGCCTGCGAGGCGATGTACAGGCCGCGGCCGATGAAGAACAGGTAACTCAGCAGCAGGAACACGTTGCCCGCCAGCCCCCATTCCTCGGCGAGCACGGAGAACACGAAATCCGTGTGCGCCTCGGGGACGAAGTTCAGGTGCGCCTGGGTGCCGTGCAGGTAGCCCTGGCCCCAGACTCCGCCCGAGCCGATGGCGATCATCGATTGCAGGATGTTGAATCCGGTGCCCAGCGGGTCGGCCTGGGGGTCGAGGAGCATCAGGATGCGCTGGCGCTGGTAGGCGTGCATGAAGTGCCACAGCACCGGCGCCGCCGCCGCCGCCGCCAGCGCGCCGGCCAGCAGCACGCGCCAGGACAGCCCGGCGAAAAAGATCACGAAGAAGCCGGTGGACAGCACCAGCATCGCGGTACCCAGATCCGGCTGCTTCATGATCAGCCCCACCGGAACCGCCAGCAGGAGGCCGGCGATCGCGTAGTCGCGCAGCCGGATCAGTCCTTCGCGCTTCTGGAAATACCACGCCAGCATCAATGGCATGGCGATCTTCATCACTTCCGAGGGTTGCACCACCACCCCGACGTCGAGCCAGCGCCGCGCGCCCTTGCGCACCAGGCCGAAGGCGGCGGTGGCCACCAGCAGCGCGACCCCGAAGGCGTACAGGGGCACGGCGATCTGCATCAGCCGCTGCGGCGGCACCTGCGCCACCACGAACAGCACGACGACGCCGAAGGCCAGGTTGCGCAACTGGTCGCTGAAGGCGATGGACTGGCCCTGCAACGCGGAGTACAGCACCACGCAGCCGATGCTGACCAGCAGCGCCAGGCCGAGCAGCAGCGGCAGGTCGAATCCGCTGCAATAGGGGCGCAGCCGCTGCCCCAGCGACGGGCGATGGATGACGGTATTCACAGCCGCACTCCTTCCTGCGGGTCGTCGCCGGGCGGGCGCGCGCCGAAGCGGCTGAACATCGGCCCCGGGGCGCACTTCGGCGCCAGGTAGCGGCCCTCGTCGAGGCTGGCCACGGTGGCCGCCGACGCCGCAGCCGGCGGCTGCGGCCACGGCTGCACCGGAACGGGCGCGGCAGCGGGTGCCTCGGCCGCCGACGCTGCTGGCACCTGTGGCGGCACCTGGGCGCGCGGCACCTCGGGCATGCCGTCGCGCTTGCCGGCGTAGCGAAAGCGCAGCGGCACGGGCCGCCGCCCGGAGATCTTCTGGATGTCCGCGTCGCTGGGCAGCTGGCCGAGCAGGTGGTAGTCGACCAGCTTGCGCGCGATCGGAGCGGCCGCGCTGGCGCCCCAGCCGCCATGCTCGACGATCAGCGCCACGCAGATGCGGGGATCTTCGGCCGGCGCCCACACCGTGTACAGCGCGTTGTCGAGCAGGTGGTGCGCGAGATCCGCGGCCTTGTAGCGCTGGCCCTTGGGGACGCTGAATACCTGGGCAGTTCCGGTCTTGCCGGCGCTGGTGTACGGGGCGTCGCGGAACACCCTGTAGGCGGTGCCCTGGGGACGGGTGTTGACCGCTTCCATGCCGCCGTGCACCACCTGCCAGTCGGCCTGGTTGAAGTGCAGTCGCTCGCCCACCCGCGGCGGTGTCGGCTCGAAGCGCCGCGCGGAGACGTTTTCCACCATGCGCACCACGCGCGGTTCGAAACGCGTTCCCCCATTGGCCAGCGTGGCCAGCGCATTGCCGAGCTGGATGGGGGTGAAGCTGTTGTAGCCCTGGCCGATGCCCAGGCTGACGGTCTCGCCCGCGTACCAGAACTGCTGCGCCGGGGTCTTGAAGGTGCGCCGCTTCCAGGCCTTCGACGGCAGCACCCCGCGCACCTCTCCGGGCAGGTCGATCCCGGTGTGCCGGCCGAAGCCGAAGCGCTGCACCCAGTCGTGCATGCCATCGACTCCCCAGTCGTGCGCCAGCATGTAGAAATAGGTGTCGCAGGACACCTGGATCGCGCGGTGCATGTCGACCATGCCATGCCCGCCGGGAACGTCGTCGCGGAATTTGTGGCGCCCGAGCATGAAGTAGCCGGGATCCTTCAGGGTGTAGCTGGCGGTGCGCAGCCCCAGGGTCAGCGCGCCCAGCGCGAGGTAGGGCTTGTAGGTCGAGCCCGGAGCGAAGGTGCCGCGCAGCGCGCGGTCGAGCAGAGGCCGGCGCGGGTCGGTATTGAGCTGGTTCCAGTTCTGCGGGTCGATGCCCTCGACGAACAGGTTCGGGTCGAAGGTCGGCATCGATACCAGCGCCAGCACCTCGCCGTTGCGCGGATCGATGGCCACGCAGGCCCCGGAGCGATCCCCGTAGAGATCCTCGGCGAGCTTCTGCAGGCGCGCGTCGAGCGACAGCACCAGGGTGCTTCCGGGAACCGGCGGGATGCTGCGCAGCTTGCGCACCGGCCTGCCGGCGACATTGACCTCCACCTCGTCGTAGCCTATGCGTCCGCGCAGTTGCTCCTCCCAGCCGAGCTCGACCCCGGTCTTGCCGATGTGCTGCGCGCCCTGGTAGGCAGAGGCCAGACCGCGTTCCTGCAATTCCTGCAATTCCCGGGCGTTGATGCGGCCCACCATCCCGATCGCATGGCAGCCCAGCGTGCCCAGCGGGTAGGAGCGGAACAGCCGGGCGCGCACCTCGACCCCGGGGAAGCGGAAGCGCTGGGCGACGAAGCGCGCGACCTCGGCGTCGCTCAACCGGGTGCGGATGGGCAGCGACTGGAAGTTGCGGCTCTGCTCGAGCAGCGCACGGAAGCGCCGCTCGTCATGGGGCGAGATCGGCACCACGGCGCGCAGCGCTTCGATGGTCTGCGCCAGCCCCACGGTCTTGCTGGGGGTGATTTCCAGGGTGTAGGCGGCGAAGTTCTCGGCCAGCACGATGCCGTTGCGATCGACGATCAGCCCCCGCGTGGGCTGCACCGGAACGATGGCGATGCGGTTGTCGCGCGCCTGCAGCGAATATTTCTTGTGGCGCAGCACCTGCAGCCACAGCCAGCGGCCGACGAGCAGGCCGAAGGCCAGCACCACCCCGATGGCCGCCAGCAGCAGACGACGGCGGAAGCGTTGCAGCTCGCGCTGGATGTTGCGCAGCTCGGGAGTGTTCACAACGGTCGATTCTGGTCAGGCTCGGGCGCGCGTCGCTGGGGCGCCAGCAGCATCCAGCTCAGCAGTGGCCACAGCGCTGCCTGCAGCACGGGGGCGGCGAAGAAGGTGATTCCCGGCATCGCTCCGCCGGCCATCATCGAGACCAGGAACTCGACCAGTCGCGCGGCCAGGAACAGCGGCAGGATCTGCAGGGCCTGCTGCGGCAGCGCGAACCACAGCAGCCGGCGGTGCAGCATCACGGCGAAGAATCCAAGCAAACTGTAGGCCAAGGCATGCTCGCCGAGCAAGGCCGCGTGCTGCGCGTCGATCAGCAAGCCGCACACGAAGCCCACTCCGATGCCCACGCGACGCGGCTGGTGCACGTTCCAGAACACCAGGCACATGGCGAGCAGATCGGGCAACCACGGGCGGCGGCCCAGGGGCATGCATTCGACCAGCAGGGCGGCGAGCAGGGTGGCCCAGATGAACCATGGGCGCACCGCCAGCAGCAGCACCTCGCGGTGCGCGCCGGGTTCCCGGGGCTGGGCCGCCCCCCCGGCCCGCTGCGGTCTCATCGCTTGCGCGCCGGCTTCGGCGCGGCGGCCAGCGCCTGCTCGGGCCTGAGCACCAGCACGAGGCGCCCGGCATCCACATGCGCCAGCGGCGCGCACAGCACGCGCGCGAAGGACGATCCCGGTTCGCGGCTGACCGCGGTGATGCGTGCCACCGCCAGCCCCGAGGGGTAGATGCCGCCCAGCCCGCTGGTCACCAGGACGTCGCCCGGGCGCAGGTCGTCGTCGTTGGCCTGCCACAGCAGGCGCAGGCTGCCGGGGGTGGCCCCTGCATCGCCCACCAGAACCCCGCGCGCACGGTTGCGCGCGACCTCCACCGGCACCGAGGAGTCCTGGTCGGTGATCAGCGTGACCTGCGCGCCGCTGGCCCACAAGGTGGTGACCTGGCCGAGCAGGCCGTAGCGATCCATCACCGGCGAGCCCAGCGCGATGCCGGCGGCCGAGCCCTTGTCGAGGATCAGCTGGCGGGAAAATGGATCACGAGCCTGCGCGATGATGCGTGCCGCGCTGGACTGCACCGGTACGCTGGCGCGCAGCTGCAGCATTTCCCGCAGCAGGGCATTCTGGCGTTCGAGCTCGCGCGCCTGCTGCGCCAGCAGCGACAGTTGCAGATTGCTTCGCTGCGCCTCGGTCAGAGCCGAGCGCGCCTGCGCCAGGGACTCGAAGTGTCCCTCCAGCGCGCGCCAGCCTTGCAGGGGCGCGCGCGCCACCTCGACCACCGGCGTCAGCCCGAGGTCGATGCCCTGGCGCAGCGGCCCGAGCAGGTGCCAGCGCGCATCCAGTGCCATCAGCAGCAGCGACAGCGCCCCGTAGAACACCAGGCGCGCCGCCGCGGAGGGCCCCTGCCGGAAGAACGGCGGCGGCGAGCGCTCCAGGGTTGCGAAAGACATCGCGTCGTCCCTGCGTGCCGCGCTGCCGCCGGAGGCGACGCCGCGGCAGTTGCATTACTCCGAAGTGAAAATCGTGCCCAGGCGATCCATGCGCTCGAGCGCCATGCCGCAGCCGCGGGCGACGCAGGTCAGCGGATCCTCGGCCACCAGCACGGGCAGGCCGGTTTCCTCGGCGAGCAGGCGGTCGAGGTCGCGCAGCAGCGCACCGCCCCCGGTAAGCATCATGCCGCGCTCGGCGATGTCGGCGCCGAGCTCGGGCGGAGTCTGCTCGAGGGCGTTCTTCACCGCCGAGACGATCTGGTTGATCGGGTCGGTCAGTGCCTCGAGGATTTCGTTGCTGGAAATGGTGAAGCTGCGCGGCACGCCCTCGGACAGGTTGCGCCCCTTGACCTCCATCTCCCGCACCTCGGAACCCGGGAAGGCCGAACCGATCTCCTTCTTGATCGCTTCCGCGGTCGGCTCGCCCACCAGCATGCCGTAGTTGCGCCGGATGTAGTTCAGGATGGCCTCGTCGAACTTGTCGCCGCCGACGCGCACGCTGCCCTTGTAGACCATGCCGCCCAGCGAGATCACCCCGACCTCGGTGGTGCCGCCGCCGATGTCCACCACCATCGAGCCGCTGGCCTCGCTGACCGGCAGCCCCGAGCCGATGGCCGCGGCCATCGGCTCCTCGATCAGGTAGACCTCGCTGGCGCCTGCGCCGAGCGCCGACTCCCGGATCGCGCGGCGCTCGACCTGGGTCGAGCCGCAGGGAACGCAGATGATGATGCGGGGTGAAGGACGGAACAGCGTGGTCTCGTGAACCATCTTGATGAACTGCTTGAGCATCTGCTCGGTGACCGTGAAGTCGGCGATGACCCCGTCCTTCATCGGCCGGATGGCCTCGATGTTGCCCGGAACCCGCCCCAGCATGGCCTTGGCCTCGCGACCCACGGCCTGGATGGTCTTCTTGCCGTTCGGGCCGCCTTCGTGGCGGATGGCGACCACCGAAGGCTCGTCGAGCACGATGCCCTTGCCCCGGACGTAGATCAGGGTGTTGGCGGTTCCGAGGTCGATGGCCAGATCGGTCGAGAAATACCGGCGAAAGATTCCGAACATGGCGTAAGAAGGATCCAGACGTCGTGAAAAAGCAACATTGAAGCAAGACTTCCGGCGGCTGGTCGCTTGGTTTTCTTGCCGGCAATCCGTTCATGGTAGCGGATGCCGCGCCGTACAATGCCTCCTCCCTCCGCTTCCACGTTCCGGCCGCAGGGGCCCGCAGCCACGGGCTTCGCGCGGTCGTCTGCGCGCCTGCCCCCATGCCCCTGCAACCCAGCGACATCCAGCGCATCGCCCGTCTCGCGCGCCTGCACCTGCAGGAAGCCGAGCAGCTGCAGATGCTGGAACAGATCAACGCCTTCTTCACCCAGGTGGTCGAGCCGATGCGCAGCGTCGACACCCAGGACGTCGAGCCCCTGGCGCATCCCCTGCAGCTGCTGCAGGACATGCCGCTGCGCCTGCGCGAGGACGTCGCCCGCGAGCCCGCGCTGCGCGAGGCGGCGCTGGCCAACGCCCCGGCGGCGCAGGAAGGCCTGTTCATCGTTCCGCGGGTGGTCGAATGAACCTGGCCGACGCCGATCTGCGGCAGCAGCAGGCCGCGCTGCTGCAGCGCAGGATCTCCAGCGAGGAACTCGTGCGCGAGCATGTGCTGCGCATCGAGCAGCGGGCCGATCTGGGCGCCTTCGTGCATGTCGACGCGCAGGCCGCGTTGCGGGCCGCGCGCGCCGCCGACGAGCGCCTGGCGGGCGACGAGCCGCCGCCGCTGTGCGGGCTGCCGCTGGCGCACAAGGACGTGTTCGTCACCCGCGACATGCCGGCCACCGCGGGTTCGCGCATGCTGCAGGGCTACCGCAGTCCCTTTGACGCGACCATCGTGGCGCGGCTGCGCGAAGCCGGCGCGGTCTGCCTGGGCAAGACCAGCATGGACGAGTTCGCGATGGGGTCGTCCAACGAGAACTGCGCCTTCGGCGCCGTGCGCAACCCCTGGGACGCAGCGGCGATTCCCGGCGGCTCCTCGGGCGGTTCGGCGGCCGCGGTCGCCGCGCGCCTGGTGCCGGCGGCCACCGGCAGCGATACCGGCGGATCGATCCGCCAGCCGGCTGCAATGTGCGGGGTCACCGGGATCAAGCCGACCTACGGCCTGTGCTCCCGCTTCGGCATGATCGCCTACGCCTCCAGCCTGGATCAGGCCGGGGTGATCGCCCGCAGCGCCTGGGATTGCGCGCTGGTGCTGGGGCAGATGGCCGGCTTCGATCCGCGCGACTCCACCAGTGCGCAGCAGCCGGCGCAGGACTACACGGCTCGGCTCGACGCGCCGCTGCCCGGCGCCGATGCGCAGCGCCCGCTGGCCGGGCTGCGCATCGGGCTGCCGCGGCCATGGTTCGCCGACGGGCTGGCCGACGAGGTCGAGCGCCCGCTGCGCGAGGCGCTGCAGCAGTTGCAGCAGCTGGGCGCGCGCCTGCTCGATATCGATCTGCCGCGCAGCCAGCTGGCGGTGGCCGCCTACTACATCCTGGCACCGGCCGAGGCCTCGAGCAATCTGTCGCGCTTCGATGGCGTGCGCTATGGGCACCGTGCCGCGCAGTACCACGATCTCGAGGAGATGTACGCGCGCAGCCGTGCCGAGGGCTTCGGCCCGGAGGTCAAGCGACGCATCCTGATCGGCACCTACGTGCTCTCGCATGGCTACTACGACGCCTACTACCTGCAGGCGCAGAAGGTGCGCAGGCTGATCGCGCAGGATTTCCTCGCCGCCTTCGCCGACTGCGACCTGATCGCCGGCCCGGTGGCGCCGACCGTGGCCTGGAACCTCGGCGAGCTGCCCGACCCGCTGGCCAACTACCTGGCCGATGTGCACACCCTGCCAGCGAGCCTGGCCGGGCTGCCGGGCCTGAGCCTGCCGGTGGGCTTCGGCAGCGGCGCCCATGCCCGCCGCCCGGTCGGGCTGCAGCTGGTCGCGCCGCACTTCGGCGAGCAGCGCCTGCTGCATGCCGCGCACCAGCTGCAGCGCGCCACCGACTGGCACCTGCGCGCGCCGACGGACTGATCGGCGAACGCGCACGCCACCGGCCTTTCCCGAACCCTTCGCCACCGTACACCATGCCCCATTCCCCGAGCAGCAGCTGGGAGGTCGTCATCGGGCTGGAAACCCATGTCCAGCTGTCGACGGCGTCCAAGATGTTTTCCGACGCCCCCAACGTGTTCGGGCGCGAACCCAACAGCCTGGCCAGCGAGGTCGACCTCGCGCTGCCGGGGGCCTTGCCGGTGGCCAACCGCGCCGCGGTCGAACGGGCCATCAGGTTCGGCCTGGCCATCGGCGGCACGGTCGCGCCGATGTCGGTGTTCGCGCGCAAGAACTACTTCTACCCCGACCTTCCCAAGGGCTACCAGATCAGCCAGTACGAGATCCCGGTGGTGCAGGGGGGGCAGGTGCCTTATGTGTTCGAAGGCCAGCCCCGGCTGGCCCAGCTGACCCGCGCGCACCTGGAGGAGGATGCAGGCAAGTCGGTGCACGGCATCGACTGGGGCGGCCAGGACGCCACCGGCATCGACCTCAACCGTGCCGGCACGCCGCTGCTGGAGATCGTCAGCGAGCCGGTGCTGCGCAGCCCCGCCGAGGCGGCCGCCTATGCGCGCGCACTGCATGCGCTGGTGGTGTGGCTGGACATCTGCGACGGCAACCTGCAGGAGGGGTCCTTCCGCTGCGATGCCAACGTGTCGGTGCGGCGCCCGGGACAGCCGCTGGGCACGCGCTGCGAAATCAAGAACCTCAACAGCTTTCGCTTCCTCGAGCGGGCGATCGAGTACGAGGCCCGGCGGCAGATCGAGCTCATCGAGGATGGAGGCACGGTACGCCAGCAGACCCTGCTCTTCGACCCCGATCGCGGGCAGACGCGGCCGATGCGCAGCAAGGAGGATTCGCACGACTACCGCTACTTCCCCGATCCCGACCTTCCGCCGCTGCTGATCGATGCGCCATGGGTGCGCAGGGTGCGCGAGGGCCTGCCCGAACTGCCGGCGCAGATGGCCGAGCGCCTGGTGCGCGAGCATGCGCTGCCTCCGGCCGACGCGGCCTGGCTGACGCAGAGCCGCGCGCACGCCGCCTACTTCGAGGCCTGCGTGGGCGCCGGCGCGGCACCCAAGCCGGCGGCCAACTGGATCATGGGGGAGCTGGCCGCAGCGCTCAACCGCGCCGACCTCGACATCGCCGACAGCCCGCTGCCGGCCGCCGAGCTGGCGCAGCTGCTGCTGCGTCAGGCCGACGCCACGCTGTCGGGCAAGACCGCGCGCGAGGTGTTCGCCGCCCTCTGGGAGGGCGAGCGCGGGGTGGACGCGATCATCGACCGCCGCGGCCTGCGTCAGATCGACGACGGCGCGGCGATCGCCGACGCGGTGGCCGCGGTGCTGGCGGCGAACCCGAAGAACGTCGCCGAATACCGGGCCGGCAAGACGAAGGCGCTGAACGCCCTTGTCGGGCAGGTCATGAAGGCCACCGGCGGGCGCGCGAACCCGCAGCAGGTGGGACAGGCGCTGCGCGCGGCCCTCGACGCCTGACGCAGCGGCCCGGCCGGTTCCCTCTGCCGCCCACGCTCCTAGCGGGAGGCGTCGTCGACGGCGCGCTCGTGCGCCCACAGCGGAATCAGGCGCTGGCGCAGCCGCGCGTAGCGCTGGCGGATCATCTGCATCTGCTGCATCTGGCCGCTCACCAGTTGCTGCTCCTGGATGCGCTCGTCGTGGTTCATCTTCATGCGCGCGCGCAGATCCTGCGGGTAGTTCCCGCTGGGGTAGAACTGCGCGTCCTGGCCGAGGTTGGCCCGCTCGCGGCCCAGCACCTGCAGGCGCGTGCGCGCCGCATCGATCAGCGCCTGCACGCTGTGCAGGTCGTCGGCCTCGGACTGCCGCAGCACGCCTTCGTCGGGGTAGTGCGCGAGCAGTGCGCGCCGCTCGCGCTGCGCGCGCAGGTGCTGTTCCTGCACGCGCAGCGCCCGATCCTGGAGCGCCTGCTGCTGCTGTTGCTGCTGCTCGGTGAGGATGCGCTGGCGCACGCTGCCGTCCGGGTTGAGCTGCTCGCCACCGTACTGCAGGCAGTCGGTGCTCAGGTGGTCGGTGGTCACCGTGCCGCCACCGGCGTCGTGGCAGACGAACACCGCGGCACGCGCGGCAGCCGGCAACAGGGCGGCCAGCGCGCCGACGAGCGCCCACATGGGGAGGCGGCGGACTGCGGCAGTGGTCATGAGGGCGATCCTCCGGAGAACGCTGCGCCGGGGTGTCCGGCAGGCTTCAGCGGCATCAAGCACAATGTACGCTTGGCGCGCAGGGCATGCCTTGCCTGCCTCGCGGTCAAGCCCCTGCAGTGCATGCCAGGAAGTCGGCAACCGGCGGGCCCGGTGTGATGTTGCACGGCGTGATGCTGCCAGTCTATCCAACCCCTGTCCGCCTGTCCGCCTGTCCGCCTGTCCGCCTGTCCGCCTGTCCGCCTGCCCCATGCCCGATCCCGCGCGCAGTCGCGACCTGCGCATCACCACGCTGAACGTCAACGGCCTGCGCAGCGCGCTGGCCAAGGGCCTGGGCGACTGGCTGGGCACGCAGGCCCGGCCCGACTGGCTGTGCGTGCAGGAGATCCGCATCGCCGCGGCGGATCTGCGCGACGACATGCGGGAACTCGCGGGCCTGCGCGGAGCCTTCCACCACGCGCAGCGCGCCGGCTACAGTGGCGTGGGGGTGTATTTCCGGCATACGCCGGACGATCTCCGGGAGGGCTTCGGCAGCTCCGAATTCGATGCCGAGGGCCGCTACCTGGAGGCGCGTTACCGCCTGCGCGACGGCAAGCGGCTGGCCGTCGTCTCGGCGTACTTCCCGTCGGGCTCCAGCGGTGACGCGCGCCAGCAGGCCAAGTTCCGCTTCCTGCAGGAGTTCGAGCAGCACATGCGCGAACTGCAGTCGCAGGGGGAAGTGATCCTGTGCGGCGACGTGAACATCGCCCACCATCCGATCGACATCCGGAACTGGAAGGGCAACCTGAAGAACAGCGGCTTCCTGCCGGAAGAACGGGCATGGATGAGCCATGTGCTCGACGACCTCGGCTGGGTCGACGTGTTCCGCAGCCTCAATGCCCTGCCCGACCAGTACACCTGGTGGAGCAACCGCGGGCAGGCGCGCGCGCGCAACGTCGGCTGGCGCATCGACTACCACCTGGCCACCCCGGGCGTGGCCTGCCTGGCGCGGCGCGGCAGCGAAAGCATCCATGTGGCGCAGCGCTTTTCCGACCATGCGCCGCTTTCCATCGACTACGGGCTGGAACTGTGAGCGCGGATCTCGGCACCACGCCGCACTGCGGAGACGCGCATGCGCATCCGTGACCTGCTGCTGGCGCTGCTGGTGGTCGTCGTGTGGGGCAGCAACTTCATCGTGATGAAGCTGGGGGTCCACGACATCCCCCCGCTGTTCTTCGGCAGCATGCGTTTCGGCTTCGCCGCCCTCCCTCTGGTGCTGTGGCTGCGCCCGCCGAAGCTGCCCTTGCGCAAGGTGGCGGCCTGGGGGCTGACGCAGTTCGCGCTGCAGTTCGGCCTGCTGCTGAGCAGCCTGAAGCTGGGCATGCCGGCCGGGCTGGCCTCGCTGGTCATGCAATTGCAGGTCTTCTTCACCATTGCCCTGGCCTGGCTGGTGCTGCGTGAGCGCGCCCGCCCGGTGCAACTGCTCGGCGGGGCCATCGCGCTGGCCGGCATGGCACTCGTGGCGTGGAACCTGCAGGCGCGCAGCACCCTGATCGGCTTTGTGATGGTGATGGCCGGCGCGCTGGCCTGGGCGGCGGCCAATGTGCTGTCCAAGCGCCTCGGAACCCCGCAGGCGCTGGCGCTGGCCGCCTGGGGTAGCTTGTTCGCCGCCCCGCCGCTGTTGCTCGCCTCGCTACTCTTCGAGGGCGCCGGCGCCGACCTGCACGCGTTGCACGCCATGGGCCTGGGGGCCTGGCTGGCGGTGGCCTTCCAGAGTTATCCGGCCACGCTGTTCGGCTTCGGGGTATGGTCGATGCTCATCCGTCGCTACCCGGCAGCGCAGGTCGCTCCCTTCACCCTGCTGGTGCCGATCAGCGGCATGCTCGGCGCGGCCCTGGTGCTGCACGAGCCCCTGCAGTCGTGGAAGCTTGGCGCCGGGGCGATGGTGCTGGTCGGCCTGGTGCTCAACCAGCTGCCGGCCCTGCGCCAGCGCTGGCGCGCCCGCGGCGTTTCTGTTTAGCATGCTGGCCGACAAGCAGGCGCGGGCAGGCTGCGCGGCAGCGTGCCGCGCCATCGCGCGTGGAGCTGGATGAAGCCATGTGCGGGATCGCAGGTCTGCTGGATTTCCGGGACGCGCCTTCGGCGACGCTGGTTGGGGCGATGGTGCGGGCCTTGCATCACCGCGGGCCGGACGGCTCCGGGGTGCAGGACTGCGGGGCCGCCGTGCTCGGCCATTCCAGACTGGCGATCGTCGACCTCGAGGGGGGCGCCCAGCCCCTGTGCAACGAGGATGCCACGATCTGGGTCAGTTTCAACGGCGAGATCTACAACCACGAAGCATTGCGTGGCGAGCTGATCCGGCTCGGGCATGTGTTTCGCAGCCATTGCGATACCGAGGTGCTCGTGCATGCCTACGAGTCATGGGGCGACGACCTGGTGCGGCGGCTGGACGGCCAGTTCGCGTTCGCCCTGTGGGACGGCGGGCGCCAGCGCCTGCTGCTCGCGCGCGATCGCGTGGGCATTCGCCCGCTGTACCTGCGTCGTCATGGCCATTGCCTGGGCTTTGCCTCCGAGGTCAAGGCGCTGGCGGTGATGCCCGGTTGGAGCCCGCGCCTGGCCCCCGCAGTGCTGGCGGAGATCTTCACCACCTGGGCGCCGCTGCCGGGACACAGTGTGTTCGAGGGGGTACGAAGCCTCGAGCCCGGTTGCTGCCTGGCTGTCGACCGCCATGGCGAGCGCGGCTGGCGGTACTGGGACTGGGATTTCCCGGCGCGCGGGGACGACATGTCCGAGATCGGCGCCGACGAATGCGCCGCGCAATTGCTCGAGTGCCTGCAGCGCAGCGTCGCGCAACGCCTGCGCGCGGATGTCGCGGTCGGTGCCTACCTCAGCGGAGGGCTGGATTCGGCGGCAGTGGCTGCCCTGGTGCGCAGGCATGGGGTTCGCGGCCTGCGTACGTTCTCGATCCGCTTCGATGATCCCGAATTCGACGAAGGCGGGCCGCAGCAACTGCTGGTGCGCGAACTGGGTTGCGAGCACAGCGAGTGGCGTTGCAGCGATGCCGAGATCGCGGGCGCCTTCGCCAGCGCCGTCTGGCATGCCGAACATCCGATGCTGCGCACGGCGCCGATTCCCATGATGCTTCTGGCCAGCCAGGTTCATGCCAGCGGCTACAAGGTCGTGCTGACGGGCGAAGGCGCCGACGAGGTGCTGGGAGGCTACGACCTGTTCAAGGAGGCGCGCGTGCGGCGTTTCATGGCGCGTGCCCCGCAGTCCGCGTGGCGCGGCGCCTTGCTGACGCGGCTCTATCCCTATCTGAGCCATTCGCCGACCGCGAACGCAGCGCTGGCCCAGCGCTTCTTCCGCGCCGAGCCGCAGCTGCTGCACCAGGCCGGTTACGGGCACCTGCTGCGCTGGCAGACCACCCAGCGCACCTGGCAACTCTTCTCCGAAGACCTGCGCAGTCGCCTGCGCCAGGAGGATGTGCAGGCCGGGGTGCAGCGCATGCTGCCGGCGCGCTTCGCGAGTTGGGCGCCCTTGCAGCAGGATCAGTACATCGAGGCATCGACACTGATGTCCGGCTACCTGCTGAGCACCCAGGGAGATCGCATGGCGATGGCCCATTCGGTCGAAGGACGCTTTCCCTTCCTCGATCACCACCTGATCGAATTTGCGGCACGCCTGCCGTCACGCTACAAGATCATGGGCCTGGCCGAGAAGTGGATTCTCAGGCGCGCGTTGCGCGGCCTGCTGCCGCACTCCGTGCTGAACCGCACCAAGCAGCCGTACCGCGCCCCGGACAGTCGTTGCTTCTTCCCGCAGGGCAGGGAACTGGAATGGGTTGCCGAGATCCTCAGCCCGGAGTCGCTGCGGCAAGCCGGCTACTTCGACGTCGATGCCGTGCAGCGCCTGCGCGCCAAGTGTCGTGCCGGGCGTGCCATCGGCTTCGCCGACAACATGGGTTTCGTCGGCGTGCTGTCCACCATGCTGCTGCAGCGACAGTTCGCTCGCGCCGGATAAGGCGCGGCAAATGGCGGCCATGCATTGCAAAATGCCTTCCCCGCCTGTTGTAAGCTGAAGGCTTCGCCAGTTTACGACCGGATCATGCCGTATCTGCTGCATCAAACGCTCGAGGTGCAAGTGCAACGCGTGCCGACCAGGACAGCCCTGGTGCGCGAGGGCAGAAGCAGCAGCTACTCTGACATCGATGCCCTGAGCCGTGCCATGGCGCGCAGCCTGTTGCAGCAGGGCATCGGCCGCGGCGACCGCGTGGCGCTGTTCCTGGACAACTCCGAGCAGCTGGTCGCCGCCTTGTATGCGGTGCTGCGCATCGGTGCCGTGTTCATGCCGGTGAACACCCTGACCAAGGCCGACAAGCTCGGCTACATGCTGGACGATGCGCAGGCCAGCGCGCTGGTAACCCAGCATGCCCTGGCCGAAGTGGCGCGGCAGGCGCTGCTGCTTGCGCCTTGCATCCGGGGCTGCTGGATGGTCGACGATGGACATCCACCGCCGCAGCCGCTGCCCGGCCAGTTGCCCTTCCCGCATGCAGACCTCGCTTCGCAGCAGCCGCTGGAGATCGCCACGCAGGGCATCGATCAGGATCTGGCCGCGCTGATCTACACCTCGGGTTCGACCGGTCGGCCCAAGGGCGTGATGCTCAGCCACCGCAACATGCTCAGCGCACTCCACTCCGTCAGCACCTACCTCGGGCTGCGCGAGGACGATGTCCTGGCCTGCGCCTTGCCGATGGCCTTCGACTACGGGCTGTACCAGGTGCTGATGGCCTTCGCGCTCGGCGCCACCGTGCTGCTGGAGCGCTCCTTCGCCTACCCGGCACGTGTACTGCAGAACATGGCCCGCGAGGGCGCCACGGTGTTCGCCGGCGTGCCCACCATGTTCGCGGTGCTGCTGGGCATGGATCTGCAGGCCTTCGACCTGGCTCGGTTGCGTCTGATCACCAATACCGCGGCGGCGCTGCCGGTCACCCACATCCAGCGCATCCGCAGCATTTTCCCGCAGGCGCGCTTCTATTCGATGTATGGCCTCACCGAATGCAAGCGGGTCAGCTACCTGCCCCCGGAGCAGCTTGACCTGCGCCCGTCCAGCGTCGGGCGTGGCATGCCCAATGAGGAGCTCTGGCTGGTCGACGAGCAGGGGCGACGCCTGCCGCACGGCAGTACCGGGGAACTCGTCGTGCGCGGCAGCCATGTCATGCGCGGCTACTGGAACAAGCCAACGGAGACCGCCGAGCGCCTGCGCCCCGGGCCCCTGCCCGGGGAGATGGTGCTGTACACCGGCGATGTGTTTCGCAGCGATGCCGAAGGGTGGCTCTATTTCGTCGCGCGCAAGGACGACATCATCAAGAGCCGCGGCGAGAAGGTGAGCCCGCGCGAAGTCGAGAATGTGCTCCACGAAATCCCCGGTGTGCAGCAGGCGGCGGTGGTCGGTGTGCCCGATGCCTTGCTGGGTGAAGCGATCAAGGCCTTCGTCGTCGTCGCCGAAGGCTGTTCACTGGAGTCGCGCGCCGTGCTGCGGCACTGCCAGGCGCGACTCGAGAGTTTCATGGTTCCGCGCCAGGTGGAATTCGTTTCCGAGTTGCCTCAGACCGACACCGGGAAGGTTCGCAGGGCTTCGTTGCAGTGACAGGCGCAGCGAGGGCTCGGGTATCCAACGCAAGGGAAGATCGCCATGTCCGACAGCATTCAGCAGAAGGTGCGCAGCTATATCCGCGAGAACTTCCTCCTCGGTTCGCAGGAAATCGCCTTTGGCGACGCCGACTCGCTGCTCGACAAGCATATTGTCGACTCGACCGGAATCCTCGAGTTGATCCTGTATCTGGAGGAGAGTTTCGGGGTGCAGGTGCTCGATGACGAGATGGTTCCGGAGAATCTCGATTCGCTGGATGCCATCGCCGCCTTCGTGGCGCGCAAGCAGCAGGCCAAGGCAGCGGCCTGAACATGGCGCATACCGAAATCTCGCCGCGCAGGCTTGAAATCGACTGCGACGCCGAGGTCGCGCGCATTGCGGAGTTCCTGCGCGCGAGCCTGGCGCGGATGCACAAGCGCGGTGTCGTGCTCGGTCTGTCGGGGGGCGTGGACAGCTCGGTCTGCGCCGCGCTTGCGGTGCGCGCGCTGGGCCCGCAGAGGGTGCTGGCGCTGTCGATGCCGGAGCGCGATTCGAGTGCCGATGGCCTGCGCCTTGCCGAAGAGGTGGCCGCGCAGCTGGGCATCCTCTGCGTGCAGGAGGACATCACCCCTGCCTTGCAGGCCCTGGGCTGCTACTCCCGCCGCGACGAGGCCGTGCGGGCTCTGCTGCCGGCCTACGACGAGCGGTGGAAGATCAAGCTGGCGATCGCCGAGGGCGCCGCGGGCCGCCTGCACTTCTTCGATCTCGTGGCCCGGGATCCCGAAGGCCGCATGCACCGCCGCAGGTTGCCGCTGCAGGCCTACCTGCGCATCGTCGCCGCGACCAATTTCAAGCAGCGTGTGCGCAAGAATCTCGAGTATTTCCACGCCGACAGCCTGAATCATGCCGTCCTCGGCACTCCGAATCGCCTTGAGTACGACCAGGGTTTCTTTGTCAAGAACGGCGATGGTGCCGCGGATCTGAAGCCCATTGCCCATTTGTACAAGAGCCAGGTCTATGCGCTGGCGCGCCACCTTGGTCTGCCGTCGGAGGTATGTGCCTCGAGCCCGACCACCGATACCTACAGCCTGGCTCAGGGGCAGGATGAGTTCTATTTCGCGCTGCCATGGGCGCAGATGGATCTGGCGCTCTGGGCACGCAATCAGGACTTGCCGACGTCGTCGCTGGCGGAGGCACTGGGTCTGACGCCGCAGCAGGCTCAGGCGATCTACGCGGATATCGATGCCAAGCGCCGCAACGCGGCGTACCTGCACAGCCCGCCGCTGTGCATCGACGCTGGCCTGTCCGGGGTGCCGGCATGATCGTCGGAGGGGTGCAGTGGGAGCAGCGCCTGCGCAGGCTCGAGCAGGGGCTGCGCACGCTGCCTGATAAGCCCGAGGAAAGTCCGCAGGCGGCGCTGCGCGCCTTGTGGTTTCTCGCCGCTGGCACCAGGCTCTCGGTCCAGGCGGCGGCCGAACGACAACCGCCGCAACTCGATGCGGCGCAGTTGCAGGCGCTCGACGCCTGGATCGATCGCCGGCTGCAGGGGGAGCCCCTGGCCTACCTGCTCGAGCGCCAGGGCTTCATGGGGCTGGAATTGCTGTGCGGCCCGGTGGCGCTGATCCCGCGCCGGGAAACCGAGATGCTGGGCCAGGCAGCGGTGGCCCTGCTGCGCGAGGCGGCACAGTCCGGGCACGAGCCCTGCTGCATCGACGTGTGTTGCGGCAGCGGAAACCTCGCGCTGGCGGTGGCCCATGCCGTGCCGACGGCCCGCGTGCATGCCAGCGACCTGTCGCCGCAGGCTCTGCAGCTGGCAGCGGCCAACGTCGCTCGGCTCGGGCTGCAATCCCGGGTGCAACTGCACGAGGGCGACCTGCTGGCGCCGTTCGACGGTGCGCAATGGTCCGCGAGCGTCGACCTGCTGCTGTCGGCGCCGCCCTATATTTCGAGTGCGCGCATGGAGGCGCTGCCGTCCGAGATCATCTCCCACGAGCCGGCCATGGCTTTCGATGGCGGGCCCTTCGGCATCGATATGCTCATGCGCCTGCTGCGCCGGGCCCCGCGACTGCTTCGCGCCGGGGGATGGCTGTGCGTGGAAGTCGGTCTGGGACAAGGCCCGGCGATGGGCAGGTTGGCGCGTGGCGATGCGCGGTACTCCGAGGTGCGCATGGTTCTTGATGAACAGGGCAACGAACGGGTGCTGCTGGCGCGGCGGGCAGCCGCGGGCTCAGATGCCTGAGCGCGGCGCCGATGCGGGCTACGGAGTCGACGCCGCATGCCTGCCGGACGACGCGCCCGCGGTCGTGCGACTGTGGGGAGAGGCCCTCGGGCGCGTCGAGAAGAGGCAGCAGAAGCTGCAATGGTTCTACGCGCATCCGGGGCGCGAGCGAGCACGCCTGTTCGTATTGCGGCACACCGGAGAGATCGTCGGCGCCACGGGAATCGGGCCGCGATCGCTGTGGTGGCGCGGCAGTTCCGTCGATGCCGCGCTGATGGGTGACTTCGCGGTTGCGTCCCGGCACCGCACGCTGTACCCGGCCATGCTGCTTCAGCGCTCGACACTCCAGCAAGGCCTGCAGGAGTACGCCTTGCTGTACGGCTTTCCCAACGCGCGCTCGCTGCCGGTGGTGCGGCGCGTCGGCTACCAGGTGCTCCCCGGCATGGCCCGCTACGCGCGCATGCTGCGCAGCTCCTTCTACCTGCCGTCCTTCTGGCCGGCAGCGCTGCGCCGCGCGGGTGGCGCGCTGCTGGATCGGCTGCTCGGGCTGCGGCACGCGCTGGCTCTGATGCTCCCGCGCCGGGGGCTGCACACGGCGTGGCTGCATGAACCCGATGCACGCTTCGACGCCTTGTGGCTGCGGCTGCGCGAGCAGGTGGGCGACTGCGTGATCGGCGTGCGCGACTGTGCGCTCCTGCGTTGGCGTTTCCCTTCGCACACTGCGCGCCAGCCGCGGTTCTTCGTGCTGAGTGACCGCCAGGGGGAGCGCTTGCTCGGCTACGCGGTGTGCCAGCCGAATGCACAGGCCTCGGCGCTGCAGATCCTCGACCTGCTGGTCGACGCGCCAAGCCCGGCTTGCGTGGCCAGGCTGCTGCGACTGCTCGCCGAGACGGCGCGCGCGCAGGGCTACCGCAGCCTGTCCGTGCAGTGCGGCGGCCCGGACTGGTTGCTCGCCGGGGTGCGGGCGGCCGGCCTCGTGCCGCGCCAGAGCACGCAGAGGGAGCCGATGATCCTGGCCCTGGCGCCGGGCATGCCGCAAGAGATGGCCACCGTCGGGTGGTACCTCAGCTACGCCGATACCGACGAGTAGCCGCCGCATCGGCCGCGGCGCGCCGGGGATCCTGCCAGGCTTCGGCGGGCAGCCTGCGCAGGCGCAGCATGTGCGTGGCGCAGGAGATGCAGGGATCGTGGTTGCGGATGGCCTGCTCGCAGCGCTGGCGCAGCACCTCGTCGGGTTGCTGCAGCAGCGAGGTGGCGAGCAGGGCCAGGTCGGCCTCGATCGAGGCCTGGTTCTGCGCGGTCGGCGGCACGATGTCGGCGCGCTCGATGCTGCCGTCGGCGGCGAAGGCGTAGTGGTGCCAGCAGATGCCGCGTGGAGCTTCGGTGCAGCCGAAACCCTCGGCGGCGCGCGGCACGACCGTGGCCGCCGGCTGCGTCGGGGGTTGCCAGGCGTCGAGCAGGCGGAGCGCCTCCTCGCAGGCATAGGCGATCTCGATGGCGCGAACGAGGATCGAGCGGAAGGGGTTGCGGCACACGGGGCCGAGCCCGGCCTGCAGCGCGCGCCGTTGCAGTCCCCCGGGCAGGCGCTCGAAGTTCAGCGCGTAGCGCGCCAGCGGGCCGACGAGATAGGCGCCGCGACCGCGCAGCATCGATTGCAGCGCGGTGGAATGTTCGACCTGCCGTTCCTCGAAGGCGTCGCGGTAGTCGGCGATGTCGATGTCCAGGCCGCCGCTCGAGCACAGCCTGCCTTCGGTGATCGGATATTCCTCGGGGTGCCGCAGCGCGACGAATTCATAGTCGCGCTCGAAGTCCGGAACATCCAGCCGCGCCACGCGATCGAGCAGTACGTCGGCTTGCGCGCGTGCCTCCTCCAGGGTGCTGCGCAGTGCGCCCAGTGCCTGCGCCTGCGGCAGCGCGTGCACGCCTCCGGCGCGCAGGCACACCGGATGGATCTCGCGCCCGCCGATGACGCGCAGAATCTGCCCGCCGGCCGATTTCAGTGCCATCGCGGTGCGCAGCCACTCGGGCTGCTGCGCGGCCAGGGCGAGCGCGTCGGGCAGGCCCAGGAAGTCCGGCGCATGCAGCAACCCCACATGCAGTGCGTGGCTGCTCATCCATTCGCCGCAGTACAGCAGCCGGCGCAGAGCGCGCAGCGCGGGGTCGATGCGTACGCCGAAGGCCTGCTCCACCGCCTGCACCGCGCTCATCTGGTAAGCCACCGGGCAGATGCCGCACACGCGCGAGACGATGTCGGGCAGCTCCTCATGGTCGCGCCCGCGCAGCAGCGCCTCGAAGAACCGTGGTGGCTCGAAGATACGCAGCCGCGCATGCTCCACGCGATCGCCGCGGATGAGCAGCTCCAGCGCGCCTTCGCCTTCGACGCGCGTGAGGTAATCGACTTCAATCTTCCGGCGAGGCATGGGCGTCAGCCGGCAGGGGTACGACATGGATGGAGTGCAGCGCCAGGCGCAGGCGCCGCGGCGAGGCGCCCAGGCGCAGCCACTGCGCGGCCAGCGCGGAGGTGGACGCATCGGGCAGCGGGCCGAAGCAGCCGTAGCAGCCGCGTCGCAGCCCCGGGCACAGCGCGCCGCAGCCGGCATGGATGATCGGCCCCAGGCAGGGTTCGCCCTGCACCATGACGCACACGTGGCCGGCGACCTTGCAGTCCATGCACACACTGCCGCCTGCAGGCTCGGCCCGGCGCCCGGCGAGCAGCGCGGCGAGCAACTGCTGCAGCTGTCCGGCGTCGACCGGGCAGCCCTGCAGTGCATGATCGACCTGCACATGCGCATGCAGCGGGGTCGCGGTGGGCAGGCTGTGCAGCCACTGCGGCCGCGGGTAGACGGCGCGCTCCCAGGCCTGCGCATCGTCCGGGTTGCGCAGGGCCTGGATGCCGCCGCCGGTGGCGCAGGCGCCGATGGCCACCAGCAGGCCTGACTGTTCGCGCACGCGCTGCAGGCGCTGCACGTCTGCGGTGGTGCTGACCGAGCCTTCCACCAGGGAGATGTCGTAGGGCCCGTCGCGCATGCTGCTCGAGGCTTCAGCGAAGTAGGCGATGTCCATCGCCTGCGCCATCTGCAGCAGATCGCCGTGGCTGGCCAGCAGCGACAGCTGGCAGCCGTCGCAGGAAGAGAACTTCCAGACCGCGAGGCGTGGGCGGACCGCGGACATGTCAGATCTGCGGCCAGGGCAGCAGCCCGGCCAGGCGTTGCAGGCTCATGACCGGGCCGTCGCGGCAGACAAAGGCAGGCCCGAGCTGGCAGTGTCCGCACAGTCCGATGCCACACTGCATGTTGCGCTCCATCGACGCATGGATGTCCCTGTCGGCCAGCCCGGCCGCACGCAGCGCGCCGGCGCAGGCGCGCATCATCGGTTCCGGGCCGCACAGCATGGCCACGCTGCGCGCGGGGGCGAGGTCGATGGTGTCGAGCAACGCCGTGACCACGCCGACATGTCCGCGCCAGGCGGCATCGGCGCGATCCACCGTGCACTCCACCCGCACCCCGGGCAGCGCAGCCCATGCGCGCAGGTCCTCCGCCCACAGCTGCTGCGCGGGCGAGCGCGCTCCGGTCAGCAGCGTGATGCGGCCGTACTGCGCGCGCGCGGCGAGCGCCGCTTCCAGCGCCGGGCGCAGCGGCGCCAGGCCAAGCCCGCCGGCGATGAGCAGCAGGTCGCGCCCGCGTGCCCGTTCCAGCGGCCAGCCATGGCCGAAGGGGCCGCGCACACCCAGCATCGCCCCCGGAGCCAGCGCGGCCAGCGCGCGGCTGACCGGGCCGACGGCGCGGATGGCATGCAGTCGTCCGTCGCCCCGGGCGCCGCTGATCGAAATGGCGGCCTCGCCGACACCGAAGGCGTAGAGCATGTGGAATTGCCCGGGTGCGAAGCAAGGCAGGGTGCCGTCGGCCGCCTCCAGCTCCAGGCTCACGGTGTCGTCGAGCTCGCGCCGGGTGCTGCGCACGCGCGCCAGTCGCGGCCGCATCGGCTCTGCCGCCGCGGGTCGCTGGGCTGCCTGTGGTTCAGCGCTCGACATGATCGGCGGCCGCTAGCGCCCCGCCGCGCATCGCAGCCACTTCGGCGGTCATGTCGATGGCCGCCGGGCACCAGGTGATGCAGCGCCCGCAGCCCACGCACCCGGCGGTGCCGAAGGCGTCGATCCAGTGCGCCAGCTTGTGGCTGAGCCAGTGGCGGTAGCGCGCCGCCAGTTCGTGGCGCACATTGCCCGCGTGCAGGTGGCTGAAGTCCGGGGCGAAGCAGGAATCCCAGCGCATTTCCCGCGAGGCCTCCCGCAGCGCGAGGTCGCCGTGGTCGTCGACGCGGGTGCAGAAGCAGGTCGGGCAGGCCATCGTGCAGTTGCCGCACCCCAGGCAGCGGCTCGCGATGGCCTGCCAGTGGGGATGCCCGGGGTTGTCCTGCAGCCACTGCCGCAGGCCGTCGGTGTCCAGTCGCCTGTCGATCGCATCGCGCGCCTGCTGCACGCGCCGCGCCGCGGTCTCGCATTGCGCCGCGGTGGCCTGCCTGTGGGCGATGCCTTGCAGCAATTGCGCGCCGTTCTGGCTGCCGACCTCTGCGACGAAGGCGCCGGCTCCGTCCGTGGCGATTTCGGTGAGCGCGAGGTCGAAGCCCGAGGTGGCGCGCGGGTCGCCTCCCATCGAGGTGCAGAAGCAGTTGGCCGACGGGTCGGTGCAGTGCACGGCGACGACCACGCAGGAGGCCCGGCGCGTCGCGTAGCCGGGGTCGGCATAGGCACCGTCGCGCAGCACGCGATCCTGGATGCGCAGCGCATGCAGGTCGCAGGCGCGCAGCCCGAGCAGCGCCAGCGCGCCTTGCCTGTGCGTCGCGGGATCGTCGAAATGCAGGCTGCCGTCGGCGTCGCGACGCATGCGCCACAGCGTCTGCCGCGGCGGATGCATCCAGGACTTGGCCGAATCCGGCCCGACGGCGTAGCCGAACAGGGCCTCGTCGCCGCGCCGCCGCAGGCGGTAGCTGGCAGGCTGCTGGAAGTCGCCCCAGCCTGCCGGCAGGTCGCGCACCTGGCGCAGCTCGCCGAGCACCACCGCGCCGTCGCGCAGCGTGGGCCCGAGAACCTGGCGGCCTGCGCCACGCAGAGCGTCGATCAGCTGCTGCAGCCCCTGCGCGTCGATCAGCGCCGCGGGCGGCGCGGTGCCGGCGGGCTGGCTCATGCCTTGCCCCCTCTTGGCGCGCCCGCACCGCCGGCCTCGCCTTCGTCGACCACGCACTGGCTGCTCACGCAGGGGTCGGCCGCATGCACCGCCAGGCGCGCGAGCTCGGCGCGCCGGGATGTCGGCAATGGCGCCGGAATGGCCTGCAGCAAGGTGGCGGCCGCGCCGCGGGGATGGAAATTCCACTCCGTGGGCGCCACCGCACGCCAGCGCGCGACGCTGCCGTCGGGCGCCATGGCGATGCGGTGCAGCAGGCTGCCGCGCGAGGTTTCGACGCAGGCGATGCCCGGCGCGCTGCGCAGCAGGCCGTACCACGGGTCGTCTCGTGCGTCGGGCCCGCCTTCGATGGCCTGCGCCAGTTCGCGCAACCGCGCCGCGTAGCGCGCCAGCAGCGGCCGCCCGCGCGCCTGCAGATCGGCCAGCAGCGGCGCGCCGCACTGGCGTGCCCAGGCGCCGGTCTGCCGGCACGCGCCGTCGATTTCGGGCTGGCGGACGAAATCATCGGCGCGCGCCGCGTCCAGCCGCTGCGCGGCCCGCGGCAGGTCGATGACGCCCAGCGGCGCCACTTCCGCCAGCGGCAGCAGCGCAGGCTGCCGCGCCACATGCAGCAGCATCGCGGCCGCCGGGCGCTGCGCGGCGTGGGCGCGTGCCCAGCGCAGCAGCGCAGCGGTGTCGGGCAGATCCAGGAAGGCCTGCGTGGCCATGCCCAGGGTATGCTCCTCGACCAGTCGCCGGGCCGCAGCCGGATCGGCGTCGAGGTCGGCGCAGGCCTGCAACAGGCCTGTGGGCAGGCTCGCCTGCGGGTTGCGCCCGAGCAGCAGCGGCCAGTCCAGATACACCCGCAGCAGGTGCTCGCGCAGGTTTTCCGCGCGCAGTTCGGCGCGCCCGGCGGGCGAGGCGATGCCCAGCGCCGCGGCAGCCGCTGCCTGGTGTGCGCGGACGCAGACGCCGAACAGACGCGGCAGTCCTGCCACCGCCTGCACGGCGGATCGTCCTTCGAAGCAGCCCACCGCGTGGGTCGGCCGCGACGACAGCAGTTCGACGCGCGAGCCCGGGTCTGCGCGCTGCAGCAGCACGCGAATGCTTCCGGCGGCGCTCTCGATGCCGGGCGCGGGCCTGCCGGCGGTCTGGGGGGCGGGCGCAATCATGAGGGCGATCATCTGCCAGCAGCGTGCTACCGACCATGATGCAACGCAAAGCCCGGATCAATGGTTGCCTTCGCCCCCATTCCCCGCTTTCCCCTCGGATGCACCCATGATCGAATAGCGGCGTAGGCTGAGCCGCCGCGCAGCCCGTCGATCCTCCCGCATGTCCTCCCCGCCCGATCTTCCACTGACGCCTTCCCGCGACCCCCGTGCCCGCGCCTGGCTGCAATCCTTCGTGCCCGGCTTGCGGGCGCCGTTGCGCGGCGCCGTCGCGCTGGCCAGCGTGTCCGGCGTGCTGGTGGTGGCGCAGGCGCTGGTGCTCGCACGGGTGGGCGCGGCCGCCGTCGACGGGCGTTTCGAAGCCGCGGCGCAGTTGCCGTGGCTGCTGGCTTTGCTGCCGCTGTTCGCGCTGCGCTTCCTGCTCGTGCGGGCTGCCGAGCGTGTGGCCTTCGGCGCCGGCGCCGCGTTGCGCCAGCGCCTGCGCGTCGATCTGCTGCGCCGGTTGCAGGCCATGGGGACGCCGTGGTTGCAGCAGCAGCAGCGCGGCGACCTGCTCAATACCCTGGTCAATGGCATCGAGGCGCTGGAAGCGTATTTCGCGCGCTACCTGCCGGCCGCGCGCACCACCGCGCTGGTGCCGGCCGCGATCCTCGTGGCGGTGGCCTTCGTCGACCGCCAGTCGGCCGCCATCCTGTTGTGCACCGCTCCGCTGATTCCGCTGTTCATGTGGCTGATCGGGCGCGGTGCCGAGGACTTGAACCAGCAGCAGTGGCTGCGCCTGGCGCGCCTGTCGGCACGCTTCCTCGATGCCCTGCAGGGCTTGAGCACCCTGCGCCTGCTGGGGGCGAGCCGGCGCGAGGCTGCGGTGGTGGAGCAGGTTTCGGAGGACTATCGCGCGGCCACCATGCGCGTGCTGCGGGTGGCTTTCCTGTCCGCGGTGGTGCTGGAATTCCTGGCCACGCTGAGCATCGCCATGATCGCCGTGTGGATCGGTTTCCGGCTGTTGTGGGGGCAGATGCACTTCGCGCAGGGCTTTTTCGTGCTGCTGCTGGCGCCGGAGTACTACGCCCCGCTGCGCGCGCTGGGCGGTGTCTACCACCTGCGCATGGACGCGCTGGCCGCGGCGCAGCGCATGCACGCGCTGTTCGAGCTGGAGCCCGAGCCAGCGCGCCAGGGGCTGGTTCTGCCGCCCCGGCATGCGCCGGGGATCGTGCTGCGCGACGTGCACTACCGGCATGAGGACGGTCGCCAGGCCCTGTGCGGCTGCGACCTGCGGATCGCGCCGGGGCAGGTGACCGCGCTGGTCGGCGCCAGCGGCGCCGGCAAGAGCAGTCTGCTGCACCTGTTGCTCGGGGGATCCGCGCCGCAGCGCGGGAGCATCGAGATCGACGGCCGCGATCTCGGCGCCTTCGACTCCCGCCAATGGTTGCAGCAACTGGTGCTGCTTCCGCAACGCCCGCGGCTGTTCGCCGCCAGCATCGCCGACAACCTGCGGCTGGCCAGGCCCGATGCCGATACGGCAGCCTTGCGCGAGGCGCTGCGCATGGCCTGTGCCGACGAATTCGTTGATCGCCTTGCGCAGGGCCTGGACACCCTGGTCGGCGAGCGCGGCGCCGGGCTGTCGCAGGGCCAGCAGCAGCGCCTGGCACTGGCACGCCTGCTGCTGCGCGACCCCGCGCTGGTGCTGCTCGACGAGCCCACCGCCAGCCTCGACGGCGTCCTGCAGCAGCGCCTGCTGCCATCGCTGGCATCATGGCTGCGTGGGCGCACCGTGCTGCTGGTGGCGCATCGCCTGCGCACCCTGGATCTGGCGCAGCAGGTCGTCGTGCTGGATCGCGGCCGGGTCGTCGAACAGGGAACGGCGCAGCAGCTGGCCGCTGCCGGTGGCGCTTTCGCGCGCCTGCTGCGCGCGCAGGAGCTGGCATGAGCACGCGCCCGGGGTCTTCGTCCGCCGACCTGGCACGGCTGGTGCGTCTGCTCGGCGGGCAGCGGCGCTGGATGCTGGGCGGTGCCGCGGTGGCCTTGCTCGCGCTGGTGGCCAACGTCGCGCTGCTGGCGGTGTCGGGCTGGTTCATCGCCGCGATGGCGGTCGCCGGCGCGGCCGCGGCGGCGATCAACTATTTCACCCCGGCAGCGCTGATCCGCCTGCTGGCCATCCTGCGCACCGGCGGGCGCTACGCCGAACGGCTGCTCACCCACGAAGCGACCTTTCGCATCCTGTCGCGGCTGCGGCTGTGGCTGTACCTGGCGATCGAGCCGCTGGCGCCGGCACGCCTGGATCTGCTGCACAGCAGCGACCTGCTGTCGCGCCTGCAGGCCGACGTCGATACCCTGAACCAGGCCTACCTGCGGCTGTTGCTGCCGGTCGTGGTAGCCCTGGTGGCCCTGCCGACGATGCTCGCGGTGGCGGCCTGGTTCAGCCCGGCGCTGGCTCTGGTGCTGCTGGGCTGGCTGCTGCTCGCCGGCCTGCTCGTTCCCTGGTGGGCATGGCGGCGCGGTCGCGGCGCGGCGGTCGCTGCGCTGCAACTGCGCAACGACTTGCGCATCGAGCTTGCCGATGCCCTCGCAGGGGCTCTGGAATTGCGGTTGTTCGGCGCAGAGCAGCGTTGGCTGCAGCGCGTGGACCAGGCCAGCGCCGCGCTGTTGCGGGAGCAGCGTCGACTCAGCGATCTGTCGGGAGCCGCCGCGGCCGCGGTCGGTCTGTGCGCCAACCTGGCGCTGGCCAGTGCGCTGGCCATCGCCGCCTTCGCGGTGGCCGAGGCGCGGCTACCCGGCCCGCTGCTGCCGATGCTCGGGCTGTTCGCCCTCGGCGTGTTCGAGGCGGTGGCGCCGCTGTCGCCGGCCTTCGTGCTGCTCGGCGAGGTGCTGGCCGCGGCGCGCCGGGTCTTCGAGTTGGTCGACATGCCGCCGGCGGTGCGCGAACCCGAGGTGGCGCAGCCCTTGCCGGCATCGCCGGATCTGCGCGTCGAGGGCCTGCGCATGCGCTACGGCCCCGGGCAGCCCTGGGTGCTCGACGGTGTCGGGCTGCATCTGGCCCCCGGCTCGCGGCTGGCGCTGCTCGGCGCCAGCGGCGCCGGCAAGACCAGCCTGCTGCAGGTGCTGACCCGGCTGCGCGACTACGAGCAGGGCAGCGTGCTCCTGGGTGGCAGCGAATTGCGCGCGCTGCGCGGCGACGACGTGCGCGCGCGCTGCGCGGTGGTCGCGCAGGATGACTACCTGTTCCATGGCAGCGTGCTCGACAACCTGCTGCTGGCCAAGCCGCAGGCTAGCGCCGCGCAGATCGAGGCGGCCTGCCGTGCGGCGCGGCTGCACGACGAGATCGTCAGCTTTCCCGCCGGATACCACACCCAGCTGGGGGAGGGTGGGGCGCTGCTGTCCGGCGGCCAGGCCCGGCGGCTGGCCGTGGCACGGGCGCTGCTCAAGGATGCGCCCCTGCTGCTGCTCGACGAGCCGGCCGAGGCGCTCGACGCGACCACCCAGCGCCAGCTCTACGAGGCGCTGGGCGAGGCCATGCGCGGGCGTACGGTGCTGCTGATCACCCACCGCCTGGGCTCGCTGGCCGAACTGGTCGACGAGGTGGCGCTGCTGCGCGACGGGCGCATCGCCTGGCGCGGGCCGGTCGCCGCCTGGCGCGAGGCGGCGCTGCCGGCCTGAGCCGACGCGGCGTCGGCTTCAGCGCGCCTGATCCTGCTCGGCTTCCTGCGCGTCGAACCAGGCGCCGCCGGCTGCGGCCACCAGTACCAGCATCACCGTGCCGACGAGCCAGGCGAAGTACCAGGGGGCGTAGTCGCCGAGCACCACCCCGAGCAGGATGGCAAGCAGCGCGACCAGCAGGTAGACGAAGAACTGCAGCCAGAGGTTCATGATGGGCTCCGTGGGGCTGGTTCAGTACGCATGTTCATCGTGCTCGATTTCGCGCGCATCGACGACTCCGCGCATCACCCAGAAGGCCCAGCTGGTGTACCAGAGGATCAGGGGGACGAACACCGCGGCGAAGCCCGTCATCCACAGCAAGGTGGTACGGCTGGACGCCGCGTTCCACAGCGTCAGGCTTTGCGAGGGGTCGCTGCTCGAAGGCATCATGAACGGGAACAGGGCCACCCCGGCGGTGCCGATGACTCCGATCCAGGCCAGCGCCCCGCTCCACCAGGCCAGAACGGGCGCGCGCCGGCGCAGCGCGAACAGCGCCAGCAGCATGCCCGCGTAGCCGAGCAGGGGAATCAGCCAGAGCAGCGCATGGGCGTGGAAATTCGTCAGCCACGCTCCGTGCTGCAGCGCCACGGTCTGCTGCAACGGCGTCTGCGCAGCCGCCGCTGCCGGAGCCCGCTGCAGCAGGTAGCCGGGCATCGCCGCGACCCAGGCACCGCACACGCTGAACAGCAGCAGCGCCAGCAGCAGCGCCAGGCTGGCCGCGGCGCGTGCGCGCTCGGCCACCGCGCCGCCAGCGCGCCCCATCAGCATCGAGGCGCCCATGTGGATGGACAGCGCCAGCGACAGCAGGCCGCACAGCACCGCGAAGGGGTTGAGCAGGGTGATGAAGCTGCCCGTGTAGTACGAGCGCAGATCCCAGGCGAAGTGGAAGGGCACGCCGCGCAGCATGTTGCCGACGGCCGCGCCGTAGACGATCATCGGCACCGCGCCGCTGACCAGCAACGCCCAGTCCCAGACGTTGCGCCACTGGGGTGAGGCGATCTTGCTGCGGTACTCGAAACCCAGCGGCCGGACGATCATCGTCCACAGCAACAGCAGCATCACGATGTACAGGCCGGAGAACGCGGTCGCGTAGATCAGCGGAAAGGCCGCGAAGATCGCTCCGCCGCCGAGGATGAACCAGACCTGGTTGCCATCCCAGTGCGGGCCGATGGCGTTCAGGCAGACGCGGCGCTCGCTGTCCGTGCGGCCGACGAAGCGCAGCAGCGTGCCCACGCCCATGTCCATGCCGACCATGATCGCCAGGCCCATCAACAGCACGCCCAGCAGCAGCCACCACAGCAGCTTGAGTGCGAAGTACAGATCCATGGCTCAGTCCTCCTTGCGCATCATGGCCCCGACGGTGGCCAGGCCGCCGCCGTACAGGGGGTGCAGCGGCCCCGAACCGCCGCCGGCCGGCTGCGGGCCCTGGCGGACGAAGCGCAGCATCAGGTACATCTCCACTGCGATGAACACGGTGTACAGGGTGACGAAGCCGCCCAGCGAGAACACCATGTAGCCCACGCTGTGGGTGGATGCGCTCATCCAGGTCGGCAGCAGGCCGTAGACGGTCCACGGCTGGCGCCCGACCTCGGCGGTGATCCATCCCATTTCGCAGGCCAGCCAGGGCACCGGGATCATCCACGGCGCGAGCCTGAGGAACCAGCGCTGACGCTGCACTTCGTTGCGCAGGCTGTACAGGGTCGCCAGCACGAAGAAGGCCAGCATCAGCAGCCCGAAGCCGACCATCAGGCGGAAGGCCCAGAACTCGGCGAACACATCGGGGATGCTGTCCCAGGCGGCTTGCTGCACATCCTGCGGCGTGGCCCTGGACACATCGCCGCCGGGGGCGAAGCGCTGCAGCAGGAAGCCGTAGCCCAGATCCTTCTGGTGGGCATCGAACTGCGCCAGCGCGGCGGCGTCCTGCGGATCCCGGCTCAGCACCCGCAGCGCCTGCACCGCCGGGATGCCGTTGCGGATGCGCTGCGCGTTGTCGGCGACGATCTGGTCGATTCCAGGAACCTGCTGGTCCAGGGTATGGGTCAGCAGCGGAGTCAGCACAAAGGGGATCTGCAGCGCGAACAGGTTGCGGTGCTGGCTCTGCGAAGGCCAGGCGATCACATGGAAGGGCGCCGGGGCCTTCTCGGTGACCCACATGGCCTCCATCGCAGCCAGCTTCGCGGGCTGCGCGTGGGCGCCGACGAAGCCCAGCGCATCGCCCAGGGTGATCACCCCGGCGGTGGCCAGCACCCCGAACAGTGCGGCGACGCGGAAGGAACGCTTGGCCAGTTCCATATGGCGCCCGCGCGCCATGTACCAGGCGCTGATGCCGCAGACGAAGATCGCCGCGGTGACGTAGCCGGCGATGCTGGTGTGCACGAACTTGGCCTGTGCGTCGGGGCTGAAGATCAGCGCCGGCAGGCTGCCCAGTTCCATGCGCATGGTCACCGGGTTGAAGTGCGCGCCCTGCGGATCCTGCATGAAGCCGTTGGCGACCAGGATCCACAGCGCCGACAGGTTCGAGCCCAGCGCCACCAGGTAGGTCACGAACAGGTGCTGCACCTTGCTCAGGCGCTTCCAGCCGAAGACCATCAGCCCGATGAAGGTCGACTCCATGAAGAAGGCCATCAGGCCTTCGATGGCCAGCGGCGCGCCGAAGATGTCCCCGACGAATCCCGAGTAGAAGGACCAGTTGGTTCCGAACTCGAATTCCATGGTCAGCCCGGTGGCCACGCCGAGGGCGAAGTTGATGAGGAAGAGCTTGCCCCAGAAATCGACCATCTGGCGGTAGATGGGCTTGCCGGTGGTGACGTAGACGGTCTCCATCGCCGCGAGCATGAAGCTCATGCCCAGCGTCAGCGGCACGAACAGGAAGTGGTAGAGCGCGGTGGCGGCGAACTGCCAGCGCGATAAGGCGACAACCGTGGCGTCGATCATGGAATCTCCCGGGCGCGAACGGGGTTCGCGGTGCGCGCGCGACGCTGCGAGTCCCAGACGCCGCTTACAAAAACGAACATACGTATCCGATCCGGAATGGATGTTGACGAACCGCAAATTCGTGCGCGAGCAACCAGTGGCGACGCATTCCTTCGATGCCGGCTAGAGTATCGACCGGACAATCCTTCCCCTTCGAACCCTTGTTGCGCACCATGACGAACACCACTGCATCCACCACCGACGAACTGCGCGCGCGCCTGCGCCAGCAGGCGCAGGGCGCGCTGAGCCTGAACATCGCCTACATCGGCGTGGTCAACGGCCTGTTCGAAGCCTTGCACGGGCTCGGCGCGGGCGATGCGGCGCGGCTGGCGCAGGCGGCGGGCATGGATCCCGGCTACGTGTTGCGCTGGTGCGACGCCGCCTACGCCTTCGCTTACCTGGAGGCCGATGGCGACACCTTCCGCCTGAGCGAGGCCGGACAGGCGATGCGCCCGCAGCAGCCGGGCACCCTGATGCCGCTGGCGGTCGGCGCGGTGCTGTCGTCGCATATGGCCGAGCGCGCCGCGTCGCTGATGCGCAGCGGGGAGCGTCCCGGAGAGCAGGTGCTGGGCGAGCGCGAAACCGTGCTGCCGTGGTTCGGCCCGATGCTGGAGGCCAATTTCGCCGGCATGTTCGAGAACACCATCTGCCCGGCGATCGCAGCGTTCGCCGAAGTCGACTCCCGCGGCGGTCTGGCCGTCGACCTGGGTTGCGGCAACGGCTGGTACCTGCGCGCGCTGGCCAGGCGTTGCGCCGGACTGCGCGGGCTGGGCATCGACGGCTTTGCACAGAATATCGAGCATGCGCGCCAGCTCGCCGACGCGCAGCGCCTGGGCGAGCGCCTGCAGTTCGTGCAGGGCGACATCCACGAACTGCGGCTGCAGGAGCCGGCCGATCTGATCGCCATGAACCGCGCGCTGCACCACGTGTGGGAGAAGGATCCGGCCGGGCTGTTCGCCTGGTTGCGCGACAACCTCAAGCCCGGCGGATACGCGATGGTGTGGGAGCCGGCGTGGAGCGAAGAACGCAGCGCGTTGCGCGATCCGGCCCGCCAGCGCATGGCTTTCCAGAACCTGACCGAGCACGTGCAGGGCAACCACTTCCTGCGGCCGCAGGAGATCGTGCAGGCCTTCGAGACCGCGGGCATGTCGGCGCAGCCCCACTTCTTCGCCCAGGGCACCGAGGTGGTGGTCGTGGCCCGACGCTGAGGCGGGCGGGCCGCCTGCCCTGCCGGCTGCAATACGCCTGTGGGTATTGCAGCGCAGCATTCTGTGTCAAAAACACCATGGCAGGCCTCGGATTGCCGGGGGATTCCGTGTCTAATGCTGGAATCATTGCGCAAAAACGGATAGTGTCCCTCTGATAGCGCTGCCTACCTGATGCGAAGTCATCCCGGCCGGGCCTTGTCGACCGTTGCCTCCCAGCCATGCCCCTTGCTCCGTCATCCATGTCGCACAAGGCCCCGTCCCTGGGATTCACCTTGCTCGAGCTGATGATCGTCGTCGCCGTGGTCGGCATCCTGGGAGCCATCGCGATTCCCGCGTACAACGCCTACGTGTTGCGTGGATACATGGAAGCTGCGCAGGACGCGCTGGTCGAGCAGGCGGCGGAGATGCAGAAGTACGCCCAGGATCATGACCTCTATCCGACGAGCTGCTCGAGCCCGGTGCCGACCACGGATTTCCAGATCAGCTGCAGTTCGACCCCGCCGACGACCACGCTGGCCCCGACCTACACCCTGGTTGCCGTCGGCAACGGCCCGGCCGCCGGGCTGTCCTTCACCCTGAAGAGCGATGGCAGCAAGTCGACCACCAGCAGCCGCAGCGGCTGGGCCTCGAATTCCGCGTGCTGGACGCGCGATGCGGAGGGCGACTGTGCCGTGCAATAACAGCAGCAGAAGCAGCAGAAGCAGCCGGGACGCCCTGCCGCGTCGGGGCGGGCGCGCCGAGCGGGGTTTCACCCTGGTCGAACTGATGTTCACGCTGCTGGTGATGGCTATCCTGCTGGCGGTGGCGGTACCTTCCTTTCTGTCGGTGCTGCAAGGCCAGCATGGCACCGACCTGGCGAACCAGTTCGCGCAGGACATGGCATGGGCCCAGGGGGAGGCCTTGTCCGGGCAGGTGGTGCAGATCGTGCTGACGGTCAATGGTTCGTGGACGACCACCGAAAACGGCCAGGCGGTTCCGGATCACTCCCTGAGCATGGCGCAATTGCAGGCCGACGATCCCGGCGCCACCTGCACCCTGCAGCCGGCGACCGCGGGCGCCAGCAGCAGCTGCGCCGCGACCCTGAGTTTCGATTCCCTGGGCATCGTCAGCGGCGCCCCGGTGGGCGTGGTGCAGTACCACGTAGGCAGTTCGGTGTCCTCGTTCCAGGTCTTCGCATCGGGCGCCGTGGTGCCCAATCCCACCTATGCCTCCTGACGTCCCGCCCGCAAGCGCGCAGCGCGGCTCCAGCCTGATCGAGGTGCTGGTCGCGCTGCTGATCTTCTCCTTCGGCCTGCTGGGCCTGGCCGCGCTGTACGTGCGGGGTGCGCCCACCCCCTACGCCAACCAGTCGGTGATTGCGGTGCAGACCGCGGCCGACAGCCTGATGTCGGTGCTGGCCAGCGACCCGGGTGCGCTGTCGGCGCTCAGCGTGAGCAATGTCAGCGCTCCGAGCAAGATGCCCGCCTGGCTGAAGGGCTGGCTGACCCAGGCCCAGGCCCAGGTACCCAGCCTGAGCGTGAGCATCGTCCCGGGCGCCGACGCACTTGGCAACAGTTGCTCCTCGCTCAGCTGCGGCATCACCGCCACCCTGGCGTGGACGGAAGGCGCCACCCAACGCTCGCAGGTATTCCATGGCCAGATCGGCATCCACAACTGAGCGCATGGCGCGGCTGCAGGCCGGGGTGACCCTGGTCGAGCTGATGGTGGCGTTGGCGGTGGCGCTGATCCTGTCGCTGTCGGTTCTCGGCGTGCTGGTGTTCGCGACCAGCAGCAACCGCAATGCCACCACCCTGGGCTCGCTGAACAACAACATCCGCGCCGTGCTGACGCTGCTGACGCGCGATGCCGACAGCGCGGGTTTCATGCTGGGTGCGGCGCAGGCGCAGTGCGGCCTGACGCTGCTCGTCGATTCCGCACTGAGCAGCGCGCCGCCCGTGGCCTACCCGGTCTGGGCGCAGGCGCAGAGCAACGGCAACGACTTGCCGCTGACCGCCACTGTGGCCACCTATCCGCCGGCCAGCTGGGGCAGCGGCAACGCCACGGACGTGCTGATGATCGCCGCGGCGCCTTCGGTGCCCGAGTACACGACCACCGGCAGCGCCGGGAACACGACGCTGCTGCCCGGGCCGATCGCCACCGCGGCCTACGGAAGTTGGTCCAACGCGATGACCAACGGGGTGCTGCAGATGAGCACGACCAACGGCCTGAACGCGGGGGATACCGCGCTGTTGCAGGTGCCGATGACCGGCGGGCTGGTGTGCATGCGCGTGCCGATCAGTTCGGTCGGCACCGGCAGCATCACCAGCACGCCCGCGACGACCTACATGCCCTCCACCGGCTACAGCGGATTCTCTTCGATGATTCCGTCGAGCTACGGAACGCTGGGGGTCGGGCAGCTGCAGCACGCGCGCCTGATCGACCTCGGCTCCTCGCAGAATGCGATGCACATCATCGAATACTGGATCGATGACAGCAACGGCTACCCGGTGCTGATGCGCAGCGTGTTCAGCGGCCTGACCGACCAGGCGATCGAGACCGATGCCCTGGCGCCCGGGGTAGTCAGCCTGCAGGCGCTGTTCGGCACTGTGCCGGCGGGTTCGGCTGGGACGACCACGCCGACCTTCAAGGCCTGGGCCGACGTGAACCCGGCCACCGAGCAGGTCGTATCGGTGGCGCTGGCGGTGGTCACGCGCAGCCTGTACGACGACAGCAGCTACACCGCGCCGCAGACCATCATCGTGCCGCAGCCGACGAGCAGCCAGCAGTCCCCGGACGCCTTCGCCAACTACACGCGGTCGACGGCCGAGCAGCATCGTCATTTCCAGGTCAGTACCGTGCTGATCGCGCTGAGGGACTCGACATGGCAATGAACCCGGCCCACCGCCAGCGCGGCGCGATCCTGGTCTATTCGCTGATCGCCCTGCTGCTGCTCTTCCTCGGCGCCCTGTACGCACTGCGTGGGGGACTGACCGACACCACCCTGACCGACCGTTTCAGCGAACGCCAGAAGAACACCCAGGCGAGCGACATGGCGCTGCAATGGGCGGCCAACCAGATCGGCACCACGGCGACGGTGGCGCCGCTGGAAGTCTCGGCGCAGGGACTGGCGTGGTTCCTCAACGTGTCGGCGGCCAAGGCCGTGGTTCCCGATGCGGCCTACTGGACCACCTGCATGACGAGCCCGACCAGCACCGACACCTGCGCCGCCGCGAGCCTGCCCAGTTCGGTGCCGCAACGCGCCTGGGTGTTCGTGCAGCCCACCGGCCGCACCGACTCGGCGGCCTGCGCCACCCAGGGCCTGACCGCCGTGTACTACGACGTCTGGGTGCACACGGTGGACTCGCGCAACGAGGCCGCCACCGATACCGAAGCGGTCTACAAGCTCTGTGTGCGCTGAACGCATCCAGGGTAGGAGGAGCACAATGCATCCAGTCATCCGCACCCTGGCCGTTGCCGGATTGTTTCTGCTCGGCAGCTGCGCTGCGGCGCAGGCGCAGGTGACCAGCAATGTGGTCAGCGACGATTTCACCGGTGCTTCTGCGTCGCTGCCGTGGGTAGCCACGGGCGGCGCCTGCCTGACCGCTGGAGATGCCACGACCCAGGTGCTCAACGGCATCGGCATCCCCGCGTGTGGCACTACCGATTACAAGGGCAAGGCCGAGCTTGGCGGTTACAGCGGAGCCATGCCCGATGTCAAGGGCGAGGGCGCCTTGCGCCTGACCAACGACGCCAATGTCTTCGAGCAGGGGGGGGTTATCGACACCCAGGCTTTTCCGACCAGCCAAGGCATCCAGATCACCTTCAGCACCTACACGTACGACGCCTTGCAGAACGGTTCGGTTCGGGAGTACAACGACGGAACCTGCCCCTCCGGCCAAGACTATATCTGCTCGGGTCACGGAGGCGACGGCATCCTGTTCTTCCTCCTGTCGGTGCAGGCAGGCGACGACGGCCAGCCTGCGGAGTTCGACACCAAGAACCTCCCGGTGGGCGGGGCCGGCGGCAGCTTGGGCTATTCCTGCAATAACCGCAATTACGGCCAGACGACCGCCGATCCCACGTATGGGGTTGACGGCATGCCCGATGCATATATCGGCCTGGGCATGGACGATGGTGGCTTCTACCTTGACCATACGGACAATACCAGTACCGAGTTCACGACGCAGATCCCGGAGACCATCGGTTTGCGCGGCTCGGGCAACGTCAACTGGGCTTGGCTGCGCGCTACGTATCCCAATGACTACGGTCAGGCATTGACGACGACCTATTCCACTTCGAAGTGCAACGGAAGCTTGTGCAACTACGCCGAGCTCGCAGTTGCCAAAACCTGTGAGACGGGTTATGTGTGGGACTATTCCACGCCATCCAGCCCGAAAGAGACGAGCACGGCCATTCCCTACGACTACAACTACCTGGCCGCGGCACACCTGCCGTCGACGACGCCCATGTCGTCCGTCTACACGACCAAGCGCAGCGCCGCCTATCCGATCACCTACCGCCTGATCATCACACCCAGCGACAAGCTCAGCCTTGAATACAACTGGAATAACACCGGGTTCAAGACCATCCTTCCGTCTACGTCGATCACTGCCAGCAACGGAACCTTGCCGCCTTACTTCCGCTTCGGATTCGCCGGCACCGCGGGCGGTGCCAGCAACATCCATGAAATTACCTGCTTCGAGGCCTCACCGGCCGCGCGCACCATCGGCGCTCCGGTGGCTCCTCTGACCGTGTCCACTGGAAGCCTGCTGTACACGGTGACCAGCAACCAGAGCCCCGTGCAGGGTTATGTCACCGCTTACGCGCTGGGATCTGACGGGAGTGCGGCCACCAAGGATACCTGGGAGGCAGGTTCACTTATGTCCGCTGCCGGGCGCCAGCAAGCGTTGTATTCGACCGAGTCCGACGGGTCGACAGTGCAGTTGCTCACCAACCTGGAGACGGAAACACCCAACGCTTTCGTGACCAACACCTGTGCGCCCAGTGCTGCAACCATTGTCGATTACACGATCGATCCAGGTTCTGTTTCGGCGCCTTCAGGTTGCGCTGCATACCTTGGTTCGCGCGCCTCCGGGAGCCTGCTCGACGGATTCTCCCAGGGGGATGCGGCCGCGCTGCTGACACCGCCGCACGATGCATTGGACCTGCTCCAGCCGGGCTACTCCAGCTTTGCTGCGGCCGAGGCCAAGCGTGCCTCGGCGCTTCTGTTCACCAACGACGACGGATTCCTGTACTCGATCGACGCAGCCGCGGGTACGCTGAACTGGGCCTGGATGCCTCGTGCCTTCCTCGGCCAGTTGCAGAATTACACGAGCTGGCCCTACGCCGACAATTTCGCCGGCAATTTCACGGTGGCGGATGCTTCGACCACGACTTCCTCGACCAACGGAAACACCACCTCCTGGGGCACCTACATCGTCGGCAGTGCGCAGGGTGGTGCACTTTGGTACGACCTGGCCCTGGACAAGAACGGCAATCCCTCGAAAGTCGTGACGACATTTCTCCCCTATCAGGCAACGATGGCGTCCAACACGCAGGCCCTGCCCGATGGAACCTCCCCGGTGAGCTATGCGTACCCACAACGCCAGGCCCCTGTTGTTGGCAATGTGGGCGATTCCCAGTGGGCGGCCTTCGTTGTCAATACGACGAGCGGAACGACGAATCCCACAACCACCAGCACGCTGTATGAATTCAACGTGGCTACCGGTCAGTCCAACTACGCCACCATCCCCTCGAAGTCGATCGGCGGCGGTATAGTCAGCAGCAATCTCTTCTACGATACCGGTACTGGCGCGTTGTTCTTCGGCAGTTCCGTGGGCGGCGCCTACGTAATGTCATTCACTGGTTCGGCCAGCGCCGACGTGGGCAACATCGGGCTGCTGGGCACCAGTGAAGACGGTCTTGCCGTCGACTACATCGGCTACCAGCAGGTGGGTACTCAGCCCTACCTTTGGACCGCCAGTCAGACCGGCCTCACAGTCTTTGGCATCAGCAACGTGGGCTGGAACCCGCTGTACGCGACCTCGCCCAGCGCTGCCTATACCTATGGCAGCGGCAAGTGGACGAAGGTTACAGGCACTGGCCCGGCCGTGTTGCAGGCAACGGCGACGATTTCCGCCCTGCCTATAGTCGTGGACAACATTCTTGTCGTCCCAGTCTACGTTCCGCCCGCCTCCACCGCCTGTAATGCTGTGGGCAATGGCTACTACGATTTTTACAGTCTGGCCGACGGTAGTTTCCCGAAAAATGCGATCACCCAGGATGGGAACGCGATCACGGGCGACTTTCTCGTCGGCTTGGGGGCGGTCTATACACCAAGTTATTCGCTAACCTCCAACAGCCTCCCGGTCTACGGGAGCTCGCAGAACGCTCCGACCCCGGACAAACCTCTGGTGTTCAGCCGATCCCAGATCAACAACGTCGTTCAGTGGCGGGTGCACTGAGGCGCGCAGGGCTTCGCGCCTGGGCCGCCCCTGTCGGCAACCACGCCAGGAGCATGGTTGCTTCTGGCCGCGGGGCGGGCCTCGGCGCATACTGTGCGCATGGCTCTGGAACATGCCCGCTCAGGCGATGTGGTGGCGCTGCCCGATCTCGAGGCTGCGCCACCCTGCGCGCGCAGCCATGCGCTGCTCAAGTCCGGGCAGCTCGAGGTCATGCGTCTGGTGCTGCCGGCCGGCGCGGCGATGCCGGAGCACCGCGTTGCCGGCGACCTGACCCTGCAGTGCCTGCAGGGCGCGGCGCGGGTGGTGGCCGAAGGCAGCGCGCGGCCACTGCGCCGTGGCGACCTGCTGTACCTGCGCGGCGGATCCGAGCACAGCGTGCAGGCGCTGGAGGACTGCACGCTGCTGCTCACGCTGGTGCTGGCTCCGGGGCCGGCGGCCTGATCCGGCGGCCTGAGCCCGCGTCCGGGTGGCGGTCGCGACGGGCAGGCTTGCCGGCCGGCGCATGCGCTGGCTACACTGCCCGCAGCGAACCGCAGCCGCGATGGCTGAGCACCGCCCCTGACGGCGGTGCCTGTCTTCGCGCCGCGCAGTGTATCGACAACGATCCGTAGAACATGCACAAGGCAGGGAGAAGCCGCTACGGCGTGGCCGCGGCGTACTGGCAATTTGCGCGGGAATTCCTGCGCCACCCCAGGCAGATCGGCGCGGTGTGTCCCAGTTCCCCGGTGCTGGCGCGGCGCATCGCCAGCCTGGTGCCTCCCGGCAGGGGACTGGTGCTGGAACTGGGCCCCGGCGGCGGCGCGGTGACGGCGGCGCTGCTGCGTCACGGCATCGCCGCGAAGGATCTGGTGCTGCTCGAGCGCTCCGACGCCCTGGTGCGTCAGCTCGCCAGGCGCTTTCCCGGGGTGCGCCTGATCCATGGCGATGCCGCGCGCCTGGCGTCCTACGACGTTCTGCGCAGCCGCCACGTGCGCGCCGTGGTGTCCAGCCTGCCCCTGCGCAGCCTGCCGGCGCCGCAGGTGCGGGCGATCCTCGACCAGATCTCGGCGATCGCCGGGCCGGACACCGTGTTCATTCAGTTCAGCTACGCGCTGCACGCAAGCTACCTCGGCATGGCGCGGGGCTTCGAGCGCGAGTTCAGCCACCTGGTCTGGCGCAACCTGCCTCCGGCGCGCGTCGAATCCTTCCGCTACTGCATGCAGGCAGCGGCCGCCTGAGCGCGGCTGTCGCCTCTTTTCCGCAACCCCTTCGCGCGCGAGCCGCCGACGATGAACGCATCCGCACGACCCCTACGCATCGGTTTCATCGGCCTGGGCATCATGGGCCGGAGCATGGCCGGGCACATCCTGGCCGCCGGCCATGACTTGCACGTGTACAGCCGCACCCGTGCGAAGGCCGAGGATCTGCTGCAGCGCGGAGCGCATTGGTGCGAAAGCCCCGGCGAAGTGGCTGCGCGCAGCGAGGTCGTGATCACCATGGTCGGGCTGCCGTCGGATGTCGAGCAGGTCTACTTCGAAGTCCGGGGCATCCTGCAGAGCATGCGCGCGGGCACGCTGCTGGTGGACATGACGACCTCCAGTCCGGCGCTGGCCGCGCGCATTGCCGAGGCCGCGCGCGCCAAGGGCTGCGGAGCGCTCGACGCTCCGGTGTCCGGGGGCGACATCGGCGCGCGCGACGCCAAGCTGTCGATCATGGTGGGCGGCGCGCAGCGCGACTTCGATGCGGCGCTTCCGGTGCTGCGGCTGATGGGCAGCAACATCGTGCTGCAGGGAGGCGCCGGCGCCGGACAGCACACCAAGATGTGCAACCAGATCGTCATCGCCTCGACCATCGTCGGTGTCGCCGAGGGCATCGCCTATGCGCGCCGCGCCGGACTGGACGCGCGCACCGTGCTGCAGTCCATCGGCGGCGGCGCGGCATCGGGCTTCCAGCTCAACGTGCTGGGTGCGCGCATGATCGAAGGCGACTTCGCGCCGGGCTTCTTCGTCGAGCATTTCCTCAAGGATCTGGGCATCGCCCTCGGCGAGGCTTCGCGCATGGGCCTGCAACTGCCCGGGCTGGAACTGGCGCGCTCCCTGTACGAACGCCTGGCGGCGCGCGGCGGCGCGCGCGACGGCACGCAGGCGCTGCTCAAGCTGTACGCCGATTGAGCGCGGACAGGGTGGCCGCCAGGCCGGCGGTCAGGAGCGCGCAGCCGGCCAGCGGCGCGATGCCGCTCAGAGGCGAATGCGTCCAGTCCCACAGGCGGCCGCTGCCCATGGCCACCGTCATCGCGCAGCCGTAGCTGATGGTGAACATGCCCGCCGCGGTGCGCGGAACGTCGGCGGCCTCGCACAGCAGCGGGGGCAGCGCCAGCACCAGCACCAGGGTGCTCGAGTCGCTGAAGCCCAGCACGGCACTCCAGGCCACGAGGCCCCAGTCGCGCGACAGCAGGATGCCCACCACGGCCAGCAGGGACAGCAAGGCCGTGCCGACATAGGCCCCCGGAGTTCGACATCCCCAGCCCCGAAACGGGAGTTTTCGGGGGGCGCTGTCCATATGAATCAAGGATTTACGCGCGTTTTTCACGGGTCGCTT
>JAJZEC010000020.1 GCA_021805825.1 Pseudomonadota bacterium
TCTTGATGCCCATGGTGATCACCCTCGTTTCCTGCTCAAAAATCGAGCAGATTAGGTCAAACACCCTGGTCAGTTTTCGGTCGGCATCAGGCCCGTCAGATGGTCAGTTTTCAGTCGGCGTCAACAGTCCAGCCTGTCGCAATCGTTGCGCTAGCGCGGGCCGCTGCAAAGCGGCCGGACGAGTTTGGTGAGGGGAATCAGCCCGCGCTTAGGCGCAGGCGATCTGAGGCCGTTGGCCCAGGACGCGTGGCGTCAGATTGGCCGAAGGCAGGAAACGGCCTCCCGGCGTGATCACCAGACTCGGCGGCGGCCATGACCATCGACTGCCTTCCGTGGCGGCCCCCCAGGTGGATGCGAGAACGTGCAGCACGGCCGGCACCAAACGCTGCGCTATGGCCGAGGAGGTAACCAGCCCGACCAAGGCCGCCGGAGAGAGGGCCGCCAAGTGGTAGGCACGGCGCTGGTCTCGCAGCAGACGACGAGTCCCTGCGTGCTTCTTGGCCTGCGCCTCAAAGAATTTGCGCTGCTCTGCCGCTTCTGTACGTCGCAGCAATTCCTCCGACGCGAAGTCTTCTTGCAAGACCGCCTCGATCTCCGCGCGCGCTTCTTCTGACAAATTCGGGTCGTCGAGAATCGTGCCCTGCAGAAGACTCCCAGCCTGCTGATGCGCGTGCGGGCTTTTCGCCTTACCCCGCAGCACCAAACCATGCCGCCGCAGCGCAAGGGCCGCGGAGAGATTGGGGTGGCAACGGAAGTTCATCGGATGGACACGAACGCAGTCAGGCAGCGAAGCCCTTTTTCAAGGCTCGCATGCCTTCACGTCATGCGTCAAGGCCCCGGCGGGCGCACCCAATAGCGTTGCGCATCCGCAACGTTGCAGCGACGGATCCATTTGCTGACAATTTTGCTGACAGCGGTCGGGAAAAATAAAAATCCCCAAGCCATTTCAATAACTTGGGGATGCGTGTTGGCGGAGAGAGGGGGATTCGAACCCCCGAAGGGCTTTGGACCCTTACACGCTTTCCAGGCGTGCGACTTCAACCACTCATCCATCTCTCCGGGCAGCCCGACATCCTAGCAGCAGCGCGGCTCGCGCGGCGGCGCGGGATCGCGGGGGCTCCAGGATCTCAGGAATCCCGCTCCAGCGCGTCGGCCAGATCGGCCGAACGCCGCGCGGCGGCGCGCAGCGCCTCGGCGAAGGCGCCCGCGACATCGCGCGCGCCCAGCACCTGCAACGCGGCTGCGGTGGTTCCGCCCTGGCTGGTGACCTGCTCGCGCAGGCGCGCCGGGCTCAGTGGCGAGGCTTCGGCCAGCGCAGCCGCTCCACCCACCGTGGCCAGCGCGAGCCGATGGGCTACCGCCTCCGACAGGCCGAGCTCCACGCCACCGGCGATCATCATTTCCATCAGGTAGAACACATAGGCCGGCCCGGATCCGGACACCGCGGTCACCGCGTCCAGCGCCGCCTCCTGCTCGACCCACACCACGCTGCCCGCGGCGCGCAGCACCTGTTCGGCGCGCGCGCGCGCGCCTTCCCCGCAGGCGGGATTGGCATACACGCCGGACACCCCGCGGCCGACCAACGCCGGGGTGTTGGGCATCGCCCGCACGACCTGCGAGGCGCCCACCAGGCGCTCGATGGCCGCACAGCGCACTCCGGCCATGATGCTGAGCTGCAGGGCCCGCGCCGCCCCGGCCGCGCGCGCGCGCAGCGCCCGCGCGGCCTCGGCGAATTGCTGGGGCTTGACGGCCCAGACGAGCAGCTCGGCGGCCTCCAGCGGGGCATCGGGCTCGGGCTGGACGCGAACCCCGAACTGCTGCTGCAGAAAGTCACGCCGGGCCTGCTGCGGCTCGACGACGAGCAGTCGTCGGGCATCGACCCCGGCATGGCGCAAGCCGCCGACGATCGCGCCGGCCATGTTGCCGCCGCCGATGAAGGCCATCACGAAATCGTTCATGGCTTGCATTATCGCCGGCCGGCCGCGCCGGGCCCAGCCCACGATGCGCTCAAGGCCATGGCCGCGCGCATCGACAGGCACGCCCTACGTCGCCCTCTCCGAAAGAGTACCGACAATTGACGAGGGTTTACCCTTTGGGTGCTTGCGGTTCGCAGGCGATTGCGCGTTGAATGGCCTACATCATGCAAGACTAATGTGTCGTCGGCTTTCGGGATCAGCGACAATAGTCGCTTGGCTGCGCGAACCGCCCCATTGCCACGCCCCAGTCGATGCGCCGATGCGGTGCATTCGACCGGTCCACCCGACTTCCGGAGATCGCAAACCATGAAAGATGCCGCCAGCGCCCTGGATCGCGTCGACCGACGCATTCTCGCCCTGCTGCAGGACGACGGCCGCATGTCCAATCTCGCGCTGGCGCAGGCGGTGCACCTGTCGCCGACGGCCGTGCTCGAGCGCGTGCGCAGGCTGGTGCGCGAGCAGTTCATCCTGGGTTACGAGGCGCGCCTGAACCCGCACAAGCTCGGCGCTTCCCTGATGGTCTGCATCGAGGTGCTGCTCGACCGCGCCAGCCCCGACGTGTTCGAGCGCTTCAAGCAGGCTGCGCGCGAGCGCCCCGAAATCCTCGAGTGCTACCTGATCGCCGGCGATTTCGATTACCTGCTGAAGACCCGCGTGGGCGACATGGACGCCTACCGCGACTTCCTCAACAAGATCCTGCTGGCGCTGCCGGGCATTCGTGAGACGCGCAGCTACGTGGTGATGGAGGAGGTCAAGAGCAGCCACGCGCTGCAGGTCGAGTAGGACGGGCGGCAGCGCAGCAGGCCTCGCCTCCTTCAGCCCACCGCCGCAAGCACCGCCTGCAACGGCTCCTGGGCCTTGCCCAGCTTGCGCACGCCTTCCGGGAGTTCGCATTCCAGCACCGCGCGGCGCAGTGCCTCGACGGCAGCGGTGCGGGTGAAGGTCTTGCGCCAGGCCAGAACCACCCTGCGCGACGGAACCGGCTCGCAGAAGGGCACATAGCGGATCGGCCCATCGCCGCCGGCGTCGGCATCGCGCTGCGCGGACATCCAGGGCAGGATCGTGATTCCCATGCCGGAGGCGACCATGTGCTTGATGGTTTCCAGCGAGGAGCCCTCGAAGCTCCTGCGGATGCCGTCGGATCCCGGAGAGAATCGGGCGAACTCCGGGCACACCTCGAGCACGTGGTCGCGAAAGCAATGCCCGGTTCCGAGCAGCAGCATGGTTTCGTCGCGAATCTGCTCGCTGCGCAGCGGCCCGCCATGCGCAAGGCGGTGCCCACGCGGTACCGCGACCACGAAGGGCTCGTCGTACAGCGCCGCCATCGCCAGCCCCTGATCGGGGAAGGGCTCGGCCAGCACCGCGACATCGAGTTCCCCGTTGCGCAGCATTTCCAGGAGCCGAACGGTCAGCTGCTCCTGCAGCAGCAAGGGCATCTGGGGCGTGCGCTCGATCACCCGGCGCACCAGAGCCGGCAACAGGTAGGGCGCGATGGTATAGATCACCCCGACGCGCAACGGGCCGGCCAGCGGATCCTTGCCGCGCTTGGCGATCTCCCGGATGGCCGACGACTGCTCCAGCACCCGCTGCGCCTGCTCGATGATCTCGGCACCGAGCGGGGTGATGCTGATCTCGCCGCCGCCGCGTTCGAAGATCTTCAGGTCGAGTTCGTCTTCCAGCTTCTTGATCGCCACGGAAAGCGTCGGCTGGCTGACAAAGCATGCCTCGGCGGCGCGCCCGAAGTGGCGTTCACGGGCTACCGCGACGATGTAGCGCAGTTCGGTCAGTGTCATAGCTTCCATTGAAGCATATTCGCCGTCACATGCCTGCAAGCTATTGAACAGCGACGGCGCTTCAGGCTGCCAGCCAGTCCGCGCCTCCGCCCAGCCAGCGTCGCAGGTGCTCGCGCGCGGCCTGCGGGTGTTGGCGCAACAGATCCGCCGAAGCCTCGCGCGCCAGTTCCAGCAGATCCTCGTCGGCCCGCAGGTCGGCGTGGCGCAGTCCCTGCAAGCCGGACTGGCGCTGACCGAGCAACTCTCCCGGGCCGCGCAACTCCAGGTCGCGTTGCGCCAGCACGAAGCCGTCGGTGCTGTCGTGCAGGGCCTGCAGGCGCGCTCTGCCGGTGGCGGACAGCGGCTCGGAGAACAGCAGCAGGCATTGCGCGGGCTGGCTGCCGCGACCCACGCGGCCGCGCAACTGGTGCAACTGCGACAGACCGAAGCGCTCGGCATGCTCGATCACCATCAACGTCGCCTCCGGCACGTCGACCCCGACCTCGATCACCGTGGTGGCCACCAGCAGCCGCAGGCGCGCCGCGGCGAAATCGGCCATCACCTGTGCCTTCTGCGCCGCAGGCATGCGTCCGTGCAACAGCCCGACGCGGTCGGCCTGCGCGCCCAGCAGGCCTTGCAGTTCGGCATGCGTGGCCAGGGCATCGCGCAACTCCTGGCGTGCGCTGCCGGCGGACTGCGGCGCATCGGCCGCCGGCTCGACCAGCGGACAGACCCAGTACCCCTGGCGGCCGGCCAGCACCAGGTCGCGCACGCGCTGCATCACCTGCTCGCGGCGCTGCTCGGAGAACAGACGCGTGCGCACAGCCTGGCGCCCGGCCGGAGGGTGCGCGATGGTCGAGATGTCGAGATCGCCGAACACGGCCATCGCCAGGGTGCGGGGAATCGGCGTCGCGCTCATCATCAGCAGGTGCGGCTGGCGTTGCTCGCCGGCGCCCTTGGCGCGCAAGCTCAGGCGTTGCGCGACGCCGAATCGATGCTGCTCGTCGACCACCGCCAGCGCAAGGCGGGCGAAGCGCACCTTGTCCTGGATCACGGCATGCGTGCCGACAACCAGCGCCGCCTCGCCGCTGGCCGCGCGCGCCAGCTCGGCCTCGCGCTCGCGGCGCGACTGCCCGCCGCGCAGCCAGGCCACACCCACCCCCAGCGGCTGCAGCCACTGCGCCAGCCGGCGCAGGTGCTGGGCGGCCAGGATGTCGGTCGGCGCCATCAGCGCGCATTGCATGCCGTGGTCGATGGCCTGCGCCGCGGCCAAGGCGGCCACCACGGTCTTGCCGCTGCCGACGTCGCCCTGCAGCAGCCGGTGCATCGGCTGCTCGCGCTGCAGATCGGCGGCGATCTCGGACACGCATGCGCCCTGGTCGGCGGTGAGCTCGAAGGGCAAGGCGCGCAGCAGCCGCTGCACCAGCCCCTGGCCGCGCGACGCCAGCGGCCATGCCCGCTGCTCGGCGCGCCGGGCCCGCGCCAGATGCTGCGCCAGCTGCTGGGCCAGCAGCTCATCGAACTTCACCCGGCGCCATGCCGGGTGGTTGCGCTGCTCGAGCTGCTCCAGCGCGACCTCGGGGGGCGGGGCATGCAGCCATTGCAGCGCCTGCGCGATCGAGGGCAGTTGCAGGCGCCCGAGCCATTCCGGAGGCAGCCAGTCGCGCATGTCCAGGCGCTGCAGCGCGGCGGCCACCGCCTTGCGCAACCAGGCCTGGCTGACCCCGGCGGCCGCCGGATAGATGGGGGTCAGGCTGCGCGGCAGCGGGGTGTCGGCAGCGCAGGCGTGGCACACCGGGTGCACCATTTCGACGCCGAACAGACCCTGCCTGGGCTCGCCGCGGATGCGCAGCATGCGACCGTCTGCGAACTGGCGGTTCCAGCTGGCGTAGAAGTGGAAAAAACGCAGCTCCAGGCTCGCGCCGCCGTCCTCCACGACCACACGCAGCACCCGCCTGCGCCCGGCCATCACCTCGGCCCGAACCACCCGCGCCTGCACCACCGCCACGCGCCCGGGCTGCAGCGCGGCAATCGGCGTGATGCGGGTTTCGTCGACATAGTGCAGCGGCAGGTGCAAGGCGTAGTCCCAGTCGCTGTGCAAGCCCAGGCGCTCGCCGGGCGCGGTCGACGGCTTGCCAGCGCCTGCGTTGCGCGAAGCCTGGCTCACGCCGACTCCGCGGCGTCCGCCTGCGGGTCGCCGACGAAGGCGCCGCGCTGCACCGCGGCGCCGCCGGCCAGCAGGGCTTCGAGGCATTCGGCAAAGGCCTGCTCCGCATCGACGCCCTGGCCATGGTTGCGCACCGTCGCCCGCACCAGCGACGTGGACACGAACCATTGCCGCAACTGCGACAGCGGCACCATCGATTCCTGCTCGAGCAGATGGAACTTCAGCAGCACCCGCAGCGCATGCCAGGCGTGGCGCCGAGGATCGGCCTCGAACAGATCCAGTCGGGCGTGGGCACGCGCCAAGGCAGCATCCACATCGTCGAATGCCGCGCCATGGCCGGGAATCACCGCTGCCGGACGCAGCTCCTGCATGCGCCGCAGGGTGCGGCGCTGGCCCGCGAAGCCTTCGCCCGAGCCATCGAGTTCGGGAAAGAGCACGCCGAATCCGTAGCGCCACAGGGCGTCGCCACTGATCAGCAGGCGCGCCTCGGGCTGGAACAGCATCAGCGCGTGGTTGTCGTGCCCGGCAGCGGCATGCACCTGCCATGCCATGCCGGCGAGCTGCAGCACATCGCCATCCGCGTAGCTGGACGCGGCGCGGAAGCTCTGCGCCTGCTGGCCCGTCTGCACGAAGCTCAGCCCGGATTCGTCCCAGTCGTTGACCGCCTGCAATTCGCCGGCTGGAACGACGATCGCGCACTGCGCAGGGCCGCCGTGCTCCTGCTGCAACGCCGAGTTGCCCCCGCAATGATCCGAGTGCAGGTGGGTGTTGACGATGCGCAGCAGTCGCCTGCCCTGCAGCGCTGCGCGCACGCCGTCGCAGGTCTGGCGGCAGCGCACGACATGGCCGGTATCGATCACACTGGCCGAATCGGGGTCATCGAGGCAGACCACGGAATTCGCGCTGAGCCAGTCATGCTCCAGCAGGTGGATCGAGGGGGGCAGGCGGACAGGGTGCATCACGGGAACAGGCAGAAGGCGCCGCAGCATGCGCGACGAGCGGATCGGGTGGACGGGACGGGGCGGCGCGATGTCTGGCGCGACGGCCCCGGCTGCCTTAGCATAAGAGCAAAGTCGGGCGCAGGCGCGACTGCCCCGTCGCCGCCCGCCTCGCGAAGGCCCTTGCCCATCGGCTGCGACATGGATCGAGCCCCGCCCCTTCCCCACGATCTGCACGCCACCTACAGCCGGCAGCGCGCGGCATGCCTGGCCGAGCCCTACCCGGAGTGGGCGACGCGGCGCGACCGCCTGCGGCGCCTGCTGGAGCTGCTGCTGGAGCAGCAGCAGCGCATCTGCGAGGCCGTGCGGGCCGACTTCGGCCAGCGTGCCCGCGCCGAGACCGAGGTGCTCGACCTGGTGCCCTCGCTGGCCTCGCTGCGCCACGCGCTGCGCCATGGGCGCGCCTGGATGCGCCCGCGACGGGCGCGCCCGTCGATCTGGTTCCGCCCGGCCAGCGCCCAGGTGCTGCCGCAGCCGCTGGGAGTCGTCGGCATCATTGCGCCCTGGAACTACCCGCTGTACTTGTCGGTGGCGCCACTGGCCTCGGCGCTGGCTGCCGGCAATCGTGCGATGCTCAAGCTGTCGGAATCCGCACCGAATTTCGGCAGCCTGTTGACCGAGCTGGTTGCCGCGCGTTTCGACGCCGATGAACTCGCGGTGTTCACCGGCGATGCACGCCAGGCCGCCGCCATGACCACGTTGCCGCTCGATCACCTGCTGTTCACCGGCTCCACCGCGGTCGGTCGCCAGGTGATGGCCGCAGCCGGCCCGCGGCTGGTACCGGTGACCCTCGAGCTCGGCGGCAAGTCGCCGGCAGTCGTGGCTCCGGGCTACGACCTGCGGCTGGCCGCGCAGCGCATCGTCTACGGCAAGCTGGTCAATGCCGGCCAGACCTGTGTGGCGCCCGACCATGTCCACGTGCCTCGGGCACAGTTGCAGGACTTCGCCGCGGCCTGCGTGCAGGCCGCGCGCGCGATGTACCCGGAGGGGCTGCGGGGCGCCGACTTCTGCAGCGTGGTGGACAGGCGGCAATACGAGCGGCTGCTGGGCATGCTCGAGCAGGCGCGCGCCGCCGGGGTGCCGATGGTGCCGCTGTTCGCTGGCCCGCAGCGCCTGGACGATGCGCACCGCCTGGCACCGGTACTACTGCTCGACCCGCCGGCGACGCTGCGCGTGATGCAGGAGGAGATCTTCGGCCCGCTGCTGCCGCTGCTCGGTTACGAGCAGCCGGCCCGACTGCTGCAGCACATCGCCGAGCAGCCGCGTCCGCTGGCGCTGTACTGGTTCGACGACGATCCGGCGCGGGTCGACCATATGCTGCGCAATACCCACTCGGGCGGAGTGACGATCAACGACACCCTGATGCACGTGGCGCAGGAGGAACTGCCCTTCGGCGGCCTCGGCGCCTCGGGCATGGGGCACTACCACGGATCATGGGGCTTCGACACCTTCAGCAAGCTCAAGCCGGTGCTGCGGCAACGTCGGCTGTCGGGTGCCGCGCTGCTGCGCCCGCCCTACCGCCCGGCCGTCGTGCGCCTGATCGAGTGGATGAAGCGCTGGGCCTGAAGGCCCCCGGGCTTCAGCGTGCCGCCGGCCGCAGCCGCTGCATGCCCGTCCTGCAGGCAAAGCCGATTCCCGAACCGACATCCGCCAGCCATTCGGCGCCGCGGGTGTAGAGGTTGCTCGGCGCGATCGGCAGCGTGGCCTCGGTTTCGCTCTCACGAATGCGGATGCGCATCCCGGCGCGCTGCGCAATCGCCATCATCGCGGCATTCTGGCTCATGCAATGCAGCCGCAGGGTGTGCAAGCCGCGATTGCGGGCATGCATCGCAGCGCGCGCGAACAAGCGGGTACCCAGGCCCATGCCGCGCGCATCGGGAAGCACCGAAACCCCGAACTCGGCTTCCCCGGCAGCGGTTCGGTCGCGCGCGATGTGCGCGGCGGCGACCAGTCGCAGGCCACGATCGAAAACCGCGAACACCTGGTCGCGCGCGAAGTCGATGGCTTGCACGTAGCGCCGGATCTGCAGATCGCTGGCGGCATGACCGAAGCGCAGGTAGCGGTCTTCGGCGCGCAAGGCCAGCAGGTGCCCGAGCAGAGCCGCGCGATGCTCCTCGCGCAGCGCGAGCAAGGGGCCATGGACGGCGGCGCGCCGACCTGCGTCCGGGAATTTCTTGGAAACCTGCATGATTGTTGCGGCGCAGCATACACCAAGGGCGCGCGGCCTGCAGGCGCCGATCGAGGCGTGGCTCGGCGCGCCACTCGGCGCGCCCATGCGCACCTGCGCTGCGACCTGCATGACCCAAAGCAGCATGTTGTGGTATAGAATGGTTGGTTCCGGTTTTTCGGTCACCGGAGCAAGGCCTACAGGTTCCAGCTGGGCGGAATCCGGCAGACCCGTTCAGGCCCCCATTGCAGCATCGGCGGCAGCGTCGGCCGTTGGAACGGGGGCATCGGGGGATGCATGGATGCAGCGCAGCACCACGGCGCGGCTGCCTGCCCGCCGCCGCCGTGGGGACGCAGGCCTCGGGCAGAGCCCGTCGCGAAGCAAGCATCAAGAACGGGAAAAACGGCTGCAACATCCTCGAAACGGTTCCACCAACCATGAAAACCTTCAGTGCCAAGCCGGCCGAAGTGAAGCATGACTGGTTTGTGATCGATGCCACGGACAAGGTCCTCGGACGTGTCGCCAGCGAAGTGGCACGCCGCCTGCGCGGCAAGCACAAACCCATCTACACCCCTCACGTCGACACGGGCGATTTCATCATCGTCGTCAACTCCTCCAGGCTGCGGGTCACCGGGAACAAGGCGCAGGACAAGGTGTACTACCGCCACTCCGGCTACCCCGGAGGGATCCACGCCACGCGCTTCAAGGACATGCAGGCGCGGCATCCCGGGCGCGCACTGCAGCTGGCGGTCAAGGGCATGCTGCCCAAGGGCCCGCTGGGCTACGCGATGATCAAGAAACTCAAGGTCTACGCCGGCGCCGAGCATCCGCATAGTGCGCAGCAACCCAAGACCCTGGATCTGTGAAGGAGCGGCGATGATTGGAGATTGGAACTACGGTACCGGCCGCCGCAAGAGTTCGGTGGCGCGGGTATTCATCAAGAAGGGGCAGGGCAAGATCACGGTCAACGGGCGGGCGCTGCAGGAATACTTCGGTCGCCAGACCTCGATCATGGTCGTGCGCCAACCCCTGGTGCTGACCGAGAGCGAGAACCTGTTCGACATCCAGGTCAACGTACGCGGTGGCGGCGAGACCGGTCAGGCGGGTGCGGTGCGCCACGGCATCACCCGTGCGCTGATCGACTTCGACGCCGCCCTCAAGCCCGCGCTGTCGCATGCGGGCTTTGTCACGCGCGACGCCCGCGAGGTGGAGCGCAAGAAGGTCGGCCTGCACGGCGCACGCCGTCGCAAGCAGTTCTCCAAGCGTTGAGTGGCGGGCCGCGCTGGCGGCCCGGCAGCGCGCTGGCTCCATGCAAGCCGCCCGCCTCGCGGGCGGGCGTCGCTTCGGCTGCAGCGCGGGCTTCGGCGATGCGGCGCCCCCCTTGCGCCCCCGCGCAACCGTCCTAAGATGAACTCTGGCAGGAGCATGGCCCGCGCGCGGGCCATGCCGGGCAAGGGGAGGACATGGGCCTGTATGCATGGTGGAGGCAACGTCGCGGCGGCGGGCCGCGGGCTGGCAACGACGCCGGACCGCTGACCAGGCTGGGCATGCGCCCCGGGACGCAGGTGGCGGGGCTGGACTTCTATCAGGCCATCGAGTCGCTGCGCCACTGGAAGCTGCGCCTGGCCGCCTACGTGCGTGGCGAAGCGCGCCCGAGCCAGGGCTGGAGCGAGGTCGGGCGCGACGACCGCTGCGTCCTCGGGCGCTGGCTGCAGGAGGCCAGCTCCGCGCACCCGCTGCAGGCCGAACGCCTGGCGCGCCTGCGCGCCCAGCACACTGCGCTGCACCAGGAGGCCGAGGCCGTCGTGCGCCTGGCCGACCGCGGGCAGCGCGACGCCGCGCTGCATGCCCTGCGCCATGGCGCTTTTGCACAGGCCTCCCACGCCACGGTGGCCGGCCTGAGCGAACTGTTCGTCAGCCTCCATGAACCCGCGTCGCCGGGCTATGCTGCACCCGGCGCAACCAGCCCGAGGAACCAGAAACCGTGACCCCTGTGCAAGTGGGAATCGTCGGCGGCACCGGCTATACCGGAGTCGAGTTGTTGCGCCTGCTGCTCGCGCACCCGGCGGCCGAACTGCTGACCATCACTTCCCGCAAGGAGGCCGGGCTGGCCGTGGCCGACCTCTACAGCAGCCTGCGCGGCCATACCGCGCTGCGCTTCAGCGACCCGGGGCAGGCGCCACTGCAGGACTGCGACGTGGTGTTCTTCGCCACCCCGCACGGCGTGGCCATGCAGCAGGCGCGCGCGCTGCTCGATGCCGGGGTGCGCATCATCGACCTGGCGGCCGACTTCCGGCTGCGCGACACCGAGGTGTTCGAGCGCTGGTACGGCATGCCCCATGCGTGCCCGGATCTGCTGGCCGAAGCGGTGTACGGCTTGCCCGAGTTGCACCGCGAAAGCATCCGTGACGCGCGCATCGTGGCCAACCCGGGCTGCTACCCGACGACCGTCCAGGTCGGCCTGGCCCCACTGCTGCGGCACGGCCTGGCCGACACCACCCACCTGATCGCCAGCTGTGCCTCCGGGGTTTCGGGGGCCGGGCGCAAGGCGGAGATGGGCTACCTGTACGCCGAGGCCTCGGACAATTTCAAGGCCTACGGGGTTCGCGGCCATCGCCACGGCCCGGAGATCGAGCAGGAACTGCGCCGCCTGGCCGGTGGCGATCCGCGCCTGGCCTGTGTGTTCACGCCGCACCTGGCGCCCATGATCCGCGGCATGCACAGCACCTTGTTCGCGCTGCTGAACGACGCTGGCCGCGCCGCCGATCTGCAGGCGCTGTACGAGGGCTTCTACGCTGCCGAGGCATTCGTCGACGTGCTGCCCGCGGGAAGCGCCCCCGAGACCCGCAGCGTGCGCGGGGCCAACCTGCTGCGCGTGGCGGTGCACCGCCCGCAGCCCGATACCGCGATGGTGCTGGTGGTGCAGGACAACCTGACCAAGGGGGCAGCCGGGCAAGCCGTGCAAAACATGAATCTGATGTTCGGTCTGCCCGAAACCACCGGGTTGCAGGGCATCGCGCTGCTACCTTGAGCCGCTGCCCGTCCACGCTGCGGCATCCGGCGTCCGATCAAAGCCCACTCTGGGCGCATGGGTGTTTGGTCGGCAAGGCCGGCTTTACCGGCCTAAAATAGTCAGGCTTGCACAGGAGAGAACACCATGAGCGCAGTGCCCCACGCAGCCTCCGAGGCGGTATCCGAAGCGGTATCCGAAGCGGTATCGGCCGACACCACGGCCGCAGCGGCCGAGCCGCTGCTGTTCACCGACAGTGCGGCAGCGAAGGTCAAGGAACTGATCGAAGAGGAAGGCAACCCGGATCTGAAGCTGCGGGTGTTCGTGCAGGGTGGTGGCTGTTCGGGTTTCCAGTACGGCTTCACCTTCGACGAGCAGGTCAACGACGACGATACCCGGATGAACAAGGCGGGCGTCACGCTGCTGATCGACGCGATGAGCCTGCAGTACCTGGTCGGTGCCGAAATCGACTACAAGGAAGGGCTGGACGGCGCGCAGTTCGTGATCAAGAACCCCAACGCCACGACGACCTGCGGCTGCGGTTCGTCGTTTTCCGCCTGAGCCGCCTGCGCAACCCGCCCCTGCCCGGCCGCCCTCAAGCCGGGTAGATCGCCCCCAGCACGCGCTCCCCGCGCGCGCCGGTAACGGCCGGCACGTTGCCCGGGCGTGCATCGATGGCGCGCGCCGCCAGCCAGGCGAAGGCCGCGGCCTCGACATGTTGCGGGTCGATCCCCCGCTGCACGCTGGACACCACCGGGCAGTCGCCGAGTTGCTGCTCGAGCCTGCGCAGCAGATCGAGGTTGCCGACCCCGCCCCCGCAGACCACGACTTCGCGCGCGCCGGGCATCCAGCGCCGCAGGTCGGCCGCGATGCTGCAGGCGCTGAGTTGCGCCAGCGTAGCCTGCACGTCGCCAGGATCGGCTCCGGCAAAGGGTTGCAGCATGTGCTCCAGCCAGGCGCTGTCGAAGTGGTCGCGTCCCGTGCTCTTCGGCGGGGCGGCAGCGAAATAGGCGTCGCCGAGCATGTGGCGCAGCACATCGGGCAGCACGGTTGCGCTGGCCGCCCAGGCCCCGCCCTCGTCGTAGGCCAGACCGCGATGCCGGCGCACCCAGCCGTCGAGCAATGCGTTGCCCGGCCCGCAGTCGAAGCCCAGGATCCGACCGTCACCGAACAGCAGGCTGAGGTTGGCGATTCCGCCGAGGTTGAGCACCGCCAGATCGACGCCGGCACGGCCGAAGGCCGCACGATGGAAGGCCGGCACCAGCGGCGCGCCCTGCCCGCCAGCGGCGACATCCCGGCTGCGGAAATCGGCCACCACGGTGATGCCGCAGGCCTCGGCCAGCGCAGCCGGCGCGCATACCTGCAGCGTATAGCCCAGATCCGGTCGGTGGCGCACGGTCTGGCCATGGGCACCGACCGCGCAGACCTGGCGGGGAAGCACCGCGGCGCCGCGCAGCAGTTCGCGCAGCGCTTCGCAGTACAGAGTGTTCAACTCGGCCGCCGCACGCTGCGCGCGATGGAGTTCATCCTCGCCGCTGTGGTTCAGCGCCTCGAAGGTGAAGCGCAACGAGGCGGGCATCGCGCGCTGGGCATGCCCCAGCAGCCGCCAGCGCGAGCCGTCGAGCTCCAGCAACACCGCGTCGACGGCGTCGAGCGAGGTTCCGGACATCAGCCCGGCAAACAGCCTGGGCGCCGCCACCGCAGGAACTGCCTCGCGCCGGCGCCGTTCAGCCCGCCGCGTGCTGCACGCCGCGGCCTTCGTCGTGCGGGGGCAACAGCGCCAGCAACCTGGTTCGCGGAGCGGTTCCGGCCAGGAAGGAAGCGCGCAGCTGCGGCGGCAGCTGGCTGGCCTGCGGGCTGTAACGGGCGATGTGCAGGGGGTTGACCGGTGTGCCGTGCACGAAGAACTGGAAATACAGGTGCGGGCCGGTCGACCAGCCGGTGTTGCCCGAAAGCGCCACGACCTCGCCCTGCTTGACCTGCTCGCCCACATGCACCTCGAACTGGCTCAGGTGTGCGTAGATGGTGGCGAAGCCGCCTGGATGGTCGACCTTGACATACTTGCCGTAGCCGGTTCCCCAGCCGGCGTACACGACCCGCCCGTCGGCGATGCTGCGCACCGGGGTGCCCACCGGGATCGCAAGGTCGATGCCCTTGTGGAATTCGGGCTTGTGGAAGATCGGGCTGATGCGCCAGCCGAAGCCCGAGGTCAGACGGTCGTAGGGCAGAGGCGACAGCAGGAAGGCGCGCGCCAGGCTGCTGCCGTCCGGGGCGTAGTAGCCGGCGGCCTTCGGATGGCCTGCAGGATCGAACCAGACGGCACTGTGCTGGTGCCCCTGCACATCGACCTGGGCGGCCAGGATGCGGCCGACGCGCAGCACATGGTCGCCGACCCGGTACACCTCCCAGGCGACGGTGAAATGGTCGCCCGGCCGCAGGTCGCGCCGGAAATCGACCTCGCCTCCGAACAGCCCGACCAGCTGCGAGGCCACGCTGTCGGGAATGCCGGCCTGATCCGCCGCGGCGAACAGCGTCGAGCGCACGACCGCGCTGGCGATGCGCACCTGCGGGCGTGATTGCTGCAGTTGCAGCTGGCTGTCGAAACCTCCCGTCCCGCTGCGCGCACTGATGCGCAGCAGCTGCCAGTCGAACGCCGCCTGCCCGGCCCTGCCTTGCGGCGCCGGCAGCGCGGCCTGCAACCCGTGCAGGCGACCCAGTGAGTCGACCCTGGCGCTGACCAGCGTTCCACGATGGCGCAGCAGTTGGTGCATCGCCGGCATGCGCGCGAGCGTCCGCAGCTGCGCGGGGTCGGTCACCTGCAGGCGGCGCAGCAGCGAAGCCGCGGTGTCGGAGGTTCCGACGTAGGCGGTGGTGTAGAGCTTCCGGGGCTGGCTGTCGAGGGCCGCGGCCTGCTGCGACAGATCGATCGACACCGCCTGGCGCACCAGGCTGGGTGCGGGCAGCACCGGCTGCGGGCCGTACTCGACGAGGGCGAAGGCGCTGACGCTGCTCAGCAACAGCACGCCGCCGACGCCGGCGGCGACGCGGCCGGGGTGGGATTCGACACTTTCACGCAAGCGCCAGGCCATCTGGCGCAGGCGCGAAGTGGTTCGGGCAATGAGCGACATGCGCGTTCCTGCATTCGGGTGTCGCGGGCAGCGACGGACAAGACACACCCGTGCCGGCGGCCACAGGCGAAGCCTGCATGCTGCGCGCCCGGCGCGGTTCGATACCAATCCCAATACACTTTCTTGTGCGCACGCCGTTGCCGGCGCGCCGCGCCGCCCGGAATGGCTCCGGTGCGGCACCGCGCAAGCCACATGCCCATGCGGCGATGCGACTGCGCCCATCCCCGGGCGCTGGCCATGCCAGCACGCCGGAGCACCCCCCTGATTCGGGGAGTTTAGCAGCCCAAGCTGCCCCTTTTGTCAAAAATTTCATGTCCCTGCCCCCTTCAGCTTCCCGCGACCCGCTCTCCACCGCCGATGCGCCCCCCACCGCCGACACGACGGCGCTCGACGAAGCGGTGCGCGAGGCGCTGGCCATCACCCGCCGCGGCTGCGCCGAATTGCTGGTGGAAAGCGACTGGATCGCCAAGCTCCGGCGCAGCGCGGCCAACGGCAAGCCGCTGCGCATCAAGCTGGGGCTGGATCCCACCGCGCCCGATATCCACCTGGGCCACACCGTCGTGCTGAACAAGCTGCGGCAGCTGCAGGATCTGGGGCACACGGTGATCTTCCTGATCGGCGACTTCACCTCGCGCATCGGCGATCCCTCGGGGCGCAACACCACCCGCCCGCCCCTGACCATCGAGCAGATCCGCGACAACGCCCAGACCTACTATGCCCAGGCCAGCCTGGTGCTCGACCCGGCGCGCACCGAGATCCGCTACAACTCCGAGTGGAGCGAGCCGCTGGGAGCCGACGGCATGATCCGCCTGGCCTCGCGCTATACCCTGGCACGCCTGCTCGAGCGCGAGGACTTCACCCAACGCTTTCGCGCCAACGTGCCGATCGCGATGCACGAACTGCTGTACCCGCTGATGCAGGGCTACGACTCGGTGGCCCTGCACAGCGACCTCGAACTCGGCGGCACCGACCAGAAGTTCAATCTGCTGGTCGGCCGCGATCTGCAGAAGGAATACGGCCAGGAGCCACAGTGCATCCTGACGATGCCGCTGCTCGAGGGCCTGGACGGGGTCGACAAGATGTCCAAGTCCAAGGGCAACTACATCGGTATCCAGGAAGCTCCGCAGAGCATGTACGCCAAGTTGCTGTCGATCAGCGACACCCTGATGTGGCGCTACTACGAGCTGCTGTCCTTCCAGCCGCTGCAGGCCATCGAGCGCCTGCGCGCCGAGGTCGAGTCCGGGCGCAACCCGAAGGATGCCAAGGTTCTGCTGGCGCGCGAGCTGGTCACCCGTTTCCACAGCGCGCAGGCGGCCGATGCCGCGCAGGCCGACTTCGAGCTGCGCGCGCGCGGAGGCGTGCCGCAGGAAATCCCCGAAGTCCGCCTGAGCCTTCCCGAAGGCGGTCTGGCGCTGCCGGCCGCGCTCAAGCAGGCGCTGCTCGTGCCTTCGACCGCCGAGGCGCTGCGCATGATCGCCCAGCACGGTGTGCGCATCGACGGCGGCGTGGTCGAGGATCGCGGCCTGCGGCTGCAGGCCGGCACCTACGTGCTACAGGTGGGCAAGCGCAAGTTCGCGCGCGTGCACCTGAGCTGAATGGCGCGGCGGGCCAGGGGCCTGGCCGCATTCACAGCATGGCCGCCGCGGGCTGGCTGAGCGCGCGCTCGGCCAGCCGCGCATACAACGCGGCTCCCAGCGGCAGCACGGCGTCGTTGAAATCGAAGCGCGTGGTGTGCAACTGCGCCCCTCCCTCGCTGCCGGTGCCCAGCCGCAGGTAGGCTCCCGGAACGGCCTGCAGCATGAAGGCGAAGTCCTCCGCGCCCATGCTCGGCGGGAGGTCGCGCACCACGGCCGCGTCGCCGACCAGCTCGGTGGCGACCTCGGCGGCATGGAAGGCCACCGCCGGGGTGTTCACGGTGGCCGGGTAGACGCGCTCGTAGCGCAGCTCGGCGTGCGCCCCGAAGGCCAGCGCCACCGACTGCACCAGGGGCGCCAGGCGCTCCTCCAGCCGCTGCTGCACGTCGGCGCGAAAACTGCGTGCCGTGCCGACCAGGCTGACCCGACGGGGGATCACGCTCATGGCTCCGAGGTCGCCGGCCTGCATCGCGCACAGGCTGAGCACGGCCTGCTGCTGCGGGTTGATCTCGCGCGCCACCAGGCTTTGCACCGCGGTGATCACATGTCCGGCGACGAGCACCGGATCGACCGCCAGATGCGGGTGCGCACCATGGCCACCGGTGCCGGTGATTTCGATGGTGATGCGGTCGGCAGCCGCCATCATGACCCCCGGGGCCAGGCCGATGCGCCCGGCCGGCAACTGCGGCCAGTTGTGCATCCCGAACACCCAGTCGCTGGGGAAGCGCTCGAACAGTCCGGCATCGAGCATCGCGCGCGCACCGCCCAACCCCTCCTCGGCCGGCTGGAAGATGCAGTGCACGCGGCCATGGAAGTCGCGCGTGGCCGCCAGATAACGCGCAGCGCCGAGCAGCATCGCGGTGTGCCCGTCGTGGCCGCAGGCGTGCATCACCCCGCTGCGCGTCGAACGCCACGGAGCCTCCAGCTCCTCGTGCATCGGCAACGCATCCATGTCGGCGCGCAGCGCCACGGCCTGGGGCCCTGGCTCGGCGCCGGCGGGCAAGGCAGCCGGCGCCGAGCGCCGACCGCGGATCACCGCGACCACGCCGGTGCCGCCGATGCCGCGGTGCACCTCGTCGGCACCGACGGCATGCAGTTGCTGCGCAACCAGTTCCGCGGTGCGGTGCTCCTCGAAACCCAGCTCCGGGTGGGCATGCAGGTGCCGCCGCAGGCGCGTCAGGTCGGCATGGCAGGAACTGAGGAAGGACAGCGCGGCGTCGGCTTGGCTCATTGCACCCGAGGCCCGCGCGACCGCTTCGCGCCGAGCCATGACGGAATTGAAGCACCGCCGTCTGCGCGGTGCAAACCATGTCGCCAGAAGTGTCGCATCGAGACTGCACCCAGCGCCTTGTCTATGATCCGATGCGCTCTCGCCCCCGTCGGCACTCCCTTCTTGCGCGACCGCCAGCATGAACTCCTCCGCACTGCCCGAAGCCTCAGTCCCGGCGCAACCCGACGCCTTGGGCGCCCGCAGCCTGCGCAGCGTCTGGCATCCCTGCACCCAGATGAAGCGGCACGAGCTTGCCTTGCCGCGCGGCATCATCCGCGGCGACGGGGTATGGCTGGTCGATACCGAAGGCAAGCGGATCGTCGACGCCATCAGCTCCTGGTGGGTGAACCTGTTCGGGCACGGGCGCGCCGAGATCAAGGCGGCGATCGCGGCGCAGATGGACCGCATCGAGCATGTGATGCTCGCCGGGCTGACCCACGAGCCGGTGGTACGCCTGTCGGAGCGCCTGGCCGCACGCACCGGGCTGGGGCACGCGCAATACGCCAGCGACGGCGCCAGCGCCAACGAGATCGCTCTCAAGCTCAGCGCGCACTCCTGGCGCAACCTCGGGCGGCCGGAAAAGAACCGCTTCATCGCGCTGCGCGGCAGCTACCACGGTGAGACCCTGGGCGCGCTGGGGGTCACCGATGTCGAGCTGTTCCGCGCCAGCTATTCCGCGCTGCTGCGTCCGGCAGCCATCCTGCCGGCCCCGGATGCGCGACAGGCGGCCGACGCGCGGCAACGGGAGCGCGACATCGATGCTGCCTGTGCCGCGCTCGATGCCTACCTGCAGCGCGAGGCGCACCGCACGGCGGCACTGATCGTCGAGCCCCTGGTGCAGTGTGCCGCCGGTTTCGTCTTCCATCCGGCCTCGTACCTGCAGCGGGTGCAGCAACTGTGCCGTCACCACCAGGTGCATCTGGTGGCCGATGAGATCGCCGTCGGCATGGGACGCACCGGAACCTTCACGGCCTGCGAGCAGGCCGGCATCCGCCCCGACCTGCTGTGCCTCGGCAAGGGCCTGACCGGCGGTTTCCTTCCGCTGTCGGCGGTGCTGAGCAGCCCGCAGATCTTCGACGCCTTCTACGACGACGACATCGCGCGGGGCTTCCTCCACTCCCACTCCTACACCGGCAACGCGCTGGCCTGCGCCGCCGCGCTGGCCACGCTGGACCTGCTGGACGAGGCGCGCCTGGAGGCCAACCGCACGCTGGCCGAGCGCCTGGACTCGCTGTTCGAACCGCTGCACCGTCACCCCCGCCTGCGCCACGCGCGGCGCATCGGCATGATCTGGGCGTGGGACGTCGAGCGGCCGCCGGCCGACTTCGCGCGTCGCTTCGCGCTGGCCGCGCTGGAGCGCGGGGCGCTGCTGCGCCCGATCGGCGGCACGCTGTATTTCCTGCCCCCCTACGTGATCGACGAGCCAGCGGCCCGGCACCTGCTCGAAGCCACGCTGGGCGCGCTGCGCCACACGCTGGACGGTGCCGGAGGGCCGGGCGGCAGCGAACAGGCGCTGGCCTGAAGGCAGCGAGGCCAGCATGCCCGATACCCTCGCCCCGGCCTGGCTGGTCGCCGGCACCGACACCGAAATCGGCAAGACCCTGGTGGCCTGCGCGCTGCTGCACCGCCTGCGCGCGCACTACCCGCGGGTGGTCGGCGCCAAGCCGGTGGCCGCGGGCGTCGACGCCGGCGGCCGCAACGAGGACGTGGTGCGGCTGCGCGCGGCCAGCACCCAGCGCGTGCCTGCGGATCTCGACAACCCCTACTGCCTGCGCGCCGCGATGTCGCCGCACGCCGCGGCCGCGCGCGAGGGTCGGGTCATCGATCTCGAGCACATCGCCCGCGCGGTGCGGCAGCTGCGCGCGCAGGCCGACGCGGTGGTCGTCGAAGGCGTCGGCGGATGGCTGGTTCCGCTGTCGATGCAGCACGACGGCGGCGATCTCGGTCGACGCCTGGGGCTGCCGGTGATCCTCGTCGTCGGCCTGCGCCTGGGCTGCCTGAGCCACGCGCTGCTGAGCCAGGAAGCGATCGCCGCGCGCGGCCTTCCACTGGCCGGCTGGGTGGGCAACCACATCGACCCCGCGATGCTCGCGCCGCAGGACAACCTGGATCTGCTGCGCCAGCGGCTGCGCGCTCCCTGCCTGGGAGTCCTTCCCCGCCTGCCGCAAGCCGATCCGCAACGCGCTGCACTGCACCTGAACTGGCCATGACCAACGCCCTACCTCCCGACGCGACCGCCACGGCCTGGGACTTCGACGCCGAGCTGCGCGCCATCGACGACGCCCGCCTGCGTCGCCGCCGGCGGGTCATCGAGGCCTACGACGGCGTGCGCCTGCGCGTCGACGGGCGCGACCTGCTGGCCTTCTGCAGCAACGACTACCTCGGGCTGGCCCAGCATCCGCAGCTGCGCGCGGCGGCAGCCGAGGGCGCCGCGCGCTGGGGCGTGGGCGCCACCGCGTCGCCGCTGGTGTGCGGCCACAGCCTGGCGCACGAGCAGCTCGAGCAGGATCTGGCGCGCTTCGTCGGCATGCCGCGTGCGCTGTATTTCTATGCCGGATTCCCGACCAACACCGGGCTGCTGCCGGCGCTGGTGGGGCGTGGCGATGCGGTGTTCTCCGACGCCCTCAACCATGCCTGCCTGATCGATGGCGCGCGGCTGGCGCGCGCCGAAGTCCAGGTGTACGCGCATGCCGACGCCGACGACCTGGCACGCCGGCTGCGCCTGAGCACGGCGCGGCGCAAGCTCATCGCCACCGATGCCGTGTTCAGCATGGACGGCGACCTCGCCCCATTGCGCGAGCTGCTGCAGCTGGCCGAGCGCTTCGATGCGCTGCTGCTGATCGACGATGCGCACGGCTTCGGCGTGCTCGGATCCGGGGGCGCCGGCAGCGCGGCCGCGGCGCAGTTGCGCAGCCCGCGGCTGCTGTACATGGCCACGCTGGGCAAGGCGGCCGGGGTCGCGGGGGCCTTCGTCGCCGGCAGCGAGGCCGCGGTGGAACTCCTCATGCAGCGAACCCGCAGCTACATGTTCGCCACCGCGGCGCCGCCGCTGGTGGCCCATGTGCTGCGCACCAGCCTGCGCCTGATCGCCGACGAGGAATGGCGCCGCGTGCGGCTGCGCGAGCTCGTGCGCATGGTGCGCGAGGAAGCGCAACTTCCGGCGGGCTGGCGCCTGGGCCGATCCGCGACCCCGGTGCAGCCGATCATCGTCGGCGGCAACGCGCCGGCGCTGCGCGCGATGCAGCAATTATGGGATCAGGGCTTCTGGGTGCCGGCGATCCGGCCACCGACGGTTCCCGAAGGCAGCGCGCGCCTGCGCCTGAGTCTGTCCGCGGCGCATGCGCCGCAGCAGCTGCGCGAGCTGCTGCAGGCGCTGGCAGCCCTGCCCGGCTGAGGCCCGGCCGCGCATCCGCGGCGCGCTTCAGGCTGCCTGCCCGCGCGGCCACAGGAGCACCGCATCCGGCGGCAGATCCACGTCGACCCAGGAACCACGCTGCAAGCTCCGCTGCTCGATATCCTGCCAGGCGGCGCGCACCCACAGCAGCGCGCCCTCGCAGCGCGCGCCGAGCAAGGCATGGCTGCTGTAGCTCGTCAGGTGCTCGACCCGCGCATGCAGGCGCGCGCCCTGCGCGGCGGCCCCGCAGGCCGCCAGCCGCAGGGCGTCGGCCGGCACCGCCCAATCGACGAGCTGCCCGGCGCGCAGCCCCTCGGGCGCGACCGCAGGCAGTTGCACGCCCGCGCCCTCCCAGTCGAGCCATACGCGGCCATCGCCCTGGCGCCGCGCCACGCGCGCGCTGAAACGGTTGCGCATGCCGAGCAGCGCGGCGGCCTGCACGCTGGCCGGGCGCGCGAAGACCTCCCGCGCGGGCCCCTGCTGCACCACCTGCTGCTGCGCCAGCAGCACCACCCAGTCGGCCATCGCCGCCACCTGGGGATCGTGGGTCGCGCTCAGCGCCGGCAGCTGCAGGGCGTGCATGCGCGCCACCAACTCAGCCAGCACGTCGTCGCGGGTTCCGGCATCGAGCGCCGAAGTCGGCTCGTCGAGCAGCAGCAGCCGCGGCTGGCGCGCCAGCGCGCGGGCCAGCGCCACGCGCTGCTGCTGGCCGCCCGACAAGGCCGCCGGGCGCTGCCCGGCCTGGGCCTCCAGGCCCACCGCACGCAGCAGCTGCAGCGCCTGCGGGCGACGCCGGTGCAGGCGTCCGCCGAGGGCGTAGGCCACGTTCTCCCAGGCGCTCATGTGGGGGAACAGGGCGTAGCCTTGCGGCAGGTAGCCCACCGCGCGCTGCTGCGCCGGCAGCTCGCCGAAGGGTTCGCCGCTGCTCGGCAGCAGGCCGGCCAGCGCTCTCAGGGCCGTGCTCTTGCCCTCGCCGCTGGCGCCGAGCAGGGCGGTGAATCCACGCACCTCGAAATCCAGCCGCAGCGCAAGCGGCCACTGCACCCGCAGCCGGACCGACAGCGCCTCCGGCAGCGCGGGCCCGCTCACCCCTGCCCCCCTGCGCGCCGCGACCACATGCCGCCGAGCAGCGGCAGCGGCAAACCGATGAGGAAAAACAGCCAGAGCAAGGGATACACCGCGTGCAGCCCGGTGTCCTGCAGGTTCACCCACATGCGCACCGGTATTCCCTGCGGGTAGTAGGCGATGATCAGCACGACCCCGAATTCCCCCAGCGCGCGTACCCAGGCCAGCGCCAGCGCGGCGGCCAGACCGAGCGCCGACAAGGGCAGGGTGATGCGTGCGAAGGTGCGCAGCGCCGACTGACCGAGGCTGAAGGACATCTGCTCGAGCTCGCGGGGAACCCCCTCGAAGGCCGCGCGCGCGGCGACGACGAAGTACGGCGCGCTCGAGTAGACCTGCGCGAGCACGAAGGCCGCCGGCGTATTGGTCAGTTCCAGGCCGAGGTGGCCCAGCGGGCGGCCGAGCCAGCCGTAGGGGCCGTAGCTGATGCTCAACAGCAGCCCCATGGCCAGCGGCGGGGTGAGCAGGGGCAGCAGCACCAGGAGCTCGCAGATCCATTTGCCGCGGAACTCCCGTCGCGCCAGCAACCAGGCCGCGGGGGTTCCGAGCAGCGCCACCACGACCATCGCCAGCAAGGTGTCGAACAGCGACACGCGCAGCGCGCCGAGGTCGCCGGGTTGCAGCTGCAGGGAGCGCCACGGCGTGCTCAGCAGCAAGCCGGCGAAGGGCAGCGCCAGCAGCGCCAGCGCCAGCAGCCCGCCGGCGGCCACCAGCAGGGCGCGGCGCGGCGAAGGCGCGCGCGCGGTGGCGCGGAACGGTGGCGGCATCAGTTCGGGCAGGCGGTGGGGGCGGGCGCGGCCATCATACGCAGCATGGCCGAAGGCGCACTCAATCGTCGGCGGCGAGGTCGGCGCCACGCGTCTCCGGCAACAGCAGCAGGCCGACGACGAAGCCCGCGCCGGCGACGATCACCGGGTACCAGAGGCCCTGGTAGATGCCGCCGTCATGGGCCACCAGCGCGAAGGCAATGGTGGGAACCATGCCGCCGAACCAGCCGTTGCCGATGTTGTATGGCAGGGCCATCGAGGTGTAGCGGATGCGCGTCGGGAACCACTCCACCAGCGCGGCGGCGATGGGGCCGTAGACCATGGCCACGTCGGCGACCAGCAGCAGCAGGATCAGCACCACCAGCGGCCGGTCGACCTGGCGCGGGTCGGCCCGCGCCGGGTAGCCGGCCGCCGTGAGCGCGTGGCGCAGCGCCTGCTGCAGCGCGGCCTCGAGATGCCGCCGGCGGGGCCGCGACAGGCCGCGGGCGTCGAACGACGGCACGCGGCGCCCGCCGACCTCGATGAAGGCCTGGCCGCGGGCGTCGCGCCGCCGGTAGGCGACCGCAGCCGCGCTCAGCGCCTGCTTGGCGAGGTCGCAGGAACTGGTGAACGCCGCGTCACGCTGTGGTCGCAGCGGAAACGAGCATTCCCGCAGGTCGGCCACCAGAACCACCGGGCGACGACGCATGGCCCGCGCCAGCGCCGGATTCGCGGCCAGCGTCAAGGCGTGGAACATCGGGAAATAGCCGACCGCGGCGAGCAGGCAGCCGCAGAGCATCACCGGGCGCCTGCCGATGCGATCGGACCATTTGCCGAACACCCAGAACAGCGGAATCGCCAGCAGCAGCGCGATGCCGATGAGCAGTTCGGCCAGGGTGCCGTCGACCTTCAGCGTACGGGTGAGGAACACCAGCACGTAGAACTGCCCCGTGTACCAGATCACGCCCTGGGCCGCCGTCATGCCGAACAGCGCGACCAGCATGCGCCGCAGGTTGTCGGCGCGCCCCAGGGCCTCGCTCAGCGGCGCCTTCGAGGTGCGGCCGGCGCGGCGAATGCGCACGAAGGCCGGCGATTCCCGCAGGCGCATGCGCATCCAGACGGAAACCGCCAGCAGCGCGCTCGACGCCAGGAACGGCAGCCTCCAGCCCCAGGCGACGAAGGCCGCGGCACCCAGCAGCCTGCGCAGCCCGACGTTGACCAGCAGCGACAGCAACAGCCCCACGGTGGCCGTGGTCTGCAGCCATGCCGTGTAGGCCCCGCGCGACGCACGCGGGGCGTATTCGCCGACGTAGGTGGCGGCGCCGCCGTATTCACCGCCCACCGCCAGGCCTTGCAGCAGGCGCAGCGCGACCAGGATCAGCGGCGCGGCCACGCCGATGCGGGCGTAGCCGGGCAGCAGGCCGGCGATGAAGGTCGACAGGCCCATCAGCAGGATGGTCACGAGGAAGGTGTACTTGCGACCGATGAGGTCGCCCAGGCGCCCGAACAACAGCGCGCCGAAGGGACGCACGATGAAGCCGGACGCGAAGGCCAGCAGCGCGAAGGCGAAGGCCGAGCTGCGATCGAGGCCGGCGAAGAATTCGACGCCGATGATGCCGGCGAGCGAGCCGTAGAGGTAGAAGTCGTACCACTCGAACACCGTGCCCAGCGCTGCCGCGAGCAGCACACGCCGCTGCTCGCGGTCCAGCGCGGGTGCGGCTTCTGCGCTCACACGCCCCACACCACGGGGGTATCGGCGTCGAGGCTGCGCTTGAGCAACTGCACGAAGGGCCAGGCGCGCTGGCGCAGGGTGATGGATTGCGAGCGTACGCCGCCCTGCGCCTGCGGCGCCGCGCGTGCGCGCTGTTCCTCCTCTTCGACCGCCGCCTGCAACGCAGCGATCGCTCGCGGCATGTCGGCCGGCTCGATGATGCCCTGGCTTGCTGCGACCTTGCCGATGATGCCCAGGATGCGCTCGGCAGGATCCTGGTTCATGAACAGATCGGAATCGGCACGGGATCGGAAGCGGTACAACATGGTTCGTCAGTACGAGGCGATGGGAGCGGATTGCGCAGCCAGCGGCCAGCGTGGCGGGATCACGGATCGCCCCTGAAACGCGCCGGCCGTGCAAAGCATAAATGGGTTCGCCGGCCGCAACCAGGATCCAGCAGGGCATTCGCCCCTTGCGCCCCCTCTTCCGACCGGGATATGTGGGTACAGCGCAGGCCCGCTGCCGGAAGCGCCGATCGCGTCTATGGTTCTCGAGGCGCCGAGCCTGGGGTTCGCTGCGCGCCTTGCTTCCTTGCTGCCTTGCTGCCCTGCCGCCTCGGCGCCAGTCGCTCCGACCGGCGGGCTCCCATCCACCCATCGCCCGTCCAGGGCTGTCTCGATGATCGATCCCGACGTGGTTCTGCTGTCGCGCCTGCAGTTCGCGCTGACGGCGCTGTACCACTTCCTGTTCGTTCCGCTATTGCTCGGGCTCGGGCTGCTGCTGGCCGCGCTGGAAACCCTCCATGTCCTCGGCGGGCGGCCGATCTACCGCCGCATGCTCGACTTCTGGACGCGATTGTTCCTGGTCAACTTCGCCCTCGGCGTGGCCACCGGGCTGGTACTGGAATTCGAGTTCGGCAGCAATTGGTCGTTTTACTCGAGTTTCGTCGGGGACGTGTTCGGCGCGCCCCTGGCCATCGAGGCCCTGATGGCCTTTTTCCTGGAATCGACTTTCATCGGCCTGATGGTGTTCGGCTGGAAGCGGCTGAGTCCGATGCAGCACCTGGTCGTCACCTACCTGGTGGCGCTGGGCGCCAATCTCTCGGCCCTGTGGATCCTGGTCGCCAACGGATTCATGCAGGATCCGCAGGGGGCGCAATTCAACCCTCTGACGCTGCGCCTGGAGCTCAGCAGCCTGCCCGCACTGATCTTCAGCAAGGAAGCCCAGGCCAAGTTCGTGCATACCACGCTGGCCGGCTATGTCAGCGCCGCCGTGTATGTATCGAGCATCAGTGCCTGGTACCTGCTGCGCGGGCGCCATCGCGCGCTGGCACAGCGATCGTTCCGCGTGGCCGCGGTCTTCGGACTGCTGTCGACCATCGGCCTGATCACCCTCGGCGACTCGCTGGGCTACATCGGCGGCCACGCGCAGCCGGCGAAACTGGCGGCGATGGAGGCCACCTGGCGCACCGAGAAGCCTCCGGCTGCCTTCAACCTGCTGGCCTGGCCCGATTCCGATCTGCGGGACAACCGCTTCGCGCTGCGCATTCCGTACCTGCTGACGCCGCTGGTCACCCACACCCTGACCCGCCCGGTGGCCGGCGTGGAGCAGCTGGTCGACAGCAATGAGGCACGGGTGCGCAGCGGCCTGCAGGCGCTGCAGGCGATGCATGTGCTCGGCACCGACCCCGCCAACGCCGAAGCGCGCAAGCTCTGGGACGACCACCGGGCCGACCTGGGCTTCGGACTGCTCGCCCTGCGCCATGCTCCCGAGGGCGATCCGGCGCGTCTCGGCCAGGCGCAGATCCGGCAGGCCGCGCTCGACAGCATCCCCGACGTGCCGCTGGTGTTCTGGAGCTTCCGCCTGATGGTCGCGTTCGCGCTGCTGCTGCTGGCGTATTTCGTGCTGGCGTGGATGTTCAGCCTGCGCCTGCAGGTGCAGCGACAGCGCTGGCTGCTGCGCATCGCACCGTGGATGGTCGCGCTGCCGCTGCTGGCCAGCGAATGCGGCTGGCTGACCGCCGAGGTCGGACGCCAACCCTGGACGGTGCATGAGATGCTTCCCACCTGGATCAGCGCCTCCGCCCACGGCCGCGGCGAGCTTCTCGTGTCGCTGGCCGTGTTCACTGCGCTGTATGCCGCGCTGCTCGTGCCGGCAGTCTGGCTGCAGCTGCGGATCATCCGCCAGGGCCCGCAACCCGCTGGCCACGGCCACCGGCCGCGCCCGGCCTTCGTCGCCTGAATCCGCCACCGGAGGCCCCAGCATGGAACTCTACGCCGCACTGAAGCTGGCCTGGTGGGCGCTGCTCGGTCTGAGCGTGGCGGCCAGCGCCGTGCTCATGGGTGGCGACATGGGGGTCGGCGTGCTGCTGCGCGTGGTCGGACGCAACGACCTCGAGCGCCGTACCTGCCTGAACGCCATCGGCCCGCACTGGGAAGGCAACCAGACCTGGTTCGTGTTCGCCGGCGGCCTCAGCTTCGCCGCCTTCCCGCTGCTCTACTCCACCGCCTTGTCGGCGCTGTACCTGCCCGCGCTGGCGCTGCTGTGGTCGATGCTGCTGCGACCTCCGGGCTTCGAATACCGCAGCAAGCTGCCACATCGCCACTGGCGCGAGGCCTGGGACTGGGCGCAGCTGGCCGCGGGTGCGCTGCCCATGATGCTGCTCGGCGCCCTGCTGGGTCGCCTGCTGCTGGGCGTGGACTTCGACTTCGACCAGGGGCTGCGGGCCCGCCACGGCGAGGGCTCCGCCGCCTGGCTGCATCCCTTCGCGCTGCTGTGCGCCGCCCTCACGCTGGCGCTGGCCGTGCTGCAGGGCGCCTGCGTATTGATGCGACGCTGCCCGCCGCCGCTGGCCGAGCGCGCGCGCCGCGCCGCGCTGCTCGCGGCGCCCTGCGCGGCGCTGCTGTTCGCACTGCTGGCCGCCTGCCTGCCCTGGATCGATGGCTGGACGCTGCAGCACCATCCACCCCATGGAGTCGCGCAGACCCCGCTGCAGCAGCAGGTCGCAGTGCGGGCCGGCGGCTGGCTGGTGCGCTGGCAGCAGCATCCACCATGGCTGCTGCTGCCCCTGCTGGCCATGGCCGGAATGCTCGGTGCCGCCGCCTGCGCGCATGCGCGGCGGGCGCTGGCCGCCTGGCGCCTGGCCGCGCTGGCCTGGTCGGCCGCGCTGGCAAGCTTCGGAGCCTGCCTGTTCCCCTTCCTGTTGCCCTCGCGGGTGCAGCCGGCGCACAGCCTGACCCTGTGGAACAGCTCGGCCAGCCTGGGCACGCTGCTGTGGATGAGCGCCTTCGCCGCCGTGCTGCTGCCGGTGGTGGTCTGGTACAGCCGGTGGTGCGTACGCGTGATGCAGGGAAGCATCCACCCGCAGGACATCGAGCACGACGACCATGCATACTGAGTCCCCGGCCTGCGCGCGCGAAGGCACCCGAGCGGCCACCAGCCCCCGATCGGCGCTGCGCGCCTTCGCGCAGTTTGCAGCCCTGTTCACCTTGAGCGCACTGCTCATCGCGCTGGGCGTGCTGCTCGGCGAGCACGGCCCGTGGTATTTCGCGTGGATCGTCGGCAGCGCGATGCTGGTGCTGGTCAGCGCGGCCGCCGCGGCGTGGTTCGACGTGCAGCAACGCGGTCGCCGCCGCGCATCGGCACGCGCGCGGACTTGAGCGGATCCGGCCTTCGCAGGCCGGAGGCCGCGCGCAGGACGCCGGCACCACCGTACACTGCGTCCATCCCCAACCGACACAGCGAGTCCGGCGATGTCCGATGCATCCGAACAACTGGTGACCCTGCGCCAGAACCAGGACTATCAGTTCAGCGTGGATTTCGGCGGGCAGTGCCCGCCCCTGCTGGCCGACGAGCCTCCTCCGCTGGGCCGTGGAACCGGCCCCTCGCCGGGCCAGCTGCTGCTGGCCGCGGTGGGCGATTGCATGAGCTCGAGCCTGCTGTTCGCGCTGCGCAAATTCAAGAACGAACCCGGAGGAATCACCACCTCGGTGCGCGGGCATATCGGACGCAACGCCGACGGCCGGCTGCGGGTTCTGCACATCGAGGTACAGATCCGGCTCGGCAAGGCGGCCGGCGAACTGCAGCACCTCGATCGCATCCTCGGTCAGTTCGAGGACTTCTGCACCGTCGGCCAGAGTGTGCGCGCTGGCATCCCCACCGAGGTCACGGTGTTCGACTCCACCGGGCAGCGCCTGCAGTAGCCGGCGCACAGCGAAGCACCATGGCCGCCGACCACGCCAGCAAGTCCTCCCCCGGCGCGTTCGCCGACGCCCGCGCGCAATGGGACGAACGTTTTTCGCGGCCCGGCCTGCTGTTCGGCGATCAGCCCAACCGCTTCCTGGCCAGCCAGGCCACGCAACTCGCCCCCCGCTCGAAGGTGCTCAGCGTCGCCGACGGCGAAGGGCGCAATGCCCTGTACCTGGCCTCGCTGGGGCACGAGGTCTGCGCATTCGACCTGTCGCCGGTGGCCGTGGCCAAGGCACGCGCGCTCGCCGACCAGCGCGGGATGCAGGCCGAGTTGCAGGTCAGCTCGGTCGACGACTGGGACTGGGGCGCCCGCACGTGGGACGCGGTGGCGGCCATTTTCGTGCAGTTCGCCGACCCCGCGATGCGCCGCCGCATGTTCTCGGGGATGTGGTCGTCGCTGCGCCCCGGCGGGCTGCTGCTGGTGCAGGGCTACACCCCGCGCCAGCTGGAGTTCCGCACCGGCGGGCCGGGCAGGATCGAACACCTGTACACCAGCGAACTCCTGCGCGAACTGCTGCCGCAGGCGCAATGGCTGCTGCTGCGGGAATACGAGGAGGACATCGCCGAAGGAAGCGCCCACTGCGGCCGCTCGGCGCTGCTCGCCGGAGTCGCGCGCAAGCCCGACTGAAGACCCGACGCCCGGCAAGCGAGGACTCCGGGGCTCCGCGCACCCTCAGCGCCGCCTGCCCCTCAGCGCCGCCTGCCCCAGTACCCCGGTTGCTCGCGCCAGCCTCCGTGGTAGCGCTCGACCCGCGGCGCGACCCAGTGGTAGCCGGGTCGCGGGGGTACCCAGCGCCCGGGCTGCCACACGTAGCGTGCTCCACCCCAGCTCCAGTAGCCGGAAATCCACCAATAGTCGGGCACCGGCGCCACGCCGATGAACTCCACCCGCGGCGCCGGTGGCGGCCCGGGTACGGCGACGTAGGCCGGATACCCAGCGCCGTAGGGTGCATACGGCGCCGGTGCCACGACGCAGCCCTGCAGGCTGCCCGCCGCCAGCAGGACACAGCAGAAAACGAAGGCGTGACGCATGGTCGAAGCTCCCGAAGGATGCGCGGACGACGGTTGCCTTGTCATTGCCAAACGCTCCCGGCGACCAGTCTCGGATGCTCGTGCGCGTCCGCTGCGACCATTCTTCCACCCGGGCGCCGCCGTGCGTGTCCCCGGCGACGGCGCAAGCTTGATGCCGATGCCGGTCGGTTGCGCGACCCCCTGCGGTGTTTCAACAGCCTGTCTAGAACGGAATGTCGTCGTCCATGTCGTCGAAATCGCCGGCGGCCGGCTTGGCCGCCGGCGCCGGGCGGGCGGGCTGCGCGCGCGCCGGGGCCTCGCGGCCTTCGCGCCCTTCCCGACTGCGGCTGTAGGAGGATCCCCCCTCGTCACCCCCCTCGCGCCCGCCCAGAAGCTGCATCTCGGTGGCGATGATGTCGGTGGTGTAGCGCTCGACGCCGTCCTTGTCGGTGTACTTGCCGTACTTGAGACGGCCCTCGACGTAGACCGGGCGGCCCTTCTTGAGGTATTCCCCGGCGATTTCGGCCAGACGGTCGTAGAACACCACGCGGTGCCACTCGGTCTCTTCCTTGCGTTCACCCGACTTGTCCTTCCACTGCCGGGTGGTGGCGATCGACACGTTGCACACGGCGGCGCCCGACGGGGCATAGCGCACCTCGGGGTCGCGCCCGAGATTGCCCAGCAGAATCACTTTGTTGACCGAGGCCATGGTTCGTCCTGGAAGAAGGAAGGGGGCAGGATGCGCCCCTGGAGACAAGAGGCAAGCATAGCGCGAAGGATGACCCCGCAGGCGCTTGCGCCCTATAGTTGCGGATTCTTCCCCCAGGCGCCATGAAGGTCTTCGACTCCCCCTCCGAACCGGCCGGCGACGGCGGCAGCACGGCCACGCCGTCGATCCGCGTGCGCGGAGCGCGCACCCACAATCTGAAGAACCTGTCGCTGGACATTCCCCGCAACCGCCTGGTGGTGATCACCGGGCTGTCGGGCTCGGGCAAGTCCTCGCTGGCCTTCGACACCCTGTACGCCGAAGGCCAGCGGCGCTACGTGGAAAGCCTTTCGGCCTACGCGCGGCAATTCCTGCAGCGCATGGAAAAGCCCGATGTCGACCTCATCGAAGGCCTGGCGCCGGCCATTTCCATCGAACAGAAGTCGGCCAGCCACAACCCCCGCTCGACGGTGGGCACGGTGACCGAGATCCACGACTACCTGCGTCTGCTGTGGGCGCGCGCGGGCACCCCGCATTGCCCGCAGCACCCGCAGCAGGCGCTGCGCGCGCAGACCGTGTCGCAGATGGTGGACAGCCTGCTCGAGCGCCCGCCGGGGCAGCGCCTGGCGCTGCTGGCTCCGGTCGTCGAACAGCGCAAGGGCGGACATGCCGAACTGCTCGCGGCCTTGCGCGCCCAGGGCTACATCCGTTTTCGAATCGACGGCCGGCTGTTCGAGGCCGAGCAGTTGCCGGCGCTGGACGACGGCGCGCGCCACGATGTCGAGGTCGTCGTCGATCGCGTGAAGACCGGCGGCGACCTGCGCCAGCGCCTGGCCGAAAGCCTGGAGGCGGCGCTGCGTCTGGGCGATGCGCGCGCGCTGGCGCTCGACCTGGACAGCGGGGCGGTGCAGGGCTTCAACAGCCGCTTCGCCTGCCCGCTGTGCGGAACTTCGCTGCCCGAACTCGAGCCGCGACTGTTCTCCTTCAACAACCCGGCAGGCGCCTGCCCCTCCTGCGACGGTCTGGGGCATGTGGAGGTCTTCGATCCGGCGCTGGTGGTGGCACATCCGGAACTCAGCCTGGCCAGCGGAGCCATCCGCGGCTGGGATCAGCGCAACCGCCACCACCTCGAGCAGTTGCAGGCGCTGGCCGCGCATGACGGATTCCACCTGGACACGCCCTTCGAGCAGTTGCCGGAAGCGGCGCGCCAGCGTGTGCTGCACGGCACCGGCGAGCAGGCCATCAGCATCCCCACGGTCGACGCCAAGGGTCGCAGCACGCGCCGGCAGGCGCCGTTCGAAGGGGTACTGCCCAACCTCGAGCGGCGCTGGCAGCAGACCGACAACCCGGCGGTGCGCGAGGAACTTGCGCGCCTGCGCAGCGTGCATGCCTGTCCGGCCTGCTCCGGCAGCCGCCTGCGCGCCGAGGCGCGCCTGGTGCGCGTGGGCGGCGCCAGCCTGCCCGAGGTGTGCGCGATGACCCTGCAGCATGCACAGCAGTGGTTCGAGCAGTTGCAGCTGGACGGGGCGAAGGCCGAGATCGCCGCGCGCATCCGGCGCGAGATCGGCTCCAGGCTGCGCTTCCTCAACGACGTGGGGCTGCGCTACCTGAGCCTGGAGCGCAGCGCCGACACCCTGTCCGGTGGGGAGGCGCAGCGCATCCGGCTGGCCTCGCAGATCGGCTCCGGGCTGACCGGGGTGATGTACGTCCTGGACGAGCCCAGCATCGGCCTGCACCAGCGTGACAACGACCGCCTGATCGCCACCCTCAGGCACCTGCGCGACCTGGGCAACAGCGTGCTGGTGGTGGAACACGACGAGGACATGATCCGCGCCGCGGATCATGTCGTCGACATGGGGCCGGGAGCCGGCACGCACGGCGGCGAGGTGGTCTCGCAGGGCACTCCGCCCGAGGTCGCCGACGACCCGCGATCGCTGACCGGTCAGTACCTCTGCGGGCGCCGTCGCGTGGCCGACACGGCCACGCGACGCGCACCGGGGGAGCGCTGGCTCGAACTGCGGGGCGCACGCGGCAACAACCTGCTCCAGGTCGACGCGCGCTTCCCCCTGGGACTGCTGACGGTGGTCAGCGGGGTCTCCGGCTCGGGCAAATCGACCCTGGTCAACGATACCCTGTACGCGGCGGCGGCCGCCGCGCTCAACGGCGCGCATACCGAGCCCGCCGCCTTCGACAACCTGCAGGGCCTGCAGTTCCTGGACAAGGTCATCGCCGTCGACCAGTCGCCGCTGGGACGCACTCCGCGCAGCAATCCGGCCACCTACACCGGACTGTTCACGCCGCTGCGCGAGCTGTTCGCGCAGACCAACCTGGCACGCGAACGCGGCTTCGACGCCGGGCGCTTCTCCTTCAACGTCAAGGGCGGACGCTGCGAGGCCTGCCAGGGTGACGGGCTGGTGAAGGTGGAAATGCACTTCCTGCCCGACATGTACGTGGCCTGCGATGTCTGCCAGGGCCGACGCTACAACCGCGAGACCCTGGACGTGACCTGGCGCGGCCTGAACATCGCCGAGGTGCTCGACCTCAGCGTCGACCAGGCCCTGGAAACCTTCCGCGGCGTGCCCGCGATCGCACGCAAGCTGCAGACACTGCGCGAGGTCGGCCTGGGATACATCCGCCTCGGGCAGAGCGCCACCACGCTGTCGGGCGGCGAGGCGCAGCGGGTGAAGCTGGCGCTGGAGCTGTCGCGGCGAGACACCGGGCGCACGCTGTACATACTCGATGAACCAACGACCGGCCTGCACTTCGCCGACATCGAACTGCTGCTCGGCGTGCTGCTGCGCCTGCGCGATGCCGGCAACACCCTGGTGGTCATCGAACACAACCTGGACGTCATCGCCAGCGCCGATTGGGTGATCGACCTCGGCCCCGAAGGCGGTGCCGGAGGCGGGCGCATCGTCGCCACCGGCAGCCCCGAGGAGCTAGCCCGGCACCCGGCCTCGGCAACCGCGCCCTACCTGCGGCGGGTGCTGCGGCAGCGCGCCGCGGCAGCCTGAAGCAGGCCCCGCGAGGCGCTCTTACCATTGCGCTTCCCAACTGTGTGAAGGAGGACGACCCATGGCAGCGACCCTTTCCCTGCAGACCACCGCTGGCGACCGCATCGGCGCCTATGTTGCCGAGCCCGCGGGCAGCCCGAAGGCGGGCCTGGTGGTGGTGCAGGAGATCTTCGGGGTGAACCCGCATATCCGCAGTGTGGCCGACCGCTACGCGGCGGCCGGCTACCTGGCGATCGCCCCCGCGCTGTTCGACCCCGTGGAGCAGGGAGTCGAACTGGGCTACGACCAGCCAGGCATGCAAAAGGGCATCGATCTGGTGGGCAGGCTCGGCTTCGAGCGCGCACTGGCCGGAGTCCAGGCGGCCGCGCAGGAAGTCGCGCGCGCCGGACGCGTGGCCACCGTGGGCTACTGCTGGGGCGGCAGCGTGGCCTACCTGGCCGCGATCCGCCTCGGCCTGCCGGGCATCAGCTACTACGGCGGCCGCAACGTGCAGTTGGTGGCGGAGCCGGCGAAGGCGCCGCTGCTGTTCCACTATGGCCTGCGCGACGCGCACATTTCGGAAGCCGACCGCGAGACGGTGCGCCGGGCCAACCCCGAAGCCGAGTTCTACGTCTACGACGCCGACCACGGATTCAATTGCGACGCCCGCGCCAGCTACGACGCGGCGGCGGCGCAGCTGGCGCTGGAGCGTTCGCTGGCCTTCCTGGCCCGCCACGTGGGCTGAGGGCACGGCGGCCGCGCGGCGCGCGCTCAGGCGCTGCGCAGCCGCCCGCCGTGGTGCAGGAACTCCGCCCAATCCTCGATCTGGCGCGGCTCCCCGAACAGGTAGCCCTGCATCACCTGCAGACCGACCTCGCGCAGCGCATGCGCATCCTCGGCCTTCTCCACGCCCTCGGCGACGATCTGCACGGCCAGGCGCTGGCACAGGGCGATCAGACTGCGCACGATCTCCCGGTTGCGCGGATCGCGGTCGAGCCCGTTGCTGAAACCGGCGGGCAGCTTGATCTGCGCCGGCGCCAGGCGCTTGAGGTACTCCAGCGATGCATAGCCCTCGCCGAAGTCGTCCAGCGCGATCAGCACCCCGGACTGCTGCAGGGCCTGCACGTTGCGCATCACGCTGGGAAAACCCGGCACCTGTCTGCGCTCGCTGACTTCCAGCGCCAGCCGCTGCGCCGGCCAGCGACTCTGCTCCAGAACATGTTCCACACGAGGCAGCAACTCGGGATCGCCGAGTTGGTCGGCCTCCACGTTGACCCCCACCAGGCCCTGCCAGCCGGTCCAGTTGCTCAGCACCCGCGCCTCGGCCACCGCGGTATCGACGACCCAGAAGAACAGCTGGCTGGTCTGCGAGACCGACAGCCGTGGCAGGAAGGACAGCGGGGAATGCCGGCGCGGCGCGGTATCGGCGCGCCAGCGGAACAGGGCCTCGAGGCCCACGACCTCTCCCCCCGGATAGCGCACCTGCGGCTGGTACACCAGCGACGGGGAGCCCGATCCGGTCTGCACTGCGATTTCGCTGAATACGTCTCGTTCCACGGTGCCTGGACCTGCAAGGCCGGTGAGCACGGTCGGCGCCTGCCGCGAACCGCTCCGGCGGCTGCGCAGATTAGCATGAAGGCCACCCGTACCCCGAGCCGACCGACCCAGCCACCGATGCCTGCCACCCCGCCCGCACCCCGCAAGGCACGCAGCCGCCGGGCGCCCAGCCCGCCCGCCTGCCCGCTGCGCTACCGCGTACGCATGCAGCAAGTGCATGCCCACGTGTTCGACCTCGAGCTCGACATCGAGCATCCGGACTCCGGCGGCCAGGAACTGTGGCTTCCGGTGTGGATTCCCGGCAGTTACCTCGTCCGCGAGTTTGCGCGCCATGTGCTGCAGGTGCGTGCACGCTGCGGCGAACGCGCGCTCGCCGTGGACAAGACGGCGAAGAATCGATGGCGGGTTGCCCCATGCGCCGGCCCGCTGCGGGTGCAGTGGCAGGTCTGGGCGCATGACGCCTCGGTGCGCACGGCGTGGCTGGATCCGTCGCGCGCCTTTTTCAACTTCAGCAGCCTGCTGCTGGCGGTGGCCGGATCGGAGCAGCGCGAACACGCGGTGCACATCGAGCCGCCGCCGGCACCGCTGCGCTGGCAGCTGGCGACCACCCTGCCCGCGGTGCGCGTCGACGATCGGGGCTTCGGCCTGTACGCGGCACCGAGCTACGAGCGACTGATCGATCACCCGGTGTCGTGCGGCGACCAGTTGCGGCTGCGCTTTCGTGCCTGCGGCACGCCGCACCAGATGGTCATCGAGCATGCGGCGCGCCTGCGCGGGCAGGTGGATGAACGCAGGCTGTGCGCCGACCTGCGGAAGATCTGCGAAGCCCAGGCCGCGCTGTTCGAGCCGCGAAAGCCGCGCCCGCCCTTCCGGCGCTATGCCTTCCTGCTCAGCCCCTCGCCCGGCGGCTGGGGCGGGCTGGAGCATGCCGACAGCTGCGCGCTGATCTGCTCCGAGGACGATCTTCCCCATCCACGCGACGGCGCCGACGCGGGCGCCGGCTACCGCAGACTGCTCGGCTTGTGCAGCCACGAGTACTTCCATGGATGGAATGTCAAGCGCATCCGGCCGCAAGCCTTCGCGGCGCTGGATCTGGAGCGCGAGAACCTCAGCGGCATGCTGTGGCTGTTCGAAGGCTTCACCTCCTACTACGACGATCTGGTGCTGCGCCGCTGCGGGCTGCTCGAAGCGCAGCAGTACCTGGATCTGCTGGCAGCCTCGATACGCTCGGTGCAGGCCGCGCCGGGGCAGCAGCTGCAAAGTCTGCGGGAAGCCAGCTTCGACGCCTGGATCAAGTTCTACCGCCCGGACGCCAACACGCCGAACGCCACGGTCAACTACTACACCCAGGGCTCGCTGTTCGCCCTCGCGCTCGACCTGCACCTGCGCAGCCGCGGCAAGGGCAGCCTGGACGAGGTCATGCGCCTGCTGTGGCAACGCTACGGCCGCGACGACGCGCCGCTGCGCGCCCAGGGCGTGCCCGAGGACGCCTTGCCGCAACTGGTGCGCGAGGCCTGCGGCATCGATGTGCGTGCCTGGTTCGCGCGTCATGTCGATGGCCGCGAGGCGCTGCCGCTGCAGCGCCTTCTGGCGCGCTTCGGGGTGCGCTGCAGCCGCGCCGCGCCGCAGCCGGTGGACGCCCTCGGGCTGCGCCTGGAAGGCGGCGCCGAGTGGCCGCGGGTGGCCTATGTGCGCAGCGGCTCCTGGGCCGAGCAGGCCGGCCTCAGCCCGGGCGACGTGCTGGTGGCGATCAACGAGCGTCAGTCCGTGCCCGGCGCGCTGGCGCGACAGTATGCCCGCGCAGCGCCCGGCCAGCCCTGGGTCGCTCATGTGATGCGCGACAGCAGGCTGCTGCGGCTGCAGGCTGCGCTGCCGCCGCCGCCGCAGGGGCCGCTGCAACTGCAGGTGGCCGCGCGCCCGAGCGCCCAGGCGCTGCGACTGCGCACGGCGTGGCTGGGCGCCTGATGCCCCGGCCGGCCCCATCCGTACCCCACCCACCCCAGGAGAACCCATGAATCCCGAGAACCTGCTGCTCGAAGTCGACGGCCCGGTGGCGCTGATCCGCCTGCACCGGCCGCGCCAGCTCAACGCCCTGAACGACGCCCTGATGGACGAACTCGCACAGGCGCTGCAACAGTACGACGCCGACCCGGCCATCGGATGCGTGGTGCTGACCGGCAGCGACAAGGCCTTCGCGGCCGGGGCGGATATTTCCGCGATGGCCACGAAGGATCACATGCAGGCCTACGGCGAAGATTTCATCACCCGCAACTGGGAGCGCATGCGCAGCGTGCGCAAGCCGGTGATCGCCGCCGTCGCCGGCTACGCGCTGGGCGGGGGCTGCGAGCTGGCGATGATGTGCGATTTCATCATCGCCGCCGACGACGCCCGCTTCGGCCAGCCGGAAATCCGCATCGGCATCATTCCCGGCGCCGGGGGCACGCAGCGCCTGCCGCGCGCGGTGGGCAAGAGCAAGGCGATGGACATGGTGCTGACGGCGCGCATGATGGACGCCGCGGAGGCCGAGCGCGCGGGCCTGGTCTCGCGGGTGGTTCCGGCGGCCTCGCTGCTGCAGGAGGCGATGGAAGTCGCGCGCACCATCTGCTCCTTCCCCCGACAGACGGTGATGATGGCCAAGGAGTGCGTCCATCGGGCCTTCGAAACCCCGCTGGCCGACGGGCTGATGTTCGAGCGCAGGCTGTTCCACAGCCTGTTCGGCACCCACGACCAGCGCGAAGGCATGGCGGCCTTCCTCGAAAAGCGCCAGCCGCACTTCGAAAACCGCTAGGCCCGCCGGGCACTTGAGCGGCACCCCGGGGTACCGCTACAATGGAACGCTTTGGGCGCTTTAGCTCAGTTGGTTAGAGCGACGGAATCATAATCCGCAGGTCCGGGGTTCGAGTCCCTGAAGCGCCACCAAAACTCGAAGCCCGCGGGAACCCAGGTTCCGCGGGCTTTTTTTCGGCCCTGCATTTTTTCGGCCCTGCAGGCTGCCCGGCTCAGGCCTTGCGGTCTCGCACACTCCTTGGATCGAACGTGTCCGCAGATCCCACCCCCAAGCCCAAGCCGACCCCCAAGGCCCGCAAGGGCATCATCCTCGCCGGCGGCTCGGGAACGCGCCTGTACCCGATCACCCAGGCCGTGAGCAAGCAGTTGCTCCCGGTGTACGACAAGCCGATGGTGTACTACCCCTTGTCGACCCTGATGCTGGCGGGCATCCGCGAGGTGCTGGTGATTTCCACCCCGCAGGACACCCCGCGCTTCGCGCAGATGCTCGGCGATGGCACCCGCTGGGGACTGCAACTGGACTACGCGGTGCAGGCCAGCCCCGACGGACTGGCGCAGGCCTTTCTGATCGCCCGCAGCTTCCTCGACGGCGCGCCCAGTGCGCTCGTGCTGGGCGACAACCTGTTCTGGGGCCACGACCTGCAACCCATCCTGCGCGAGGCGAACGCGCAGGCCGAGGGCGCCACCGTGTTCGCCTACCACGTGCTCGACCCGGAGCGCTACGGAGTGGTGGAATTCGACGCCGAGGGGCGCGCCATCAGCATCGAGGAGAAACCGGCGCATCCGAAGAGCAACTACGCGGTCACCGGCTTGTATTTCTACGACCCCGGGGTGGTCGAGGTGGCCGCCGGGCTGCGCCCGTCGGCGCGCGGCGAACTCGAGATCACCGATGTCAACCGCAGCTACCTGGAACGCGGACTGCTGCGGGTGCGCAGCCTGGGGCGCGGCCATGCCTGGCTGGACACCGGCACCCACGAAAGCCTGCTGGATGCCGGGCAGTTCATCTCCACGCTGGAAAAGCGGCAGGGGCTGAAGGTGTCCTGCCCGGAGGAGATCGCCTGGCGCCAGGGCTGGATCGACGACGAGCAGTTGCGGCGCCTGGCCGAGCCGATGCGCAAGAACGGCTACGGGCAGTATCTGCTGCGCCTGCTCGCCGACGAGCTGCGCTGATCCGCTCGACCACCGCTTCCCGTTCCACGCTCTGCCCTGCATTGCCCATCCCGATGCCCTTCACCGCCACCCCCACCGCGCTGCGCGAGGTTCTGCTGCTCGAGCCCAGGGTCTTCGCCGACGCGCGCGGACATTTTTTCGAAAGTTACAACCGCCGCGATCTCGCCGCCATCGACGGCCTGGATTGCGCATTCGTGCAGGACAACCAGTCGCGTTCGGTGCGCTCGGTGCTGCGCGGGCTGCACTACCAGATCCGCCACCCGCAGGGAAAGCTGGTGCGGGTGCTCAGCGGCAGCATCTGGGACGTGGCCGTGGATCTGCGCCGGAGTTCCCCCGATTTCGGTCGCTGGGTGGGCATGGAGCTGTCGGCGGAAAACAGGCGCCAGCTGTGGATCCCGGCAGGCTTCGCGCATGGATTCCTGGCGCTGAGCGACCACGCCGAGGTGTTGTACAAGACCACCGACTACTGGTTCGCCGAACACGAGCGTTCGCTGCTCTGGAGCGACCCCCGGCTGGCGATCGACTGGCCGCTGCAGGGCGGACAGCCGCTGCTGGCGCCCAAGGACGCCGCGGCCCCGCCCCTGTCGCAGGCCGAGTGCTTCGACTGAAGAAACCCCACGCGTGCGACATGCCCACTACAATCGGCGATCCGTTCGCGAAGGATCCGCTGGTGCGCCCCCCTGTTGCCCGACCCCTCGCCCGGCTTGTGCTGGCCGGCGTACTGGGCTGTGCTGCGAGCGGCGCGCAGGCAGCGGGCCCCGGTCGGGTGTACCCGATGGGCAGCCAGGTCGGCTACGCGCAGTTCGGCGCCGGCCCGACCCTGCAGGTCAATTGCGTGACCTACCCGCTGGGTCCTGGGCTGCGCGTGCAGACCGTCGGCCGGCACCTGCTGCTGCGCAACCAGCTCGCCGGGCTGCAGGGCCGGGCGGTGTTCCTGCGCGACGCTTCGGGCAATGTATACCGCGTCTGGATGCTCGGCCCGGCGCAGGGCGTTCCCGGGGTTTCCGTGGCGCCGAATCGTTGCCTGTTCGGCCAGTACTGAGGCGCGGGCCGGTGGCCGCGGATGCGGCGCGGGCGGCCTGCAGCCGCGACGAATTCCGATGAAGAAATTCCATATCAAGACTTTCGGCTGCCAGATGAATGCGTACGATTCGGCCAAGATGGCCGACGTACTCGGTCGCGCGCAGCAGTGGGAGCCCACCGACAGCGCGGAGGACGCCGACCTCGTGCTGCTCAACACCTGCTCGATCCGTGAGAAGGCGCAGGAAAAGGTATTCAGCGATCTGGGGCGCCTGCGGCTGCTGAAGACCGAGCGCCCGCGCATGCGCATCGCGGTGGCAGGCTGCGTGGCCAGCCAGGAAGGCGCCGCGCTGGTCGAGCGCGCGCCCTTCGTCGACCTGGTCTTCGGCCCGCAGACCCTGCACCGCCTGCCCCAGCTGCTGGAACAGCGCGAGCGCAGCGGACGCGCGCAGGTCGACGTGAGCTTCCCGGAAATCGAGAAGTTCGACCATCTGCCGCCGGCGCGCGCCGAAGGCCCGACAGCCTTCGTGTCGATCATGGAAGGCTGCAGCAAGTATTGCAGCTACTGTGTCGTTCCCTACACCCGCGGCGAGGAGGTCTCGCGCCCGCTCGACGACGTGCTGACCGAGGTCGCCGAGCTGAGCGCGCAGGGCGTACGCGAGGTCACGCTGCTGGGGCAGAACGTCAATGCCTGGCGCGGCCCGGTCGACGGCGAGCCCGGAGATTTCGCGCTGCTGCTCGAGTACGTGGCGCAGATCCCGGGCATCGAACGCATTCGCTACACGACCAGCCACCCGAACGAGTGCACCCAGCGCCTGGTCGACGCCCATGCGCGCATCCCGCAACTCGCCGCCCACGTGCATCTGCCGGTGCAGCACGGCTCGGATCGCGTGCTGGCGGCGATGAAGCGCGGCTACACCGCACTGCAGTTCAAGCAGATCGTGCGCAGGCTGCGCGCGGCGCGCCCGGGCATCAGCATCGGCTCGGATTTCATCGTCGGATTTCCCGGCGAAAGCGAAGCGGACTTCGAGCAGCTGCTCCAGCTGGTCGACGAGGTGCGCTTCGACTCCAGCTTCAGCTTCGTGTACAGCGCCCGCCCCGGAACACCGGCGGCCGCGCTGCCCGATGACACCCCGCAGGCGGTCAAGCTGCAGCGGCTGCAGATCCTGCAGGCGCGACTCGACGGCTTCGCACGGGAGATTTCCGAGGCGATGGTCGGCAGCGTGCAGAAGGTGCTGGTCGAAGGCCCGAGCAAGCGCAATCCGGAGGAACTGCAGGGTCGCACCGACAACCACCGCATGGTGCACTTCGCCGGAACCCCCGACCTCGTCGGTCGCATGATCGACCTGCGCATCGCCGCCGCCTACCCGCATTCGCTGCGCGGGGAGCTGCCCGCGCGCGTGGGCTGAAAGCAGGCGCCCCGCAGGGCGCGCGCGTACGGCGAGCCGGGCGCGGCCCGGCCCGCCTGGCCGGCGCTCAGCGAATCGCCAGCCGCAGCGCGTCCCACATGCGCTTGAAGAAGCCCGCCTGCTCGACGGGCGTCAGCGCCACCAGCGGGAAGCTTGCCAGCGGCTTGCCGCCGAGCTTGACCTGCAAGGTTCCCACGCGCTGGCCCGCGCCCAGCGGAGCCACCAGCGGGTTGTCCCGCTCCACCGTCGTCTGGATACGCGAGGCGTCGCCGCGCGGCACGGTGACCACCTCGCCCTGCAGGCTGCCGATGCCCACCTCGGACTGCGCGCCCTTCCACACATGCGCCTGCAGCAAGGGCTTGCCGGGCTGCAGCAGGTGCAAGTCATCGAAATTCTGGTAGGCCCAGTTCAACAATTCGGCGCTTTCGGCCACCCGCGCATGCTCGGTGGGCGTGCCCATCACCACCGTGAGCACCCGGCGCGGCCCGGTGGGAGTCTGGCGCAGCGCGGTGGTGATCATGCAGTAGCCGGCGCTTTCCGTGTAGCCGGTCTTCATGCCGTCGACCGAGGGGTCGGTGAACAACAGGCTGACCCGGTTCGGCTGGGTGATGTGGTTGTAGGTGAAGTCCTTGACCTTGAAGTACCGCGCGAAGTCCCCCGGAAAATCACGGATGATGTGGGTGGCGATCACAGCCAGGTCATGCGCGCTGCTGTGGTGATCCGGCGAAGGCAGGCCGGTCGGGTCGTCGAAATGGGTGTCGTTGAGGTGCCATTGCTGCGCCTGCCGGTTCATCATCGACACGAAGGTGGCGGTCGAGCCGGCCACCGTCTGCGCAAGGGTCATCGCCGCATCGTTGCCCGACTGCACGATCATGCCCAGCAGCAGGTCGTTGACCGACACCGGAACCCGCGGGTCGATGAACATGCGCGATCCCCCGGTGCGCCAGGCCTTGTCGCTTTCACGCACCATCTGGTCGCGCTGGATCACCCCGTCGTGGATGGCCTTGAAGCTCAGGTAGGCGGTCATCAGCTTGGTCAGCGACGCCGGGGCTTCCTGGCGATGCGCATCGTGCTGCGCGAGGATCTGGTTGCTGGTCATGTCCAGCACCAGCCAGCTGCGCGCATCCAGCGCGGGCGGGGTGACGGTCTGCAGCAGTGCCGCGGTCGGGCCGTCGGGAAGGTTGCCCGGCCCGACGGCCGCCGCGGGTGCCGACGACGCAGCGGCCGCGGGCACGGCGGCCGCTGCCGCCTGCGCGGCCGGAACGTTGGACGCCAGCGCGAGCGCCAGCAGGCACGCCGCGGGCAGCAGGCGCAAGCGGCCGGGGACACGGGAAGGGGCCGTGGACGGAGAACGAACGAGGGTCATGGTGTGGATCGAGCGATACAAGAAAACAGGCAGCGGGAATGCCCCGGGCGCCGAACCTGCCGCACCATAGCAGCGCCCGGCAAGGCGGGTGTTTCCTCAGGTTTCAGGTCGTGGCACAAAGGCATGGGGCGCGGCGTGGCGCCGCGGGCATTCAGCGCGGCGCCTCTGCGCCACCGCCATGCCAGGCGCAGATCCAGTCCTTCAGCGGGGTCAGCAGGCCGTGGAAGAAATGGCCGGCCCCCGGCACCACCAGCACAGGCTGCGCCTGCGGGCGCGCCCAGTCCAGCACCGCAGCCAGCGGCACCACCTCGTCGTGTTCGCCGTGCACCACGAGCATGCGCGGGGCCAGGCTGGCGGCCTGGTCGCGCAACGTTGGCACGGCGAAACGGGCGACCGCGGGTGCGACCAGGCACAGGTGCTGCACCGGCACCGACTCGGCGCGCAATTGCCGGCACAGGTTGGCAGCGACGAAGCCGCCGAAGGAAAAGCCCGCAAGCGCCAGCGGCAGATCGGCGGCGGGAGCGCCGAGTTCTGCGCGGGCGAACTCCCAGACCGCGCGCAGATCCTCGGTTTCCCCGACGCCCTCGGCGTAACTTCCCTGGCTGCGCCCGACCCCGCGGAAATTCGGTCGCACCACGACGAAACCCATCTGCACCCAGGCCCGCGCGAGCGTCTGCGCCACCTTGTTGTCCAGCGTGCCGCCATGCAGCGGATGGGGATGCGCCACCAGCGCCAGGCCGCGCGGCGCCTGCGCGGGCTCGTCCCACGCCAGTTCGAGCAGGCCGGCGGGGCCGTCGATGTGCATGCGCCGGGTGGAGCGGTTCATCGCGGCTCGTCCTCGGCCAGTCGCAGGCGCTCGACGATCTCCCCGTGCAGCAAATGGCGCTCGACGATCTCGTCGATGTCCTGCTGATCGACGTAGGTGTACCAGACGCCCTGCGGATAGACCACGCACACGGGGCCCTGCTCGCAGCGATCCAGGCAGCCCGCGCGGTTGACCCGCACCTTGCCGGGGCCCGCGAGCCCGGCCTGCTTGACCGCCTGCTTGCAGTGCTCGAAGGCCTGCTCGGCACCCTGCGCCGCGCAGCAGGCACGTCCGCCGTCGCGTTGATTCAGGCAGAAGAACACGTGGTATTGGTAGTAACTCATCGCAATCACCGGGCCGCGGCCAGGCCGGCGCAGCGCTGCTTCCAGCCCGCGCGGGCCTGCCTGTCCATGGGCATCAGAAGGGTTTGACCACCACCATCGGCACGATCACAAACAGCGCCACGGTGGGAATTTCGTTGAACCAGCGGTACCAGCGGTGGTCGTGGCGGTTGCGACCCTGCTCGAATTGCCGCAACAGGCGGCGGCAGGCATGGTCGAAGGCAAGCAGCAGCAGCACGAAGGCGAGTTTCACGTGCATCCAGCCATTGCCGGGCCCGTGCAGGCCGATCCCGTAGTACAGCCACAGCACAAGGCCGAAACCCAGCGCCGGAACCATCAGGATGGTCATGAAGCGCAGCAGCTTGCGCGCCATCAGCAGCAGGCGGTCGCGCTCGGCCTGCGCCTGCGGCCCGTCGCCAACCATCGCCAGGTTGACGTAGATGCGCGGCAGGTAGAACAGCCCGGCGAACCAGGACACGACAAAGATGACATGCAGGGACTTGATCCACAGGAACATCGAGCCACCTCGGAGCTTGGAAGGCACCCTGCATTGTGCCTGCCTCGCGCCGGCCGCGCGCCGGCGGCAAGGCAAAAAAGAACCCCGGCTGGCGCCGGGGTGAACAGCCTTGAGTCGGTTCAAGGCTCCCGCTCAGGGAGGAGAAGCGGGAGGCGACGCCTGGCGGCGAGCACCTGAGCGGATAGACTGGCGTACGCTGAAAAAGTTCCCAGCCGGCGATGCGCGCCCACCCACCATGATCCAGCCTCCGTTCCCCGCCACCCGCCTGCGGCGCCTGCGCCGCGATGATTTCACCCGCCGCCTGGTACGCGAGCACCGCCTGGCTCCGGAAGATCTGATCCTGCCGGTATTCGTGCTCGACGGGGAGGGGCGCCGCGAGGCCGTGCCGTCGATGCCCGGGGTCGAGCGCCTCAGCCTCGACCAGCTGCTGCCGGTGGCCGAGCAGTGCGTGGAACTGGGGATCCCGGCGCTGGCACTGTTCCCGGTCATCGACCCGTCGCTGAAGACGCCCGACGGCCTGGAGGCGGCCAACCCCGACGGCCTGGTGCCGCGGGTGGTGCGCGCGCTCAAGCGCGCGGTTCCCGGCCTGGGCGTGCTGACCGACGTCGCCCTCGACCCCTACACCAGCCACGGCCAGGACGGATTGCTCGACGAAAGCGGCTACATCGTCAACGAACCGACGGTGCAGATGCTGGTGCGCCAGGCGCTGGTGCAGGCGCAGGCCGGAGTCGACATCGTGGCCCCCAGCGACATGATGGACGGACGCATCGGCTCGATCCGCCAGGCACTGGAACATGCCGGGCACATCCACACCCGCATCATGGCGTACAGTGCCAAGTACGCCAGCGCCTTCTACGGGCCGTTCCGCGACGCCGTGGGCTCGGCATCGAATCTGGGCAAAGCCGACAAGAAGGTCTACCAGATGGATCCGGGCAACTCCGACGAAGCCCTGCGCGAGGTGGGCCTGGACATCGCCGAAGGCGCCGACATGGTGATGGTCAAGCCCGGAATGCCCTACCTGGACATCGTGCGCAGGGTGAAGGACGAATTCCGCATGCCGACCTTCGTCTACCAGGTCAGCGGCGAGTACGCGATGCTGCGCGCCGCGGCGCAGAACGGCTGGCTCGACGGCGACGCGGTGATGATGGAATCCCTGCTGTGCTGCAAGCGCGCCGGAGCCGACGGCATCCTCAGCTATTTCGCCATCGAGGCCGCGCGCATGCTGGCCTGACGCCCGCGGCTTGCGGGCATCCACGGCGCGGACGATCCGGACAGTGAACAAAAAGCAACAAGCATTGCACCGACCGCAAAGTGTGGAAAATCCCTGCGCGCACTGCAGCGCACGCCTGCCGCGCGGCTCCCGCCGGGAGGCCTGGCGTCCACGCGGCGACGAAAGGACTGGATCGGCGGCTTAGGGTTTACGTATACTTCCGCCGTTTGGCCTAGACGAATTGTTACACCGCGTCGGGCCGAGGTGGGGCGCTGTTCATCGCGCGCATGTCGCGGGCCGGGTCGGAAGTGGAAGCATGGAAATGGAAGGACCCGGCAGCGAGCGCAGCGCGGTGCGTGAGAGGGGTGCGGCGCGCAGGCCGCAGGTCTTGCAGGGTCCGCGGGCCCACCGCAGCACGGCCCCTGCACCAACCGCCTCGCCCTTCGATTTCTCGACCGCAGCACCGTGCAAGCCTTGGACACCTGGCAGGAAGACAACGACGAGAGCTGGCGCGCGCCGCTGAGCCGCGCGCAGGCGCAGGCTCTGCTGCGCGCCAAGCCCGGAGTGTCGCCGCAGCGCGTGGTCGCGCTGCAGGCGGCCGTGGTGCTGCTGGCCGCGCTGCTCGGCGCGCTCGTCGGCGGACGTGCCGCGGCGCTGTCGGCGGCCTGGGGCGGCGCGGTGGTGCTGCTGCCGGCTGCGCTGTTCGCCTTCCTCATGCGGCGCTGGCTGGTGCGCCTGGCACCGGCCTACGCCTTGTTCGGATTCGCATTCGGCGAACTGCTGAAGATCGCCGCCACCGTTGCGCTGCTGCTGCTGGCGCCCCGGCTGCTGGGCCGCCCGGTATGGCCGGCGCTGCTGCTCGGGCTGCTGGCGACACTGCAGGTGTACTGGATCGCCCTGCTGCTGCGCGGCAAGCCGCGCGCCGGCGACCCGCAGGCCTGAACGCAACGACGCCGCAACCCATTCCCCATTCTCGCGACCTCTCCCCGCCCCATCGCCATGGCCGCCCCCGAACCGAGCATCACCCCCAGCGAATACATCGTCCACCACCTGACGCAATGGACCAGCGGGCCCCGCGCAGGGGTGATCGATTTCCATATCGTCGACATCGATTCGCTGATCGTCACCCTGCTGCTCGGCGCGCTGGCCTTCTGGGTGCTGTGGCGCGTCGCGCGCAGCATGACCAGCGGAGTCCCCGGGCGGCTGCAGGCGGCGGTGGAATTCCTCGCCGAATTCGTCGACGAGCAGGCGCGCGGCATCGTGCGCAACGCCAAGTCCCGCGAGTTCGTGACCCCGCTGGCGTTCATCGCCTTCATCTGGATCGTGCTGATGAACGCCATGGATCTGCTGCCGGTGGATCTGCTGCCGCGGCTGTGGGAGGGCCTGGCCGGGGCCACCGGACACAACCCGCAGCACGCCTACCTGCGTGTCGTGGCCACCGCCGACCTGTCGGTGTCGCTCGGCATGTCGATCACCGTGCTGGTGCTGAGCCTGTACTACGGAATCCGCGTCAAGGGCCTCGGCGGCTGGCTGCACGAACTGTTCACCGCACCGTTCGGCAACCATCCCCTGCTGTGGCCGCTGAACTTCGCGATGCAGTTGCTCGAGTACCTGGCCAAGACGCTGTCGCACGGCATGCGACTGTTCGGCAACCTGTATGCCGAGGAAATCCTGTTCATGATCATCGCGCTGATGGGCGCGGTCGGACTGGGCGGCCTGTCGGGCTGGGCGCTGTTCTTCGGCAACATCGCAGCCGGCCTGGCATGGTCGATCTTCAGCATGCTGATCATCGTGCTGCAAGGCTTCATCTTCATGATGCTGACCCTGGTGTACATCGGCCAGGCGCACGACCACCATTGAGCGTCGCGGCGTCTGCCTGTCTTTCCTCCCTTCCTTTTTCCCACTGACTCTTCAACCTTTCTCTGGAGCCATTCATGGATCACGTCCTGGGTTTTGTCGCGCTGGCCGCCGGCCTGATCATCGGTCTGGGCGCCAACGGCGCCTGCATCGGCATCGGCATCATGGGCAGCAAGTACCTCGAATCGGCCGCCCGCCAACCCGAACTGATGAACGAACTGCAGACCAAGATGTTCCTGCTGGCCGGTCTGATCGACGCTGCCTTCCTGATCGGCGTCGGCCTGGCCATGATGTTCACCTTCGCCAACCCCTTCGTGCTGAAGTGATCCGGCGGCATCCGCCAAGGTTTGCACAGCCCCGTTTCTGACACTACGCAAGGGTTAGCGCCATGCATTTGGACGCAACACTGATTGCGCAGCTCATCGTCTTCCTGCTGCTGGCGGCGTTCACGGCCAAGTTCGTGTGGCCACCGATCACCAGGGCGCTCGACGAGCGCGCGAAGAAGATCGCCGACGGCCTGGCCGCGGCGGATCGCGCCAAGGCCGAACTGGCCTCGGCCAACCAGGAGGTGCAGCGCGAACTGGCGCGCTCGCACGAAGAGAGCGCGCAACGCCTGCACGAGGCCGAGCGACGCGCGATGGCCATCATCGAGGAAGCCCGCCACAAGGCTGAGGAAGCTGCCGAGGGCATCGTCGCCCAGGCGCGTGCCGAGGCCGAGCAGCAGCTGGTGAAGGCGCGCGAGTCCCTGCGCGACCAGGTCGCCGCGCTGGCCGTCAAGGGCGCCGAGGCGATCCTGCGCCGCGAGGTCGATGCCCGTGCCCATGCCGAGCTGCTCACGCAGCTCAAGGCCGAGCTCTGAGGCGGAGGACACGATGGCCGAACTCGCCACCGTCGCGCGGCCCTACGCCGAGGCGATCTTCCAGGCCGCGCAGGGCGCGGCCTCCAGTCAGTCGCTGGACGACATTGCGCAGCAGCTCGACGCCCTGGCCACGGTGGCACGCGATCGCGCGTTGCGCCAATTGGTCGGCGACCCGCAGCTGGGCGCCGAACAGCTCGGCGAACTGATGCTCTCGGCGCTGCCCGGCGGCGCCGGCGACACGGTGCGCAAGCTGCTCCAGGTGGTGCTGGAAAACCATCGCCTGGCAGCGCTTCCGGCCATTGCCGAGCAGTTCCACCGGTTGAAGGATCAGGCGCAGCAGCGCGCCGAAGTCGTGATCACCAGTGCGTTCGCCATCGACCAGGGCCAGCTCGACGAGCTGCTGCCGGCACTCGAGCGGCGCTTCGCGCGCAAGCTGTATGCACGGGTGGAGGTCGACCCCGGCCTGATCGGCGGCGTGCGCGTGACGGTCGGCGACGAGGTGCTCGACGCCTCGGTGCGCTCCCGTCTCGACGGCATGCGTCACGCCCTCACCGCCTGAGGCCCACCCCCACCGCACACGTATTGCGAGGCACCCCATGCAACTCAATCCCGCAGAAATCTCCGAACTGATCAAAAGCCGCATCGAAGGCCTGGGCACGACGGTCGATGTGAAGAACCAGGGCACCGTAGTGTCCGTGTCCGACGGAATCGTGCGGGTGCACGGCCTGTCCGACGTGATGCAGGGTGAAATGCTCGAGTTCCCGAACAACACCTTTGGCCTGGCGCTGAACCTGGAGCGCGACTCCGTGGGCGCCGTGGTGCTGGGCGAGTACGAGCACATCTCCGAAGGCGACACCGTCAAGTGCACCGGACAGATCCTGTCGGTGCCCGTGGGCCCCGAACTCATCGGCCGCGTGGTCAACACCCTCGGCGTACCCATCGACGGCAAGGGCCCGGTGAACGCCAGACTGAACGACGTCGTCGAGAAGGTCGCCCCCGGGGTCATCTGGCGCAAGTCGGTGGCGCAGCCGGTGCAGACCGGTGTCAAGGCCATCGACTCCATGGTGCCCATCGGCCGCGGCCAGCGCGAGCTGATCATCGGCGACCGCCAGACCGGCAAGACCGCGGTGGCGGTGGACTCGATCATCAGCCAGAAGGGCAAGGATCTGATCTGCATCTACGTGGCCATCGGCCAGAAGGCCTCGACGGTGGCCAACGTGGTGCGCAAGCTGCAGGAATACGGCGCGATGGAATACACCATCGTGGTCGCCGCCACCGCCTCCGATTCGGCGGCGATGCAATACCTGGCGCCCTACGCCGGCTGCACGATGGGCGAGTACTTCCGCGACCGCGGGCAGGACGCGCTGGTGGTCTACGACGACCTGACCAAGCAGGCCTGGGCCTATCGCCAGATCTCCCTGCTGCTGCGCCGCCCGCCGGGCCGCGAAGCCTATCCGGGCGACGTGTTCTACCTGCACAGCCGCCTGCTCGAGCGCGCGGCGCGGGTCAACGAGGAATACGTCGAGAAGTTCACCAACGGCGAGGTCAAGGGCAAGACCGGCTCGCTGACCGCGCTGCCGATCATCGAGACCCAGGCCGGCGACGTCTCCGCCTTCGTGCCGACCAACGTGATCTCGATCACCGACGGCCAGATCTTCCTCGAGACCGACCTCTTCAACTCGGGCGTGCGCCCGGCGATCAACGCCGGGGTGTCGGTGTCGCGGGTCGGCGGCGCCGCGCAGACCAAGATCATCAAGAAGCTGTCCGGCGGCATCCGCACCGACCTCGCGCAGTATCGCGAGCTGGCCGCCTTCGCCCAGTTCGCCTCCGACCTCGACGACGCCACCCGGCGCCAGCTCGAGCGCGGGCGCCGCGTCGTCGAACTGCTCAAGCAGCCGCAATACCAGCCGGTACAGGTGTGGCAGCTGGCCGCTTCCCTGTACGCGGTGAACAACGGCCATCTCGACGACATCGACGTCAAGCAGATCCTGGGCTTCGAGAAGGGCCTGCACGAGCACCTGCGCTCCAAGCACGCGGCGCTGGTCGAAAGCATCGAGTCGAAGAAGGATCTGGGCAAGGAGGATGAAGCCGCGCTGAAGGAGGCGATCGCCGAATTCAAGAAGGGCGGCGCCTACTGAAGCTTCGCAGCCCCGCACCCACCCCGGCGCCCGTCGCGGCGGCCGCGCACCTGGCGCGGCGCGCGGCGCGCGCGCGGAACGGAGACCCCGCATGCCTGGAATGAAAGAAGTCCGCCTGAAGATCAAGAGCGTGCAGAACACGCGCAAGATCACCAAGGCGATGGAAATGGTGGCAGCCTCGAAGATGCGCAAGGCGCAGGAGCGCATGCGCGCGGCGCGCCCCTATGCGGAAAAGGTGCGCGCCATCAGCGCCAACCTCAGCCAAGCCAACCCGGAGTACAGCCACCCCTTCCTGGTTGCCCGCAGCCCGGTGCGCAAGGTCGGGCTGATCCTGGTGACCACCGACAAGGGACTGTGCGGCGGCCTGAACACCAACCTGCTGCGCGCGACCACGCAGAACATCAAGCAGTGGCAGGACGAAGGCGTGCAGATCAGCGCCTGCGCGATCGGCAACAAGGGGCTGCAGTTCCTCAACCGCGTCGGCATCGACGTGGCCTCGCAGTGGACGCAGATCGGCGACCGTCCCCACCTGGACAAGCTGGTCGGCCCGGTCAAGGTGCTGCTCGACGCCTACGAGCGCGGCGAACTCGACGCCATCCACCTGGCCTACAACCGCTTCATCAACACCATGCGCCAGGAGCCCCAGCTCGAGCAGCTGATTCCCCTGAGCGCGGCCGCGCTGCGCACGACCGAGGAAGAGCGCAGGCAGTACGGCTGGGACTACATCTACGAGCCCGATGCCAAGCCGGTGATCGATGCGCTGCTGGTGCGCTACGTGGAAGCGCTGGTCTACCAGGCGGTGGCCGAGAACATGGCCAGCGAGCAGTCGGCGCGCATGGTGGCGATGAAGTCCGCGTCCGACAACGCCAAGACGGTGATCAATGAGCTGCAGCTGGTCTACAACAAGACCCGCCAGGCGGCGATCACCAAGGAACTGTCCGAAATCGTCGGCGGCGCGGCGGCCGTCTGCGCCCGCTCCGCACCCCATTGAGCATCCTGGAGAAACCTCAAATGAGCACGGCCCACAATCAAGGCAGGATCGTCCAGTGCATCGGCGCTGTGATCGACATCGAATTCCCGCGGGAGCACATGCCGGAAGTCTACGAAGCGCTGCGGCTGTCCGACAGTCAGGAGCTTGGACTGGCGGAAAGCGGCGTGACCTTCGAGGTGCAGCAGCAGATCGGCGACGGCGTGGTGCGCACCATCGCGCTGGGCTCGACCGACGGTCTGCGCCGCGGCATGCTGGTCGATGCCACCGGGGCGCCGATCTCCATTCCCGTCGGCCAGGGCACGCTGGGGCGCATCATGGACGTGCTCGGGCGCCCGATCGACGAAGCCGGCCCGATCCAGAGCGACGAACTGCGCTCGATCCACGCCAAGGCCCCGGCCTTCGACGAGCTGTCGCCGTCGGTCGACCTGCTGGAAACCGGAATCAAGGTGATCGACCTCGTCTGCCCCTTCGCCAAGGGCGGCAAGGTCGGACTGTTCGGCGGCGCCGGCGTGGGCAAGACCGTGAACATGATGGAGCTGATCAACAACATCGCCAAGCAGCACAGCGGCCTGTCGGTGTTCGCCGGCGTCGGTGAGCGCACCCGCGAAGGCAACGACTTCTACCACGAGATGGAGGAGTCGAAGGTGCTGGACAAGGTGGCGATGGTGTTCGGGCAGATGAACGAGCCCCCGGGCAACCGCCTGCGCGTGGCGCTGACCGGGCTGACGATGGCCGAGAAGTTCCGCGACGAGGGCCGCGACATCCTGTTCTTCGTCGACAACATCTACCGCTACACGCTGGCCGGGGTGGAAGTCTCGGCGCTGCTCGGGCGCATGCCCTCGGCGGTGGGCTACCAGCCGACGCTGGCCGAGGAAATGGGCGCTCTGCAGGAACGCATCACCTCGACCAAGAACGGATCGATCACCTCCATCCAGGCCGTGTACGTTCCGGCCGACGACCTGACCGACCCGTCCCCGGCGACCACCTTCAACCACCTCGACGCCACCGTCGTGCTGTCGCGTGACATCGCCTCGCTGGGCATCTACCCGGCGGTCGACCCGCTGGACTCGACCAGCCGCCAGATCGACCCCAACGTCATCGGCGAGGAGCACTACAACACCACCCGCACGGTGCAGGGCATCCTGCAGCGCTACAAGGAATTGCGCGACATCATCGCCATTCTGGGCATGGACGAGCTTTCCCCCGAGGACAAGCTGACGGTGGCCCGTGCGCGCAAGATCCAGCGCTTCCTGTCGCAGCCCTTCCACGTGGCCGAGGTGTTCACCGGCTCGCCGGGCAAGTACGTGCCGTTGAAAGAGACCATCCGCGGCTTCCAGATGATCGTCAACGGCGAGTGCGACGCGCTGCCGGAGCAGGCCTTCTACATGGTCGGCACCATCGACGAAGCCTTCGAGAAGGCCAAGAAGCTGAACTGAGCCCCGGGTCGCGGGCCGCGCAGCGGCCCGCTTGCTGCGCAGCGGAGTGGTGATGAAAACCTTTCAAATCGATGTGGTCAGCGCCGAAGAGCTGATCTATTCCGGGCAGGCACGCTTTGTGGCCCTGCCCGGAGAGGCCGGCGAACTCGGCATCCTGGCCGGGCACACGCCGCTGATCACCCGCATCCGGCCGGGTGCGGTACGCATCGAACGCCCGGACGGGGCGAGCACCGAGGAAGATTTCGTGTTCGTCGCCGGAGGCGTGCTCGAGGTGCAGCCGGGCCACGTCACGGTGCTGGCCGACACCGCGATCCGCGGCAAGGACCTGGACGAAGCCAAGGCGCAGGAAGCGCTGAAGCTGGCGCAGGAAAACCGCGCCCACGCGAAGGAAACGCAGGACATCGCGGTGGTCGAAGGCGAACTGGCGATGCTCGCCGCGCAGCTGGCAGCGATCCGCCGCATGCGCGGCAAGATGCACTGAGCGCCCGCGCGGCGCCCGGCCCCCAGGGGCCTTCGAAGCCCCGCCCTGGCGCGGGGCTTTTGCGTGAATGCGCGCCTGCTCTGGCTACGCCGCGCTGGCCTTGTGTAGCATCGGGGCAGCACACGACGCGCCGCCGATGCCTGCAGCCTCCGCTTCCCGCCGCCCTCCTTTCGCCCGCGCCGCCTTGGCGCGCACTCCGCGTTCGGCGCTCGCGGTACTGGCAGCGTCCCTGCTGCTGGCCGGTTGCGCCTCGTCCCCGACGCGCCCGGGAATGCCTGGGCAAGGCGCGCGCAACGTATCCGGAACCTGCTACGCCCCGGCGCCGAACCTGCAAGCGGCCTACAACCGCGGGTACACCGTACTGGGACGCCGCTATGCGCCGCTGCGCAGCGCTGCCGGCTACGACGTCGACGGGGTCGCGTCGTGGTACGGCTGGGAATCGGGGACGACGACCTCGATGGGAACGCGCTTCAACCCCCGCGCGCTGACCGCCGCCAGTCGGGTGCTGCCCCTGCCGACCTGCGTGGAGGTGACCAACCTGCGCAACGGCCGCCGTGCGCTGGTGCTGGTCAACGACCGCGGGCCCTTTGTCCATGGTCGGGTCATGGATCTGTCCTACGGCGCCGCCAAGGCGCTGGGCGTGGTGGGCACCGGCACCGCTCCGGTGCGTATCGTGGCGCTGGCCAGTGGGACGCGGCTGCGCCTGCGCGCTGCGCCGGGCGCGACACCGCCGGATGTGGCGCCGCCCTTCAGGGCGCCGGCTCCCGAGCAGAGCGCCGTCGCGGCGTTGCCGGCTGCGGCGGCTCCGCAGACACGTTTCCCCCAGGCAGCGCAGCCGCCGGGCGCGCCCGCTGCCTCCGACGCGGCCAGCGACGCAGCGATCGAAGTCACCGCGCTGCCGCCGCTGCACAGCGCCTCGGGCCCCGCGGTGGCGGCGTTGCTCAAGGTGGTCACCGGCGAGCTGGCCACAGCCGGC
>JAJZEC010000078.1 GCA_021805825.1 Pseudomonadota bacterium
CGCGCAGCGTCACGCTGCGCCTGGACACCTCGGCCAGCAGCCGCGGCGCCTCGCCGCCCGGATCGACGAGCACCGCGTCGCCGCCGGCGTCGTCCCACAGCAGCGAGCAGTTCTGCGCGAATGCGGTCACGGGGATGATGGTGTAGTGCAGCATCGGAGTGGAAGGAATCGGACAACAAAGTGCGAAAAGAGACAACAAAGTCTAGAAGTCGACAGGCCGGCGCGCGCGGGGCCTGACAACAGAGCTCGGAAGCGCGTTGATTCTGCGGCATATTTTGCACGCGGCGCATGGCATCAGCCCGCAGCCAGGTGGCCGGAGGTGGGCCGAAACGGGCGCTGGGCATGGCTTGGCGCGGCGGCCACAAGGTCTCGGATAGCCGCCCCATGGTGTGCGAACAAGCGCAAGAAGCGTAGGCCGGTGTCCACCGAACCGGCAGCAGCCCCGACAGGATACAGGCTGCGGACAGGCACGCACGCATCGAAGCGTCCAGGACGAGGCCAAGACCCAATCTGGACAACTGTCATTCCAAGAGCGACAATTGTCATTACTGAATGATTGCTCTTGAGGCGCCATCATGGGAAGCACAGACACTCCGAATGCTCCGAAGGTTCGTGCCCCGAAGCCTGTCGCTCCAAGCGACCGCACCCATCGCGCTCGCACCGCTCACGTCGTGGCGCGGGCGGAGCCTTCGCGTGAAGCTCGAATCCTGTCGCGGTCCATCGATCTTCTCGGGGGAATCCGATCCATCGACGAACAGGTGGCGCAGCTCCTCAAGAACGCCGAGGCCGGGCGCATGGCGTTGCACAAGGCCATGCGCGAGGGAAGGTTCTCCTATTCGTCCCTGGGGGCGCTGGTCGATGGGCTCAGCGAGCTCAAGCGCAAGGACGTGGCCGATGTGATTGGGGTGAGCAGCCGGACGCTCGAGCGCCAGCGCGCCGCACCCGACCGGCCAATGCCCGCCGACGTGGCCAGCAGGACCTGGATGCTGGCCGAGACCATAGCCAAGGCCGCCGAAGTCTTTGGCGGCCTCGAGCAGGCCGAGAAGTGGATGGGCAAGCCTGCGATGGGGCTGGATGGTTGCCGGCCGATCGAGATGCTGCAAACCGTCCAGGGGGCTGAGGTCGTCAACGACTTCCTGGGCCGGCTTGAATACGGCGTCTACAGCTGAGCGCGCCATGGCCCCATTGCCCGCAGCACTGGATCCACAGGCGCGTCTCATCGCCTGGAGGCTCGACAAACAGGCTCATGCCCAGGACTGGGACAGTGGGGAAGGCGCCAGGCTGTTCGGCGGCAGATGGAACCCCAAGGAGCTGAGCGTTGTCTATTGCAGCCTCGACCCGGCGACTTGCATCATGGAAGCGGCCGTGCACAAGGGTTTTCCTGTGCTGGATACCCAGAGACACATCCTGACCAGCATGCAGATCCTCGACCCGGGGTCGGTGCGAATCATCAGGCCGGGTGATGTACCCAATCCCGCCTGGCTCGATTCCGGCACGCCCAGCGCCGGACAGCAAAGGTGGGGCGCCGACCTCCTGGCGCAGCACCCATTCGTGATGTTCCCCAGCGTGGTTTCCAAGCGGAGCTGGAACCTTGTCTTCCAGCCCTCGACGGCCGAAGGTCGTTACCTGCTGGTAGACCAGGAAGCGCTTTCGATCGATGGGCGACTGAATCCGCCGGCGCCGTGAGCGCGACGACGCTCCAAGCCAATGGAGCCTGGATCGAGAACGCCTAGAACTTTCTCGCGCCAGGAAGCCGGATCACTTCGTAGCGAGCGTTGACATCCTCCTCGCCCTTGGCCGTCGGCCACCGCTTGCGCGGGAAGGGCAAGGATTCCTACCGCGTCTGAAACGATGATCGCCATTTCAGATCGCCTCGGCGGGTTCCTGCTTCATCGAGCGGCCCGACTGCACCGGCTCTCCACAGGCTGCTACGCGAGCAGCTGTTACGCATGCTTGACTGTCGCCGCGGCCACAAACCCCCTAAGAGGTCTGGAATAACAAAGTGTCGAAACCGAGAACAAAGTGCCAAAACACTTCCGGAGCACTTGGGCGAAGCGGAGCTCGTTTCACGCTTTCATTGTCCCGGCAGCCTCAGCCTGGCGCCACAGACGCGAATGGCTCACCGTGCACCACTACCGCGATCAACGATCTGGGTCCTCGAGCCGGGGACACGAGGCCGTGTAACTCATCGCGACGATGCCGCAGCGCTCGAGGGCCCGTTCCTCGGCCAAGGTGCCTCCACCCACCAGCGGCCGGAGGTCGGCCAGAACGGGCATTGGGCCCGACTGGCTGCAGGGGCCGTAATGCCCCAGGCAGCGGTCGTCGAGTCAAGACCTTGCTCTCCTGGCAGCATCTGCCGCCCCATTCCCGGTTTCGTAGATTCGCGAATTGGTGCTCTCGCCCAAGGGCGTAAATCGAGTCGGGTCGCAAAGAATGGCGGGAAAACCCTTGTACATCATCATTCGCGCATACGCTAGAGTGTTGCCATGAAATCCCGTGACATCAAAGATCACCTATACGCGCAAGTCGCTCGCATGGGCGCTGCGCTGTCGAGCCCCAAGCGACTGGAGTTGCTGGAGGTGCTCGCGCAGGGAGAAAAGTCGGTCGAGGCGCTGGCACAGGCAGCCGACATTGACGTCAAGCTCGCCAGCGCTCATCTTCGGGTGCTCCGCGATGCGCAATTGGTGGAGGCGAGGCGCGACGGCAAGAACCGCATTCATCGGCTGAGCGGCTCCGACGTGTCAGACCTATGGGTGGGCCTGCGCGAGCTGGCCGAATCGCACCTGGCTGAACTTCAGCTCGCCATGGCGCGCCTTGTTGCCGAGCCGCAGTGCCTCACCTCCGAGAGCGCGCAGTCGCTGCTGGACAAGGTACGTGCTGGGGACGTCGTGCTGCTCGACGTTCGTCCCGAGGCTGAGTTTCGTGCCGCGCACATTCCTGGTGCGCGCTCGGTTCCACTGGACGAGTTGGAATCGCGGATTCGCGAACTTCCGAGCGACAAGGACATCGTGGCGTACTGCCGCGGACCGTTCTGCCTGATGTCAGATTCGGCAGTGGCCCTGCTCAAGCGTTATGGGATGCGCGCGCGCAAGGCGGCAGATGGCGTGCCTGAATGGCGCGCCGCAGGACTTCCCGTGGACTCAGTCGCTGCCTGAACGTGGAGGGTGCCATGCCACGCTTTTTGTTCATCCTCAACGAAGCGCCCTATGGCAGTGAGCGCACCTACAACGCATTGCGCTTGGCCGTCACGTTGGCGGCCCAGCCGGGACAGCGGATTCGCATGTTCCTCATGGGGGATGCCGTGTTGTCCGCCAAGGCGGGGCAGAAGGTGCCCACCGGTTACTACAGCGTCGAGACCATGCTGCAGAAGGTCGCGCAGCGTGGCGAGGTGGCGTTGTGCGGTACCTGCCTCGACGCGCGCGGACTGCGAGATGAAGAACTTCTGGCCGATTGCAGGCGTTCGACCATGGTCGAGCTAGGGCGCTGGGCCAGCGAGACCGACAAGGTATTGGTGTTCTGATTTCCCGACGATAGCGAGACTCATCATGTTTTTCAAGCAACTCCCCACGCGCGACTCCAGCCTGTCTTACCTTTTTGGCTGCGCTGGCCTTGGCAAGGCTATCGCGGTCGACGTGGTCGCTGGCGACGAGGACTGGTTCGTCGAGCAGGCGCAGCAGGCACGCGCCCGGATCACACATGTGATCGACACCCACGTGCACGCCGACCACCTCAGCGGCGGCCGCAGCCTGGCACGCAGGGTGGATGCGCCGTACTGCCTGCATGAGGCTGCGCGCGAGTTCGTGCACTTCGAGTTCGAGGCCCTGCGCGACGACCAGTTGATCGGCGTGGGCAACGTCAGCGTACGGGTGCTGCACACCCCCGGGCACACGCCCGACAGCATGTGCCTGCTGGTCACTGACCGACGGCGCGGCGACGCGCCATGGTTCGTGCTCACCGGCGACACCCTGTTCGTCGGCGCCGTCGGCCGTCCGGATCTGGCCGGGCGTGAGCGCGAGATGGCCGGCACCCTGTACGACTCGCTGCACACCCGGCTGCTGAGTCTCCCCGGCGAGATGGAAATCTACCCCGGGCACCAGGCCGGCAGCGCGTGCGGCGCCGGGCTGTCGGGCAAGCCGGTGTCGACCCTGGCCTTCGAGAAACGCTTCAATCCGATGCTGGGCCTGTCGCGCGCAGCGTTTGTGGATCGACTCGCCGCCGAGATCCCGCCTCGTCCGGCCGACATGGACCGCATCGTCGCGGCCAACGTCGCGGCATGAATCATCCAGCCACCTCGTCGCCGCACGACGCATACCTGCAAGGCATCCGCGTCAACCTGCACCAGTTCGTCTGGCAGGCGGTGCAAGTTTTCTTCGTAGGGCTGGTCATCGGCATGGAGCGAACGGTTCTGCCGGTGGTCGCAGCGCGCGACTTCGGGGTGCCGAAGACATCCTTCCTGTATCTGCTGTCCTTTGTCATCTCCTTCGGGCTGGTCAAAGGTGCGCTCAACTTTGTCGCCGGGCGCCTGTCCGAGCGTATCGGGCGCAAGACCGTGCTGGTTCTGGGCTGGGTGGCCGCGATCCCGATTCCACTGCTGATCTTCTTCGCGCAGTCCTGGTGGTGGATCGTCGCAGCCAACCTGTTCCTGGGGATCAACCAGGGGTTCGCGTGGAGCATGACCGTCACCAGCAAGGTGGACATCACGCGCGCCGAGCAGCGGGGGCTCGCAACCGGCATCAACGAGTTCGCCGGCTATGCCGCGGTCGGCCTGGCGGGCCTGGCCACCGCCTGGATGGCGCAGCTGTACGGCCCGCGCGTCGCCTTGCTCGGCTTCGCCAGCGGGGTGATCGCGCTGGCTCTGGCCACGGCATTGCTGTTCGTGCGCGAGACCCTGCCGTGGGCGCGCGCCGAGCGCCATCGCCATGCCAGCGGCACGCACACGGGCCCGCGACCGCGCTTCGCCGAGGGCCTGGCCGAGCACCCCACATCGCGCCAGGTATTCGCCTACGTGTCCTTCGGGCACCACACGTTCTCGGCGCTGTGCCAGGCAGGCGTGGCCAACAAGGTCGCCGACACGCTGCTGTGGGTGCTGTTTCCGCTGTACCTCCACGGTCACGGCCTGGGCCTGGTGCAGGTCGGCTGGATCACGGGTGCGTATGGCTTGAGCTGGGGGGCTTCGCAGTTGTGGACCGGGCCGCTGTCGGACCGCATCGGGCGCAAGCGCCCGGTGGTTGCCGGGCTGTGGCTGCTTGCCGCTGGCGTGGCGGCCGCGGTGCTGGTGCGCGGCTTCGCGGCTTGGCTAAGCGCGGCCGTGATCATGGGCGTGGGCATGGCGCTGCTGTATCCGAACCTGATCGCCTCGGTGGCCGATATCGCCTACCCCACTTGGCGCAGCTCGGCGCTGGGCACCTACCGCTACTGGCGCGACACCGGCTACGCCATCGGCGCGCTGGTGCTCGGGCTGGTCGCGCAGGCGCGCGGCGCCGTCGAGCCCGCCTTCTGGGTCACTGCGGGCTGGCTCGTGCTGTCGGGGCTGTGGGTGCTTCTGCGCGCCCAGGAAACCCATCCCGGCCACCTTCCGAAGGCGCCAAGCCCATGAACTCGATCCCGCAGCTTCTGCTGGGTGGCTTCATCGTCTCGGTGGTACTTGGGGCCTCCGCCCAGGCGTCGCAATTCTGCCCGCAGGGGGGCTTGCGAGAAGTCATGCTGGAGAACAAGCCGCAGCGCCTGGCGGCCTACTTCGCGGCGATCGGCTTTGCCATGGTGGCCGTCGCGGGGCTGCAATGGTTGCTGCACCAAGGCGTGCAGCCTTCGCGCCCACCATACCGCTCGGCCCAGTTCCCCTGGGGGCGCTACGTGCTTGGCGGCTTGCTGTTCGGTTCCGGCATGGTGTTGGCGCGCGGCTGCCCACTGCGTACGCTGGTACGCAGCGCCGAAGGCAGCATGCTGGCGCTGTTGTCGCTGGGAGCGATGAGCATCGCTGCCTTCGCGACGACCAGCACCCTCGTGTTCAACGACTGGATCGGCCCGTGGATCGTCCACCTGAACCTGGATCTGGCGCATTGGGGGTGGCAGAGCCAGGGGCTCGATGCAGCGCTTGGGCTCCATGGCCGGATTGCCCGGTCGCTGCTCGGCCTTGCGCTCGGTTCGCTCGTATTGGCGCTCGCCGCACGGGGGGCGAGCGGCGCCGGCCAGCGCATGCGCTGGATCGGCTCGGCGCTCATCGGGCTGATGGTGGCTGCCGGCTACTGGCTGACCGCCGGCCCCATCGGAGAGCATGCGGCAGGTGAAGCCGCGTTCATGAGCCAGCCTCCCGACGGCATGGGCGTGCAATCCTTCAGCTTCGCCGGCCCCTTGAGCGACATGGCGCATTTCGTGATGCACGCTCACGCGCAGACCTTCAGCTTCGGCGTTGTGTTGGTACTGGGAACCCTCATCGGCGCGGCGGCGTCGGCCATTGCACGGGGAGAATTTCGGATTCAAGTGCAGTTCGCACTGAGAGATCTCATTCCTCGTCTATTGGGCTCATTGATGACCGGAGCCGGCGCCGTGCTGGGCCTGGGCTGCACGGTCGGCCATGGGCTCAGCGGTTTGTCCGCGCTGTCGCTGGGCTCGGCACTGGGCCTTGCTTGCATTTTTCTCGGGGCGTGGGCGACGATCCGAGCCGAATCATGGCGCAGGCCGAACAACCTTGCCGCGCTTGTCGTGGCTGACGGACACTGAACAATGCAAAGCCGACGTCTACGCCTCATCCTGGCCGCGCTGGTGGGCCTGAGCGTGGCAGCCACCGCGGCAGCTGCCGGTAGCTCCACGCAGGCATGGTCGAGTCAAGGCCAAGTGTTCAGTGTGCAACTGACGCCGCTGGACGGCGAGCAGGCGCGGGCGTTTTTCGAGAGCATGGGTTACCCGGCAGGGGCGGTGCACGAAGTCGCCGCCGTGTGCGTGTTCGGCACGACCATTCGCAATTCGGCGCGACAGTCGGTGAGCTACGACGTGAGCCGCTGGCTCGCCGTGACCGCGGACGGCAAACAGCACCGCCTGATCACCAAAACGGATTGGCTGGCACGCTGGAAAGCCTTCGGGCTCGGCTCTGACTGGTCCATCCTTCCGCCCCAGCAGACCCTGCATCCCGGCGACTGGGCCCAGGGATTCACGACCGTGGACCTGCCGGCCGGCAGCCGTTTCAACCTGACCTACCAGTGGAAACAAGATGATCACGAGCACGATGCAACCGTCTACGGCGTCCGGTGCGCCTCGCGCTAGCCGCTTCCTTGCGTACCTGAAAGGCGTAGCCGCAGCCAGTTGGGTTGCGCTGGCGAGTGCGATGGCTTCGGCGCATGCCGCCACTCCGTTCATGACCCCGGTTCATCCAGCGCGTCCAGCACCAGCCTTCACGTTCAAGGACATCGACGGCAAGACCCAGAGTCTGTCGCAATACCGCGGCAAGGTCGTGTTGGTGAACTTCTGGGCCACCTGGTGCCCGCCGTGTCGCGCCGAGATGCCCGCGATCGAGAAGCTCTACGCGTCGATGAAGGGCAAGCCCTTCGTTGTGCTTGCGCTCGACCAGGGGGAACGCATTGACGACGTTTTCGCCTACATGGGCCAAATATCGCCTTCGCCGACCTTCCCGGTGCTGCTGGACAACAAGAGCCAGGCCGCCCACGCCTTCGGCGTGATGGGTATTCCGTCGACCTATCTGATTGACAAGCAGGGGCGCGTCGTCGCGCAGGCCATTGGCGGACGCGACTATGACTCCCCCGCCATGCGCAATCTTCTGAAGCACCTGATGCAGTGACGCACCGAGTCCGAAGGCTTGCCGGAGCCGCTCACTATGCCCGTCGGCTCAGCGACCGCTGACTAGCCCGTTGCTGCCGCCACCGCGGGTTGATTTCAACGCCCGCTCTGGCCGACCTTCGGCCCCAGGCCGGGCGTCAGCACTTCGGCCGTGGGTATTGGACCAAGTTCGCAGCGCCGGCCGCAGTGAGTCTGTCAGCGGTCGGCGGGATCACCGAGAAATTGATCGGAAGCTGCCACGCCGAAGAGCGGGTGCCCGCGACTATCTAGGCCGCGGTTTGGCCACGAAAGGCGTGCTGAATTGCACCGAGCGAGAATGTGCCCTAAGGATGCTGTCCAAAATCGGGTGAATGCCGCTGCGATGGAACGATGAAGGCCACGAGATGATCCCGGTCAGCGACTGCGAACGAGTTGCGCCTCGCGGCG
>JAJZEC010000021.1 GCA_021805825.1 Pseudomonadota bacterium
GGCCGTCGCGCCTGCGCCGCGCCTGGCAAGGCCTGGGCGCGGCCGCGCGCACGCAGTGGGCGGTGAGCCTGGCGCTGGCGCCACTCACCCTGTTGTTCTTCCAGCAGGTGGCCTTGCTGTCCCCGCTGGCCAATGCGGTGGCCATTCCGGTGGTCACGCTGGCGGTGGTTCCGTTGGCCGTGGGTGCGCTGCTGCTGCCGCCGCCGCTGGATGGGCTGGCCTGGAGGATCGCCGCGTGCCTGCAGGATCTGCTGCTGCATCTGCTGCGGCGCCTGGCGGCCTGGCCCTGGGCGCAGTGGCAGGCTGGCGCGCCCGACGCGCCGAGCCTGGCGTTCGCGCTGCTGGCCGTGCTGGTGCTGGTGTGCGCCTGGCCATGGCGTCTGCGCCTGGCCGTTCCCGGACTGCTGCTGCCGCTGCTGCTGCCGGCTCCGCAGCGCCTGCCGCAGGGGCAACTGCAGGCCTGGATGGTCGACGTGGGGCAGGGCAGCGCGGTGATCCTGCGCACGCGCGCGCACACTCTGGTGTTCGACACCGGGCCGACGCTGGGGCCACAGCAGGATGCGGCCTCGCGCTCCTTGCTGCCGCTGCTGCGCGAACTCGGTGTGCGCCGCCTGGATCGCGTCGTGCTCAGCCATGGGGACAGCGACCATATCGGTGGCGCGCCCACGCTGGCCGCGGCCTTCGCGCGAACCAGCGCCGTCGGTTCGCTGCGCACGCGGCGGCTGCGCGCATGGGGTTTCGTGCCGGCCGGGCGCTGCCTGGCCGGGCGGCACTGGGTCTGGGATGGGGTGCGCTTCGAATGGATGCACCCTCCTGCCGGCAGCCCGTTGCGCGAGGACAACGCCGGTTCCTGCGTGCTGCGTGCGCGGTCCGCTGGCGGCTCGCTGCTGCTCACCGGGGATCTGGGCCAGCGCGAGGAGGCGGCGATGCTGCGCCTGCCCCGTCTGGCGCGCCGCCTGCGCAGCGATCTGCTGGTGCTCGGCCACCACGGCAGCCGAGGCTCCAGCAGCGAGGCCTTCCTGGATGCCGTGGCACCCCGCGTGGTGGCCTTGCAGGCCGGGCTGCTCAACCGCTACGGCCATCCCCATGCGCAGGTGCTGCAGCGCCTTGGGCAGCGCGGGCTGCGTGCCTGGCGCAGCGATCGCGACGGCGCGCTGCTGTGGAGCGACCTGCAGCCCGCGCAGCTGCAATCCTGGCGGAGCGTGCACCGCCGATTCTGGCAGTTGCGCGGCTATGCGCTGGCGCCGGCGGCCCTGCCGGTGCCACGTCGCACACCGCGACCGCGCGCGGCGACGCAGACCTTGGAATAATCGCGGGATGTCCGCGCCCCGCAGCCTTTCTCCCTCCACCTTGCTGATGCTCAGCCTGCCGCCGTTGCTGTGGGCTGGCAATGCCGTCGTCGGCCGCCTGATGGTCGGGCAGATCGCTCCGCTGGCGCTGAGCTTCTGCCGCTGGTTCTTCGCGCTACTGGCGGTGTTGCCGTTCACGGTGGCGCCGCTGTGGCGCGGGCGCGCGCTGCTGCGCCGCCACTGGAAGGTGCTGGCCCGTCAGGGCCTGCTCGGCGTGACCTGCTACAACTCGATCCAGTACGTGGCGCTGCACAGCACCACGCCGTTGAAGGTGTCGCTGATCACGTCGGCATCCCCGGTGTTCGTGACCCTGCTCGGCGCGCTGCTGTTCGGCGAGGCCATCGGGCTGTCGGCGTGGCTCGGCAGCCTGCTGTCGGTGGCCGGGGTCGCGGTGGTGGTCACCGAAGGCCACCTGCAGCGGCTGGCCGGGCTGCATCTGGCGCGCGGCGACCTGATGATGCTGGTGGCGGTGTTCCTGTGGGCGCTGTACACCTGGGATCTGCGGCGCCATCCTGTGGCCCTGCCGAGGCTGAGCCTGCTGGCGGCGCAGATGGCCTGGGGCACGCTGTTCATCGTGCCGCTGGCGGCCTACGAGCGCTGGGGGCTGGGCGAGGTAACGCACTGGACACCGCGGGTCGCACTGGCCGTCGCCTACGTGGCCCTGCTGGCCTCGGTGCTCGCCTACGCCTGCTGGGGGGCGGCGGTGGCCCGCGTCGGGGCGCAGATTCCCTCGTATTTCGGCAACCTGGCGCCGGTGTTCGCGGCCTTGCTGGCCTACGCCATGCTGGGCGAGCGCATTGCCGGCTACCACGTCGTGGGCGCACTGCTGATCTTCGCGGGCATCCATGTCGCGCTGCGCGGCCGCGCCAGCCAGCGCGTGGCCGCCCAGCCGGCCGGCGCCACGGGCGCGCAGGACGGGCAACGCAAGGAGTGAGCATGATCGTTGGCGCATGGTTGCGGGGCGGCGTCCTGCTGGGGGCGGCGTTCTTCGGGGCGGCCCTGAACGCGGTGGCCGGCGGAGGCAGTTTCCTGACGCTGCCGGCGCTGCTGTGGGCCGGGGTTCCGGCGGTGGCGGCCAACGCCACCGGAACCGCGGCGCTGTTCCCCGGCTATGTCGCCAGCACCTGGGGCTTTCGCGAGGACATGGGCGCGCCGCGCGCGCTCGGAGTGTTCGGACTGCTCAGCAGTTGCCTGCTCGGCGGCCTGCTGGGGGCGCTGCTGCTGGTGTCCACCAGCAACCATGCCTTTCGTGCCCTGGTGCCGGTGCTGCTGCTGTTCGCCACCGCGCTGTTCGCCTTCGCCCCCTCGCTGCTGCGGCGGATCGGGCGCCAGGCGCATGCGCTGCCGCCGCGCTGGGTGGCGTGGATCGGGATGTTCGCCGTCAGCCTGTACGGCGGCTATTTCAACGGCGGGCTCGGGGTGCTGCTGCTGGCACTGTTCGGACTCATAGGCGAGACCGACCTCAACCGCATGAACGGGCTGAAGAACCTGGTTTCGGCCTTGCTTACGGTGTTCGCGCTGCTGATCTACGCCGCCGCCGGGACGGTGCACTGGGCGGTGGCGGCGCTGATGGTGCCGGCGGTGCTGCTCGGCGGCTACTGGGGCGCGCGCGCCGCCCGCCTGGTGCCGCGCAACGTCATGCGCTGGGGCATCGTGGCCATCGGCCTGCTGATGGCGCTGCTGTTCCTGCGCTGAAGGCGGCGGCGCGCGGTGCTCAGCCGCGCGCCTCGAGCAGCACCCTGCTGCCCAGCTCCAGCACCGCCAGCGCGTAGAAGGCCGACTTGTTGTAGCGGGTGAGGGCGAAGAAGTTGTCGGTTCCGAGCACGTAGTCGGGCGCTGCGTCGGCGTTGGGCAACTGCACCACCGCCAGCTTGCCCGGGTAGGCCTGCGCCTCCGGCAGCAGCGCGATGCCGGCAGCGCGCAACTGCCAGGCCCGGAAGGTGGGAACGATGTCGGGCGCCAGCAGCTCGCGCAGCACCGTGGGGTTCAGATGCTGCGGAAGCTGCAGCTGGAACCAGGCCGGCGCGCCTGCCACCCAGCCGTGGCCGGCGAGAAAATGCCCGATGCTGGCGATGGCGTCGGGCGCGCTGTGGATCAGGTCGACGGCGCCTTCGCCGTCGAATCGCGTTCCCCAGCGCAGGATGCTGCCCGGCATGAACTGCGGCATCCCGATGGCGCCAGCGTAGGAGCCTCGAATGCTCGCCGGGTCGATGCCTCCGGCATTGCACCATACGAAATAGTCGCCAAGCTGGGAACGGAAATAGGCACTGCGATCCAGCGGCGCCGCCGCCGGGAAGTCGAGCGACAGCGTGGTCAGGCTGTCGAGCACCGGGAAGTCGCCCATGCTGCGGCCGTAGATGGTCTCGACCCCCAGGATGCCCAGTACCACCTCCGGCGGAACGCCGAAGCGCTGCTGCCCGGCACGCAGCCAGGAATCGAAGGAGCGGGCGAAGCGCACGCCGGTGGCGATGCGCGCCGTCTGCAGGAAATGGCTGCGGTAGACCTGCCAGTTCTTCTGCTCCGGGCGTCCGGGGAGGATCAGGCGCGTCACCAGCGGCTGGTAGTGCGCGCGCGCGACCTGCTTGCGCAGCCATGCCAGCGGCAGCGCGGTCTGGCGCGCCAGCAGCATCGCCAGGCGCAGCGCCTTCGGCGAGTGGGCGTAGCGCAGGGCCGGCGAGTCCTCGGCGCGCGAGGATCCGCCGACCGCCAGCAGGGCACCCGGCATGCCCAGTCCGGCGAGCAGGGCGCCGGCCCCGCGCAGCGCGGCCCGCCGGCCCGGCGCGTGCGGCGCTTGGTCGCGCGCGGCTTCGACGGACAGGGCGGAAGGGCTGACGGGACGGGACATGCGGTGAAGGCGCTCCGGTGGGCACGCCGCCGGCATGGCCGGCAGGGGTTGCACGAATCTTGCTGAGCCAGGCTGGACGTGTACGGCGCGGCGCGGCTGCGGAAACCGAGTGTAGCGACTGCACCGACGCCCAGGTACCGATCGGGGCCATTGCCGGGGTGCCGAAGTGTCAAGTCCCTGGCAGTGGTGGGTTGATTCGTCAAGAAAGCGTCATTTCCGAGTGCGTGCGATGTCCGATCCCTTGTCCTGGTATTCGATGCTGCGGGTGCTGGCCGGCCTGGCGCTGGTGCTGGTGGTGCTGTTCCTGCTGCTGCGCGTGCTGCGGCGCCTGCAACCCGGGCTGGCGGGCTCGCGCGAGGACTTCCGCGTGCTGGCCAGCCTCGCCTTGTCGCCCCGGGAACGGCTTTTGCTGCTGCAACTGGGCGAGCAGCAGTTGCTGCTGGGCGCGGGGGTGCAGGGATTGCGCTGTCTGCATGTGCTGCCGCGGCCGCTGGCGCAGCGCCCGGGCGCCCCGGTGGCGCCGTCCTTCGCCGCGTGGTTGCAGCGCGCGGGCCAGGCTGCGCGCGTCAGCCCTTCTCCTTCCTCGGACGAGCATCGATGAACTTCCTGTATCGCCAGCGTGCCCTGATCGTCGTCGCACTGCTGCTGGGCCTGCCGCTGCTGGCGCAGGCCCAGGGCCTGCCTGCGCTGACCAGCACCCCGGCCGCCGGCGGAGGCACGCAGTACAGCCTCAGCCTGCAGACCCTGCTGTTCATGACGGTGCTGGTGTTCCTGCCGGCGATGCTGCTGATGATGACGGCCTTCACGCGCATCGTGATCGTGCTGTCGCTGCTCAAGCAGGCCCTGGGGACGACCACCGTCCCGCCGTCGCAGGTGATCGTCGGGCTTTCGCTGTTCCTCACCCTGTTCGTCATGAGCCCGGTGTTCCACCGCATCGACCAGGTGGCGATCGAGCCGCTGATGGACAACACCCTGTCGCTGAGCCAGGCGATGCAGGCCGGCTCGCAGCCGCTGCGCCGCTTCATGATGGCGCAGACGCGCAAGGATGACCTGGCGCTGTTCGTCAAGCTGTCCGGCCACAAGCCCCTGGCCAGCCCGCAGGACACCCCCCTCAGCCTGCTGATCCCGGCCTTTGTGACCTCGGAACTGAAGACCGCGTTCCAGATCGGGTTCATCGTGTTCATCCCGTTCCTGATCATCGACATGGTGGTGGCGGCGGTACTGATGTCGATGGGCATGATGATGCTGTCGCCGGTGACCGTGTCCTTTCCGCTGAAGCTGATGCTGTTCGTCCTGGTCAATGGCTGGGATCTGGTCATCGGTTCGCTGGTGCAGAGTTTCGTGCATTGAGGAGCAAGCCATGAGTCCGGACGCCGTCATCGCCATCGGCCAGCAGGCGCTGTGGGTGATGTTCCTGGTTTCGTTGCCCATGCTCGGGGTGGCGCTGATCGTCGGCCTGCTGGTCAGCCTGCTGCAGGCGGCGACCCAGCTCAACGAGATGACCCTGAGCTTCGTGCCGAAGATCCTGGGCATCGGCATCGCGCTGGTGGTCGCCGGCCCCTGGATGCTGCACGTGATGATGGACTACACGATCGGCTTGCTGCAGAGCATTCCGCATCTGCTCGGTTCGTGACCGCCAGGCGCCGATGATCTCCTTCTCGTCCCTGCAGCTGCAGCAATGGATCGGGGCCTTCTTCTGGCCCTTCCTGCGCATCCTGGCGCTGCTCAGCACGGCGCCGGTGTTCAGCGCCGCGCAGGTGCCGATCCAGGTGCGCGTGGGACTGTCGGTGCTCATCGCGCTGGCGCTGGCGCCGGCGCTGCCGGCCATGCCGCCGGTGCGCCTGGACAGCGCGCTGGACTGGATGCTGATCGTGCAGCAACTGCTCGTCGGCGGGGTCGTGGGGCTGGCCGTGTCGCTCATCCTGAGCAGCCTGCAGCTGGCCGCCAGCGTCGTCGGCCTGCAGATGGGGCTGGGCTTCTCGACGCTGTTCGACCCCTTGCAGGGTGTGGAGGTCACCAGCCTGGCGAGCTTTCTGAACATGCTCGCGTTGCTGCTGTTCCTGGCCGTCAACGGCCACCTGCTGTTGCTGGCGGTGCTGGCGCGCAGCTTCGCGCTGCTGCCGGTCGGCACGGCGCACGGCGTCGGCATCGGTGCCGGCAGCTGGCATGCGCTGGCGCTCGAGGGTGGGGCCCTGTTCAGCCTCGGCCTGGCCATGGCCGCGCCGGCGCTGGGGGTGCTGCTGATCGCCAACCTCGCTCTGGGCACGCTGAGCAAGCTGGCGCCCCAGCTCAATCTGTTCGCCATCGGATTCCCGCTGTTCTTCGTGTTCGGGCTGTTCGCGCTGTACCTGCTGGTTCCGGTGCTGCAGTCGGTCGTGCAGCACCTGACGAGCATCGGCGTGGATCTGGCCGGGCGCCTGTTGCAGCAGGCGGCGCATACGGCGGCAGTGCCGGCGGGAGCCTGAGCCATGGCCGAGCAGGGCGCGCAGGATCGCGAACTCCCAGCCTCGGCCAAGCGCCGCCAGCAGGCGCGCGAGGACGGGCAGGTCGCGCGCTCGCGCGACCTCGGCTCCAGCCTGCTGCTGCTGGCCAGCGCGGCGGCCATCTACTACGGCGGCACGTGGTTCTTCGCGCATGGCACGCAGATCCTGCGCGACGCGCTGAGCATTCCGCAGGCGGCGGCGCGCGATCCGCGACAGATGCTGCACTTCGCTTCCGTCGTCGCCGGCAACGGGGTGCTGCTGGGCCTGCCCCTGCTGCTGCTGAGCTTCGTCGTGGCCGCCGGCGGCAGCCTGGCGCTGGGCGGCTGGGTCTTCAGCCTGCAGGCGCTGGCCCCCGATTTCAGCCGCCTCGACCCGATTGCCGGATGGCAGCGCATGTTTTCCCTCGAGGGGCTCATGGAACTGCTCAAGGCCACGCTGAAGGCTGTGGTCATCGGCGGGCTGATGGCCGTGGTGCTGTGGGCGCAGCGCCGCCCCCTGCTCGCGCTGCTCGGCGTCGATCCGATGCTGGCGCCGCTGCAACTGGGGGCGATCTGCGGCCATGTCTTTCTCTGGCTGGCCGCGGCCACGCTGCTCGTCGCCGCGGTCGACGTGCCATGGCAGATCGTGCAGTGGAACAACAAGCTGAAGATGTCCCGCCAGGACGTGAAGGACGAAATGCGCGAGAGCGAGGGCAACCCGGAGGTACGCCGGCGACTGCGCGCGATGCAGCGCGAGCGCGCGCGCAAGCGCATGATGGCCGCGGTGCCCAAGGCCGACGTGGTGGTCACCAACCCGCAGCACTACGCGGTCGCGCTGGCCTACGAGCAGGGCACGCGGCGCGCGCCGGTGGTGCTGGCGATGGGCGTCGACCAGGTGGCGCTGCGCATCCGCGAGATCGCCGCCGAGCATGGCGTGGCGGTGGTCGAGGCGCCGCCGCTGGCGCGCGCGCTGTATCGCTACGCCGAGCTCGAGCACGAGATCCCGGTGGCCCTGTACAGCGCGGTGGCGCTGCTGCTGGCCTATGTCTACCAGTTGCGCGCGCTGCCGCAGCAGGCGCAGCTTCCCGCCGACTGGTCGATACCCCCTGAAATCGACACTTCGGCCGACCGGCCGATGCCGGTGCATTGACCATGGCGACCTCCTCTTCCACGGCATCCACGGCGCCACCGCGCGGCGCACTGCTCGCCCGCGTGGCAAGGCTGGACTGGCGCCTGCTGGCGGCGCCGGTGCTGGTGGTGCTGATCCTGATGATGCTGGTGGTGCCGCTGCCACCCTTCCTGCTGGACGTGCTGTTCACCTTCAACATCACGCTGGCGCTGATCATCCTGCTCGTCACCCTGTACCTGACGCGACCGCTGGACTTCGCGGCCTTCCCGACGGCGATCCTGCTCACCACCCTGCTGCGGCTGTCGCTGAACGTGGCGGCGGCGCGCGTCATCCTGCTGCACGGGCAGGACGGTACGGGCGCCGCCGGGCAGGTGATCGAGTCCTTCGGGCAGTTCGTCGTCGGCGGCAACTACGCGGTGGGGATCATCATCTTCGCCATCCTGGTGGTCATCAACTTCGTCGTCATCACCAAGGGCGCAGGGCGCATCGCCGAGGTCAGCGCGCGCTTCACCCTGGATGCCATGCCGGGCAAGCAGATGGCCATCGACGCCGACCTCAACGCCGGCCTGATCGACCAGGACGAGGCGCGCCGCCGACGCGCCGAGATCGCCCAGGAGGCGGACTTCTTCGGCGCCATGGACGGTGCCAGCAAGTTCGTGCGCGGCGATGCGGTGGCAGCCATCCTGATCCTGTTCATCGACCTCATCGGCGGCCTGGTGATCGGGGTGCTGATGCACGGCCTGAGCCTTTCGCAGGCGGCGCAGAACTACACCCTGCTGTCGATCGGGGACGCGCTGGTGGCGCAGATCCCCTCGCTGGTGATCTCCATCGCCGCCGGCGTGGTGATCAGCAACGTCTCCACCGGACAGGACGTGGGCCTGCAACTGGTGGAGCAGCTGTTCCGCCACAAGCGGGTGCTGGGCATCGCCGCCGGCGTGCTCGGGGTGATGGGCCTGGTGCCGGGGATGCCCCACCTGTCGTTCCTGTTTGCCGCGGCCGTGCTGGGCGGCGTGCTGTGGCTGCGCGGCCGGCGCGAGCAGCAGGCCGCGGCACAGCCGCAGCCCGAAGCGCCGGCGGCCGCCAGCAGCGAGCCGGAGGAGGTCAACTGGTCGCAGATCGAGCCGGTGGACACCCTGTCCCTGGACGTAGGCTACCGACTCATCGCGCTGGTCGATCGCGCGCAGGGTGGCGAACTTCTGGGGCGCATCCGCGGGGTGCGGCGCAAGTTCGCGCAGGAGCTGGGTTTCCTGGTTGCCGCCGTGCACATCCGCGACAACCTGGAGCTGCGCCCCGGGGGATACCGCATCGCGCTCAAGGGGGTGGAAATCGGTTCCGGGGAGGTGTTCCCGGACATGCTGATGGCCATCAACCCGGGCCAGGTCAGCGCCACCCTGCAGGGCCAGCCGGCCACCGACCCCGCGTTCGGGCTGCCCGCGGTGTGGATCCAGCCTGGCCAGCGCGATGCCGCGCTGGCGCTCGGCTACACGGTGGTCGACCCGAGCACGGTGATCGCCACCCATCTGCACCACCTGCTGCAGACGCACGCGGCCGACCTCCTCGGGCGCGAGGAGGTCGAGGGGCTGCTCAGCCACCTGTCGGAGCGCTCGCCCAAGCTGGTCGAGGATCTGGTGCCCAAGCTGCTCAGTGCCGACCGTCTGCGCAAGGTGCTGCAGAACCTGCTGGTCGAGGGAGTGCCGATCCGCGACATGCGCACCATCGCGGAGGTGCTGGCCGAGCAGGCGCCGCAGATCAGCGACGCCGACGAGCTGACGGCCCGCGTGCGGCAGGCGCTCGGCGCCTTCATCGTGCAGACGCTGTCCGGCAACCAGGCCGAGTTGGCGGCGGCGGTGCTCGACGGCCAGCTGGAACAGATCCTGCTTGCCAGCCTGCGCGCGGATCCGGCGCAGGCAGCCGTCGAACCCGGGTTGGCGCAGCGGCTGATGGATCGCGGGCGTGAACTGATGCAGCGCATGGAATCGCAGGGCAGCAGCCCGGTGCTGCTGACCGCGGCGCCGCTGCGGCAGTTCCTGGCGCGTTTGCTGGCGCGCTCGGCGCCGCGCCTGCGCGTGCTGTCCTACGCGGAAGTCCCCGACCGGAAGCAGGTACGGATCGTGTCCACCCTCGGAGCCTAAGACGTGAAAATCAAACGCTACACCGGGTCCAGCACACGCGAGGTGCTGGCACGCATTCGTGGTGACCTGGGCCCGGACGCGGTCATCCTGTCGAACCGCGAGATCGCCGGCGGGGTCGAGCTGATGGCCGCGGTCGACTTCGACGCCAATCGGCTGCCGGCCGAGACGGTGCCAGCCCCGGCGCCGGCGCCGGCCCCAGCCCCTGCGCCGCGCCAGTCGGCCGTCCTCTCCAGCGCCGGCAAGCCGGCGCCGCGGCGCCAAAGTGTCGCCGCCACGCCCTCTCGGGTGAGTTTCCCGCAGGCATCGGCGCCGGCGGCCGCACCCGCGCCGGCACCCGCGCCGACGGTAGCGCGGCCGGCCTCCGAGGCGCCGGTATGGGCCGGGGAGATCCGCACCCTGCGCGACGAGCTGCAGGCCCTGCGCGACTGGGTGCATGACAGCGTGGCCAGGGCGCCCATCGGCTCGCCCTCGGCCATCGAGCTGCGGCTGCAGGCGCTCGGACTGGACGCCGAGGGCGCGCGCCAGGCCGCGCTCGGAGCGCGCGACCTCGACAGCGCGCTCGACGCCTGGCTGGGCGGCCTGCAGTTGCCCGCGCAACCGATGCAGGAGCCCGGCGTGTACGCGCTGCTCGGTGCCACCGGAGTGGGCAAGACCACCACCATCGCCAAGCTTGCCGCGCGGCTGGTGCTGCGCCACGGCACGCAGGCGGTGGCGCTGCTCAGCACCGATACCTATCGGGTGGGTGGAGTCGAACAGTTGCGCATCTACGCGCGCATCCTGGGGGTTCCGGTGGCGGTGGCGCATGACGCTTCCGAGTTGCGCGCGCACCTGCAGGCCTTCTCCGGGCGCAGTTTCGTGCTCGTCGACACCAGCGGCCTGAGCCCGCGCGACACCCGGCTCGACGAGCAGTTGCAGGGGCTGCGCAGCCTGGGCGCGCTGGTGCGCCCGCTGCTGCTGCTGGGCGCGGGCATGAGCCTGGAGGTGTACCGGCAGGCCTGGCAGGTCTACCGCGGGCTGCCGCTGACCGGCTGCGTGCTGACCAAGCTCGACGAGACCTCGATGTTCGGCGCCGCGCTGCAATGGCTGCGCCAGCAGGGGCTGCCGCTGTGGTTTTGCACCGACGGCCAGCGCGTGCCGGAGGACCTGCACGTGCCGACCCTCGCTAAGATGAAGGCCTTGCTGCTCGGCGCGCCCGCTGCGGCGCCGGTTTCCGTTGGTGGCGCAGGCGCCGGGCGCGACGATGCGGCGCCGGCCGTCGCCAACAGTCGCTGAAACGCGTGAACGGACTCGCCATGGATCAAGCCGAAGGATTGCGCCGCCTGCATCGGCGAGCCACGCGGGTGATCGCGGTGGCCAGCGGCAAGGGCGGCGTGGGCAAGACCAACGTCGTCGCCAACCTGGCGATCAGCCTCGCACGCAGCGGCCACCGGGTGATGGTGCTCGACGCCGATCTCGGGCTGGGCAACATCGACATCCTGCTCGGGCTGGCGCCGCGCTACAACATCTCCCATGTGCTGTCGGGGGAGAAGACCCTGCGCCAGGTGCTCGTGCGCGGCCCGCAGGACATCTGGGTGCTGCCGGCGTCCAGCGGAGTCAGCGCGATGGCCGAGCTCGACGCGCGCGGGCGCTCGCGGCTGATCGACGCGGTCAGCGCCATCGACCTGCAACTGGACTTCCTGCTGGTCGACTGCGCCGCCGGCATCGCCGGCGACGTGCTGACCTTCAGCCGCGCTGCGCAGGAGCTGATCGTCGTGCTGTCCAACGAGCCGGCCTCGGTGGCCGATGCCTATGCGCTGATCAAGGTGCTGTCGACGCAGTACGGGCAGCGGCGCTTCCGCCTGCTGCCGAACATGGTGCGCGACGCCCGCGAGGGTCAGGCGCTGTTCGCCAAGATCGCCGGGGTCAGCGACCGCTACCTGGACGTCTCGCTCGACCTCGCAGGCAGCATTCCGCTGGATGCGGCGCTGCGCAGCGCGGTGCGTGCGCAGCGCGCGGTCGTCGAGTCCGCTCCCGACAGCGCGGCCGCGCGGGCCTTCGCCAGCCTGGCCGAACGGGTGCAGGCGTGGCCGCTGCCGGATGGCGCGGGCGGGCAGCTGGAATTCTTCATGGCGCAGTGGCTGCAGGCCGATGCCGCGGCGCCCTCGGCATGAACGGGCGATGAAGACCCTGGTCTACGCGCCGCAGGAGTCCCGCGAGCAGCGCCTGGGGCGCCATCTGCCGCTGGTGCGGAGGATCGCGTCGCAGATGGCCGCGCAGCTTCCGGCGTCGGTGGACATCGCCGATCTGGAGCAGGCGGGCATGATCGGCCTGTGGGACGCGCTGGAACGCGGCCACGAGCAGGCGCCCGCCCAGTTCGGCGCCTACGCGGCCATCCGCATCCGTGGCGCGATCTACGATGAGCTGCGGCGCCAGGACTGGCTGCCCAGACGCAGTCGCGCGCAGGAGCGCTCGATCCACAGGACGATGCAATTGCTGACGCAGTCGCTCGGACGGCCGCCGGAGGACTGGGAGATCGCCGCCGACCTCGGCTGGAGCCTGGAGCAATACCATGCGACGCTGGCGCAGACCAGCCTGCAGCTGCTGTCGCTCGACGACCTGGGCCCCGGCGAGGGACACGATTTCGCCGACGTGCATGCCGACGCCTCGATCGCCCAACCCGAACAGGCGCTGGAGGACGGCCAGCTCGAGCGTGATCTGCAGGCGGCGATCGCCGGGCTTCCCGAGCGCGAGCGCCTCGTTCTTTCCCTGTATTACCAGGAGGATCTGCAGCTGAAGGAAATCGGCGAGGTGCTCGGGGTCAGCGAGTCGCGCATCAGCCAGCTGATGAAGCAGGCGGTGATGCGCCTGCGCACCACCTTGCGCGCGCACGGCGCGGCGCCGGCGCGCTGAGGCCACGGGCATCGACAGGCCATGGATTTCCTCAGCGTCCTCGGCTTGCTGGTGGCGATCGGATCGATCGTGCTCGGGCAGACCCTCGAGGGCGGCACCCTGGCGTCGATCCTGCAGCCCACGGCTTTCCTGATCGTCATCGGCGGCACCCTCGGGGCGGCCATGCTGCAATACCCCTTCCCGGTGTTCCTGCGCTCGCTGCGCATGCTGCCGTGGGTGCTGCGGCCACCCCGCCTGGATCCCCAGGCGGCCATCCAGAGCATCGTGCAGTTCGGCGACGTGGCGCGCCGCAACGGTCTGCTCGCGCTGGAGGTGCTGATCGACGAGGTCTCGGATCCCTTCCTGCGTCGCGGCCTGCAGCTGCTGGTGGACGGCGCCGATCCTGCCAAGATCCGCTGGTCGATGGAGCACGAGATCCAGGCCGTCGAGCACCACGACAATCAGGGGGCGCGGGTGCTGGAGTCGGCAGGCGGCTATGCGCCGACCGTGGGCATCCTGGGCGCGGTGCTGGGGCTGATCCACGTCATGCAGAACCTGAGCGATCCGAGCAAGCTGGGTTCGGGCATTGCGGTGGCCTTTGTCGCGACGATCTACGGGGTGGGGTCGGCGAACTTGTTTTTTCTGCCGGTTGCGAACAAGATCAAGAGTATCGTGCACGAACGTGCCCAGTTGCAGGAGCTGATCGTCGACGGGCTCGTGGCCATCGCCGAGGGCGAGAATCCGCGGATGATCGAAGGACGTCTGCAGGGCTATTTCGCGCGTTGAGCGTGCCTGGGGATGCGGGCCCGCGGCGGCAGGGGAGGGACGCAGGATGAGCGAGGCGGAAGGTGGTGGCATCGATGGCGTAGCGCCTGCGCAGGCCCCGCGACCGGTCGGCAGGTCGGACGAGGATCCGGATGCGGCCCGCCGGCGCCGGCAGCCGCCCGGGCACCCGCAGGCGCCTGCACCGCAAGCACCCGCGCGACCGACTCCCGACGACGGGCCGCCGCATGCCCTGGACGAATACGCCTGAACCCCGACTGATTCCCGGAGCCCGCACTTGACCATGGTCGCCGTCCTGCTCGCCCTCGGCTTGTTCATCGTGTTGCTGCAACTCGGGATGATGACCCTGGTGCAGCGATTGGCCCGCCAGATCGAGTTCGAGCGCTCGCGCATCGACGCGCTGGAGCGTGCGCAGACGGCCGACGAGCCCGCGCCGCCGCAGGAGGTCGTGCCGCCGTCGACGGCCGTATTCGCTGCGCCGGCGCCGGCGCCGCTTGCCCCGACCGGCGCTGCGACCGCACCGCTGCTTGCGCTGCCCGAATCGGACGCGCAGCGCGTCGATCCGGCGCAGTTGCGCGGGGAGATGCTCGGGCTGATGCGCCAGCTCGTCGAGCAGGGGCTGAGCGTGCGCGACATCGCCGCGCGCTGCGGCCTCAGCGAAGGCGAGGCCGAGCTGATGCTCAGCCTGCAGGGCGGCGAGCATGGCTGATCCGGGGCGCATCGCCTGAGCGGGCCGGCGCCGATGGGAAACACCGCCGGACCGCTGCCGCCGATCCTGCCGGCCCAGGTCGGTGGGGCAGCTTCCTTTCCGGCACGCCTGGCCCCGCTGGCAGGCAGCCAGACCGTGGCACTGGCGCTGCCGGCAGGTGCCCGCGTGGTCGCCGAGGTCGTGCAGTCGCAGACCGACGGCCAGGTGCTGCTGCGCCTCGGCCAGACCCTGTTGGCAGCCACCTTGCCGGGCCAGCCGCAGGTCGGCGACAAGCTGCCCCTGATCGTGCTCAGCGAGCCGGGGGCGCAGCCGACGCTGCTGCTGGCTCCGCAGTCGGGCTCGGCGGCGACCCAGGCGGAGCTGTCGTCGACCGCGCAACTGCTTGCCCGCCTGCAGCAGCAGCCGGCGCAGCCGCTGCGCACCAGCGCGGTGCTCTGGCCGCAGCCCGATGGCACGTCCTCGCCGCAGCTGGCGCAGGCTCTGGCCGCCGGGGTGCGCAACAGCGGCCTGTTCTACGAAAGCCATCTCGCCGCCTGGGTGCAGGGCGAGCTGCCGACGCAGGCCTTGCTGCAGGAGCCTCAGGGCAGCTTGTCGCCGCTGGCCCGGCAGGCGGCGTCGTCGGCGCCACAGGCTTCACAGGCAAGCCCGCAGGAGCCGCCGGGCAGCGCCGGCGTGGCGGTGACGCATCAGCCGCTGGTTCAGGCGCAGCCCGGCGCCCAGCCGCAGTGGGCCGCGCGCCCCGCCGAGCAGGTGGCCGGGCAGACGCCACCTCAGGCACCGGCTCAGACACCAGATCCGACGCCAGGCGCGGCGGGGCCGGGCGGGGGCGCCGCCGCGGCCGCGGCGGCCCCTGCGCCGCCCGCGCATGCAGCGGCGACCGCCTATGCCAGCATGCAGTCGCAGGCGGTCGCGCTGGGCGCGTCGACGGCCGCGGGCACGGCAGCCAACATTCCGGCGCAGTTGCAGGCGCTGGTGCAACAGCAGCTGGCGACGCTGGCGCAGGGGGCCGTGGTGTGGGCCGGCCAGGCCTGGCCTGGGCAGGAGCTGGAATGGCGCATCGAGCCCGATGCCCAGCAGGCGGCGCAGGCGCAGCCGGCGTCGCGATCCTGGACTTCGGTGCTGCGCCTGGATCTGCCGCAGCTGGGGCCGCTGGTGGTCACGCTGCATCTCGGCGCCGGGCAGCACCTGCGCGTGCGCGTCGAGCACGCGCCGCAGGCCGGCGCGCTGCTGCAGTCGCGCGGTGCCGACTTCCGGCAGGCGCTGCAGGGCGCCGGGCTGCAACTCGACGAGCTCGCGCTGCGCGCGCGCAGCCCGCAGGCCGATGGCTGAGCGCGAGCCGCCCCCGCAGGCGCGCGAAGCGGTGGCGCTGCAGTACCAGCGCGAGGCGCAGGGCGCACCGCAGGTCGTGGCCAAAGGGCGCGGCCTGATCGCCGAGGCCATCATCGCGCGCGCCCGCGAGGCGGGGGTGTACGTGCACGAGTCCCCCCAGCTCGTGCAACTGCTGATGCAGGTGGATGTCGATGCGCAGATCCCTCCGGCTCTGTACGTTGCGGTGGCCGAGCTCCTGGCCTGGCTGTGGCGCCTGGAGCACGACGCGCAGCCGCCCGCGGCCTGAGGCGCCGAGGCATCCGCGCGCAGACGAGCACCCCGGATTGCCGCGTTACAGGCAGGGCTTTACCATCGGGCCATCGACCGCCCCGCCATGCCCGACACCGCCTCCGACCCCCTGATCGCGCGCAATGCCGGCATCCTGGCCACCTTGCAGGGTGGGAAGGCCCGGCTGCCCTCACCGAACGCGGTGGCCTTGCAACTGATGCGGCTGGTGGAGCGTCGCGACGTCGGGGTGTTCGAGGTCTGCCGGGTCGCCAAGGGCGACCCGGTGCTGGTCGGCAAGGCGGTGCAGTTGGCCAATTCGGCGCTGTACGCCGGGCTGCGCCCGACCGCGGCCCTGGAGGACGCGGTCATGCGCATCGGCGTGTCCGGCCTGGGGCGGCTCGCGGTCGGCCTGAGTGTGGTGCAGGGCTCCGCCCCACGCCTGGGCGACCTCGATCTGCAGGGCTACTGGCGGCGCGCGCTGGCCTGCGCACTGGCCTTGCAGCACCTGGCGCGGCGGCGCCATGCATTGGCCGTCTCGGAGGCCTTCAGCCTGGGTCTGCTCGCCGACATCGGGCAGTTGGCGATGCTGGCGGCGCTCGGTGCGCAGGCGCTGGGCGATGCCCCGGCCAGCGCGCAGCGCCTGGGCTGGCAGCGCCGGCGCTGGGGCTTCGACCAATCGCAGGCCAGTGCAGCCTTGCTGTACCACTGGAATTTTCCGCGCGCGCTGTGGACGGCGCTGCTGCCCGCCGACGCCGAGGATCGACCGGGCGAACTGGCGGCGATGGTCGACGTGGCGCGCGGTCTGGCCGCGGCGCTGGATACGCGGCGGGCCCTGGAGGAGATTCCCGCGCTGTGTGCCAGGGCCTTGCGCATCGGCTTCGACGACCGCGCGCTGCGTGATCTGGCCGAGGCGCTGCAGTCGGATGTCGGCGATCTGGTGTCGGTGCTCGACATGCCGGTGTCGGTGCAACTCGCGCGCGACGAGTTGCAGCGCCTGCGGCAGAGCCTGGATGTGCCGGCCGAAGAGCCTGGCGCCGCCGACACCGGCGTGCTGCTGGCCGGGCCGCTGGCGGCGGCACGGCCGGATCTGCAGCGTGCGCTGCGTGCCGAGGGCCTGAGCCTGCAGGCAGAGCCCGACCTGGCGGCCGCTTTCGAGCGCGCCCGCTCCTGGCTGCCGCACGCGGTGGTGCTCGATGCCGACGAGCTGCAGCCGGCGGCCGCGGAAGCCTGCGCCCAGCTGCGCGAGCGCCTGGGCGCGCGGGTGTACCTGCTGCTGCTCGGAGATCAGCCCGACGCCGACCAGCTTCCGCAGTTGCTGCGCGCCGGCGCCAACGACGTGCTTCCGGCGGCGGCCAGCGCGGAACTGGTGGCGGCCAAGCTGCGCGCCGGGCTGCGCATGCTGCGGCTGATCGAAGCCCTCGAACGCGAGCGCGCGCAGGCCTGCGGTCGCCAGCGCGAGCTCGCTGCGCTGAACGCCCGGCTGCGCGAGGAGGCCTACAGCGACGAGCTCACCGGGCTGCCCAACCGGCGCGCGCTCGACGCCTTCCTGGCCCACGCCTGCGAGCACGCGGTGGCCAGCGGCGCGCCGCTGAGCTGTGTGCTGCTCGACCTGGATCACTTCAAGGCCATCAACGATACCCACGGGCACGATGTCGGCGACGAGGTGCTGCGCGCCGTGGCCCGTGTGCTGCAGCAGCACAGCCGGGTCGACGACATGCTGGCGCGCTGGGGTGGCGAGGAGCTGGTTCTGGTATGCCCCGGCGTGGCTGCGCAGGGCGCGGCGGCGCTGGCCGAGCGCATGCGCGCCGCGGTGCAGGGCCTGCGCGGGGAGCTGCCGTCGCTGACGCTGTCGGCCGGCGTGGCGCAGGCATCGCCCGGGCAGAGCGAGGCGGCCGGTGCGCTGCTGCGCGCTGCCGACCGCGCGTTGCTGCGCGCCAAGCGCGAAGGGCGCAACCGGGTGGTCGTCGACGACCACCCGGGCTGAGCCGAGGTCGTCCCCCGGCTGTCCCGATCAGCCGGTGTAGGAGGATCGAGGGGCCTGCGGCCGCAACTCGAGCAGATGGATGTGCCGCGCGGCGTCCCCGGTGCGGCTGCCCGGTCGGCAGACGAGCACCTGGCACGCGTCCCAGTGCGCGCCCAGATCGTTGCCAGGCTGCAGATCGACGGCCACCAGATCGCCGGGGCGCAGCGCTTTGTCGTACAGCAGACGCAGCACGCTATCGGGGCCTTGGCCGACGAGCAGCGCCGGGCGGTGCGCGCCCTCGGGCCTGCCGCTTCGCAGATGCACCAGCCGCGCCGGGCGCGCACCCCGATTGTCCAGCCGCAGGGTGTCGGTGGCGGCCAGCAGACTGCTGAGCTCGGGGGTGCTCCAGTCGGCTCCGGTGATGCGGTCGCGTGTCGGATCCTCGTCCCTGCGCAGCATGATGCGCTCCCTCCTCGATGTTCAGGCCAGGTAGGCGATGAACACACCCTCGTCCTGCGCGCCGCGCTGGCCGGGGCGGCACAGCCGGACCTGGTAGGCGCGGGGCGGGGCGTCGGGGCGTTCGTCGTGGCGCACCAGCACCCGCGTGGACGGCGACAGCATGCGTTCCAGCGAAATCGTGAGCTCCGCCTCGTCCGGCGCGCCACCGAGGATCGCCGCATCGATCCATTCCCGGCTGCCTTCGATGCACAGCTGCAGACCCACCGCTTCGCGCGGCAGCCACAGGGCCTCCAGCAACTGGTTGACGCGGCGCGCGGCGTAGCTCCAGGCGCCGCGGCCGGGCTTGAGCGCGTCGGCGACCGGGGTGCGCTGACCCTGGTTGGCGAGGTCGATCAGGCGCGCCAGCTCCTGGTGCCAGTGGTCGTGCCACATGCGCAGGTCATCCAGGGCGTCGGCCATTCCCGGCAGGTCGACGAAGCGCAGCCAGATGCCGACATCGCAGGCGAAGGATCCGGCGGCCTGCCCGGGGTCGCCGTAGTCGGTGACGCCGTCGATGATCTCCTGCAGGTGGCGCTTGGCACGCAGGCGTTCGCGCGCCCACATCTCGGCCACCTCGTAGTAGCTCTTGCCCTGCTGGTCTCCGATCATCGGCAGCATGATCGTGCGCCGGTCGATGGCGCCGGTCTCGGCGAAGGCGCTGCGGTCGACGGCCTCACGGCCGAACCAGCCGCGCAGTCGTGCGAGCAGCCTGCCCAGCAGGGTGGAATCGTTGGTGCTGCGGGACGTGTTGCGGCTCATGCCGCAAGCATACGCGAACTGCGCCGTCCGATCGCCGTTCAGCGGAAGGCCAGCCGCACCGCACCCCAGTGTCGCCCGCCCACGCGTACCGGACGCGACAGTTCCCGCATGATCTCCCCGGTATCGCGGGCGTAGACCTGCAGCAGGAAGTCGCGGGTATTGCGTGCCGAGGCCAGCCCGACCGGATCGTTGAACAGGCGGCGCGAGCGGTTGCCTGTGAGATCGCGCTGGGCATCCCCGGTCAGCGGCTGGTCGAACTGGCTGTTGTGCGCCGCCGCATAGCCGTTGCGGTCGACCAGCAGCACGTAGACATAGCGATCGGACAGTGCCAGGTAGCGATCCTCGATGGGCTGGATCTCGCGCTTGAACCAGGTCGTGAAACGGGTGTCGTATTTCTGCGGCTGGGTGCCGGCGACCGGCCGGTACTCCTCGTCGAACAGATCGGACTCGGAGAGTTCGCCGCGCGACAGCGCCTGCTCCAGCCGCCGCTGCAGCTCGTCGGTCACCTGCTCGATGCTGCTCAGCACCTCGCTGGCCTGCGATTCGGTACGGAAGGTGGTGGCGAATTCGAACAGGTGCTGGGTCTTGCCCAGGGCGAGGTCGAGGGCCTCGGTGATGCGCGCGCCGCGCTCGACCGAACTGGAGGCGTCGCCGCGCACCTGCTCGGCCATCGCCTGGAAATGCTGGTTGACGCGTTGCAGATGCGCCGACTGGTGGGACAGGTGTACGGTGGTGGCGCCGCTTTGCTGCGCCACCTCGCTGACACCGCCGGCGATATGGGCGAAGTGCTCAGCGATCTGCTGCATGCGCTGCTGGCTGGCGTCCATGCGCGTCGAGAAATCCTCGGTGCCGCGCCCGACGGTCTGCAGGGCCTTGCCGATGGTGTCCACCGCCTCGCCGATGCTGGCGGCCGACTTGTCGGCGCTTTGCGCCAGCTTGCGGATTTCCTCGGCGACGACCGCGAAGCCGCGGCCGGCCGCCCCCACGCGGGCGGCCTCGATGTTGGCGTTGAGCGCCAGCAGGTTGGTCTTCTGCGCGATGTCGCGGATTGCCGCCATGTGGCGCACGACGTCGCCGAAGCGCTGCTGCAGGCGCTCGACCTCGGCACGGTTGCTGGCGTTGTGCGCGACCAGTTCCTCGAACAACTGCTGCATCGCATGCGTCTGTTGCGAGCCCTCGCCGGCCAGGCTGTCGATGCGCGAGGCACTGGCATCGACCTCGCGCAGTTCAGCCACCAGCTGCTCGGTGCCGCGCACCAGTTCGTCGAGCTCGCCTCCGACTTCGCCGAGGTGCTGGGCATGCTGCTGCGCCTGCTGCTGCCCGGCCTGCACCGCGGCCTGGGAGTCGAAGCGCACGCGGGCCACGGCATAGGCGACCTCGGTCGATCCGTCGGTCACCAGGTCGGCGAATTCGCGCTGCAGTTGCAGCAGCTTCTGCTCGGCGGCCGGCAGCGCGGCAAGGGCTTGCGGGCGCAGATCCAGCGGGCGCCGCTCGAGCCAGCGCGCGAGATCGGAGGCGGAGGGGTCGGAATTCATCGTGGCCTTCCCGGGTCAGGATTCCCGCGCGGTCGCCAGAGCCTTGCGGATGGCCGCACCGAGTTCGTCGGCGGCGAACTTCGCCACGTAGCCCTCGGCGCCCACATGGCGCGCGTGGTCCTCGTTGGCCTGCCCGGTCAGCGAGGAGTGGATGACCACCGGGATCCGGCGCAGGTGCTCGTCCTGCTTGATCTGCCGCGTCAGCGTGAAGCCGTCCATCTCCGGCATTTCCAGGTCGCTGAGCACCACGGCCACCTTGTCGGTGATGGCCTTGCCCTCGGCCTGGGCTTCCTGCGCCAGCATGCGCAGCCGCTCCCAGGCTTCCTTGCCGGTCTTGGTCATGATGTAGGGCGCGTGCATCGCCTGCAGCACCTTCTCGATCTGGCTACGCGCGACGAAGGAGTCGTCGGCGGCGAGCACGATCGAACCCGCCGGCAGCTCCAGCCGCGCGCCCACGCGCGCCGGGTCGACGTCGGCGACACGCGAGGGCAGCACGTCGCGCAGGACGCGCTCGACGTCGAGCACCAGGGCCAGGCGGCTGTTCTCGGTCTGCGTGTCCAGGCGCGCGATGCTGGTGACCATGCCGCCGACCGCGTTGGCCTCGGCCGACAGCACGCGGCTCCATTCGAGACGGGTGATCTCCTCGACTTCCTCGACCGCGAAACCCTGCACCGAGCGCTCGTATTCGGTGACGATGAGGATGTTCAGCTTCTTCGGCTTGCAGCCGACGACCGCCGGCAGGTCGATCACCGGAACGATCTGTCCCCGGATGTTGGCCACGCCCAGCACATGCTGGGGCGCCCCGGGCATCGACGTGACCTGGGGCATGACCAGCGCCTCGCGCACCTTGAAGACGTTGATGCCGAAGATCTCGCGGCGTCCCCCCGAGTCGTCGCCGAGGCGGAACAACAATAGCTCGAACTTGTTCGTCCCGGCCAGGCGGGAGCGTTCGTCGACTTCCTGCAGCACGCTGTTCATCATGCATTCTCCGTGGATCGGGGGAGGGCGCCAGCCTGCCCGCGCGCGTCGACGCCAGCCTGCGCCAGCACGGCACGCACTTGCAGCACCAGCGTGCCCAGGTGTTCGATGCGTTGCACGGCCGCCTGCATGTCGCGCTCCAGCGCGCCGGAGTCGCGGCGGATCGACAGCGTCAGCTCCTCGATGCGCCCGGTGATGGAGGCGGTCTTGCGGGCCAGGTTGCGCACCTCGTCGGCGACCACCGCGAAGCCCCGCCCGGCTTCGCCCGCGCGCGCGGCCTCGATCGCCGCGTTCAGCGCCAGCAGGTTGGTCTGGCTGGCCACTTCCTGAATGCTGGCCGTGAGCTGCTCGACGGTGTTGACCGACTCGACGAAGGATGCGAGCTTGCCGTGGGTCGAGGTGACGAAGCCACCGAGGTCGGCGGCCTCGCGCTCGACGCCCTGCAGGGCCTCATCGCCGCGCCGGGCCGCCTGCCCGGTGCCGGCATCGGGCGGGCGAGCGGTCGCCTGGGTCAGCCGCTGCAGGCGCGACACCCAGGCCTCGCCGTCGATCAACTCGACGGCGCGCAGCGCCTGCTCGTCGCCCTGCAGCAGGCTGCATACCGCCTGCAGCACGGCCTCGCGGTCGGCCTTCAGGCGCGCCAGCAGGCCGTCGGCCTCTTGCCCCGGCGTCTCGGGCGGTGTCGGTGCGTGCATGACGGCTCAGGTGGATTGCAGCGCCGCGCCCACGTCGAGCGCGGCGAACCAGTCGATGAAACGCTGCACGTTCGCGCCGGAGTAGATGGCGCCGTGCTGCGGGCAGAGGAAATCGATGTCCATGCGCGATACGCGCTCGCACCATTGGCGCTTGGCCTGGTTGCTGGGCATCCAGCGACGGTGGAAGTACTCGGCGTGGCGGATGTGCTCGTCGAAGGCCTTCGGCGAGTCGACCTCGCGGCGGCTGACGAAGGCTTCGTGCCCGGGCGGCAGCAGCGCCGCGCCGACGTCGCCGCTGAACAGCACCTTGGCCTGCGCGTCGTAGAGCTGGAAGTTCGCCGAGGAGTGCAGGTAGTGCGCGGGGATGGCCTGCATGCGCACCGAGCCCAGTGCGATTTCCATGCCTTCGTCGGGAATGCCCTGGATGTTGGCGTCGAGCGCTCCGTAGTGGCGGATGAACCCCACCCACAGCCTGGAGGTGTACCAGGTGATGCCCGGGGTGCAGGCGTTCCACAGCGGCAGGCTGGAGGCGATGTCCGGATCCTGGTGGCTGACGAAGGCCGCTTCGATCCCCGACGGAGGAACCACGTCGACGAGGGCCGCGAACACCTGCGGGAACACCTCGAAGCCTCCCGGATCGCACAGCAAGGTGTGTTCATCGACCTGGCAGGCGAAGACATTGGAGTCGACGACCCTCGTTTCCTCCTGGTCGTAGACGATGTACCAGTGGTGCGAACCTTCGGAATAGAACTTTTCGGCTTTCACGGCAGGACCTTCTCGATGTGTTCGACGTACTGCCGCAGCAGGTCGCGCACCTGCGTCACGGCGTTGTCCATGTCGGCCGACACCTGCGCCAGCTGGGCGCGGGCATCTCCCTTGAGCGCGGCCTCGATGCGGCCGTTGACCACCACGTACTCCAGCTCCGCGACCACCGCCTCGAAGCGCGCCAGCGCCTGGCGCAGACGTATGCCGGCGTGCCGGCTCTGCTCGTCGCGCGCCTGGCGCTCGGCGCGCAGCCGGCGCAGGGTCTGCTGCAGCCCCGGGGCCCGCTCGCGCACGGCCGCCGGCAGCGCCTGCAGCTTGTCGACCTGGGAGTCGTCGCGCAGGGTCTGCATGAAGGCCAGCAGCAGAGGGTGGATGGCCCGCTGCACCTCGCCGGCGGTGCTTTGCAACTGCTGCGCGCCTTCGCGGAAGGACTGCGCGACCACGCCGTAGCCGGCGAGTTCCTTGCCGTGGCGCTTGACCAGCACCTGGGCGTTGAGCGCCTTGCGGTCGATCTCGCGCAGGCGGCGCTGCAATCGGGCCTGGAACGCGAAGGTGGCGTCGGCGACGCCGAGGAAGCTCCGGCGCAGCCGTTCCTGGGCCGGCGACGCCTGGCTGGGGGCGGGGCTCGTGCTCATCGCGGTTCCTCGGTTCTACGCGGGCTGCGCCACGCGCATCGCGCGCGTGAGGGCGGCAATGTCCAGGATCAGCACCACATCGCCGCCGCCGGAGATGGTGGCTCCCTGGTACCAGGAGGTCTGGGAGGAGATGTCGAGCGGCTTGACCACCGAATCCTCGGTGCCCAGCGCTTCGGAAACGATCAGCAGCCCCTGCTCGGTGAGGATGCCCTCGCAGGGGTCGTGCCCGATGCGCAGGCTCGACCCCTGCAATTGCTGGCCGAGGTCGATGAAGGGAACGATGCGCTCCGCCCCGACCTGCACCATCAGCCGCCCGGAGATGCTGTGTACCTGCCCGGGGTCGATTTCCATCAGGTTGTCGACCACCGACACCGGCAGCGCGTAGGTGTCGCGCCGCAGCTTGAAATACAGAACCGGCAGCACGGCCAGGGTCAGCGGCAGTTCCAGCGCCAGTTGCGTACCCTGGTTGGCGCGGGTGCTGATGTCCACGCGCCCGCGCAAGCCCTGCACCGCGGAGCGCACCACGTCCATGCCCACGCCGCGCCCGGACATCTCGCTGACCTGCTCCTTGGTCGAGAAGCCGGGGAGGAAGATCAGGTCGAGCATCTCGCGCTCGGACAGGCGCGCGGCATCGCCTTCGGCGATCAGTCCCTTGGCCAGCGCCGTCTGCAGCAGACGATGGCCGTCGATGCCGCGACCGTCGTCGTGGACCAGGATCTGCACCTTGTCGCCCAGGTGCACCGCCTCCACCCGCAGCAGGCCCTCGGAGGGCTTGCCCGCGGCCTGGCGCTGCTCGGGGGTCTCCAGTCCGTGGTCGAGCGCATTGCGCACGAGGTGGATCAGCGGGCCGGCCAGCGCGTCGATGACCGTCTTGTCGATCTCCACGTCCTCTCCGCCGAGCTCCAGGCGCACCTTCTTGCCCAGCGCGCGGCTGGCGTCGCGCACCACGCGGGGCAGGGCCTGGAACAGGCGCTTGCAGGGCTGCATGCGCAGGCGCATGACGGTGTTCTGCAGGTCGTTGACCGCGAGATCCATTTCCCGCGCCAGACGGGCCATCGCGTCGTCGACCTGCCCGATGCGGCTCACCGCGGCCGACAGCCGGTTGCGCAGCAGCACCAGTTCGCCAACCTGGTTCATGGCCTGATCCAGGCGCGCCGAGTCGACGCGGATGGTCGTCTCGGGAGCATCGCCGGCGCCGGGCGCGGCAGCCGCCGGAGCGCGCGGCGGCGGTGCACCGGTTCCGCCGCCCGCAGCGGCGGTCGCCGACGGGGCATGCGGGGCGGAGCCGGTGGGTGCGGGGGCCGGCGGCGCCGCCGCCGGCATCGTTCCCGGCGCCACTCCGGGCCCGTAGACGGCGTCGAGCATGCGTTCGAATTCGGATTCGAGATCCGCTCCGGCGGTTCCCGTCGCGGCGCCGTCCGGACTGCGCTTGCTGGCGAACAGGCCGGCGGCGCCGTCCTGTTCACGGGCTTCGACCCAGGTGCCGTTGTCCTGCTCCGGCGCCGTCGCAGCCGCGGCCACCAGCACCTGCGGGCGCGGGCTGTTGTCCACCCGCAGTGGCTGCGCCGCCGGAGCCTGGCCGTTGGCGTAGGCCTGCACCAGCGCCCCCAGTTCCTGCGGCCCGGGGGCCGGGTTCTCGCCCTGGCTCATTTCCGCAAGCATGCGCTCGATGACATCGGTGGAGCGCAGGATGGCGTCGATCATTCCGCCGTCGGCCTGCAGGCGGCCGGCGCGCAGCTTGTCCAGCAGATCCTCCAGGTGGTGGCACCACTCGACCATGTGCGCCGCCTCGAGGAAGCCCGCGCCCCCCTTCAGGGTGTGGAAGGCGCGGAAGATCGCACCCAGTACCGCGCCATCGTCGGGCGCGGCTTCCAGGCGCAGCAGCTGCGTTTGGGCGTCGCTGAGCAATTCGCGGGACTCGGCGAGGAATTCCTGCAGGATGTCGTTGTCCATCGCGCTTTGACTGGTTCGTTCTTCGGCTTCGACGAAGGCTGTTGCGGCTGGCGCCCGGCGTGACGCGCCCGCGGCCGTTGCCGCGGATCAGATCCCCAGTTGCGAGAGCAGGTCGTCGACGTTGTCCTGGTTGAGCCGGTCGGTGCCTGCGCTGTCGACGGCCGCTGCTGCGTCCGGCACCGGTGCCGCAGACTCGAAACCGACGCTGCCCAGCTGCTGCAGCGCCTCCTGGATGCGTGCCTCCACCGCTTGCAGCAGCGTGATGGTCTTGAGCAGTCGCTGGCCAGCCAGATCCTGCCCCTGCTGGGTGGTCAGGATGGTCTGCAGGTGCCCGTCGAGGCGCTGCAGTCGCTGGTCGATGAAACCTCCGTCGGTGGCGCGGATCGCCTGCAGCTCGGCCTGCGCGGCCTCCACCGCCTCCAGGGTGCGCATGGCCTGCTGTTCGCTCAGGCGCAAGGCTTCCTGCAGCGGATGACTGGCACCCGGCAGGTCGCTGGAGGCGTTCAGGATGCGCTGCACCCCCTGCGTCAGCAGGGCGTCGGCCTGGCGCAGGTTGCGCAGCGCCTGGTCGCCCGCGTCGGGCGCGCATTCGTCGAAGGCGCTCATGATGCCTGCCCCGGGTGGCCTTGCGCGGCCGCCTGCGCGCCTTGCAGGCGCTGCAGGATGGCGTCGATCTTGGCCTTCAGTACGTCGGCCGGAAAGGGCTTGACGATGTAGCCGTTGACCCCGGCCTGCGCGGCCGCCAGGATGTTGTCCTTCTTGGCCTCGGCGGTGACCATCAGCACCGGCAGGCTGCGGATCTGGGGATCCGAACTGGCGCGGATTTCGCGCAGCAGGTCGATGCCCTGCATGTTGGGCATGTTCCAGTCGGTGACCACGAACTCGATGCCGCCGGCCTGGATGCGCTTGAGCGCCTGCACGCCGTCCTCGGCCTCGTCGATCGTGCCGGTCACATGCCCGGTCTGCATCAGCAGCCCGCGCACGATGCGACGCATGGTCGGGAAATCGTCAACTACGAGAAACTTCAAGGGAGGCTCCGGCATGACGGAACCATCGAGGTTCCGCAACATTTGACGGCACAGTGGGCGCCGACTTGAGATCTGAAGCGTTCCCGCGCCGACGCGCGCCGACCCGGCCCGCCATTGTGCTCGGGCGCCGGCAACTCGCCCAAGCCCGCGCGCGGATCCTGTCGCAAGAATGCCGCAGGCGCGCGCCCCGAGACCGCAGCGACGTGCGCGCCGCGCCCTGCGGCCGGCGCTGACGGTACCATACCCCTGTCTACACGCTCTGCCATCGAGTCCTCCGCTCCCAGCGGCTGCGCTCGCACCGGCGCTCCGGCCTGGCTGGACGCCGGGGCGGCGGTCTACCCGGAATGCATTTCCCATGTTTCTTCTGATTGGCTATGCGCTGTCGCTGGCAGCGATTTTCGGGGGTTATGTCGCCGAAGGCGGGCACATGGGTGCCCTGGTGCAGCCCTTCGAACTGTTGATGATCGCCGGCGGCGCCTTCGGCGCCTTCTTCGCATCCACCTTCCCCAAATCCTTCAAGGCCACGCTGAAGGCCCTGCCGATGGCCATGAAGGGTTCGGTGTACTCGAAGGCCGCCTACCTGGAACTGCTGTCGCTGCTCAACGACTTGTTCACGCGCATGCGGCAGAACGGGCTGATGGCGATCGAAGGCGATGTGGAAGACCCTCAGAATAGCGAAATATTCAAGAAGTATCCGCACATTTCATCAGATCACCATGTACTCGAATTCATCACCGACTATCTGCGGCTGATGATCGGCGGCAACCTCGGGGTCATGGAGATGGAGAACCTGATGGATGTCAACATCGAGACCCACCACCGCGAGGCGGAGATCCCGGTGCACGCGCTGACGCGCACCGCCGACAGCATGCCGGCCTTCGGGATCGTCGCCGCGGTGATGGGGGTCGTGCACACCATGGCTTCGGTGGACAAGCCGCCGTCGGTGCTGGGCGAGCTGGTGGGGGCGGCGCTGGTGGGCACCTTCCTCGGTATCCTGATCGGCTACGCCATCGTCTCGCCGGTGGCCGCGCGCATGGAGGATCGCGCGCAGGAAGGCACCAAGATGCTCGAGTGCATCAAGGTCGCGCTGCTGGCGACGATGAACGCCTATCCCCCGCAGGTGGCGGTGGAATTCGCGCGCAAGGTGCTGTTCACCAACGAGCGCCCGAGTTTCACCGAACTGGAAAGCCACCTGCGCGAAGCCAAGGGGAAGTGAGCGATGGCCGACGCGAAGGCCCAGCCGATCGTCATCAAGCGGGTGAAGAAGGTCGTCGGCGGCGGCCACGGAGCGGCGTGGAAGATCGCCTACGCCGACTTCGTCACGGCGATGATGGCCTTCTTCCTGCTGATGTGGCTGCTCGGCTCGTCGACCAAGGCGCAGTTGGCCGGAATTTCCCAGTATTTCCAGCAACCGTTGAAGGTCGCCCTCGAGGGCGGCCCCGGAGCGGGATCGGCGACCTCGGTGATCCAGGGCGGCGGCACCGACCTGACGCGCACCGTCGGCCAGGTGCGCAACGGCGCGACTCCGGGACACGTGGTGCGTCCCAACGCCACCGTCGTGGTGCATACGCAGGTGGTGCGCGCCGAGCAGATCGACCGCGCCAACCTGGAGGCGCTGAAGAAGGCGCTGGATCATCAGATCAAGATCAATCCGCAGCTGAGCGCCTTTCGCAACCAGTTGCTGATCGACATCACCCGCGACGGCCTGCGTATCCAGGTCGTGGACAGCGAGAAGCGGCCGATGTTCGCCCTCGGCGGCGCGCAACTGCAGAGCTATGCGCAGACCATCTTCCGCGATATCGCGCCGACGCTGAACAGCCTGCCCAACATGATCAGCATCACCGGCCACACGGATGCGCTGAACTACCAGGATCACGGCAAGGGCTACAGCAACTACAACCTGTCGGCCGACCGCGCCAACGCCGTGCGCCAGGTGCTGGTGCGCTCCGGGCTCGTCGAGGCCAAGGTGCTGCGCGTGGTCGGCATGGCCTCGGTGGCTCCCTTCGACCCGCACGACCCGAATTCCCCGCTGAACCGCAGGGTCAGCGTGCTGGTGTTGACGCACCGCGCCGCGGCGCGCATCCTGAAGGAGCAGGGCGCGGAGCAGACCGCTTCCAGCTCGGCGCAGGCGGATCGGAGCATCCGTTCGGCAGCCTCGGTGCCGACGTCCGCGGGCTCCATGCCGTCGGTTGCTGGAGCGCCGCCCGCGCTGCACATCGGCCCGCCGGCGCTTCCGGCACCCTTGGCCAAGCCCGGGCTGCCCGCGGCCCCCCTTGCCAAACATCCCGGCAAAGGGTGAAATCGGCCCTCAAGTTCCGCTCCACCGTGTCGTCAGAGAGACGAGTGGATCCATCCGTCGACCATGAACCCCATCCGGCAAACCCTGTCTCCCGGCGCCAACAGCCTTGCGCAGCGCGCCGATTCGGCGCAGCCGCAAGCCAAGGGCGCGCATGCGGCACAGGTCGCGGGCGCGCAGGGGACGTCGCCGCAGGCAGCGTCCGGCCAGGGCGGGACGGCCTCCGGCGGCACGGAAACGGTGTCGATTTCCCCATCAGCGCGTCAGTTGCTGCAGTCCCAGCAAGGCGCCAGCTCGGCCTCGCCGCAGCGCCTGGCGGCACTGCGCCAGGCCATCGCGTCCGGAAGCTACACCGTCAATCCGCGCCAGATCGCGCAGGGCTTGCTGCGCGACAGCCAGGCGCTGGCCGCGGCGGCCGGTGGCGCGGGCTCCTGAACGGGCCGCACGCAGCATGAACGCGCCGCAACCGGTCGACCCCACGTCCGCGGCGGCGCGCAGGCAGCAGTTGCTGGAGCAACTGGCCGAACTGCTGCAAAGCGAGTTCGACACCCTGCTGCAGGCGCACGACGCGCGACGCATCGAGGAAATCGCCGAGCGCAAGCGCGAACTGTGCGCCCGCATCGAAGCCCTGCCGACGACAGGCGACGAGACCCTGGAACAACCGCTGCGCCTGCTGGCGCAGGAGGTGGCGCGCTGCAACCAGCGCAACGGTGCGGTGCTTTCGGCGCTGATCCGCAACACCCGCGGCGCGCTCGACGTGCTGCGCGGCACGCCCGCCCGCACAGCGGTCTACGACCCGCGCGGCCGCACGCAGGAAGCCGCGGCAGCCCGGCCGCTGGGCAGCGCCTGAGCAGGCGCAGGCCTCGCCCATGCTCGCCTGGCCGATGCCCGCGCCGCCGATGTCCGACGCATGCTGATCCTCAGTCGCCGCAGTGGAGAGGCCATCCGGATCGGCAAGGACATCCGCATCGTGGTCGTGCAACTCGGCGGCGGCAAGGTGCGCCTGGGGATCGAGGGCCCGCGCGACCTGCGCATCCTGCGCGAGGAACTCTACGACATGGTGGCCGGGCTGAACCAGCACGCGCAGGCCGGCGATGCGGCAGCCCTCGAGCAGTGGCTGCAGCAGCCGCCCGCGGGCAAGCCCGGAGGGATGGCATGAAGCGTCGTCGTGGATCGGCATGGGCGGGATCCTCATGAGCGTATTCCCGACACGCCTCGGCCCGGTGGAGGTCGCACCGGAGCAGCGCTGGATCTGCGCCCAGCCCCTGGCGGGCTTCGAATCCCTGCAGGCCTTCGTGCTGCTGCACGTGGCCGCGCAGGGGCCGTTCCTGTGGCTGCAGTCCCTGGAGGTGCCCGAACTGGCCTTCGTCGTCTGCGATGCCGGCTGCTTCGGCCTGAGCTACCCGGCCGTCGAGGGCTTCGACCCGCAGGCCCTGCTGGCGCCGCCCTGCGTGCTGGTGATCCTGCCGCAGTCGCCGCAGCAGTCCCTGCAGGTGCACCGGCAGGCGCCGCTGCTGTTCGATGCCGACGCGGGAAGCCTGCGCCAGCAGGTGTTCGAGGCCGATCAGGTGCGCGGCGACGGCGCCTGGGTGGGGCCGGCGGGCGCAGCCAGGGTGACCCCGCAATGGGCGCGGCGCATCATCAGCGTGCAGCCGCTGCAGCCCGTGCAGGCGGCTGGCGGCTGATCAGAGGTGGCTGATCAGAGGCGGCTGATCAGAGGCGGCTGATCAGAGGCGGCTGTCGAGCACCAGTTCGCGGTCGCGGCGGTTGACGTAGCGCTGCAGCTGCATTTCCTGCCGCGGCTGCAACTGCTGGAACTGCAGGCCCAGCATGCGCGCCGGGGGGTGATTGGGCAGCGCCCGCAGCGGGTGGATGAAGCGCACCAGCGCCGCGCAATGCACGACCTGGCCGTCGATGCGGAAGGACAGTCGGTCGATCCAGTCGTTGAGCGCCAGCGGTGTGTCGTCGCTCGACGGCACCTTCACGCGCATGCCGCCGATGCTCAGATCCAGGCATTCTGCGCGCATGCTGCGCTTGCCGCGACGCTGCAGTTCGAGCCCTCCGACTTCTCCGCTGCCCACCGCGACCCGGAAATGCGAACGCCTCTGCAGGTGGTACACGGCGTGCGGCCAGCGCAGCTGCAGCGCATCGGTTCCGTCCCACTTGTGCAGTCCCTCGGCCAGGCAGCGCAGCCCGGCATGCACGCCGGCCGCGCGCCCGATGAAGAACACCTCGCTGCCCGGGCGCAGCGGACTTTCGATGCGCGGGCTGGGTTGGTCGAGGAGGATGTACCTGCGGGACGAATCCAGGTAGAGCAGGGTGGACATGCGCTCGGTGTCCTCCCCGGACAGGAACAGCGTCAGCCACTCGCGCCCGCGCTGCAGGCGCTCCAGCGTGTGGTACGAGCGGGAGTGCACCCGGAAGTTCTCCTGGAACAGGGTGCGCACCATGCTGCCCAGACTCATCGCATCCGCCCGCCTTCAGATACCCAGGTTTTCCGCCCAGGCCAGCGCCTCCAGGTGCGACATCGCCACCTTGCGCTGGCTCAGCCCGAGCAGTCCGGCCTGCAGGTCGATCGCATCCCAGTCCTCGCGCTCGCAGGCCAGCACGACCTGCAGGTAAGGCCCGAACATTCCATGCTGCTCGCGCAGCGCAAGCATTACCGGCTCGGGCAGGGAGATCTCCCCGAGGGCCCTGTCCATGCTGACGCCGAGCATTGCGTCGAGCATCGAGAACACCCCGACGACGAAGGCGTTGTCGCCTTCCTCGGCCGGCAGCGTACCCTGGCACAGCAGCTCCATCATGCGCCCGCGGGTGATGGCCACCCGCGCCTGGCTCGAGGCCTTGCTGCTGCCCGGGGTGGTGGCCAGCAACAGCACCAGCCAGCGCAGCAGCTTCTGGTAGCCCAGGATGACCAGTGCATGGCGGAAGGAGGTGATCTCGCTCATCAGGCCGAAGCCCGAGGAGTTGATGTAGCGCAGCAGCTTGAAGGACAGCGTGGGGTCGTGCTTGAGCACTTCCTCGATGCGCGGCACCTCGGCCTGCTTGTTCACCAGGTCGATGAGCTGCAGCACCGTGGCGTAGGCCGGGTTCGATACCTTGGCGCTGACCGTCTGCGGGCGCGCGAAGTAGTAGCCCTGGAACAGGTGCAGGCCGGCATCGAAGTATTCCTGGAAGGCCTCCTGGGTCTCGACCTTCTCGGCCAGCAGCCGCACCCCGTTCAGCGCGGACACGCGGCGCAGCACCGCGGGCAGCACCCCGGCCGGCAGCGCCTGCACGTCGATCTGCAGGAAGTTCAGCAGCGGCAGCCATTCCAGGTAGGGAGCGGTCAGCGCCCACACCCCGGCAGCCAGCCGGAAGCCCTTCTCGCGCAGCAGCCGCAGCTGGTCGCGCGCCTCGGCGATGCGCGCGGCATCGTCGCCGGCGGCGCGAGGCAGCTCGAGCACGATGCGCTGCGGGAACACGATCTCCAGGTGTTCGCCGTCCAGATCCTCCAGGCGCACGTTGAGGAAAGCCAGCTTGTCGCCGAACAGGTTCTCCGCCGAAATGCTCGACAGCGCATGGAACAGCAGCGCGCTGTCCGAGGCGCGGCTGTGCTGCGCCGGCGCCTGCGTGCTGGTGGCGCTTTCGCGCGCCAGCAGCTCGTAGCCGACGATGCGCTGCTGGCGGTCGAGGATCGGCTGGCGCGCGATAAAGACGAATGCCTCGGCCGTGTCGTCGGGGTCGCTCGCGGCCCGGGAGGATTCTGCAACGCTCATGCGGCCTCCATCGAGAGAACTGGGTATCGGCATCCTATCGCCGCGGCGCACGACTGACCACCCATGCGCTTGGCTCAGTCGAGGTACACGGTGGGAACCTGGAACGTTGTCAGCCGGTTGGCGAACAGGAAGAAGGGGTAGTAGCGCTCCGCCAGGTAGCCGATCCAGCGATCCGTCTTCATGCGCGCGTTCGGGTCGACGACCACGAAGGGGCGTTCCGCGCGCTGGCACATCAGCGAGACGATGCGTGCATAGGAGTCGGCGTATTCCTTGAAGATGCCAAGGGGCGTCATGCCCATCGGTCCGCAGAAGGACGCGGTGAAGGTCAGGTCGAACCAGGGCAGCAGGTGACGGTGTTCGGGAACGACCTCGGCTACGCAGTCGATGAACAGATCCCAGGTCGATTGCAGTTGCTCCTCCAGGTACTGGTCGCGCACCGACAGCGGATGCGTCAGGGCACGCGGGACGATCACGTCATGCACCGCCAGGATGGATTCCATCACCGCGATGTGGGCGTCGCTGCCGATGGCCTGAAGGTTTTCCGGCGTGGGCCTGGCAGGGATGACCGGGCGCACGTCGCAGCGATCGTGCGCAAACAGCGGGTAGCGTCGGTACCCGGTTACGCCGACATAGCGTACGTCGCGCAGGTGGTGCAGGATCCAGTACTCGGTGGCGATCGTCTGCGCGAGGTAGCCCACGCGGAAGGGGTCGACCTGCTCACCGCCGGGCAGCAGTTCGGCAATGTTGGGAGCGAACTCGCTGGTGCAGATGTAGTCCCCGCCAAGATCGAGCTGTGGCTCGTAGGCGGCACGTGCCTGCCAGGAGCTGTCGGCATGGAACGGGAAGGCCTTGTGGAAGGTGACGAAGAGCTTGAAGTTTTCCATGTCGGGCAAGGCCTGGAGCGGGCGGCGTGAACCGGTCTCCCTCCTGGGCTTGTCGGTATGATTGCTTCGCGGCGTGCGCCTTACCATGTACAGACACAGGCACGCAGTGTCCGGTGCGCAGGCGAGGGCCGCCCTGCTGCAGCGGATACCTTGCGGCTGCCCTGGTGTGCGCCTTGTTGGGCATGCCGGCGCTGCAGGGTTCCAGGCGCGCGGTTCGGAGGCTGTGATCGACCAGGAAATGATAGATGGATGTGCTGTTGGTCAACCCCGATTCCTCCGCGCAAGCGTATCAGAGCCTGGCGGGAACCTATTCCGCCATCGAGCCCCCGACATGGGCGCTGCTGCTGGCGCAGAGCTGCCGCAGCAAGGGATTCGAAGCGGGCATCCTCGACTGTGATGCCGAGCGCCTGTCGCTGCACGATGCGGTGGCGCGCATCGAAGCCGCGCGGCCCCGCCTGCTGTTGATGGTGGTGTACGGGCAGAACCCCAATTCGGGCACGACCAGCATGATCGGTGCGCTGGCGCTGGCGCGCGCGGTGAAGGAGGCGGGGCTGGCGGCTCCGGTGGCCTTCGTCGGTTCCCATGTCAGCGCGCTGCCGCGGCAGGTGCTGGGCTACGACGCCGTGGACATCGTGCTGCTCAACGAAGGCGTATACGCGCTGCACAACCTGCTGCGCAGCGACCTGCGGGACGATCTTGCGCGTATCCGCGGCATCGGCTACAAGGCCTCGGGGCCCGCCGGATTCGCGGTGCCGACGCTGAACCCGCCCGAGAAGGTGGTGCCGCAGGATCGCATGGACGAGGATCTGCCCGGCTACGCCTGGGATCTGCTGCCCTGCCGCGAGCGCCCGCTGGATCTCTATCGCGCCCACTTCTGGCACGCCGGTTTCGACCACGCGCAGCGCACGCCGTTTGCCGCCATCTACACCTCGCTGGGCTGCAACTTTGCCTGCAGCTTCTGCATGATCAACATCGTCAACCGGGTCGACAACGCGGACGGGGTCAGCGCCGCCGATTCGCGCGGCATGCGCTTCTGGAGCCCGGCCTGGGTGATGCGCCAGATGCGCGCGCTGGCGGATCTGGGCGTGCGCACGCTGCGGATCTCGGACGAAATGTTCTTCCTCAACCGGAAATATTATGCGCCGATCCTTCAGGGGGTGATCGACGAGGGTTTTGATTTCAATATGTGGACCTATTCCAGGGTCGACACCGTGCGCAAGGATTCGCTGGAGCTCTTCAAGCGTGCAGGGGTCAACTGGCTGGCGCTGGGGGTCGAGGCAGGCAACCAGTTCGTGCGGCAGGAGGTGTCGAAGGGTTCGTTTCGCGAGATCAATATCCGGGACGTCTGCGCATCGATCCACGATGCTGACATCCACATCATCTCCAATTACATATTCGGCTTCCCGGACGATGATCTGCAGACCATGCAGGAAACCCTCGACCTGGCGCTGGAGCTCAACACCGAGATGGCCAACATGTACCCCTGCCAGGCGCTTCCCGGAAGCCCGATGTACCACACTGCCAGGCAGCAGGGATGGGCGCTGCCGGAGGATTTCGAGGGCTATGCCTTCCTGAGCTACGAAAGCCAGCCGCTGCCGACGCGGCACCTGAGTTCGGCCGAGGTTCTGCGTTTCCGGGACGAAGCCTGGCGCACCTACTTCAGCAACCCGGCCTATCTGGATCTGGTGGAGCGACGCTTCGGACAGGATCAGCGGCGAAATGTCGAAGACATGGCGAAAATCCGGCTGAAACGCAGGCTTCTCGGGGATTGACGAACGCGGCCGAAGCACGGAACGATCGGATGATTATTACAAGAACACCTTTCAGGATCTCGTTCTTCGGCGGCGGAACGGATTATCCGGCGTGGGCCAGGGAACATGGGGGCGAAGTCCTCGCGACGACCATCGACAAGTATTGCTATATTTCCTGTCGGCGCCTGCCGCCGTTTTTCGAGCACAAGCATCGCATCGTCTATTCGGTGATCGAGAACGTGCATGCGATCGAGGAGATCCGACACCCCGCGGTGCATGCGGTGTTCGCCTTCAAGGGGGTCGAGGACGGACTCGAGGTGCACCATGACGGGGATCTGCCGGCGCGCAGCGGTCTCGGTTCCAGTTCCTCGTTCACGGTCGGCCTGCTGCATGCCCTGGAGGCGCTCGATGGTCGCATCATCAGCAAGGCGCAGCTGGCTGCCGACGCGATCCACGTCGAGCAGGATCTGATCGGCGAGACCGTGGGGTCGCAGGATCAGATCTCGGCGGCCTACGGCGGTTTCAACCGCATCGAATTCCCGCCCGACGGCGGTTTCACGGTGGAGCCGCTGATCGTCCGCGAGGCGCGCAAGGCCGAGTTGCACGCCCACCTGATGCTGTGTTTCACGGGGCTCTCGCGCATTGCCTCCGAGGTCGCGAAGGCACAGATCAGCAACATGCCCAGGCGCGAGGCCGAATTGCACGCGATGCGCGCGATGGTCGGCGAGGCGATCGCGATCCTGCGTGACGAACGCCGCCCGATCGAGGACTTCGGGCGCCTGCTGGACGAGGGCTGGAGGCTCAAGCGCACGCTGTCGAGCGCGGTGTCGACGCCGATGGTCGACGCGATGTACGAGGCGGCATGCGCGGCCGGCGCGCTGGGGGGCAAGCTGCTGGGCGCCGGCGGCGGAGGATTCCTGCTGCTGTTCGTGCCCCCGGCGCGCCGACATGCGGTGCAGGAAAGCCTCAAAAACGCCGTGCATGTGCCGTTCCGGTTCGAGAACGCCGGCAGCCGGGTGGTGATGTACGAACCTACCGATTTCCATGATTGAGGTATCCGCCCTGCAGGCCGGTGGGGAGCCGGTGCCGGGCACGACGAGGGTGGAGGCGTTGATGGATCTGCAGGAGCGCGCCCGCTGGGCCTGGCGCGAGACATTGGCCGTGCACCGCAGCGCGCCGGAGACGCGGCTCGCCTCGTCGTTGTCGGCGGTCGAGATCTTTGTCGCGTTGTACTACGGAGGCGTGCTGCGGCACGATCCGCGCGAGCCCCGGGCCGTCACCCGCGACCGCTGCATCGTGAGCAAGGGCCATGGGTCGATCTGCCTCTATCCGATCCTTGCCGACCTGGGCTATTTCGGGCGCGAGGAGCTGGCGCGCGTCGGCGTCGCCGGGGGCATTCTCGGGGGCATTCCCGACCCCGTGATTCCCGGCTACGAGACGGTCAACGGCTCGCTCGGCCACGGCCTCGGCGTGGGCAGCGGCATCGCCCTCGCGCTGCGGCGTCGCGGCGCACCGCAAAGCGTGTTCGTCGTGTGCGGCGACGGCGAGTTGCACGAAGGCGCGAACTGGGAGGCCATCATGTTCGCCGCGCAGCACGGACTGGACAACCTGCACCTGGTCGTCGACGACAACGCGATCACCATGCTCGGGCATACCGCCGGCATCGTCAGCCACGGCGACCTCGCGGCGCGGCTGAGCGCCTTCGGCTGGCACTGCGCGCAGGTCGACGGACACGACGTGCTGGGCGTGCGCGACGCACTGCTGGAATTGAAGGAACGCCGCGCGGGTGCGCCCAAGGCGCTGATCGCGCGCACCCTGAAGGGCCGCGGGGTTCCAGGGCTGGAGGATGCGCCGCTGTCGCACATCATGAACCCCAAACCCGAGCTGCTCGACCAGCTGCTGCGCGAGGGACGGCCGCAATGAGCGCCAAGCCGCTGGCCATGCGCGACGCCCTGCTCGCGCGCATCCGGGACGCGATGGCCGAGGATCCCTCGATCTTCTTCGCCTGCGCCGATTTCGGTTCGCCGGTGCTCGACAGCATCCGCGCCGAACACGCCGACCGCTTTGTCAATGTCGGCATCGCCGAGCAGAACCTGATCAACATCTCGGCGGGTCTGGCCCTGGAGGGTTACAAGGTGTTCGCCTACGCGATCGCTCCCTTCATCACCATGCGCTGCTACGAGCAGATCCGCGTCAGCCTGGCTCTGCTGTCGACGGTGCGGCCGATGAATGTCAACCTGATCGGCGTCGGCGCGGGCTACAGCTACGTCGTTTCGGGGCCGACGCACCAGTGCTACGAGGATCTCACGCTGATGCGCGCGATGCCCAACATGCAGGTGCTGTCGCCGGCCGATCACGTCGCCGCGGCAGCGGTCTTCGATCGCTGCAGTACCCAGGGCGGACCGAAGTACGTGCGGCTGGATGCCCAGGTGCTTCCCGTGCTGTATGCCGAGCAGGCGCCGGACTGGAACCTCGGATTCTGCGCCCGCCGCAGCGGCGGATCGCTGTGCCTGCTGGCCACCGGCTACATGGTGCACACGGCGGAGAAGGTGGCAGCGAAGCTGGCCGACGAAGGCCTGCAGACGGGGGTGATCGACCTGTTCGATCTCGGCGCCTTCTCCCGCGAGGGTCTGCGCGCGGAGCTTGCCGGCTATGCCGGGGTGCTGTCGCTGGAAGAGGGTTTTCGCGGCCGCGGCGGCCTGGATGCCATGCTCGGAGCCTTCCTGCGCGAACAGCTTCCCGATCTGCGCTACCTGAACCTCGGCGTCGAGGGCAGCTACCGCTTCGAGCTCGGAACGCGTGCGCAGCTGCACGAGGCGGTCGGCATCGGTGAGCAGGTGGTTCTGCAGAAGGCGCGCGCGTTCGCATCGACACTGGCGGCCGACGCAGGCGCGCAAGCATGGGGCAAGCAATGAGCATTCGATTTCCACTGATGCGCAACAACATCCTGCGTGAGGATCTGGATGCGGTGATCGCGCACCTGCAGGGCGACGACCCGATGCTCACGCATGGAGCGCAGGTGCGCGCCTTCGAACAGGAGTGGTCGGAGTGGCTCGGCGTGCGGCACAGCGTGTTCGTCAATTCCGGCGCTTCGGCCAACCTGCTCAGCATGGCCGTGCTGCGCGCTCGTTTTCCCGAGGGTGGCGAGGTCATCGTGCCCCCGTTGACCTGGGTTTCGGATATCGCTTCGGTGCTGCAGCATGGGTTCCGGCCGGTGTTCGTCGACATCGACCCGGCTAACCTGGCCATGGATGCGCGCCAGGTCGTGGACAAGCTCAACGAACATACGCGCGCCGTCTTCCTGACGCATGTGCAGGGCTTCGACGGGCTGACCGACGCCCTGATCGACACCCTGCGCGCGCGCGGGGTGGCGTTGATCGAGGACGTGTGCGAGTCGCATGGGGCGACGCATGGCGGGCGCAAGCTCGGAACCTTCGGCTGGATCTCGAACTTCTCCTTCTACTACGCGCACCACATGAGCACGATCGAGGGCGGCATGGTGTGCACCGACGATCCCCAGGTGTTCCAGCAGCTGCGCATGCTGCGCTCGCACGGCATGGTGCGCGAGGCCACCGATGCCGCGCTGCGCGACGCCTACGCCCGCGACCACGCGGATCTGAACCCGGACTTCATCTTCGCCCATGCCGGCTACAACATGCGCAATACGGAGATCGGGGGCATCCTCGGGCGCAGCCAGCTCAGGCGCCTGGACGCGAACGTGCGGCGGCGCACGCAGAACCTGCACCGCTTCCTGTCGCGCATCGACGCCAGACGCTACCGCACGGACTTCAAGCTCGAGGGCAGCAGCAACTACGCCTTCAACGTGGTTCTGCGCGAGCCCGACGATGCCTTCGCGCAGCGCCTGATGGCGCGCATGCGGGCGCACGGAATCGAATTCCGGCGCGGCAGCGCAGGCGGCGGCAACCAGCTGCGCCAGCCCTACCTGCGCGGCCTGCTGGAGGAGGGCTCCCACCTGCGCTTTCCCGAGGTCGAGCACATCCATTTCTATGGCTTCTACATCGGCAATTTCCCGGACTTGCGCGATGAGGAGATCGACCGCATCTGCGAGGTGCTGAACACCGCGGATCAGGGCGCATGACGACCGCGATCATCCTGGCCGGTGGCCGCGGCACGCGGCTGCGCGCAGTCGTCGCGGATCGACCGAAGCCGATGGCCCCGATCCTTGGCAGACCCTTTCTCGAACACCTGATGGACTACTGGATCGGGCAGGGCGTTGCGCGATTCGTGCTGTCGCTGGGCTACATGGCCGAGTACATAGAGGATCACTTTGGCGCCCAGTACCGCGGAGTGCCCCTGGGCTACGCCGTCGAGCCAGAACCCCTGGGAACCGGGGGCGGCCTGCTGCTTGCAATGCAGGGGCTGGACGACTGCGTGCTGGTGCTCAATGGCGACACCTTCTTCGAGGTCGAGCTTGCGGCGTTGCGCGCCTTCCATGAGCGCGCCGCGTCGCGCTGGACCTTCGCGCTGCATCGGCATGCCGATACCGATCGCTACCTGGGCATGCAGCTCGATGCCGACGGCAGGATTGTCGGTCTGCGCGCCGCTGACCAGCGGGGTGCACTGGTCAACGGCGGCGTGTACCTGCTGGCCCCGCAGGAGCTGCGCGGGCTTGGCCTGTCCTGCGGGCAACGCTGTTCGTTGGAAGATGAGTTGTTGCCGCGCTTCGTCGCCGCCGGCCATCGCGCCTGCGGCCTGGAGTGCGCCGGGCGTTTCATCGACATCGGCATCCCGCTCGATTACCAGCGCGCTGGCGGTCTGCTGGGCGGCTCGCCCGGGCCCGGCGGCGAGGGCGCCGATGCGGGCCTTGAATCGTCAACCTGATCCATCTGGAGAAGTCATGTCCCACCGCATCCTGGTGACCGGCGGCGCCGGCTACCTCGGCTCCACCCTGGTGCCGGATCTGCTGGCCGAAGGGCACAAGGTGACCGTGCTCGACAATTTCATGTTCAGGCAGGCCAGCCTGAACCATTGCTGCCACCATCCGAATTTCTCGGTGGTCAAGGGCGACATCCGCAACGAGTCGACCGTTGCGCCGCTGTTGCGCGACGCGGACGTGGTGATCCCGCTCGCCGCGCTGGTCGGAGCGCCGCTGTGCAGCCTGGATCCGGTCGGCGCGACCAGCACCAATCGTGATGCGATCAGCCTGATGATGCGCCTGCTGTCCAAGGAGCAGATCGTGCTGATGCCGACGACCAACAGCGCCTACGGCACCGGCGACGAGAACCACCATTGCACCGAGGAGTCGCCGCTGCGGCCGATCTCGCAATACGCGATCGAGAAGGTCGCGGTCGAGAAGGAACTGATGCAGCATCCGAACGCCATCAGCTTTCGGCTGGCCACCGTGTTCGGCATGTCGCCGCGCATGCGCATCGACCTGCTGGTCAACGACTTCAGCTACCGCGCGGTGCATGACCGCTTCGTCGTGCTGTTCGAGAGCCACTTCAAGCGCAACTATGTGCATGTGCGCGACGTCTCACGCGCCTTCCGGCATGCGCTGCGCAACTTCGACACGATGAAGGCCAACATCTACAACGTCGGACTGTCGGACGCGAACGTGTCGAAGCGCGAGCTCTGCGAGCACATCCAGCGCCAGGTTCCGGATTTCGTGTTCGTTGAAGCCCCGGTCGGAAAGGATCCGGATCAGCGCAACTACATCGTTTCGAATGCCAAGATCGAGGCGACGGGCTTCAAGCCGGAGTTCGGGCTGGATCGCGGGATCGCCGAATTGATCAAGGGATTCACGATGCTGCGCAATTCGGTGTACGGCAACGTCTGATCCGCCACCGCGCGCGCCGATCACTTGCCCATGCCGGGCGAGTGCGTCGCCCTCGCGGTGATCGGCGCCAAGGCCTCGGCCCATGCCGGGGCCGCCGGAAGCAGCGATGCGGTGTTGCGCTCAGGCCGTCCACGCGCGCAACCAGCGGTCGAGGTGATCCTCCATGATCCATTCGGAGAGCACCTTGGCGCGCAGTGCGTCGCCCTGCGCACGCAGTGCCTGGGGCTCAGCCACCGCGTCTCGGATCGCGCGCACCCAGTCGCGGAAGCGGTTGGCCACCCGCACCACCGGAAAGTCCCCCTGGTACGGGGTGATGTCCGAGCAGATCACCGGGTAGCCGAGGATGCCGTATTCGAGCAGCCGCAGATGGCTCTTGGACTCGTTGAAGGCATTGAACTCCAGCGGGGCGACGGCGAGATCCAGATCCAGGCTTGCGAGCTTGGGGGCATACTGATCCAGCGGCACTCCGCCGTGCAATTCCTTGACCACGCCCTTGAGCGATTCGGGGCACAGGCCGAAGAACACCCAATCGACCTCGGCGGCGGTCTCGCGCACGACGTCGACGATGAGTTCGAGGTCGCCACTGTGCCCTACGCCGCCCGCCCAGCCCACGCGTGGGCGTTTGCGCTCGGCACGCGCCGGTTGCAGCGCCTTCCAGCGCGCGCCTTCGAGGTAATTCGGGCACACCACCACCTCGTCGCTGAAACCCGCATAGGCCTTGGCCAGCGGCTCGGTGGCGACGACCAGGCGGTTGCACAGCCCGGCGGATTTGCGGAAGCGCTTGGCGATGTCCTTGTGGATCTGTGCCTTGTGCACGCTCTTCACCGGCAGGTTGGTGATCAGGTCGTCGATCTCGAATATCCGGAAGGCCTTGCTGTAGCGCGCATGCCGCTGCAGGGCCTCGATCTGCGGCCATTCCATCTGCCGCTGCACGACCAGGCTGTCGGCGTCGATGCGTTCCATCTCCGCTGGATCGAACAGCCGCATGGTTTCCCAGCCCTGCGTCACCCCGGCGCGGTTGAGCGCGCGCATCGGCGCGATGATGCGGTACTCGCCGCAGCCTTCGCGGTCGGCCGGGTGCACGAGGATGCGCGGACGCGGCCGCCACTCCGGATCCCAGGCCAGGCACGGTTGGTCGTCGAGCAGAAAGTCGGTCGTGACCAGGCTCAGCTGGCGGTTGTAGGCGGGGTCGCGTGCGAGCATGGGCAGCCAGCGGTCGTACATGGCCTGCGCCCCGGGCGAACTGACAGGCGCGGGCTGCACCGGTGCCTTCTCGCCCGCGGGCTCGGCTTGGGCAGTGCCTTCGTGGAGCAGCAGCGCATAGGGCGTGAACACCACGCGCAGTCCGGCCCGGCGTGCGCGCAGGCAAAAGTCGACATCAGGCCAGTAGCCTTCGCCAGCGCCTTCCTCGAATCCCCCCAGCTGTTCGTGCAGCGACTTCCGCACCAACATGCAGGAGGCGCTGACTGCCGACAGTTCCTGCGTGAGTTGCGCACGCCCGAAGTAGCCACGATCCTCCGGGGGGCGCCCCACGAAGGCGTGGCCCGCGATCCCGCGAATCCCAAGGATCAGCCCGGAATGAGCGATCGTGCCGTCGGCGTGCAGCAACTTGGCGCCGACGACGCCTACATCGGGGCGCAGGGCATGCCCCATCATTTCATCGAGCCAATCCTCGTGCAGCGCGGCCGCAGCGCCGTCGAGCATGAGCAGGTACGCGCCACGCGCCGCGCGCGCCCCGGCGTTGAGCAGAGCAGGCAGCCGGCTCGGCGCGTCCGTCTGCAGCACCCGCAGGCGCCCACCCAGCTCGGCCTCCCGCGATGCGATGGCCTGCAGGTAGCGCCGGCGATCCTCGTCGCCGCTACCGTCGTGCACGATCAGGATCTCGTAGGCGGGATAGCGGGTCTTGTCGATGATCGATTCGACGCAGCGCTGCAGCTGCGGCTGCGGCGCCAGTGCCGTGAGCACGATGCTCACCGCCGGACGATCCTCGGGCAGCGGCCAGCGCACCCGCCATGCCGGCGCGAACGGCCCCGGCTGCGCCTGGGCTGCGATCCCCAGGCGTTCGAAGTGGGCCTGCAGCGCCTGCTGCGCGGTGGCCAGCAGCGCTGGCACGTCCTTGCGCGTATGTCCCGAACCGACCCGGCGGTGGTAGAGCACTGCGGGTACATGGCCGATCGCGGCTTCACCGGCCCCGCTGCGCTGCAGATGCTCCCATGCGCGCAACAGCAGGTCGTAGTCCTCGGCGCCTTCGCGCTCTGGATCGAAGCCGCCGATCGCCTCGAACAGATCGCGGCGCAGCAGCAGCAGGCCACCGACGTAGGGCAGGCTGCGCAGGTAGTCCAGGTTGAAGTCGGGCTTGCAATGCGGATTGAGGTGTTCTCCCTGCTCGTTCAAGGTGTCTTCGTCGGTGTACAGCAGCTGCCACTGAGGGTGCTCGCGCAGGGCCATGGTCACGCGGAACACTGCGTCGTCGGCCAGCAGGTCTCCGGCCTCGATGCAACCCACCCAGTCGGCCTGGCTGTCCAGCAGAGCCGAATTGGCCGCTGTCAGCACCCGTTCGGGATTGTCCAGGGCGGGCAGGTCGAGCCATTGCGCGTCCACCCAGGGATGTGCGACCGGCGCCGGGCCGGGCGTTGCAGGCGGCTTCGCGGGGGGCAGGCGCAGCAGCACGATGCGGGCATTCGGCGCGGCGCCCACCGCTTCGGCCTGCTGCAGCGCCTGCTCCGCCCATTGCTGCTCGCCCGGCAGCCAGCGTGCCTCGCCCAGCCAGGGTTTCAAAGGGGGCGGGCTTGCCTGCGTGGGCGCCGCGGCCGCCTGGGCGACCGGCGGGCGCAGTTGATGGATCGCGCTGGCCAGCAGTTCGACCAGATCCTGGCGGCCGACATGGGCGGCGTCGAGCAGGCGCTGCGCATACAGCGCGCGAACACGCTGTGCTGCCTGATCGGCGCTGAGCCCCGCATTGTGGGGATGCGCGGGGTCGCTCAATCCGCCATGAAGCCGGTAGTCCAGCAGGGGTTCGGGAATGTAGTGGTAGGCGTTGCGCAGCATGGCGCGAAAGCCGAGCACCAGATCCTCGAACACATCGGTGTAGGCGATGCCACCGAAATCGTTCCACAGCGAACGTGTCAAGGCGCAGGTGGCCCCGATATGCAAGGCCTGCGCCAGCGCCGCGGCCTCGATGCCCAAGCCCTGCTGAACCACCGGTGGCACGAACACCGGGTGCTGGGGATGGTCGATGACCCGGGCCTGCGTGTGCACCAGGAAGTCGCGCGGGCGGCCGAGGCTGAGATACAGATCGACGATGCGCTGCAGGCGATGCGGCAGGGACGAGTCGTCTCCGGCGTGGCCCAGGAAGAGTTCGTTGCGAGCCAGCCCGAACAGCATGCGATTGTGCTCGATCAGTCCCAGGTTCCGAGGGTTGCGGCGCAGGACGATTTCGGTGCACCATTCGTCAGGAAGGGTGAATCGCTCGAAAAAGCCCAGGATGCACGCCCAGGTGGCATCCTTGGAGCAGTCATCGCTGACGATCAACTGGTCGATCGGATAGCTCTGCTTCAGCAGCGAGTCAAGAGCCTGCTCGATGGTTCGCTCCTGTTCGTAGGCAAGCAGGGCCACGGTGACGGGAACGAAATCCGGTTGCCGCGCATGGGAAACAGCAGATCGGGACATGGACAACGACTTCGTGGGTTTCAAGACAGGACGCGCAGCGCCTGGGTGAGGGCTTCGATGACGCGCTGCTCCTGCTCGGGACGCAGGTGCGGGCCGAAGGGCAAGCTGAGCAATTCCCCGCAGAGCCGGCGTGTCACGGGCAGCTCCTCGGCTTCGTAGGCCTCGGCGTAGGCCTGCTGCAGGTGCGGGGCGATCGGGTAATGGACGAGGGTTTCGATGCCCCGCGCGCTAAGGGCATGCCGCAGCTCTTCACGACGGGCATGGCGAATGGTGTATAGATGCCAGGCGGATTCGACATGCGGCGCAGGCTCCGGAAGCCGCAGGCCGGGCAGGCCGGCCAGCGCCTCGTTGTAGCGTCGAGCCAGCGATCGGCGGCGCAGGTTCCATGCGCGCAGGTACGGCAGCTTGGCGCGCAGCACGGCGGCCTGCATCGGATCCAGACGGCTGTTGAATCCCTGTAGTTCATGCACGTACTTGCGTGACGATCCGTAGTTGCCGAGTTGGGCGATGCGCCGGGCGAGTTCGGGGTCGTTGGTCGTCACCGCGCCCGCATCGCCAAGCGCGCCGAGGTTCTTCCCAGGGTAGAAACTCCAGGCGGCCAGATCGCCCAGGCTGCCCACTTGGCGGTCGCGAAAGCGCGCGCCGTGGGCCTGCGCCGCGTCCTCGACGACAAGCAGATGGTGGCGGCGGGCGATCGCGACAATGGCGTCCATTTCCACCGGCCGTCCGTAGAGGTGCACGACCACGATGGCTCGGGTCTTCGGCGTGATCGCCGCCTCGATCCGTGCAGGGTCGATGTTCGCGCTGTCCGACTCCACATCGACCGGCAGGGGACGGGCACCGCAGTGGCTGACGGCCAGCCAGGTGGCGACAAAGGTGTGCCCGGGCACGATCACGTCGTCTCCAGGGCCGATGCCCAATGCGCGCAGCCCCAACGTGAGGGCATCAAGCCCGTTGCCCGTGCCCACGCAATGGCTGCAGCCGACGAATGCGGCCCACTCCTGCTCGAAGGCCTCGACCTCCGCGCCCCCGATATAGCGCCCGCTCGCAGCAACACGCCCCAACGCGGCGTCGATGGCGTCGCGTGCTTCCTCGTAGGCGCCGCGCAGGTCGAGAAACGGGACGTTCATCCGGCCAGCGCCTGCTTGATGAATTGGGCGTGGTCGCGGATGTAGTCCGCCTCGTCGTAGTGCGCGGACGCAAGCACCATGCAGACTGCTCCGGACGAGAAGTTGTCCAGGGAGCGCCAGTTCATCGAACTGACGTACAGGCCGAAGTAGGAGCGATTGAGGTGGAATCGGCGGGTTGCGATGCCGTCGTCAAGAACGACGTCGAAACTTCCCGACATCGCGACGATGAATTGCTGCAGCGTACGGTGCGCGTGCCCGCCCCGCTCGGCTCCTCCAGGGACGTCGTACAGGTAGTACACCCTGCGAATATCGAAGGGCACATGCCGATCCGCCTCGACGAAGGTGAGGTTCCCGCGACGATCCTGGATCTTGGGAAGGGTGATGATGCGGCAGTCTTGGAGAGCCATGGCGAGGGCTTTTGACGATACAGGATGCGGTGTGGAGTAGCAACTGCCTGCTCAGGGTGTGCAATACAGCACGGTCTCTTCCCAGCCTTCCGTGTAATGGCGCATGCGCAGCGTGTAGTCCGGATGCATGTCCAGTACCTTCGCCGGCACGTCAACGAAGTCTGCGGCCCGGTGGTACACGCAGATGGCCAGCGCCGGGTGCCACCGCGAGATGAGCTTGCGCGCACCCTCCAGAGCGCGAACCTCGTAGCCCTCCAGATCGTATTTGAGCAGATGCGCGTGCCCGGAGAGCATCTCGTCTAGTGCGGCAACCTCGATTACGCTGCTGCCTTCTTCGCTGATCCTGGATGCATTCGCCGCAGATCCATCAAAGTGCAGTTGCGATCGTCGTTCGCCCAGCGCGCAGGAGTGGAAATGGATGTCGCGCAGATCGCGCAATCGATTCCGCGCCACCTGCATGGATGCGGCATTGGGCTCGAAAACGTGCACCGCCCCATACCCGGGATGCAGGCGACAGAATTCCTCGGTGGTTTCGCCGCAGTACGCGCCGCCGTCGACGAAGACCGCTCGATCTTCCGGAAGCCCAAGATCGATATCGAAGTACTGGCGCTGGCAGCTCAGGCTGTAGCACGTGGTGAAGTCCGGGTCGCCGGTCAATCGGTACAGGAATACGTCCTGCAGGCAGCGCGCGGATTCGGCGTCTGCCAGACGAGATGCAAGGGTCTCCAGTTCCTGGCCGCGCGAATCGAGCAGGTCGCGTGCCTCCTGCACGAAGGGTAAGGCAGGAAAACGCTCCGGGTCGATGCGCATGCAGTGCGCATAGTCGAGCAATTCTGGACGACCCGGCAGTTGGGCAAGCTTGGCGCGGGCTGTGTGTGGACGCTTGTGAAGCACGGCGTTGAGCACGACCGCACCAGGAGCAAGTTGCGCACTGCGGACAACCCGAACGCCGCGCCAATCGCCCGGCGTATCGACGAAGTCGTCGATGACACCCTGGACGTCAAGTCTGCGCACCATCCAGGCGCTGTGCTCGTTGCGGCCGAGCACGTAGCACGGGCGTCGTCCATGCAGTACGTCGTCGAGCAGCACCTCGGCCCGGCGATCGGTCGCCGAACTCCATGCTGCCAATGATTGCGCCAACGAGGAGATACGCGACATGGCCCGGCCCTTCATGCGTGGAATGGTTCGAGGTCGTTCGCTGGCTCGACCGCGCGTGCCTCGCCTAGTCCGTTGGCGGCCGATTGCGCCATGGCCTGCAAAAGCCGCAAGCCCTCGCCCGCCATTTCCGATCCGAACACTTCCGGCGACTGCCAGCGGCCCGCGCTGCGCCATTGCTCCAGAGCGTCCGCGATGTCCATGTACAGGTTCGCGAAGGCCTCGATGTATCCGGCCGGATGGCCCGCCTTGAAGCGCGTGTAGCGCGGCAGCCCGTAGACCTCTCCGGCGACCGAACGATCGGCGAGGACGATCTGCCCTCGATCGTCCGCCAGTACGAGTTGTTCCGGTTGGCTCTGCTCCCACGCGGCGCTGCCGCGCGTGCCGAAGACTTCGATGCGCAGGCCGTTGCGATGACCCAGCATGGATTTGCCGAATCGCAGGCTGGCCTCGATGCCGTCGGTGTAGCGCACATGCGCATGCGCGTAATCGATCACCTGCGGGAAGTGTCCGAAGGATCCGTGGAATGCGTTCACCTGCAAGGGCTTGGCTCCGGTGACATAGTCGATCATCTGATGCAGGTGCACCCCGAGATCCAGGTACAGGGTCGGGATCGGCCCATCGCGCAGGCGCCAGTCCTGGGGACGAATCGGCTGGCCGTGCGCATCCACGCGCAGGTAGCCTTCCTGGGGCATCTGCGCATGCACGTGGGCAATGCGCCCGAACCTCCCGCGACGAACCAGGCTGCGCAGCTCGCGCAGCGCCGGGTAGCCCGTGTAGTTGTAGGTCACGGCCAGGAAGCCCGCGCTGCGCTGTTCGGCGGCGCGCACGGCCTGCCACTCCTCCAGCGTGGCGCCCAGCGCCTTCTCGCAGATCACCGGGGTGCCGGCCTGCAGCGCTGCCAGGATCGGCGCCACGTGAAAAGGCGTGGGCGTCAGCACGATTACCGCGTCCAGGCGGCCCTGCTCGGCGGCGAGCAGACTGTCGAAGTGGGCATGGCTTCGCGCCGCCTCGACGCCGTAGAAGGCGGCGCTGCGCCGGTTGATCTCGGGATCGCGGCTGAAACTGCCCGCCACCAGCCGGAAGCGGCCATCGAGCTGCAGGGCGTTGAAGTGCGCACGTCCCACGGCGGAGTTCACGCCGCCGCCGATGAACGCCACCTGCAGAGCGCTTTGCGCCGAAGGGGAGTTGTCCGAAAGGGTCATGTCTTCAAGGATCCCTGTGTACGTGGAAGCAGTCGACCAGTTTCGGCGTCAGCTCCCGCATGCTTGCCGCGCTGCCCAGTCGGGCGAACACGATCGCCGCCTTGTCGAAGGGCGCCGGTTCGATGCGCGCGCCGCTCGGGCTCAGGCCAAAGACGCGCAGTTGTTCGCAATCCAGCCTGGGTTCGATGGACCACACGACCGCCGGCTGTGTCAGCGATACGGTGTGGCGCACCCACGGCGTCTGCTGCCGGCCCTGCACGGGCAGGGTCGAGTCGTCGACAAAGGGACGCAGGTAGTCCTCGATGTAGCTCGCGCCCGACGAATACGACACCAGGTGGTAGAACAGGTCGCCCGGACAGCGACGCATGCACTCGATCACGTAGGCCGACCCATCGCGCACCAGGAACTGCGTGTGCAGCAGGCCGTCGGCGAGTTGCAGCAACGCGCTCATGCGCGCGACGTGTCCGCGCATCTGCTCGCGCACATCCTCGCCCAGGAACGACGGGGAGTTCGAGCAGTTCACCTGGTAGGGATGCACGGTGCAGAACTCGTCGACGAAGTAGTCGCTGGCGATGCGCTGCCCCCGCAGGAAGGCGGAATGGCTGTGCAGGGTTCCCTCGATGAATTCCTCCACCACGGCGGCGCCGCTGCGTGACTCCGCGCGCGCGACATCCAGCGCAGCGCCTAGATCCGCGGGCGCCTCGACCCGCGTCATGCCACGGCCGCTGAAGCTGTCGACCGGCTTGACCAGCACCGGGTAGGCCGCGCCGGGCGGCTCCGGGTCGTGCCCCGTCCAGGCGCGTGGGACGCGAATCGATTCCTGCATGCAGAAGGCGCGGAAGGCGGCCTTGTCATGCAGGGTGCGGGTCACGCTCGGCGTGTCGAAGCCCGGGAAACCGCGCGTGGCCGCCACCGCGGCGGCGGCCAGGTAGCCGAAATCGTTGCAGCTCGGGCAGAGAAAGTCGAAAGGCTCGCGATCCACCAGAGCGGCCAGAGCCCGTGGATCGGAGTAGTCGATCGCGTGGTACGCATCGGCCCACGCCACGCAAGCGTCGTGCGGGTCGTTGCCGCAGACGGCAACCCGCAGGCCCAAGCCGCGCAGGGCCTTCAACAAGGGCGCGGCACTGAAGCTGGTTCCGATCAGGAGGGCGCGTTTTCGCTCGGTCATCTCGGATGCGGAGGATCGTGCTGCATCGGGTCGCGGCAGCGCAACGTCCATGCGCTAAATGTACTTGAACAGACTCAGCCCCTGCACCTGCGCGAAGGCGCTCTCCGCCGCCTGCAGCGCCGTCAGGCTCTGCTGGTACTGGGTGATCACCTGCGGATAGTTGATGTTGGAAATGCTGGCCTGTTGCGTCTGGAACTGCAGCGTGAGGCTGGCGTTCTGCGTCTGCACCGCCTGCACCTGCTGCAAGCGGCTGCCGATCGCAGACTGCGTGCCGAGCAGGGTGGTCTGCGCCTGCCCGAGGCTGGCCAGGGCATTGGAAATGGCCTGCGCGCGCTGCGCGGCTGCGCCGCTGGTCTGTGCCGTGGCGGAGAAGGCCTGCTGCAGCGACTGGAAGGTGGCGAACAGGCTCTGCGAAGGTGAGGCGGCGATCGTGAAGCTGTCGCCAGCGGCCGGCGTGCCATTCACCGGAACCTCCACGGCAGGGCTGCTGCCCGGGGGAAGGCCGATGCTCATGCCGGCGGTGAAGGCGCCGCTGGCCACCACGCCGGAGGCTGCGAAGCCGGCGCCGCTGCCGCTGCTGACGCTGTAGTCCAGGCCGCCGCCTGATGCCGCGGTGCTGAAGCTGATGTGGTACCGGGTTCCCGCGACCAGCAGCACCTGCTGTGCCAGCGAAGGGTTGGACACCGTGCCCGGGCCGAGGGCCGCGCCGCCGGTGTTGCCCGAGGCGGCCGACACGCTGAAGCTGCCGTTGCCGCCGGCTATGTTCATGAACACCGCGCTGCCGGCGTCGCCGATCGCGGTGCTCAGGCTCGGCCCCAGCGCGAGCTGGTTCTGCCCGCCGTCGCCCTGGTAGCTGACCTGGCCGTTTGCCTGCAGCGCGAAGGGCTGCGTCTGGTTGCGGCTGCCGGCGAAGACATAGTTGCCCTGGCCGTCCTGGGTGTTGGCGTATTGCACCAGCTGCTGCAGGTAACCCTGCATGGTGCTGCTGGCGTTCTGCAGATCCTGGGCATTGGCCGTGGCGTTGTTCATCTGCAACGCCAGCTGGCGGACCTGGTCGAGCAGGGTTCCGACGCTTTGCAGGGTGGAGCTTTCCAGCTGCAGCGACTGCTGGGCGTTGCTGCCGTTCTGCGTGTAGCCTGCAAGCTGCCCGATCTGCGCAGTGAGCTGCGCGTTCTGCGCCGCCGCCACCGGCTGCGCGGACGGGTTGACCAGGCTGCTGCCGGTCGACAGCTGCTGGCTGAGATTGCCGAGCAGGGTCTGCTGCTGCAGCATGCCGCTGAGCCCGGCGCCGTAAAACTGACTGCTGCTGATGATCTGCATCGAGGGCTCCTGCGCGCGGCTGCCGGCTTCAAGCCGCCTGCACCGCGCTGATCAGCGACTGGAAGAGGCTGTTGCCGACCTGGATCGCGGTGGCGGCCGCCTGGTAGGCCTGCTGGTACTGCACCAGCCTGGCAGCCTCCTGGTCGAGGTTGACTCCGGATGTCGACTGCTGGGCGCTGCCGGCCTGCTGGGCCACCGCAGTGGCCGCGTTCAGCGTGCTTTGGGCCTGCGCGCCCTGCGAGGCCACCTGGCCCACCAGTTGGGTGAAGGAGCCCTGCAGCGACAAGGTGCCGCCCGCAAGCAGCTTGGCGCTTTGCAGCGCGTCCATGGACTGCGCGTTGCCGCCGTTACCGGGCCCGGCCGCGGACAGACTGAAGGCATCGCCCGATACGGCCAGGCTGCCGCTGAGGTTGACCGTCCAGTAGCCGCCGGGCGGGTTGGCGGCATAGGGGATGGCCAGCGTGGTGCCACTTCCGCCGAGGGTCAGGCTGCCGCTGGCCAGTGGAGTCGACGAGCCCGGCTGGGTCACGACGAACCCCACGCTCGAGCCGCTGGTACCGCCGCTGCTCAGGGTGACTTGCAGCGCGCCCGGCACGTTGACTCCGCTGACCAGCAGCGCCCCCGCGCTGCCCGATGCGTATTGCCCGGCCGACAGCACCAGGTTGCCCAGGTTGGAGTTCACCACGCTGCCGGAGACGATGGCGCCGGTGCTGGAGACATAGGGGGCGGCCGCGGCGATGGCGCGCGGGTCGGTGAGCAGGGAGCGCAGGTCGGTGGCGCCCAGCCGCGTGGGCAGCACCTCGAAGCTGTTGCCCGACACGGCGTTGCTGACGCTGAGCTGCAGCCCGCCGAAACTCAGGGTGGTGGTGCTTCCGGAGGTGCTCGCGCTCAGGCTTACCGGCTGTCCGGTCGACAGGTTGGTGGCGCTCCAGCTGCTGCCGTTGTACTGCAGGCCGTAGTTCGACGTACCGAGTTGCGACAGACTCGCGATGGAAGCGCTGATGCTGGCGTTGCCCTGGTTGCTCGCATTGGCCAGCACCTGCACCGGCGCGCTGGCGAACATCGGCGAGCCCAGGTTGCCGTAGAGATCGAGTCCCTGCGCCTGCTGGGTGTTCACCGCCTGCGCCAGGGTGTCGGCGATGGTGCCCAGCGCGTCCTGCGCCGGCTGCAGGGACTGGCTGCGGAACTGCAGCAGTCCGCCCAGCGCGCCACCCTGCAGGCTTTGCGAGATGATCGCCCCGCTGGCCGCGTAGGCCACCTCGGTCTGCGAGGGGTCGTAGGGGTTGGCGGTGGTCTGCAGCTGGAAGGCCTGGTTGCCAGCCACCAGCACCTGGCCGCTGCTGGTGTAGACGTTGAGCTGGGTTCCTTGCTGCAGCACGCTCACCCCAAGCTGGGCGGAAAGCTGGGTCACCAGCTGGTTGCGCTGGTCGAGCAGGGTGTTGGGCTGGTTCGTGCCGGTCGTGAGCGAGTTGATCTGCACGTTGAGCTGGGCGATCTGCCCGCTCAGGGAGTTGATGGCGTCCACGCTCTGCCCGATCTGCTGGTTCACGCCGCTGCCCATGGCCTGCAGCTGCTGGCCGGCGCTGCTCAGGCTCTGCGCCAGGCCCTGTGCCTGGCTGATCAGGGCCTGGCGCGACGGGATGTCGGCAGGGTTGGACGCCACCTGCGCGACACCGCTGGCGAAGAACTGGTTGATCGAGGTGGCGAGCCCCGAGTTGCTGCCACTGATGAGCGACACCAGCGACTGCAGTTGATCGTTCACCGTGTTGGCGCCGCTGGCGCTGGCGGTGGCGCTCCACACCTGGGTCTGCAGGAAATTGCTGTAGCTGCGCGTGACCGTCGTCAGGTCGGTTCCGTTGCCCAGATAGAGCCCGCCGGTGGGCCCCGGAGGCTGTGTGACCTGCACCGCCTGCTCACGGCTGTAGCCCGGGGTGTTGACATTCGAGATGTTGTTCCCGGTGACCTGCAGCGCATCCTGCGCCGCCTGCAGCCCGGTGAGGGCCGTGCTGACCAGACCGCTGATACCCGACATCGCTCACCCCCTTCCCAGGCTGCCGCGCGGCGCGGCGGCTGCCGATCGCCCGTAGACCGGGGCGGCGGCACGCTGCGCGGCCTTGTCGCGGGCCACGCGCAAGGCGTCGCTCCACACCTGCAGGCTGTGCTGCAGTCCTTCGTACTCCTCGCGCAGTGCCTGTGCCTGCGCGCGCAGCCGGGCGTCGGCCTGCGCGGCGGTGCCGTCGGCACGGCGCGCGGCAAGCTGCTGCAGGCGATCCAGCAGCGGTTGCCACAACGGGGCCAGCGCCTGCGCCGACATGTCGCCCTGCAGGAGCGACTGGCGCTTGGCGCGCAGCATCGCCGTCAGCGCGGCCAGCAGCGCGCCTTCGTCGCTGGGCATCGCGGGCTGGGACGGATCGGAGAGGCGGCTTTGCACGGCTGTAAGGGCAAGGGTAAATATGCAGGGAGTAACGTCACGGAATCGCCGGGCTTGAGGCATTCGCGATGCCCGCGCCTCCCAGCGATGCGAGGGTGTCGCGCATCAGCGGGCTGTTGGCCACCTGCAGCAGCTTGCCGGCGTACTGGGGGTCGGTGGCGTAGCCGCTGGCCTGCAGGGCCTGAGCGAAGGCCGCGAGGTTATCGCCGTGGCCGCGCACCGCCGCGTAGCGCGGCGACTGCAGCAGCGATGCATAGTCGCGCACGCTGGCCGCGGCACTGCGGTAGGCGCGGAAGGCGGCTTCTCCCAGCTGACGCAGGCCGTCGCGGACTTCGCCGGTCATCTCCTGCAGCGACGATCCCTGCCAGCCCGGCAACGCCTTGATGCCGAACAGGTTGTTGCCCGGCGCGTGGCGCCCCCAGCCGGTTTCCAGCGCCGCCTGCGCCAGCACCCCCACGGGGCTGACGCCCAGCGCCTGCGCCGCGGCACGCGCGCTGGGCAGGATGGCGGCGATGAAGCTGCGCGCCTGCTGCTCCAGGCCGCCGGAAAGTTCGCCGGCGGCAGCCTGCGTGGCCGCGCCGGA
>JAJZEC010000079.1 GCA_021805825.1 Pseudomonadota bacterium
GACCCGCCACCACTGTGGCGCTGTCGATCCGCGTGCCAGGCGCGGCTGCGGCCGTGCCGCTGGTGCCGTACTGGCCGGCGGTTGCGACGAAGTAATCCATGCAATCCATGCCGCCCCGACCCAGCGCCGGGGCGGTTTTCTGCGCAACGCCTCTGCATACAGACACGGCCCGCACACCGTGGGCCGAGGAGAAAACCACATGCACAAGATCAAGACCAAGATCCTCACCGCTGCGATCGGCGCCGCGCTGCTCGCCGGCTGTGCCAGCTTGCCGCCCGGCATGACCGGGCAGTACCCGAACAGCGCGGACGTCTATACGCCCGGCCAGTCGCAACAGGTGCAGCAGGTGGAGCTCGGCACTGTGCTGGCGGTGCGCAGCGTGCAGATCGCTGCCACGGGCACTGAAACCGGCACGGGCTCGGCCCTGGGCGCGCTCGCCGGCGGCCTGCTCGGCCATTCGATCGGAGGTGGCAACGGCAAGACCCTTGCCACGGTCGCCGGTGCGATCGGCGGCGGCATCGGCGGCAATCTTGTCGCCCAGCACGCCTACACGCAGCCGGGCCTTGAGGTCACGGTGCGGCTCGACGACAAGCAAATCATCGACGTGACGCAGGCGGCCGACGTGCAGATCAGCGTGGGTGAACGCGTGCAGCTGATCAGCGGCTATTACGGCCAGCCGGCGCGCATCGTGCCGATTCCGACTGTGCGCTGACCCCCAGAGGCGCAACCCGCACCACCTGACCCCGGCCCAGCGCCGGGGTTTTTCTGCGCAGCGCTGCTGCATGGGAGTACGGCCCGCATCCCGACGGGCCGAGGAGCAACACCCATGCACAAGCACATCCTCACCGCCGCGATCGCCGTGGCCCTCATCGCGCCCGTCGCCGCCAGTGCCGCGCCGACCTACACCCTCGACGTGAATCTGGCCTCCTATCACACCGAGGCCTGGGCTCGGCACCAGCTTAACCAGCGGAATCTCGGACTGGGCGCGACGGCGCACATCAATCGCGACTGGTCGCTGTCCGCAGGCTGGTATCGCAACAGTTATCGGCACGGCTCGGCCTACCTGCTCGCCAACTGGACGCCCTGGCACGCCTCGATGCCTGCGGGCTGGAGCCTGGCCGCCGGCGCCACGGCCGGCCTCGACAGCGGCTATCGATCCGACGAGCTGGCCACGCAGCCGCTGGTCGCCGCGGCGCTGGTGCGAGTGATCGCACCGGCGGGCTGGTCGATCAACCTGACCGCGGTCCCGAACGCGCCGGGGCGCCGCAGCGGATTCATCGGCGCACAGGTGTCGATGCCGCTCTGACTGCCCTTTTACAAGGTCGCGGCCGGCCAACTCAAGCAACCCCGCGCTGCGCAGAAAAACCTGCGCAGCGCTGCTGCATGTCCACGAGTGGACCGCTCAACCAAGAGGTCATCACCATGAACATGAAGACAAACCGTTTGATCCACATCGAACCCGTCGAAACCATCCCCGTCACCTGCCCGGGCTGCGCGGCGGCGTTGGGCACTATCGACGTGCAAAATCTCTCCCAGCGGAGGCTCTGGGAGCGCGAGCACGCGCCGCTGTCGATCGCACAGCCGACGAACCCGGCGATCGGCGCCGAGGCCGGGCTGATCCGCGGCGCGTGCCCGGCGTGCGCGGTCGAGCTGGCGGAGTTCTGGATCACGTTTTATCGCGATCACGGCGCGGACGAAGCGCCGCGGCTGAGCCTGGCGATGCACGGTGCGTCGTTCACGGCATGGGCCCTGATCGAGCACCAGAAGAACAACTGGGATGTCGTCGAACACGTGTTCGGCCCGATCCTGGACGAGCATGCCGAGGCGGCGTTCGAGCGCATTCGAGAGATCCTGAACGATCTGCCGCGGCCCGAAGCGGAAGCGGCCTGATCCACTACTCAAAGAGGACAAAACCATGAACAAGCACAGCAACAGCACCAACCGCAGGGCCGGCCCGCGTAGTGCGCGCGATCGCGGCAGCGCGCTGAGCGATTTGATCACTGAATCGCTGGCCGCCCAGCGGCTGCGGCAGGCCGCGCTCTTTGCCGTGTTCGCCACTGACTCCGAGGCTACGCCTCACGGCCGTGAGGTCAGCCGGGACAAGGCGCGCAGGAGTGCCATGTTCGGGCGGCGCGGGCCGTGGCGGCATCTGCATGAGCTGGGGCCGCGCACCATCGCTAACCTTGATGCGCGCATCCGTGTCGCGTGCGTCGAGGCTGCCGAGGACGCCGCGCTGCCGGAATGGGTCCGCGCTCGGGCGCAGGCGTTCGACGGGTTCGAGACGGAGACGGAGGCGCCCACGCGCGCGCGCCGGAACCGCTGAACCACAGGTGCGGGCCGAGAGGCCCGCGCCATTCCCCCCAAGATCACGAGGAAACGAACCATGAATGCAAGCCCTAACCACGAACCTTTTGAGCCCCACATGACGGCGACAAACTATGTCGTGATTGTCGAGCTGGCGATGCCCTGGGACCTCATCGAACTGCCGGACGTGACCCCTTGGCATGTGTCGCCTGAGACCATTGAGGCGGCCCGCACGGATGTGGAGCAGTTCGGCAGCCGGTCGGAGCCAGCCATGCAGCGGCTGGCCGCTGCGCTGCGCGCGCGCTACGAACTGCTGGCGCGCGTGTGGCCGAACACCGGCAGTGCGCTTGTGGCCATCGCGCGGGCGAATCGCGAGATTCGGGCGGCCGAGATCGCGGCCGACGAAATTTTCGGTCCGCGCGAGCTAGCCGAGATCGAGCGGATCCAAGCCGAGGCGTGGGCCTCGGCCGGCGAGTAGCCTGATCCTCGTGCGGCTGCTCATTGCCGCACAACCTTTGTGCCGGCCCAGCGCCGGCCTTTTTTTTCAGTTGCGTTTAGACGTCCAGACGCCCGCGCGCAGCCCTTTGCTCAATGCCCGCGCGTCAGCGCGCCTTGCTCGAGAGCCACAGATCCACCGCACGGCAGAGCAAGAGCCAAATCCAGAGCACGCCCAGGGCCGCGCGTTCGGGTGCGCAGGTCCAGGAATCCTCGCTGCCACTGCCGTTCGCAGCCGCCCCGCTCGTTGGCCCCTCGCCTGCATCGGTCCCGCCAGCCCTGCGGGTCGCTGCGCTCTGTCATGCCCGCTGCCTGCTCGCCCCGCTGCGCGGGTTCGGGCCGCCTCGCGATTCGGTGAGGCGGCTCCAACCGGCAGAACCCACAGCGAGGACAAGCACCATGACTGACCTGACGACCACACTGAAAACACGCGCGACCCTAGGCGCAGCGAGGGTTTCCCCCTCGCGCTCCCCCGAGGCTCACCAACCGGCAGGTGAGGTGAGGAGCGAAGACGCAGTGCTGTATCTGCACCATCGTGTGCCAGGCGAGATGACCGACACGCAGGCGCGCTATGAGGCCGACATCCTGGCCGAAGCCGAGGCGATCCTGCGCAAGCGCTGGGCAAGGCTGGGCAGCCTGAGCGATCCGCGAGCGTCGGCAGACTGGCTGCGGGTGCACTGCGCGGGCATGGTGGTGGAGGTGTTCGGCGTGATCTTCCTCGACAGCAAGCACCGGATTCTGGCCACGCGCGAGCTGTTCCGGGGCACGCTGGACGGGTGCAGCGTGGCGCCCCGTGAAGTGGTGCGGGCCGTCATCGAGGCCAACGCCGCCGCCGTGGTGCTGTACCACAACCACCCGAGCGGCAACGCGGAGCCGAGCCGTGCCGACGTGGCGATCACGCAGACGCTCAAGCAGGCACTCGACCTGATCGGCTGCCGCGTGCTCGATCACCTGATCGCCGGCGAGACCGTTACCAGCCTGTCACAGCGCGGCCTGTGCTGACCGCGCTTCACTACCCGGAGAACGAGACCATGAACCAGAATGACGAAGCAATGACCCGCGAGATTTTCGGCGAGATGATCTATTCCTACAGCCGCGCCCAGGCGATCGAGGATGGCGTGCTGGTGGACGTGTCCGAGCGTGCGCAGCGTGCCGGCATCAAGTACCCCACGGCCTGCACGCATGGCGTGTGGGCACTGATCGACTGCCTGCCGGAGAGCACCACCGACACGCTGGCCGGCATTGTGCGCGACGTGCGTGCGGAGGAAGTCTTGCGCGTCATGCTGGCGGCCATCCGCCAGGCTCGCGGCACCGACCGTGTGACGTTCGAGGCGCTGGGCGCGGCACTGTGGGCGCAGTGCGGGCCCGGCGACACCGATGCGCCGGTCATCACGATCATGCTGGAGGGCGAAGACTAACCAGCAACGAGCGACGGCGCGGCGGCCCGAGACCGCCGCGCCATCGGGCCGTTGAAACCGTGAACTTTATCACGTCACGTGACATTAGTTTGCAGTATGATGCAAGCACCTGAAAAAGGAAAAGGAGACGAGCATGCTCAAGATCTTGTTTTTCGCTGCGATGGCAGCCAGTAGCGCGGCCTTCGGCCACATGCTGCTGCGCGAGACGCGCGAGTTGCAGGCCAGCGAGATGAAGCTCGCCACGATCAACCCCTACGCAACGGCAACGCAGCAGAACCAGCAGATCGCCGGCGCCCTGGCGCAGATCAATTCGGCGCGCGCGAGCGCGCAGCAGGCGCAGCAGCCGTGAGCCCCAAGAAAAGCGGCCCCACCAACCGCCCGGTTCTGCTAGCGGACCCGGCGGCGGTGTTGGCGGCGCGCAGGGAATCCGAGCGCCGCCGGCAGGCCTCGCTGCGCTCGGGCGCCACGCACGAGGGCGGCGGCAATTTTTCGATGACGCTCAGGGCGGCAGACGCCGCTGCGCTCGACCGCATTTGCAAGCGCGACGGCTGCACTAGATCCGCAGCCGTTCGCGCGGCGCTGGTGGCCTACGCCTACGCCGGCACCCGCAAGCGGCGGGTGCCATGAGTTGCCGCCGTGTGCTGCTGCGCGCGTGTATCGCTCAACCGCTGACCCCGGCCGAGGCCGTCGCCGCTGGCCTGATCTTGCCCGCAGGCCATCGCGTGGCCGATCGCCCGGTCTATCGCCCGGTCTATGCCTCGACCGGCTGGACTGAAGAACTTGAGGCCGCGGGCGAGACCGACTGGGCCGGCGCGGCGCTGCTGCTGGCAGCCGGGGCGATGCAGCGTCGGCAGGTCGCCGGTAGGCTCCGCGTGCGGTGGCGCGCCGGCGACGTGCGTATCCCGACGGCTGTCGCTATCCAACCGCACCGCGGCGCGATCCTGCTGATGCTCGACGGCGAGTGAGGGCCGAAAACTCATTTCGGTGTAACGATAACTCCAATTATCACCACACCCATTTTTCCGACACAAAACGGGCCGGCAGAAAGCTATCAAGCCCCAGCAGCTAGCGGGCGCCTAGACGTTCTGTCGCGAGCTCAAGCATGATGCGTCGCGGCTATAAGGAAGCCTTCAATCGCTCGGGCAGTCGGGCTTAAGGTGGTTTCTACCGAACCGGCAGCTTGCTAGGCATTGGTTACGCGTCGAAGCTCGGCGAGCGCCATGTCATATTCGCTACGGTAGCGAGCAAAGCTGTGTCCCCAGCTATGGCCATTGGAGTTCCATCGCTGTGCATCCCAGCCAGCGTCGATGAAGTCGGACGCGGCGAAGATGAACTCGAGCGTGTCGGTGAGAAATGGTACAAGGGGCTCTACCTTCGGATAGTCGATGTCGTCGGCACTGCCGTGAACGAAGAAGTTACGGCACTTGACCGCGACGCTTGCCACCAACAGTAAGTCTGGAAACCTGGCTCCGAGCTTCGACCCAACGATTGACGCTCGATGAGCGACTTTCTTGGGAAGCGAGGGCTGCCCGAGCCTACCTAATGCCGAGAGAGCGCTGTCGCGGTCGATTCCGCGAGGGTGGATGCGAAACCTCTCAGCGCATGAATCTCGCGTGGCTACCAAGTCGTCAGATAGCTCGACAGCCATAGGCACCGCGTCTGCGGGAAGGATATCGAACATATTCGCCGCTGCGACGAGCCGCTCGGGACCGTACTTGTTGGCCTTGCGCATGCACTCCAGGTACCGCCCTCGTGCAACTCGCCAACCGCTGTGTCGAGCAACCCAGTCGGCCAGCACTACGTCGAACTCAGGGCGATGCTGTATCGGGTCCAGTGGAACATCCCCCGGATGGGGTTTGTATTGGTCGCTTTTGTTGCTGGCTTTCCAGCGATAGCTGGGGGAAATAGCGAGCGATTGCGGGATATCGTCGATCACCTCAGTCGTGGTGACGTGGATGTGGTCAATGCCTTGGGCACGCCCTGCTACCATCGAGAGAAAGCAAGCAACGCCATACATCCGGTCAACAGCATCATTGAAGGGCACCGGCTCATCTGGCTCGATCGACACGATGATGCGGTTTTTGATGAACACGCCCTCTGGGCCGCCCATGCCGAAACGAGGGCGGTGATGGACCGAGACCTTACCAATCGTTGTGGGCACCTCGACAATGCAGTCCTTTCCGGTGAAGTAGAAGACATGTGGCCGCTCACCCGCCTTGACCGGCCTCATTTGGCGACGCTCCTGCAGCACCACGTCAATGATGGGTTTTGCGTCAATTACGTGACCGAATGCATCAAAGTCGTAGAAGAGTGTGGCTAGATCGGCAGTTGTAAAGTGGATTGCGCTGATGCATGGCTTGTCTGGCTTTAGATGACTCCGGCCAATCGCAACATAATGTGGGAAAACGTCGGCGTGGTACTGGGTTGGCGCATCCTTGAAGCTGGTATGCGCGATGCTAGGGCTATGGCAATCGATCAGGGTGAGGTACTCCCCCGTATACGCGGTACCGTTGACGCAAGAGGCCTCCTTCACGCACGCCAATATGCTGTCGGAGTGCAGTTTCAGCAATGTGCTCACCCCCTTGAGGCGCAGCTCCCCGACTACAGGCTGGCCATTAGGCAGCGTGTAGGTCCCCAGAAATTGGGTGGGCCGCTTATCCTTGTCTCGTTTCTTGGCCATACGCAGAGGATCGTTTCGGGTGGTTGCTTTGCGGTGGAATATACAGGGGCCCATCGTCGTGACCATCCAGCCCTACCGCCGGCTAGGAGGGACGGATCGGGGAGCTGCTCGGCCAACTGGTAAGGCCTACCGTTGCGTTTCCCCGAACCCATCCATCTCGACGTGTCCAGCTCTCATCCGCGGCGCGGCCTTCCATTCTGAAGGCGGTTCGCCAAGCTGGGCCGCCAAGAGGAGAGGACCGACGACTATCTCCTCCAGCAAAGCGCCCTGCGCCGGCGCCATCTGGACGCTTTTCTCGAGCAATGTGATCAGCCGCAGCAACTCGCTGGTGAACTCAGCGCTCCATCCGACCGGGGCGATGTCGTCCAGCGGCGAGGACTTCTTGCCCTTGCGGCGGCGCATGCGGTAGCCCAGCCAGGATTGCAGCACCTTCAGGCCGGACACCTCGTAGTTCCAAACTTCCAGGCTGACCGGGCCAAAAGTACCGGCGCCGACATGGAGGAGACGCTGCGCTTCGTCGTATGCGAAGCGCTCTGGAAGGTTGCTCGTCGGCACCGCCTTCTGACACTTTGCAGCGTGGGCTGGCCAGTGCTGACCCGTCGCCATGCGCTCACCGAAGCTGTGCAGGAAGATCAGCTCGCGGCCAAACGTCACGGCGCGCTCGAACAGCGCGGCGTCTAGGGTAATGGGCAGGCGCAGTTCACGACTGGCGAGTTCATCGTGAAAGCGCGCCGTGAAAACCGGCTGCGCCAGCACCGCATAGACGTAGGCGGCGAAGTCTTCGGGCGTCACGGCGTGACCATAGGCCGCGGCGAGTTGCGGGAGCAGGCCCGGGTGCAGGTTGGGCAAGGTGGCGGCGGCATCGCGCCAGAGTGGCAGGATGTCTTTGGCCCCACGCCCAGAGAAGAAATCAAGGTCAGGAACGTCGGCACTGAGGGTTAGTGCCGGGCCGCCGCCAAGCGGCTTGGTGAGCAGGCTGGCAAAGTAGATTTGGTGGGAGGAGTGACTTTGCCATAGCGTAGACCGCAGGTAATCGCCTAGACGATTGTCAGCCAGCAGGTGGTGACGGTCGAACGAGCGGTAGCCATAGCGCGCCGCACTCGGTGAGGGTGCGTCGATCGGCAATTGCGCAAGCGGTGCGAGACGAGTGTGGCCGTCG
>JAJZEC010000022.1 GCA_021805825.1 Pseudomonadota bacterium
TCTGGCCGCCGGCGTGCTCGCCGGCCTGTCAGCGCGTCATCGCGCCGTGGCCAGGGTGGGGGAATTTAGGTGGCCAAAGGTGGGGGAGTTTGGGTGGCCATCGGGGCTTCGAGCCACTTGACCATAGTGGAATGACCGCGTTGAAGTATCGCGGGTAGTTGGGATGGGTTCGGCTGACGTACGTTGAGTTATCGGACTAGCTGCTGTGGGGGCTTGTGCGTGTTCCAAAACGTCGCCTTCCATTGACAATGGTGTGCGATATGGAACATGATCCTCCCATGGAACATTACGCAGCGGCAGTCATTGACCTTGCGCGTGCGCGCGGTTTGATTCGGTCGGCTGACATGGAGCAGATGGGGATCCCCCGGGTCGTTCTGACGAGATTGGTTCGTCGGGGGGCTCTTATCCGGCTGCGGCGCGGACTCTACGCGTTGCCAGACCGTTCGGTCTCCGAGCACGCACTCCTCGCCGAGGTGGCGCGTATACACGGAAGGGGCACCATCTGCCTCTTGTCTGCCTTGCGCTTTCATGGTCTCACGACCCAGGCTCCGTTCGAGGTCTGGCTTGCGATCCCAAAGTCAGCGAGAGTGCCTAAGGCCAGCTATCCACCGCTGCGGATCGTTCGGTTCTCCGGCAACGCGTTGACTGAAGGGGTCGAGCAGCACATGGTCGATGGAGTCTCGGTCCGCATCACGAGCGTCCCCAAGACCGTGGTCGACTGCTTCAAGTTCCGGAACAAGATCGGCCTGGACGTCGCGCTGGAGGCCCTGCGCGAGGCCTGGAGGGCCAAGCGGGTGACCATGGATGAGCTCTGGCATTTCGCCACGATCTGCCGGGTGGCGAACGTGATGCGGCCCTACCTGGAGAGTCTTCCGTGACGAAGCGCAACGCAGCCGCTTCGGTGCGCGCCAGGCTGCTGAACAGGGCGCGCGAGGAGGGGAGGGACTTCAACCTGGTTCTGACCCGCTACGCGCTGGAGCGATTCCTCTATCGTCTGAGCACCTCGGCGCATGCCGGGCAATTCCTGCTCAAGGGCGCATTGCTGTTCGACCTCTGGTTCGACATGCCGCATCGACCGACCCACGACGCCGACCTGCTGGGTTTCGGCTCAGCCGACCTTCCGCATATCGAGGCCGTGTTCCGCGAGATCTGCGGCCAGGAAAGCGAGGACGGCATCCTGTTCTATGCCGACACGGTCCGTGCCGAGGAAATCCGCAAGGAGGCCAACTACGCGGGCGTGCGCATCACCCTGATCGGGATTCTGGGTGGCGCGCGGTGCCCGATCCAGGTCGACGTCGGATTTGGCGACGCGGTGACCCCGGGTCCGGAGGACGTGGACTACCCAGTCATGCTGGCGGAGATGCCGGCACCGCGGTTGCGGGTTTATCCGCGCTACACAGTCGTGGCCGAGAAGCTGGAGGCCCTGGTGCCGCTTGGGATCGCCAACAGCAGGATGAAGGATTTCTTCGATCTCTGGATCCTGTCGCGCCACAGCGGGTTCGATGGGCCGATCCTGTCCCGTGCCATCCGCGCCACCTTCGAGCGCCGCGCAACTCCGCTGCCGGCAGGGCAGCCATTCGGGTTGAGCGAGGCCTTCGTGCAGGATGCGCAGAAGCAGACCCAGTGGAAGGCCTTCCTGCGCAAGAACGTCCTGGACGCTGTGCCGCTGGACGAGGTGGTCGCCGACCTGCGGCGCTTCTTGTTGCCGGCGATCGATGCGGCGCGAACGGGCGATTGTGACCTTGCCGCGACGTGGTCTCCCGAACGCGGCTGGGTGTGATCCGGGCCGGCAGCACGGACGCGGGTTTGGTACGTTGGAAGTCAATCGAACGCCGCTGCTGTTGCTTGGAAGCAATACTCCCATCGTGCCAGTAACGTATCCAGCGCTTGCACCGCTTCGGCGATGCGAGGCAGCTTGGAGCCATGGTGCGGGTCGAGCAGGCGCCGATCCTCTTTTTCGTCGATGCCCAGACGCTGGGCAAGTTGCACCTTGTTCACGCCGGCCTCGCGCATCGCGACGGCATCGAGCACGACGGGCACGGCCCGCGTCTTCCCCTCGTCGGCATCACGCCTGCAGGACTAGCCTGCAGCCCGCATTTAGGCTCCTGCGGCCTCATGGACAGGTACAGGCATTCCTGCTTAGGATGAAGGACACGCGACCTCGCAACTTGTGAAGCGAGCCCGCCCATGAGAAGAGATCCATCCATTATGCGACGCCAAGCCTGGAGTCTTTGCACCGTTGCCTTGCTTTCCTGCCTTGCATCCTGCGGTGGTGGCGGATCCTCGGCAACCAGTGCCGGGACGACGGCTTCCGCCGGGTCGAGCACAGGCAGCACGACGACTGCGGCTTCTTCGACGCTGCCCATCACGATGGATCAGGCGGCCTGGCCGTCCGGCGCGTTGCCTCTGGGCGACGGCCTGCGCAGCACCACGCCCACGCAGGGCGAGCTCATGTCCTGCAGCAGCAGTTTCCCCAAGAGCACGAGCCACACCGGGCCATGGATCCAGGGCTCCTACTGGTACCCGGCGCAGAAGGTCGCCGTGCAGGGTACCGTGAGCTGGCCCAACGCATCCACCACGATCGGCACGAGCGGCTCGACCACCACCATCGTCTCGAACAACCTGCCGATCGCGCCGGCAACGACCGGCATCTTTCCCATTCAGCCCAGCGATCCGGCCTACCAGTACGACACCAACCCCAACGCCATCGTCGCGCAGACCATCGACCTCACCCTTCCGGCCAACCCTGCGATCGCCGCCAGCCCGAGCTGCCTGCCGATGGGCATGATCGGATTCACCACGACCGGCGTCGCCATCTACAACGCGCTCGACGACGCCGGGAACGACGCCATGGCCCACGAAACACAGGATTCCTGCGACGGGCATCCCCAGAAAGGGGGCCAGTACCACTACCACGGTCCCTCGGTCTGCATGCCCGGCGTGGACAGCTCCAATCTGGTCGGCTACGCGCTGGACGGATTCGGCATCTACGGCGAGAAGGATCTGAGCACCGGCAAGACCCTGCACGACAGCGATCTGGACGCCTGCCATGGAACGACCAGCCCGGTGATGTGGCAAGGCAAGCTCGTCGATATGTACCACTACGTGCTCACGCCGGAGTACCCCTACACCCTTGGGTGCTTCATGGGCACGCCTGTCACCGCGGATCTGTCCGCGGGACAGATCGCGCAGATCGCCAACTTCAAGGGCTGATGCGCGGGCGCGCGGGCAACGCAGCCCGACGCGCCCTGGATCAGCCAGCTCCGGCGCGATCGGAGCCGGCCATGGCGCATCCCCCGCCGGGGCGCCCAGCGCCCGAACCCCGTGCGTGGCACAATCCTCTGAAATTGTCCAGGACAAACACGGAGCCATGAAGCCATGCAACACCCCGTGGCATTGATCACCGGCGCCAGCGGCGGGCTGGGTCGCGCGCTGGCCGCGCGCCTGCAAGGCGCGGGCTGGCGCCTGGTCGTGGTCGGGCGCGATGCGGCTCGGCTGCGCCAGGCCTATGGCGATGCCCACCTGCAGGTCGAGGCGGACTGCAGCACGCCGCAGGGGGCGCGTGATGCGATGGCCCTGGCTACTGCGCAGGGCATGGCGCCGGACGCACTGGCGCACTGCGTCGGCAACATCCGGCTGGGCGCGGTGCATCGCGTGCAGCCGCAGGACTGGGAGGACTGCCTGCGCGCCAATCTGCACAGCGCCTTCCATACTCTGGGCGCCTTCGTCGGCGACCTGCGGCGACGCGGCAGCCCGGGCAGCGCCGTGTTCGTCTCCTCGGCCGCCGCGCGCATCGGCACGCCGAACCACGAGGCGGTGGCGGCGGCCAAGGGCGGGCTGGAGGCGCTGGTGCGCGCGGCCGCCGCCAGCCACGCGGCGGCGGGCATACGGGTCAACGCGGTGGCCCCCGGGATGATGCAGACGCAGGCCAGCGCAGGATTCATCGCCAGCCCGGCGGCGCGCGAGGCGGCCCAGCGCCAGTACCCCCTGGGTGGCCTGGGGACGGCCGGAGAAACGGCCGAGCTGATGGCCTGGCTGCTGTCGGAGCAGGCGGCGCGGGTGACCGGTCAGGTGTGGGAGATCGATGGCGGCTTTGCCGCCATCCGCCCCTTGGTCAAGGTTTGAGGCCGGCTGGCCGCACCCGTTTCCACCACGCCGGGAACGAGGGGCACGATTGCGCAGCTTCGGGGAATGCTGCGGGTGCGATCCGCGCCCAGGATCGCGCGCGTGCGGGCGAAGGCTCGACGCTCATGCGCCTGCCGCCATGCGCCTGCGCCATGCATCCGCCTGCGCTCGAATGGCCTCGCGCTCGGACGCCTCGATGCGCTCGAGGTTGCGCAGTTGCATCGAGGTGCGCGGGTTGGCTGCCAGAGCCTGGCGATGTCGCTGCACAAAGTCCCAGTACAGCACCGTGTAGGGACAGGCGTCGGCGCCGCTGCGTCGCTTGGGGTCGAATCGGCACGAACGACAGTGGCTGCCTGAGCTCATGCGCTCGATGTACTGGCCGCTGGCGATGTAGGGCTTGCTGGCCATCACGCCGCCGTCGGCGTATTGGCTCATGCCCAGGGTATTGGGCAGTTCCACCCATTCCACGGCATCGACGTACACCGCCAGGTACCAGCGGTGTACCTGGGCGGGGTCGACCCCGAGCAGCAACGTGAACAGCCCGATGACCATCAGGCGCTGGATGTGGTGGGCGTAACCCCGATCCAGGGTCTGTCGCAGCGCATCGGCCAGGCAGGCCAGTTCGGTCTGGCCGGTCCAGAAGAACCCCGGCAGATCCTGCGTGGCGCCCAGCGCATTGCCCTGCGCATAGTGGGGCATGCGGATCCAGTAGATGCCTCGCACGTATTCGCGCCAGCCCAGGATCTGGCGCACGAAACCTTCGACGGCGGCCAGCGGGGCGCGGCCCGCGCGCCAGGCCTGCTCGGCGCGCTCCACCACCTCGCGTGCGCCCAGCAGCTTGAGGTTGAGGGCCGCCGACAAGCGCGAATGCCACAGCCAGGGCTGCTCGGGCCACAGCGCGTCCTGCCAGCGCCCGAAGCCAGCCAGTCGCTGGTCGATGAAATCGTCCAGCGCGAGCAGTGCCTGCTCGCGTGTGACCGGCCAGTCGAAGTGCCCCAGGCCACCCGGGTGTCCGGGGAACAGGCGCTCGACCTGCTGCAAGACGGCGGCGGTCAGCGCGTCGGGCGCGAAGGAGCGCGGCGGCTGCAGCCCGGACGGGCCGTCGGCGCCGAAACTCCGGCGGTTGTCGGCGTCGAAGTTCCAGCGCCCTCCGGCGGGCTGGTCGCCGTCCATCAGCACCCCGTGGCGGCGGCGCGCTTCGCGGTAGAAGATCTCCAGGCGCAAGGCCTTGCGCCCGCGCGCATGCGCGGCGAACTCGGCCACCGTGGTGAAGAAGTGGCGATCCGGGTCGATGTGGAGCAGAAGCCCGGCGGCGGCAGCCGCCTGGCGGAGTTGCTGCAGCACGTGCCAGTCGCCGGGTGCCGTCATGCGCAGCTCGGTGGGATCCAGGGCGGCCAGCGCGCGGGACAGTTCCGCGCCCAGCGAAGCCCGGTTGCCGGGATCGTCGATCAGCGTGTAGTGCACCGTGCGCCCGCGTGCCCGCAAGGCCTGCGCAAAATGCCGCATCGCCGCCAGGAACAGCGCGATGCGCGGCTTGGACGACCAGACGTGGGTGGCCTCCTCGGTGACCTCGGCCATCCACACGGCGTCGCACGTGGCATCGAATCCGTCGAAGGCCGCCGCCTCCAGATCCAGCTGGTCGCCCAGCACGATCACCAGTCGGCGCAGGCGCCCGCTCATGCGCAGAGACGGGGCTGCGGCGACGCCGGGCCGGCCGCGCACATACGGCATGGGAAGCGCACCAGGCGGCCAAGGGACATGCCGCGCAGCATAGCATTTGTCCAGGACAAAAAGTGCGCGGACAGGAAGGATGCCCGACGCAGGGAGGTCGCGCCGGCGGCCGCTTGCGGCCGTGCAGGGCTCAGGTGCCGTGGTGGAGGCAGCCCCGCGGGCCGGCGCAGGCCGGCGGCGCAGCGGGAATGAATTCGGCCTCGACGTGCAGGCGCACGGTGTCGCCGACGAATCCCGGCCAGGCGCGCAGCCCGAGGCCAGCGCGGGAGAAGGCCGCGCGTGCCGAAAACCCGAGGGTGGGCTGCCCGGTCACCGGGTCGACGCCGTAACCGTGGAAGCGCAGGTGCAGCACGACGGGCTCGCTGGCTTTGCCCAGGCGCAGCACGCCTTCGAGGTCGCCACGCGCCGGGCCGGTGGCGCGCCACCCGGAACCCTGGAACTCGATGTAGCGATGGCGCGCAGCATCCAGCATCGCCGGCGAGCGCAGTTCGGCATCCAACTGCGGGTCGTTGGTGTCCACACTCGCGGTTGCGACCCAAGCGTGGATGGATGCTCCCGCAACTCCCCGCGCTGGCCAGTGCAGCGTTCCCGCAACCCTGTCGAAGCGCATGATGAAGCGCGAAAACCCCAGGTGATCCACGCTGAAGACCACACTGCAGTGGCTGGGGTCGATGCGCCAGGTGCCGGGGGCGACCGCGGCCAGGCTGCGATCCTGCTCGCGCGTCGCCGCATGCAGTACCGAGCATCCCGCCAGCGCCGTCGCGGCGAGCAGGCCGGCCAGCGCGCGGGCCGCAATCCGGCGCAGATGCCCTGGCCACGGCCTCCGCGGCCGCTTCAGCGACGGCATCGGCAGCTGCCTGCCCGGGCTGCGCCGGCGTAGGCTTGGGGGTGGCCGCCTGCGCCGGCCCGATCGGGGATCGGCGGGGTCGAGGTCGCTGCGGAGTTCACGATGTACATTTCCCAGGCGTTTCGTGTGGATGAGGAATCCCGGCTGCACGATCTGCTGCGCCAGCGTCCGCTGGCCACGCTGCTGAGCAGCGGCTCCTCGGGGCTGCAGGTCTCGCCGCTGCCCATGCTATTCGATGCCGCGGCAGGCACGCGCGGTGCGCTGTTCGGCCACATGGCGCGGGCCAACCCGCAGCTCCAGGATCTGCGTGCGGGCGCGCCATGCCTGGTTCTGTTCCACGGGCCGCAGGGCTATGTCAGTCCGTCCTGGTACCCGTCGAAGGCTCGCCACCACCAGGTGGTTCCGACATGGAACTACGCGGTGGTCGAGGTGCGCGGGCAGGCGCAGGTGATCGACGATCCGCGGTGGTTGCGCGACCATGTGGACAGGCTGACCGCCAGCCAGGAAGCACGCCGCGCGGAGCCATGGAGCCCGGCCGACGCACCGCCGGAGTTCATCGACCGCATGCTGGCGATGATCGTCGGCGTGCGCATCGATATCGCATCCCTCGAAGGCAAGTTCAAGTTCAGCCAGAACCGCGAGCCGGCCGATCGCGCCGCCGTGCTGGCGGCGCTGGATCGCGCGCAGGATCCCCACGGCAACCCCGAGCTGGCGGCCTGGATGCGCGCCTGCCTGGCTTGAGGCCCGGCACGGCGCTTCGGCCCTGCAGCGAGATGGAGCCTCAGCGGTCGTCGTCGTGGGGGTGCCAGCCCCAGCCGCCGTGGTAGCCGTAGCCGGGCCCCGCGCAGCAGGGGATGACGTAGCAGCCGCCCAGGCTGAGTAGCAGCAGGGTTGCGGCCGCGGCAGCCGCTGCGCGGCGAAGCGTGCGCGCTTTCATCGCCCGATGCGCCGGCTGATGGCATTCTGCTGCCGGTTCAGGCGCGCCTGCTGGGCCCGGGTGATGTAGCCGCCGTTGCGGCGGGCCATTGCACGCTGCTCCATGCGGGTGTGGTGTACCTGGGCGTGCAGCCGCCGCGCGCGTGCCGGGCTGAGTTCGCCTGCGCGGCGCTCGCTGCGGATGCGCTGGTTCAGGTTCTGGACGCGGTCGTTGACCTGGTCGCGTCGGGGATGCGCGCGCTCGAAGGAAGCTGCGTGGGCGGCGGCCAGCGGCGCCAGTACGCCCAGGGTCACGGCGCACAGCAGGCGCACGCAGGCCGAGGATCGGGCGGATGCAGCGGATGAGGCAAGGCGAGAGCGAAGATTCATTGCAGGACTCCAGAGGGTTGCGGCATCGGAACGATGCATGGGCATCTGCGCCGTCAACGGTCTGTTCCATCCAATGCGCGACAGTCGATCCTTTGTCGATGCAACCGGTTGTTTCGAGCGCCGCCGACCCGAGCGCGGTTCGATCGGGTCGCTTCAGATCGGGTCGCTTCAGCCGCCGGGCGCAGGCAAGCGGTGGTAGCTGACCACGTCGTGGCCGAACCAGGATCTCTGGTCGCCGACCAGCAGCAACTGCCCTGGAAGGTCATTGCGCTCGGCGCTGATCGATACGCAGATCTCCCCCAATTCCGGTCCGCGCCCGATCGCCGAAAGCTGCAGCACGTCGCAGTCGCCCCAGCGCTGGTAACGGATGAACTTGCCCGTGATGACGTAGCGGTGGTAGTGCAATCCGCCGAACAGGGTGTTGCCCAGCGAGTCTGCGAAGAACACCAGGACGAACACGCACAACAGCGAGCGCATCAGCGCTTCCCGCCAAGCCTGCGCAGCGGTGAACAGCCTGTACTGCCGGTCGAGCCGGCTGCGATAGCGGCAGCCGACAAGATCCTTCTGCATGCGCGACGCGAGCGCCGCGGTGCCGAGCAGGATCGGCGCGATGCTGAACCACAGGAAGGTGTGGCTGGGGTTGAAGTTGCCGTGGGTGGCGTACATCGCCAGCAGCAGCACGACGCTGCCTATCGGCAGAACCATGGTCCACAACGGCTGCTTGATTTCGCTGTCGTCCATCGCGCCTCCATCGAGCCGAATCCGCGCTCCATCCTGGCTTCGTCGGGGCTCTGCCAGGAATCCTGGAGTCCAGAAACAAGAGAGCCCGCACCACCGACTCCATGAAATTCCACGGCGCGGGCCGCCACGATCACCGCATATTGTGCATGCGCTTCGGACGGAGGGCGCAAGCCGCGGCGCAACGTTCCGCCGCAAGCCGCGCCCTGCGCCGGCGTCGCGTCAAAGGGCCCAGCCGAAGCCCCGCATCGCTTGCTGGGTATGCGCGCTCAGCACCCGGTGGCCGGCAGGCGTCGGATGCAGCCCATCGGCGAACAGCCAGCTCTGCAGGTTGCCTGTGTGGGCCCCCTGACCAGCCGCGGGAGTCTCCACGTTGCACAGCAGGGACGACTCCTGGGTCAGCACGGAGTCGCACCAGGGGGTGCTGGTGTTGGTGAATCCGAAGGCCGCGGGCTGGGCGATTTCGCGCTGCAGCAGCGCGTAGCTGTCGACCACCTTCACCGCCTTGCCGTCGAGGTTGTCGAGCAGGCGCTGGTTGAAGACCTTCGTGAGCTGGGAAAGCAGGTGGCAGGGTGCCTGCGGATTGCGGTTGTCGCAGGAGCCGGTGCCATCCAGTGCGCGACCGAAGGGCGTCAGCGAGGCGTCGGGCAGGGTGTAGACCAGCAGGTAGCGTGCGCCGTGGTTCAGCATCGTCGTGACGGTCGCGGCCAGATCGTCGGCGGCCTTGCGCACCGTGGCCCGAGCCTGGACGACGGCATCGGGCGTGGGCGGCGCGAAGGCGCGCTGCGCCGGCACCACGCCGGCAGCGCCAGCGCCATCCGAGGCCGCCTGCGCTTGCAGCTGCGACAGCCCCTGCGACTGCCCCTGTCCCTGGGCATCGTCCGGTGCAGGACCCTGGGTAGGCACAAGTGCGGGATGGTAGACAGCGGCCGGGGACACTGCGGATCGGAATCCCTCCAGCGCCTGGTCGAAGGCGGCGAGCACGTCGTTGCCACCGGCGAACACCGTCAACAGCTGCCAAGGGCGGAAGGACTGGAACTGCTGCAGGTAATTGGCAAGTTGCGAGGTCACAGGGTAGGTCAGGGCGCCCTGGTCGTGGCCGATGCCCCGTTCCACCGCGACGCGCGCGCCGCCCTGGGCGAAGTTGGTGCATTCGCGCGGCCTGCCCGGTGGCGCGGAGTCGAATGCGCAGAATGCCGCCGCGGGGTCGGTGCTGAGGCTGCCGTCGCTGCGCACGTAGCGGGTTCCGATGCCCAGGAGGTCGTAGCCGATCAGGTTCGGCGTCAGGTCCAGGCCCAGGTCATGCGCGAGCTCGACCGTCCAGTTGCTGGTGTCGTGGCCGTTGACCGTGAACTGCCCGCCGTAGTAGTAGGGGTAGGTGAAGGGTGCCTTCGCACCGTGCGTGGGGGAGTAGAAGGAATAGGCGGCGAGGGTGTAGGCGCCGGCGTCGGACAGGCTGTCGCCGAAGGAGACGACGTTGCGAAAGCCGCCCTGCGGTGGCGTCCTGGGTGCCGCGCTGTGGGCATTGACGCTGGCGACCGTGGCGCCGGAGGGCCCACCCGGGCCTCCTCCGCCGCCGCAGCCGGCGAGCAAGGCAAGGCCGGCCGCGGCCAGCGCCAGTGACGGGCGGGTGATGATCATCGGATTCTCCTGGGCATGCTGTGCACGCCGCACCGTGCACGGTGACTGGCTGCGCGTCTTCAGGCAGCCAGGGAGTCGATTGCATCACGCGCCTTCAGGGCCTTTTCTTGTGTCGGGATCCGGGTTTTCGATGCGCAGGAAGCCGCATACGCGGCCGGTTCGCAGCGTCGATGCTCGAAATCCCGCAGAGATGGGACGATTCCTAACAATCGTTGTCGGAATGCGCGGTGCGCCGACAACCCGGCCCGGCGGCACAACGCGCTGCCGCAGCCGGAGACTCAATTGCGCAGCAGGGCCATCGCGGTGCCGAAGCCGACGAACAGCCCGCCGGTGAGCTTCGCGAAAGCGGCCGCGACTCCGGCGCGCCGCAGCCAGCGCTCGAGACGTACCCCGCTGCTGGCGTACACCAGGTACCAGGACACTTCGATGACCGCGAAGCTCAGCAGCAGAACGACGAACTGGGGCAGCGTGGGTTGGGTCGGGTTGATGAACTGCGGCAGCAGCGCGGCGGCGAACAGGATCGCCTTGGGGTTGCTGCTGGCCACCGCGAAGCCGCTGCGGTAGAGCGCCGCCGCGGTGCGCGCCGCAGGCGCGGCCTGCGGCAGGCTGCCCGCGCCCGGCTGGCGCGCATCGTGGCGCGCGCCCCGCCAGGTGCGCACGCCGAGCCACACCAGGTAGGCGGCGCCGAGCAGGCGCAGGGTGTCGAACACCGTGGGCCACTGCCGAAGCAGCGCGCCCAGGCCGGCGGCCGAGATGGCCATCATCAGCAGCAGCGCGCTGAGGCAGCCGGCCATGGTCGCGGTGCTGCGGCGCAGTCCGTGGCGCGCGCCATGGCTCATCACCAGCAGCATGTTCGGCCCGGGAATGGCCGAGATCACGGCCACGGTGGCGAGGTACAGCAACCAGATGTGCAGGCTCATCGCAAGGGCAGTTCGGGGGAACGCGCAGGGCCGGCCCGGCCACGGCGCGGCCCGGGGAGGGGCGTTGCGACGCAGCGCGCTCGTCCCCCGCGGGCAAGCCCGAGAGTATGCCACGCCACCGCTCGCCGCGCGCTTGATCTGGCGCAAAGTCAAAAGCTTACTACCAACTACAATGTTGGCATGCAAACTCCCACCCCGTCTGCCGGCTCCATCGAGCGCCCCGCGGGTGCCTGGACCATCGGCCAGCTCGCGCGCCGGGCCGCGCTCGCTCCGGAGACCCTGCGCCACTACGAGCGCCTGGGGCTGGTCGAGCCAGCGCGGCGCAGCCACTCCAATTACCGCCTGTACGACGCGGCCGCGCTGCGTCGCCTGGAATTCATCCGGCGCGCGCAGGTTCTGGGCTTTTCGCTGCCCGAAATCGCTCAGCTGCTGGGGCTGCATGCCCAGCGCGACGAGAGCGGCGACATGGCGCAGGTGCATGCCATTGCCCGCCAGCGCTTGCTGCAGATCGAGCAGCGCATGGCCGACCTGCGTCGATTGCATGACGGGTTGCAGCAACTGCTCGATGCCTGCCCCGGGCATGGCAAGCTGGACGATTGCCCGATCCTGGGCGCCCTGTGTGGCCCGAAGGAGCAGCCGTGACCGCGTCTTCCACGGTGGCCGAGCCGCTTGCGCCGCAGGGCGCGGCGGCACCGGCCGAATGCGCCCTGCAGATCGACATCGAGGGCATGACCTGCGCCTCCTGCGTCAGCCGTGTCGAGCGTGCGCTGCGATCCTTGCCCGGGGTACTGCAGGCAGACGTCAACCTGGCGACCGAAACCGCCAGCGTGCGCCTGCAGCCGGCCGCCCTGCAGCCGCAGGCCCTGGTCGATGCGGTGCGCGGGGCCGGGTACGGCGCCTCGCTGCGCGACAGCGATGCCGGGCGCGCCGACCGCGAGGCCGGGCAGCGCAAGCAGACGCAGCTTGCGTCCATGCGCAGGCAGGCATGGCTGGCGGCCGGCGCGGCCTTGGCGGTGGTGCTGCTTGCCATGGGGAGCATGGCCTGGCCGGCCGCGCACCGTGCGCTGGAGACCTCGGCTGCGCTGCGGCAGGCGGTGGATGCGCTGCAGGCCCTGTTGGCCAGCTGGGTGGTGTTCGGCCCCGGCAGGGGCTTTTTGCGCAACGGCTGGATCGCCTACCGCCACGCGGCACCGGACATGAATTCCCTGGTGGCCACCGGAGCCGGCGCGGCCTGGCTATTCAGCGTCGCGGTGCTGCTGGCGCCGCAGTGGTTCCCGCCGCAGGCCCGCCATCTGTACTTCGATTCGGCCGCGGTGGTGGTGGCGGCGGTGCTGTTCGGCAAGTATCTCGAGGAAATCGCCAAGGGGCGCGCCTCGCGGGCGATCCGCTCGCTGGCCCACCTGCAGGCGCGCAGCGCCCGCGTGCGCACCCCGCAGGGGGAGCGCGAGCTCCCGATCGGCGAAGTCCGGCAGGGCGACCAGGTGGTGGTGCGCCCGGGCGAACGGCTGCCGGTCGACGGCCAGGTGCTGGAAGGCGCCTCGCATGTCGACGAATCGATGCTCAGCGGCGAGCCGATTCCCGTCGACAAGCAGGTGGGCAGCGTGGTGCGGGCCGGCACCGTGAACCAGCAGGGCCTGCTCGTGGTGCGCGCCACGTCGGTGGGATCGGCCACGGTGCTGGCGCAGATCATCCGGCTGGTGGAGCAGGCGCAGGGCGGCAAGTTGCCGATCCAGGGCCTGGCCGATCGCGTGGTGCGGGTGTTCACCCCGGCGGTGCTGGCCGTGGCCGCCCTGAGTTTCCTGCTCTGGTTGCTGCTGGCTCCGGCCCCTGCGCTCGGACACGCGGTGCTGGCCGCGGTCGCCGTTCTGGTCGTGGCCTGTCCCTGTGCGATGGGCCTGGCGACCCCGGCGGCGATCATGGTCGGCACCGGGCGCGCAGCCGAACTGGGAGTGTTGTTTCGCCGCGGCGAAGCCCTGGAAGGCCTGTCCCATGTCGATACCGTGCTGCTCGACAAGACCGGGACGCTGACCCTGGGCAAGCCGCAGTTGACGGCGCTGCAGCCGATGCCCGGCGTCGAGCAGCAGGAGTTACTGCGCTGGGCCGCCGCGGTGGAGTCGGGTTCCGAGCACCCGCTGGCGCAGGCGGTGGTAGCCGAGGCCCGCCGGCAGCGGCTGCAGCTGCCAGCCCCCCGGGAGTTCCAGGCGCGTGCCGGTCACGGTGCGCAGGCGCGGGTCGACGACGCGCTGGTCGTGGTGGGCAGCTTGCGCTACCTGCGCGCTCTCGGGGTCGATACCCCGGCGCTGGAATCGCAGGCGCAGCCGCTGCTGCAGCAGGGGGTGAGCGTGGTCTATGTGGCCCGCGCGGGCCACGCCGTCGGCCTGCTGGGGATTTCCGACCCGGCGCGTGCCGAGGCGCCGGCGGTCGTCGGGCGCCTGCAGGCGATGGGCCTGCAGGTGCAGCTCGTCAGCGGCGACGCCCGGGGCGCGGTGCAGGCGCTGGCCGATGCGGTGGGTATCGGCGCCGTGCATGCCGAGGTGCTGCCGCAGGACAAGGCCGAGGTGGTGCGGGAGTTGCAGCGCCAGGGGCACCGCGTGCTGTTCGTGGGCGACGGCATCAACGACGCACCGGCGCTGGCCCAGGCCGACGCCGGCATGGCACTGGCCAGCGGCACCGACATCGCGATGGAGGCTGCCGACATGACCCTGACGCGGGCGGAACTCGGCGGGGTCATCGATGCGCTGCAGGCCGCCGCGCATACCATGCGCACCATCCGGGGCAACCTGTTCTGGGCCTTCGCCTACAACGTGCTGCTCATCCCGCTGGCGGCCGGAGCGGGGGCGCCCTGGAATCTGCAGCTGCAACCGATGCTGGCGGCGATGGCGATGGGCATCTCCTCGCTGTTCGTGCTGGCCAACAGCCTGCGCCTGCGCCGGATGCGCGCCTGGAAGGTGCCCGCCGGGCCTGCGGCGCAGTCCCCGCCGATGCGAATTTCCCTGCCAACCTTGAGGAGTCCCGCGATGACCCAAACCCGAACCCTGACCATCGAAGGCATGAGCTGCCAGCACTGCGTGGGCAGCGTGACGCGCGCGCTGCAGGAAGTGCCGGGAGTGGAGTCGGCGCAGGTCAGCCTCGACGAGTCCAACGCCCGAGTGCGCGGCAGCGCGCCGCTGCAGGCCTTGCTGGACGCCGTGCAGCGAGCGGGCTACGTGGCCACCGCCGAAGAGGGCTGAAGGCCTGCGCCGGGGATCCGCCGGCGGGCGGGCGTTCAGCCGGGCGCTGCCGGTTGCAGCACGAACACCGCGCCGGCGCCTCCCTGCACGGTCAGCGCCCAGAATTGCTCGCGCAGCTCATCGCTGGCCAGGTGCAGGTCGAGTTCGAGCCCGGGGCGCGCGAGAGGTTCCTCGAGCCAGCGCCGCACCAGACCGTAGAACTCGGCGTGTCGCTGCACCAGCTGCTCGAAGCGCGCCTGGTGCCGCCAGCGACCGGCGTGATGCTGGCACCACAGCCCCAGCGCGCAACGCAGGTGGGCGTCGGGCTGGCGCAGGCTCTGCTCGCTTTCCGCGTCCAGCCCGCCTTGCAGCAGCTGGCGCAGCATGGTGCCCAGGGAGACGATGGCCTCGATGCCGTCGGGGCCGAGCGCGCTGCCTTGCGCCAGTTCGGCGCTCCAGCCCAGGCGCTGGCGCCAGTCGGCGATCCATTCGGGAAGCTGTGCAGCCGGCATCGGCCGGGCGATGGCATAGCCCTGCAGATGGCGGCAGCCCATGGCCACCAGCACGCGAGCCAGCTCGACGCTCTCCACCCCCTCGGCGACCACGCGCACCCCCATCAGCTGGGCCGTGCGCAGGATGCCGTAGGCAATGCTCAGGTCGCGCGCATCCTGCAGCAGATCCTTGACGAAGCGTCGCTCGATCTTCAGCGTGGACACGGCCAGGGCCTGCAGGTGGGTGAGCGAGGCGCTGCCGGTGCCGAAGTCGTCCAGACTGACTTGCACCCCCAACGTATGGCATTGCTCGACGCGCCGGCGGGTGGCGTCGCCGTCGAGCAGGGCGCCGTGCTCGGTGAGCTCCAGCGTCAGGCTGGAGGGGCGCATGAGCGGGTGGCGGCCCAGCAGTTCACGCACATCGTCGAGGAAATTGGGCCCCAGGAAATGGCGCGGGCTGATGTTCACGCTCATGGCCATGTCCAGGCCGCAGGCGCTCCAGTGCTCGATCCATCGGGCGGCGCTTTCGAGCACCCAGCGGCCCACCGGGACGGACACGCGCGGCTCGTCCAGCACATGCTCGAAGGCGCCAGCGCTGTGCAGGCGGCCGTCGGCGTCCTGCAGCCGCAGCAGGCCCTCCACCTGGAGCACCGATGGCTGCGCGCCACGGCGCGCCGGAACCCCGAGGATCGGTTGCACATGCAACTGCAGCCGCTGCTGCGCGAGCGCGGCCTCGAGTTCGCTGAGCCAGCCCTGGCGCGCCTCCACCTCGGCTTGCATCGTCTGGTCGAACACGCAGGCCTGGTTGCGCCCGCGTGACTTGGCCGCGTACAAGGCCATGTCGGCCTGGCGCAGCAGGGTCTGCGCGTCCTCGCGCTGGGCGCGCAGCGCCAGCCCGAGGGACAGTCGCGCCGACAGCATCTGGCCGTCGACCTCGATGGGCTCGCGCAAGGCCGTCATCACCCGTTCCGCGATGCGGTGGACGCGTTGCGGATCCTTGCCCACCTGCAGCAACAAGGCGAACTCGTCGCCCCCGATGCGCGCCAGCATGTCGGTTCCTCGGCCCTCGCGCGATTGCTGCGACAGACGCAGCGCGCGCCGCAGGCGCGCGGCCACCTCAACCAGCAGGGCGTCGCCGGCAGCGTGGCCGAACCGGTCGTTGACGGCCTTGAAGTCATCCAGGTCGGCGATCCCCAGGGCCACGTCCTCGCGTTGCTGCAGGGTCTGCCCCAGCAGGTGCTCGAAGGCGCCGCGGTTGCTCAGTCCGGTCAGGGCATCGCGCTCAGCCAGCGCGCGGATCTGCTCCTCCTGGCGCTTGCGCTCGGTGACGTCCTGGATCGACCACAAGGCTCCGGCCGATGCTCCCTGGGGGTCGCGCAGGGGGATGTAGTGGCGCAGCAGGATGCGGCCGTCGGTGAGCCAGACTTCGTCGACCGCGGGGATGTGTTCGCGGAACAGGATCTTCACTTGCTTCAAGGCGTCGGCGCCGCCCAGATGCATGCCGGCGATGCGATTCCAGACCGCGCGCCAGTCCTCGCCGACGATCGATCGGGCTTGCTCCTGCAGGCTGGTCATGCGCAGGAACCCCTCGTTGCAATACCGCACCACGCCCGCGGGGTCGAACACGATCAGGCCGCCTGGCAGCTGATCCAGGATCTGGGTGAACAGCAGGGCATGCGCGCGCTGCGCCTCGCGCGCCTCCTCGTCGGCGCGCGACTGGGCGCGGGCTTTGGCGATCCATGCGCGCTGCATGTTTCGTTGGCGCAACAAAAGCGCCAGCAGCAGCACCGCCAGCAGCAGCGACAGCGTCATCGGGATGCGCGGCAGGCCCCACCAGCCTCGCGCCAGCGCCCCGGCCGACTGCGCCGAAGGCCGCGCGCGGCCCAGCCACGACAGGCTCAGCGCGAGGAAGGACGCGGTGCCGGCGAGCAGCGCGGCCAGCACCGTGGCCAGCGTCGCCAGGTCGCGGCGGCGCGGCCGCAGCGCATCGGCAAGGGGCGACTGGCCAGGGTCGGTCATGGACATATAGCCTAATCGATACTTGGGTACGTACGGATCCGTGGACACCGGACGGGGCCGGCGCGCGAATTCATCGCGGATCGTGCATTTGTTCTCAGTTCTTCGACCCCGCCTTTGTTTAGACTTGCGGTCGGGCACCACGCCAGCCGAGCGTCGGTGTCTTGTCGACAGGTTCGCGCATGCCATCGCGGCTTGTCCCTGGCTGCCGCAGAGCGCAGTCGTCGATGCTCGCCCGGATGATGCTTGCCGCAGAAGGTTCCTTCGGTGCCTTGCCCGCCCAGGCCGCCTGGCTCGACGCCCTCGCGGCGCCGGTGGTGCTGGTGGTCGGCGAGAGCATGCGCTACGTCAATGCGGCGGCGGTGTCCCTGCTGCGCGCGGAATCGGCCGGGTACCTGATCGGCCGCAGCCTGCGCGATTTCATCCACCCGCTCGACGCGCACCGGATCTTCGCGCGCATTCAGCGCGCCGAGGCTGGCGTGGCGATCAACCCGCCGACCAGCGTGCGGGTGTTCGATTGCGCGGGGGCCGAGCGCACGCTGGCCGTCACCAGTTCCCCGGTCGACTGCTCCGGACAGACCGGCGTGCTCGCCACCTGCATCGACATGACCGAGCGCGTGGCCATGGAGCAGCACCTGCGACGCACCGACGAGGACTTCCGGCGCATCATGGACACCATGCAGGATGTGTTCTACCGCACCGACGAAAAGGGCATCACCCGATACGTGTGCCCGGCGGTGCGCAATGTGCTGGGCTACAGCGCGGAGGAGATCATCGGGCTGCCGGCGGCCGCGTTCTATCCGGATCCGGTCGAGCGCAATGCTCTCGTCGAGGCCATCCGCGCGCAGGGCTTCGTGCGCGATTTTCCCGGCCGCATGCGCCGCAAGGACGGGGTGATCATCGACATTTCGATCAGCACCCAGGCACTGCGCGACGAGCAGGGGCAATTCGCCGGCGTCGAGGGCATCTGGCGCGACATCTCCGAGCGTCGGGCGATGGAGCGCGAACTGCTTCGCCTGGCCACCCGCGACCACCTGACGGGCCTGTTCAGCCGTCGCCATGTCCTGGAAATGCTCGAGGAGGAACTGCAGCGCCGGCGTGACCGGCGCGCGCAGGCGCCGCTGTCCGTGCTGCTGCTGGATCTCGATCATTTCAAGCGGGTCAACGACGAGTTCGGCCATGCCGCCGGCGACGAAGTGCTGCGCCAGTTCGTGCAGCGGGTCGAGCAGTCGCGCCGCGGCAACGATTCCTTCGGCCGACTCGGCGGCGAGGAATTCCTGTTGCTGTTGCACGGTGCCGACGGGGTGGCGGCGCGGCAACTCGCCGAGCGCATACGCGCCGGCGTCGCGGCCGAGGATTTCCGCCTGCCCGGGGATGGTGCGGTGCGGCTGAGCGTGAGCATCGGCTGGACCCTGGTGGAAGCCGCCGACGCTCGAGCCGGCGAAGTGCTCGAGCGAGCCGACCGAGCGCTGTACGAGGCCAAGCGCGGTGGGCGCAACCGGGTGTCGCCCTAGCTGGTTATCCAGGCAGGCGATGCGCAGACTTGCAGGTTGTTCCCGGATCAGGATCCCGGAGCCATTCCATGCACAAGCCAACTCGTAGATACCGCACCGACGCCGCGCCGCTGGCTGTCGATGGCCCATGGCGTGACGCGCCGGGCCTGAGCGTGCAGGTCGATGCGCTGCTGCTCGACCCGCGCGGGCAGTTCCGGCCTCGTGCGCTCGTCCTGCGTGCGGCCGACGACCCGCATGTCGAGCAGGAACTGCTGGTGATGCAGGTCGGGGAGCACGCCGACGGCAGCCTGAGCGTGATCACCAACGAACCCCTGGTACCGGGCGAGAGCTTCCAGGTGCGCGCCTCCGAGCAGCGTTCGCCGGACGATGCGGTAGCCCGTGGCGAGATCTACCTCGTCTGCGGCTGCCGTCCGGGGAACCGACCGGAGGATGGCGGGCAGCAGTGCTGGGTCAGCGTGCTGCAGCCCCAGCCGGGTGTCGCTGCCGTCCGCCACGGAGGCTGAAGCCGTGCTGCGACGCTGGCTGTCCCAACGCGCATCCACCCAGCTGGTGGCGCTGCACGCCGCGTTGGCCAGCACCCACCAGCTGTTCCTCAGCCTGGGCGAACTGCGCGCCCGGCAGTTCCTGGAACTGACCATCAACCGCCTGGCGCACCGCGCCGCGGCGATGTCCGGCCTGGTGGTGCGCAGCGACGGCAGCTCCCTGCTGGTGCTGTTCGAACAGGCCGAGCAGGCCTTGCGGGCGAGCTGGGCCCTGCGCGAAGAACTGCGCGCCTGGTGCCTGAACGTGGACGCGGAGTTCGAGCTCCCCATGGACATCGGACTGAGCAGCGGCTCGGTGCTGTGCCGGCCGCCGACCTACCAGGGTGAGACCCTGATGCGCGCGTCGATCCTGGCGGCGGCCGGGCAGGGCGGGGAGACGCTGCTCGACCAGGGTGTGATGCAGGCCTTGCCGCCGGAACTGGCGGCACGCGCGCACCCGGCGGTGCCCGCGCCCGGCTTCGCCCACCTGGGGGACGCCTGGAGCGTGGATTTCGTGCCCGGCAGCGCGATCAAGGTCGCCGATCCGCTGTGGCTGCACCTGCGCAGCCCCGACGGGCGCATCTACCTGAGTTTCAGCCCGTCACGCCCGATCCGCATCGGCCGCGACGGGCGCGCCGACATCGTGATCGATAGTCCCCAGATCTCGCGGCAGCACGCGGTGATCGTCTGGCGCAACGGCAGCTACATGCTGGCCGACACCAGCCGCAACGGTACCTGGGTACGGCACCAGGCGGCGCTGCAGCCGGTGCACCTACAGCGCGGGGTGTGCCTGCTCGACCGTGCCGGCTCGATCAACCTCGGACGCGGGCCGCGCACCGGGCGCGCGCCGGATCTGCTGTTCAGCATCACCGAGCCGCCGCCTGCGCCCGGGGCGCCCTGACGCCGGCTTCCTGAGCGCGGCGCCCGGCAGCGATTCCCGGGGCGCTTCGGGGCATACGGCAGGCGCTATGCTTGCCGCTTCGCGACTTCGGGTATGGTCGATGCTGCTGCAGCCCTCGATCGGCCTGCGGTATCCGATTCTCCCGCGCCCCTGCCTGATGCCCTTTCCTCGCGGCCGCCTGAAGGAACATTCCAGCGCCTTTGCCATGCTGCAACGCGGTGTGGATCTGCTGCTGATGGTCGCGGCCGCCATGTTCGCGGCCTGGCTGCGCTATGGCAGCGTGCGTTTGAGCCAGGAACAGGCCACGACGGTGGTCATTGCTCTGCTGATGGCCTCGCTGGCCTTCAGTCAGCTCGGTCTGTATCGATCCTGGCGCGCCGGCAGCATTGCGCGCGAGATCAGCCTGCTGTGGGCGGCCTGGGGCGGGGTGTTCCTGTTGCTGACCGGGCTGCTGTTCGCGCTGAAGATCGGCGCAGACTACTCCCGACTGTGGGTGGCCAGCTGGTTCAGCCTGGCGGCCGCGCTGCTCGCGCTCGGCCGCGGCGCGCTGCGCCTGGGCCTGCGCTGGTTGCGGGCTCGGGGCTACAACGAGCGCATGGTGTGCCTGGTCGGCGACGGGGAGACCGCGCGCAGCTTGCGCGATCTCATGGGAGCCGGCGCGAGGCTGGGATTTCGCATGGTGGCCTGGTACGGGGTGCACGAACCGCCACCGCGGGACATGGCGCCGCGCAGCGGCCTGCTCGGCGAGCTCGCGTCCTTTGTCGCCGCCTCGCCCGTCGACGAGGTCTGGGTGGCGATGCCCCTGCGCGACGAGGACGGTCTGCGCGCAGCGTTCGACGCCTTGCGCCACAGCACGGCCAATGTGCGCTATGTCCCCGACCGCTTCGGCTACGAACTGCTCCAGCATGCCGCGACCCGCATCGGCAGCGTGACGATGCTCGACCTTTCGGTCTCGCCGATGGAGGGGCTCAATCGCCTGCTCAAGCGCACCGAGGATCTGCTGCTGGGCACACTGTTCCTGCTGCTGGCGAGCCCGCTGATGGCCTTGATCGCGCTGGCGATCAAGCTGGATTCCCCGGGCCCGGTGTTGTTCCGCCAGCGTCGTATCGGCTGGTCGGGCAAGGAGTTCGTGATCTACAAGTTCCGCACCATGCGGGAGCACCCGGTGCCTGTCGCAGGGCAGTTGCCCCAGGCCACCCGCGAAGACCCGCGCATCACGCGCCTGGGCAGGTGGCTGCGGCGCAGCAGCCTCGATGAACTGCCGCAGCTGATCAATGTGCTGCAGGGGCGCATGTCGCTGGTCGGCCCCAGGCCGCACGCTGTCGAGCACCACCACCTGTACATCGACCGCATACCGAGCTACGCCGCACGCCACATGGTGAAGCCCGGCATCACCGGTTATGCGCAGGTGGAGGGCTTTCGCGGCGAGACCGAGACCGCAGAGAAAATGGCGCGGCGCGTCGAATACGACATGCTGTACATACAGCAGTGGTCGATTGCCCTGGATCTCAAGCTGATCCTGCTGACCCTGTTGAAGGGCCTGGTGCACCGCAATGCCTATTGACCGGGTCGGCTCGGCAGGGAGTGCGGCGTGAAGGTGGCGCTGATCGTCCCGGTGCGCAATGGCGGTGCGGCCTGGGCTCGCTGCGCAGCGGGCATTGCCGCGCAGTCGCGCCAGCCGGATCGTGTGCTGGTGATCGACTCCGAGTCGACCGATGGCAGCGATCAGGTCGCCCTCGACCACGGCTTCGGATTGCAGCGCATCCAGGCGCGTGATTTTGATCATGGCGGAACGCGGCAGCTCGCGGCCGAGCAATGTACCGACTGCGACATCCTCGTGTATCTGACGCAGGATGCCGAACTTGCCGACCCGGATGCGCTGCGGCGCTTGCTGGAGGTCTTCGATGATGCGCAGGTGGCCGTGGCCTACGGGCGCCAGCTGCCGCGCCTCGGAGCCGGGCCGATCGAGGCCCATGCACGACTGTTCAACTACCCGGCGCAATGCCAGTTGCGCACCTCGAAGGACGTGCAGACGCTCGGCCTGAAGGCCGCGTTCACCTCGAATTCCTTCTGCGCCTACCGCCGATCCGACCTGCTGCGGATCGGTGGCTTCCCTCCGCGGGTGATCGTTTCCGAGGACATGGTGACGGCCGCGCGTGCGCTGCAGGCCGGGCGCGCGGTGGCCTATGTCGCAGACGCCTGCGTGCTGCACTCGCATGGCTATACCCTGGCCCAGGAACTGGGACGCTACTTCGATATCGGGGTGTTGCACAACGCCGAGCATTGGCTGCTCGAGGACTTCGGCAAGGCGGATGGTGAAGGCCTGCGTTTCGTCGTTTCGCAGGTGGCGTACCTTCTGCGTGTCGCGCCGTGGCGACTTCCGGAGGCCGCGGTGCGCACGGTGTTCAAGTACCTGGGCTACAAGGCGGGCCTGCACTGTCAGAGGCTGCCGCCACGCTGGCGCGCCGCACTCAGCCGGCAACCGGGCTATTGGGGTGCGCGGGATATGCGGGACTTGCGACGCGCCGAGCCTTGAGCGGGCGCCGGTTCACCATGTCCCAGCATCGTGCAACCGGAAGCAGGCCCGTTACCATAGGCGGTTTGCCTCTCGGCTGGCACTGTCTTCTCCTCCCCGGTTCCTTCGATGTCCGCCTTCCGAATTGCCTTGCGCGACCTGCACCAGAGCATGGCGGCCTGGCGCCTCTGGATTCTGCTGGGCTGGCTGGAAATCCGCCAGCGCTACGCGCGTTCCAAGCTGGGACCATTCTGGCTGACCATCAGCATGGGCGTGCTGGTGGGGACGATGGGCGTTGTCTACGGAGCGCTGTTCGGGCAGAAGGTCGGCGATTATCTTCCGATGGTGGCCGTGGGTATCGTGGCGTGGGGCTTGTTTTCCGGTATCGTCAACGAAGGCAGCAATGCGTACATTGCGAGCGCCAACTACATCCGCCAGGTCAACACCCCCCGCCTGATCTACGTCCTGCAGGCCGTCTGGCGCAATCTGGTGATCTTCGGCCACAACTTCATCATCGTGCTGCTGGTGTTGCTGCTGTTCGGGGTGAAGAGTTGGGGCAGCCTGCCGCTGTTCATTCCGGGCCTGCTGCTGTTTCTGCTCAATGCAGGCTGGATCGCGGCTCTGGTCGGCCTGCTGTCGGCGCGCTTCCGCGACCTGCCGCAGATCGTGTCCGCACTGCTGCAGGTGGCCTTCTACGTGACTCCGATTCTCTTCAGCGGACGGATGCTCAGTGGCAAGCATCGCTGGATCGTCGAATTCAATCCTCTGGCCTACCTGATCGATGTCGTGCGCGACCCGCTGCTCGGGAGCATTCCGCGATGGCCGGTCTGGGCGCTCGTCAGCGGCATGGCGGTTCTCGGTTGGAGTCTCGCCCTGGCGGGCACCGGGCGGTACCACAAGCGCATACCGTACTGGGTCTGAGCAACGAGCGATTCCCGACCGTCGACTGCACATCCATGTCTGCGAGCATTCACCTCGACAAGATCCACCTGGATCTGCCGATTTTCGACGTTTCGGCGCAATCCCTGAAAAAGCGCGTGCTCAGCGTGGGGCGACGCAACCGCATCGCCGAGGACAACACCGGTGTGGTCATCGTTCGCGCCATCGACGATCTGAGCCTCGAACTGCGCAGCGGGGACCGCCTCGGACTGGTCGGGCAGAACGGCGCCGGCAAGAGCACCCTGCTGCGTGTCATCGCGGGTATCTATCCGCCGTCGGCAGGCACCGTGCGCGTGGTCGGCAAGGCGGTGCCGCTGCTCGATATCACCCTGGGCATGGACGAGCAGTCCACGGGACGACAGAACATCCGGCTGCGGGGTCTGCTCCTCGGCATGAGCGACCGTGAAATTCGTCGCAAGGCCGAGGAAATCGCGGAGTTCACCGAGCTCGGAGATTACCTGGATCTGCCATTGCGGACGTATTCCAACGGCATGCGCGTGCGTCTGGCCTTTGCGGTTTCCACAGCAGTGGACGCGCAGATATTGCTGCTGGACGAGGTTCTGGGTGTCGGAGATGCGGGTTTCCAGGAAAAGGCCAACCAGCGCTTGCGAGACCTGCACAACCGATCGGAAATCGTCGTTCTGGCGATACACTCGAACAAGGTCATCCGGGAGACCTGCAACAAGGTTCTCTGGATGGAAAAGGGAAGAGTGCGGATGTGCGGCGGGGTCGACGCCGTGCTGGACGCCTATCAGGAGGCGATCGGTGCGACAGCGTGACGCCGGCCGGCGGAATCGGTTCTTCGCGGCCGGGGTTCTCCGTCCGCCTATGCATCGGCGGCAGGCGGTCGGCATCGGTTCTGATGCGCGCGGCACGGCGAGGGAGAAGGTGAATCGCAGATGATCAGGGCGCTCTTGAAATGGGCATTGTTTAACGGCTTTCTGGCCCTCCACGATCTGCGCGAGGCATGGCGCGAACGTGGGCACGTGCGGCAGTTGAGGAGCCCGGACTACTCCAATCTGCTGTTGGCTCTCGAGTCCGCCGGGGCGACGCGGCTGGCGGTGGTTGCACCGCATCCGACGCGTCCGCTGGTCTTCAGTCTGCGCAATCTGGTTGCAGCCCTGCTCGCGGAAGGTTACGAGGTGGTCGTGCTGTCCTGCGCGCCGAAGGACATGGCCTGGTTGCCTGCGGAATTTCCGTCGGTTCACCTCGCCCCGAGGAACATGACGGGCCGGGATTTCGGCGCGTGGAAATTCCTGCTGCAGTCGGTGCTCGGCAGCGACACGCTGAGGTCTCGACTGGATGATTTGATCCTGGTCAATGACAGTGCCTTTTATTCACGTACGGGCACGCGCGATGTCGTGGCCTGGTTGCGCGGGATCCGGAAGGCCTGGGCCTGTGTTTTCGAGACGCACGAGATTCATTACCATGCCCAGTCGTTCCTGCTGAAATTCTCGGGGGATGCGGTGCGGAACCCCGCATTTTCCGCGTTCTGGGCAGGCTACCAGCCCTACAGTTCGCGCAAGCATTCGATCGGGGCGGGCGAGGTCGGACTGAGCAGCGTCATGCGCGCAGCCCTGGGGTTGCCGGAGTGCTACGTGACGCCGACCCGGATGCTGGCTGCGTTGCAGGCGGCGGACGAGCGGCAGATCCTGGCCAGCGTGCGGGCGATGGAGCATGGATTTGCCTTGAGCGGATACGGTTTCCGGGACGTTCGCCGCGCGCTCGGGTTGGCGCCCTTCGCCAATGGGAGCTACGCGCAGAGCCCGAACTACGAACTGGCACGGCGTGCGGTGTCGGATGCAGCGATCGAGTTGATGGAGTCCAGGAATGCGGCGCACGCGGTGGGCGTGCTTGCGAACCTCTTGATGCATACTCCGGTGAAGCGTGATCTTTGTTATCGCGGGGTGTACCGGATCGGCCAGATCCTGCAACTGTGTTCAGGCTTCGATGCCGAGGAACTTCAGAGCATGGAGGAGGATCTGAGATCCATGGGCGAACCGGAGAGCCTGACGGGCCGCCGCAAGTTTCTCTATGGCGTTGGCCGCATATGACAAAAGGCGCGCGTGCCGGCAGGCGGCTGTGGCCTTGAAATTCTTGGAGCGCATATGACAAAGGCGGTTCTTTTGGCAGGCGGCTTGGGTACGCGAATCAGCGAGGAAACCGCGAGCAAGCCCAAGCCGATGGTCGAGATCGGAGGCAAACCGATACTCTGGCATATCATGAAGATCTATTCTGCTCATGGTATCAACGATTTCGTGATCTGTCTGGGCTACAAGGGTTACGTCATCAAGGAATATTTTGCGAATTATTATTTGCACATGTCGGATGTCACATTCGACATGCAGAACAATTCGATGCAGGTGCATCACAACCAGGCGGAACCGTGGAAGGTCACGTTGGTGGAAACCGGCGAGAACACCATGATCGGAGGGCGTATCAAGCGAATTCTCCCCTATGTCGAGGAGGATCCGTACTTCTGCCTTACCTACGGCGATGGAGTGGGGGATGTGAACATCGCGGAAACGATTGCGATGCACCAGCGCCACGCGCGTCTGGCGACCGTGACCGCGACCCAGCCACCGGGCAGATTTGGCGCGATACGCTTCGAGGCAGACCGTGTCCTGGGTTTCCAGGAAAAGCCTCAGGGCGACGGCGGATGGATCAACGGCGGCTTTTTCGTGCTGTCGCCGAAGGTCGGGAAGTATATCGACGGCGATCAGACGGTATGGGAGCGCGAACCGCTGGAGCGCCTGGCGCGGGACGGGGAACTGTCCGTATATTTTCATGATGGATTCTGGCAGCCGATGGACACTCTGCGCGATCGCAACCATCTGGAAGAACTCTGGGCGGGTGGGCGTGCGCCCTGGAAATGCTGGTGAAACACACGGATTGAATACGGAGGCTGGAGCATGAGGATTCTTGTCACTGGAAATATGGGCTATGTTGGGCCGGTGCTGGTCAGGCATCTGCGCTCGGTGATGCCGAATGCGGAACTCATCGGCTACGACAGCGGCTTCTTTGCGCATTGCCTGACCGGGGCCGAGCAGTTGCCCGAGCGCTTGCTGGACGCGCAGTACTTCGGAGATGTCCGTTCGTTGCCGGATGCGCTGTTGCGGGGCGCGGATGCCGTGATCCAGTTGGCTGCGGTGTCGAACGACCCCATGGGTTTGCGCTTCGAGCAGGTGACCGCCGAGATCAACCACCGTGCGGCCGTCGATATCGCGCGGCGCGCGGTTGCGGCCGGCGTGCGCAGGGTGGTGTTCGCATCGAGCTGCAGCATGTACGGATTTGCTGCCGGAGGGCCGCGTTCCGAGACCGACCCGCTGAACCCGCTGACGGCCTATGCGCGATCGAAGGTCGACACCGAGGCGCAGCTCGCTGCACTGGATCTGGCGGATAGCGTGGTGACTTCCCTGCGCTTCTCGACGGCCTGCGGCATGTCCGATCGCCTGCGGCTCGATCTGGTGCTGAACGACTTCGTGGCCTGCGCGGTTGCGACCGGGGAGATCACCGTGCTCAGTGACGGCACGCCCTGGCGCCCGCTGATCGAGGTTCGGGACATGGCGCGGGCCATCGAGTGGGCCCTGGTGCGCGATGCGCGCGATGCCGGCGCCTACGTGGCTGTCAACGTCGGATCCGACGAGTGGAATTACCAGGTCAAGGATCTTGCCGAAGCCGTGGCTGCGGCAGTTCCGGGAACACGCACCTCGATCAACACCTCGGCACCCCCCGACCGGCGCTCCTACCGGGTCGATTTCTCGCTGTACAGGCGCATTGCGCCCGAGCACCAGCCGCAGGTCAGCCTGGCGCAGGCGATCGAAGGCCTGAAGGACGGCATGACACGCATGGGGTTCCGGGATCCGGCCTTCCGCTCCTCCCCCTTCATGCGGCTGAAGGTGCTGGAGAAGCACACGGCCGATGGGCGGCTGGACGCGGCCCTGCGGTGGATCGGGGAATAGGCTCCGGCGCACCCGGGCGCCTCGGCCCCGGGACGAGCAAGGGCTGGAAATGATCGGAGAAGATGCATGCTGTTCCAAGATACGCCACTGCAGGGCGCGTTCACCATCGACCTGGAAAAGCGGGGAGACGAACGAGGATTCTTCGCGCGCTTGTTCTGCGAGGTGGAATTTGCCGCAGCCGGACTCGAGAGCCGCTTCGTGCAGATCAATACGTCCGGGAGCGCGAAGCGGGGAACCCTGCGCGGGATGCACTTCCAGCTTCCTCCCGCTGCCGAGGTCAAGGTCGTGCGCTGCATTCGCGGGGCCTTGTACGACGTCATCGTCGACCTGCGCCCGGATTCCCCGAGCTTCAGGAAATGGTTCGGCGCGGAACTGAGCGCAGACAACCGGCGCATGATGTACGTGCCCCGGGGCTTCGCGCATGGCTTCATGACCCTGGAGGACGACACCGAAGCGCTGTATCTGGTCAGCGCCTTCTATGCGCCGCAACAGGAACGGGGCCTGCGTTTCGATGACCCCGCCATCGGCATCGAGTGGCCGCTGGTTCCGGGCGAGATGTCGGACAAGGATCGCTCCTGGCCGGATCTGGATGCCGCATGGCACGGGCTCTCGACGATGACGGGGTTGCGGTGACCAGGATCCTGCTCACCGGCGCGAGTTCCTTCACCGGCGCCTGGTTCGCGATGGCCTTGCGACGTGCCGGACATGAGGTGCGAGCGACCTTGCGGCGGCGCGCCGAGGCCTATGATTCCCTGCGCGCCGATCGCCTGCAGTTGCTGCGTGACGCCGGTGTGGAGCTGATCGAGGGCTGCAGCTTCGGAGACGAGAACTTCCTGTCGGCGCTGGCCTCCGGGGTCGACGTGCTCTGCCACCACGGAGCCGAAGTGAGCAACTACAAGAGCCTGGACTTCGAGGTGCAGGCTGCTGTCGCGGGCAACACACGCAACGCGCGGCGGGTGTTCGAGGCCTCGCTGCGCGGTGGCGCGCGCTGCATGGTGGCAACCGGAAGCGTGTTCGAACAGGACGAAGGCCTCGGCCCGCAGCCGCTGCGGGCCTTTTCGCCCTACGGCCTGTCCAAGGGACTGAGCTGGCAGATCCTTCGCTACTGGGGCGAGCAGGTGGGGCTGCCGGTGGCCAAGTTCGTCATTCCGAATCCCTTCGGCCCCTACGAGGAGCCGAGATTCTGCGGCTATCTGATGAGCCGGTGGTCGCGCGCGGAAGCGGCGCAGGTGGGCACGCCGGCGTACATACGCGACAACATCCATGTCTCGCTGCTCGCCGCGAGCTATCGCGACTTCGTCGAACGGGCTGCCCGCGGCCAGGCTCCATCGCATTACGGACCTTCGGGATACGTCGAGTCGCAGGGAGCTTTCGCGCGGCGTTTCGCGCGTGAGATCGGCGGCCGCCTCGGCCTGTCCGCCAGCCTGCTGTTTGCCGAGCAGGAGACCTTCGCCGAACCGGAAATGCGCATCAACCCGGATCGTCCGGCACCGCGCGACCTGGGTTGGAACGAGGCGCAGGCCTGGGACGATCTGGCCGCCTACTACCGCGTGCTGTACGCGCTGCCCGCGAGGTGACATGACGATCGAAGTCGATTGCCTGGTCATCGGCGCAGGCGTGGTCGGGTTGGCCGTCGCGCGTGCTCTGCAACTGGCCGGGCGGGAGGTCGTCCTGCTCGAAAGGGAGCGCAGCTTCGGAACCCAGACCAGTTCGCGCAACTCCGAGGTGATCCATGCGGGAATCTATTATCCGACCGGCTCGCTGAAGGCCAGGCTCTGCCGACGTGGACGGGATCTGCTCTATGCCTACTGCGCCTCCCGTGGGGTGGCGCATGCGCGCAAGGGAAAGCTGATCGTCGCCAGCGCACCGTCCGAGGTCGAGGTGCTGCAGCAGTACATGGAAACGGGGCGGGCCAATGGCGTGGACGATCTGCAGTGGATCGACGCGGAAGGCCTGGCGCAGATGGAGCCGGCAGTACGCGCCGTGCGCGGCCTGTGGTCGCCGAGCACCGGAATCATCGACAGCCACGGCTACATGCAGTGCCTGCTGGATGACTTCGAAAGCGCGGGAGGGCAGTTCGTGCGGGCCGCTCCGGTGCTTGGCGGCAGACTGCTGCGCGAGGGCCTGCTGTTGCGCCTGGGCGACGCCGAATCCACCGAGGTCAGGGCGCACACCACGATCAACTGTGGCGGGCTGGAGGCCGTGGACATTGCCGCGCGCCTCGAGGGCCTCCGGGTGGAGCGCCTGCCGCGACCGCACTACGCCGTCGGTCACTACTACACCCTGGCCGGCCGCTCACCCTTCCGGCATCTCGTCTACCCTATCGCGGCCCAAGGGGGGCTGGGCGTGCATGTGACCCTGGATCTGGCCGGTTCGGCGCGCTTCGGCCCCGATCTGCGCTGGCGCGAATCCATCGACTACGCCTTCGACGACAGCCGCCGCGAGGCATTCGTCCATGCCATCCGGCGGTACTATCCGCAGCTTCGCTCGGCAGATCTGCGGCCGGGCTACACCGGCATTCGCCCGAAGATCTCGGGCCCCGAGGATCCATCGCGCGACTTCTGGATCCAGGAAGGTTCCGAACTGGGAGCGAACGGCCTGATCAATCTGTTCGGCATCGAGTCGCCGGGCCTGACCGCCTCGCTGGCCATTGCAGAGCATGTGTGCAGTCTGGCTGCGCAGTGAGCCTGGAGAGCCCGTGTGGTGGAGGACGTTTGCGCGATCGCGGTCACCTACAACCCCGAACTGGAACGTCTCCGCCAGGTGCTTTGCGCGCTGCAGCCGCAGGTCGGCCGCATCATCGTGGTCGACAACGCGTCTTCCGAGGCCGATCGGCTGGCTGACCTCGTGGAGTCCATCTCCGGCTGCGAGTTGCTCCGCCTGCCGACGAACCAAGGTCTGGGCCTGGCGCTCAACCGCGGTGCGCAGCAGGCCCGGCGGGGCAACTGCGGTGCGCTGTTGCTGATGGATCAGGACAGCATTGCCTCGCCGACCATGGTCGGCGATCTGCTGCGCGGCCTGCACGCTCTGCAGCAGGGCGGCGCGGCGGTGGCGGCCATAGGCCCTCGCTTCCGGGATCGCCACAGCGGGAATCTCTCGCGGCACGTGGTGTTTGCCGGATGGCGCGTGGGACGCGTCCATTGCGCGCATGCCGCGCAACCGGTACGCGTGGACTTCCTGATCACCTCCGGCACGCTGATTCCCCTGTCGGCCCTGGATCGGGTCGGTGCCTTCGAGGAAGCGCTGTTCATCGACCACGTCGACACCGAATGGGTGCTGCGGGCGCAGCACCAGGGCATGCAGGTCTTCGGCGACTGCGCCGCAGTCATGGAGCATGATCTGGGCGAGTATCGCCAGCGTTTCTGGCTCGGGCGCTGGCGCGAGATCCCGATGCACAAGCCCTTTCGCTACTACTACATCGTGCGCAACAGCCTGTGGCTGCGCAGGCAGCGCCATGCTTCGCGCGCGTGGAAGCGGGTGGATGCTACGCGCCTGCTGCAGATCCTGCTGTTCATGGCGATGTTCCACCGGGAACGCTGGTCGGTGCTGCGCATGATGATGCAGGGTGCGTGGGATGCCTGGCGCGGCCGCATGGGGCGCATGGGCATGGCCGATGGCCCCGCGCCAGCCAGACGCTGAGCGAGGATGCACGCGGATGCCGAAGCCTTCGAACACCGTGTGTGCGGGCCGATGAGGATCGCGGCCATGCTCTTGCTCCGGCCCATGTCCCGGCAGCCCGTATCCCATGCAGCTCTATAGTCCCGCGGGCTACTTCATGGTCATGACAGCGCTTCTCGCGCTGGCGGCCAGCCCGCTGCTGCGCGGCGCCGATGCATCCGGGCACGCGCAGTCGGTACGCGTAGCCACCATCGACGGCTTGCGTGGATTCCTCGCGCTCGGTGTGTTCTTCCACCATGCGATGATCTATCACCTGTACCTGCAGCGCGGTCTGTGGACGTTGCCACCATCGGCCTTCTTCACCCAGCTTGGTCAGTCGGCGGTTCTCGCCTTCTTCATGATCACCGGCTACCTGTTCTGGGGCAAGGCGCTCGCTGCCTCCGGCCGGCTGGACTGGCTGCCGCTGTATATCGGGCGCGTCCTGCGCATCGGCCCGGTGTATTACCTCGCGACCGCCGGGATGCTGGCCATCGTATGCGTCCACACCGCGCTGCATCCCGCGCAGGCGCGCGGCTCCCTGGCCGCGCTGGTGCACGAGTTGTCCCGGCTGGCGCTGCTCGGCTACTTCACGCCGGGGGCACGGATCCTCGGATACGCCCAGCCCTGGATCCTGCTCGCCGGGGTGACCTGGACCCTGCACTTCGAATGGCTGTTCTACCTGCTGATCCTTCCTTGCTCCAGCGTATTCGCGCGCTGGCGCTGGACCCAGCTTCCCTATGTCGCTGCCGGACTCGCTGTGCTGCTTGCGCGGGTGGCCTATCACCCGACGACGCAGAACGTCGGCTTTGCAGCCTTTTATGCAGGCATGCTTTGCGCCACCCTGCGCGCACGGGGCCTGGCCATCGCGGCCGGCAGTTTGTCGGATCGACTGGCTTCGGCTGCCGTGCTGGCGCTGTTGGTCGTACTGGTGCGGATCCCGCAGGCCTACGCGTTGCGCCCGCTGCTGCTGCTGTGCGTGATGTTCGCGTTGCTGAGTTCCGGATGCAGCCTGTTCGGCCTGCTGCGCACGCGGGCGTCGCGCCGGCTCGGCGAAATCAGCTATTGCATCTATCTGCTGCAGGGGCTTGCGTTGCACGCGTGGCTGTCACCACCGTGGCTGCGCAATCTGGCTCTGTCCTCGGTGCCCGCATATTGGGGCCTGGTTCTGCTCACCTCCGTGACGCTGATCCTGGCGGCTCTTTTCGCCCATGTGCTGGTAGAAAAGCCCGGGATCGCGCTGGGGCGGAAGATCGCCGGGCGCCACGCGCGCACACCCGCCTGATCGAGCGCGACGGCCTTTCGGGCTGCCCGCGGTAGAACCTTCCGAGCAGGCCTTCGAACTGCCGCGGTGCCCGTAGCGCCTCAGTCGAACACCGGGGTCTCGACCCCGAGCACCTTGTGCAGCTTCGGGCTGGTGGTCGTGTACTGCAGGTGCACCTTCTTCTCCGGGAATACGTAATTCGCGGCGCCGAAGGCGGCGAGGGCCGCCTCGTGGAAGCCCGACAGGATGAGCTTCTTCTTGCCCGGGTAGGTGTTGATGTCGCCGACTGCGAACATGCCGGGAATGCTGGTCTCGAACTTCTCGGTGTCGACCACCACCTGCTTGCGTTCCAGCGCCAGACCCCAGTCGGCGATCGGCCCCAGCTTGGGACTCAGGCCGAAGAACACCAGCAGCGCATCCAGCGGCAGGCGGCGGGTGATGCCGTCGTTGCCGGTGACCTTGATTCCGCTCAGGCAGCCAGCGCGCTCCTCGTAGCCACTGACCTGGCCGACGACGAACTGCATGGCGTGCTGCTCGCACAAGGCGTGCATCTTCGCCACCGAACTCGGCGCCGCGCGGAAACCCTCGCGGCGGTGCAGCAGCACCACGCTTTCCGCGCGATGGGCCTCCTCGGTGGTCGCGAAATGCAGCGCCCAGTCCAGCGCCGAGTCGCCGCCGCCGACGATCACCAGGTTCTTCCCGGCGAACTGATCCGGGCTCTTGACGCGGTAGAACAGCTGCGAATCGGTGAAGCGCTCGATGCCGTCGACCTTCAGGGTGCGCGGCTGGAACGAACCCACCCCGGCGGCGAGAAACACCGTGCGGGTGAGAAAGCTCGTCGCCTTGCTGGTCGAGACGAAAAAGCGCCCGTCGTCGACCTTGCGCACCTCGGTGACGTCCTGCCCGAGGTGGAAGGTGGGATGGAAGGGCGCGATCTGCTTGAGCAGGCTGTCCGTCAGCTCCCGGCCGGTGCACACCGGAACCGCCGGGATGTCATAGATGGGCTTGTCGGGATAGAGCTCGATGCACTGGCCACCCGGGTGTGCCAGGCTGTCGACGACATGGGCCTTGATTTCCAGCAGGCCGAGTTCGAATACCTGGAACAATCCCACGGGGCCGGCGCCGATGATCACGGCATCGGTTTCCACGGGCTGTCCCTCGCTGCGGGCTGCGGCGCTGATCGCCGGGTCGGTATGCATGTGCATCAGGGTGCAGGCCGGGGTCGTGTCAGCGTTCGAGGAGCGGGCGCTTGTCCGCCTTGCCGTTCCATTCCTCGGCGTCCGGCGGCGCGGCCTTGCGCTTGGTGATGCTCGGCCACTTGCGCGCCAGCTCGGCGTTCAGGGGAATGAAATCCTGCTGGTCGCCGGGCACGTCCTCCTCGGCGAAGATGGCGTTCGCCGGGCATTCCGGAACGCATACCGCGCAATCGATGCATTCGTCGGGATCGATCACCAGAAAATTCGGCCCTTCCCTGAAGCAGTCGACCGGGCATACATCCACGCAGTCGGTGAACTTGCAGCGAATGCAGTTTTCTGTCACGACGAAGGTCATCTTCTGCCTGGCTCCGATGTGGGGAAAAGATCGATTTTAACCCCGCCATGGTGGCGGGCGACCGGGGCCGCGCGCCATCGCGTCTTGCGGCGGTGCAGCGATGCGCAATCCGGGTGCAGCGGCCGCGAAAAGCCACGTAGGCAGCATGGGATATAGGCAAACCCGGGGAGGCCACAGCGACCGTTGTCGTTGTACAGTGGCTGGCGACGCCCGCGCCTGCCGCCGGCGCACCGCGCGCCGGGCCGGCCACGGCGCGACGATGAACAACACGACAGGAGACACACGATGATGGGTTTGATGCAGCAGCAGCCGTTGCTGATTTCCCGCTTGATCGATTTCGCGGCCCGCTTCCATGGCGACACCGAGATCGTGTCGCGGCGCGTCGAGGGCGACCGCCACCGTACGACCTGGGCACAGGTGCAGCGTCGCAGCATGCGCCTGGCGCGCGGCCTGGACGCCTGGGGCCTGCAGCGTGGCGACCGCGTGGGCACGCTGGCCTGGAACGGCTACCGCCACCTGGAGCTGTACTACGGGGTGTCCGGCAGCGGGCGCGTGCTGCACACCGTGAATCCCCGGCTGCACTCCGATCAGATCGCGTGGATCATCAACCATGCCGGCGACAAGGCCCTGGCCTTCGACATGACTTTCGCGCCGATCATCCGCAGCATCGCGGCCTCCTGTCCGCAGGTGGCGCATTGGGTGGCGCTGTGCGACGAGGGTGCGCTGCCGGCCGACCTGGTGCAGGCGGTGCCGGGCCTGCTCAGCTACGAGGCCTGGCTCGACGGCCAGGGCGATGCGGCCTACGCGTGGCCGATCCTCGACGAGAACGAGGCTTCGAGCCTGTGCTACACCAGCGGCACGACCGGCAACCCGAAGGGGGTTCTGTACAGCCACCGCTCGACCCTGCTGCACGCGGCCGCGGGCGCCTTGCCCGACGTGATGTGCCTGGCGGCGGCCGATTCGGTGCTGCCGGTGGTGCCCATGTTCCACGTCAACGCCTGGGGCTCGCCCTACGCCGCGGCCATGGTGGGTTGCAAGCTGGTGATGCCGGGCCCGGCGCTCGACGGGGCTTCGCTGTTCGAACTGATGGACGATGAAGGCGTGACCTTGTCGGCCGGCGTGCCCACCGTGTGGCTGGGCCTGCTGGCCAGCATGCGCGAGCACGGCCGGCGTCCGTCGGCGCTGCAGCGGGTGCTGATTGGTGGGTCGGCGGCGCCGCCGGCGATGATCGAGGCCTTCCAGAAGGACTTCGACGTGGAGGTGCGCCACGCCTGGGGCATGACCGAGCTCAGCCCGCTGGGCACTTCGGCGGCCTTCAAGTTCAAGCATGCGCAGATGGACGCCGCGCAACGATTGCAGGTGCAGACCGCGCAGGGGCGCGCGCTGTTCGGCGTGGATCTGCGCGTGGTCGATGCGCGCGGGGCCGAATTGCCCTGGGATGGCCGCTCGGTGGGCGAACTCGAGGTGCGCGGGCCCTGGGTGCTGTCGGACTACTACGAGTCGGGCCTGCCCAATCCCCTGCACGACGGCTGGTTCCCCACGGGTGACGTGGTGTCGATCGATGCCGACGGCTACATGCGCATCGTCGACCGCAGCAAGGACGTGATCAAGTCCGGTGGGGAGTGGATCAGCTCGATCGACATCGAGAACGTGGCCATGGCGCATCCCGCCGTGGCGATGGCCGCATGCGTGGCCGTGCCGCATCCCAAATGGGACGAGCGCCCGTTGCTGGTGGTGGTGCGCAAGCCCGGCGCCGAGGTGCAGGCGCGCGAACTGCTCGCCTTCTACGAGGGCAAGGTGGCCAAGTGGTGGATTCCCGACGACGTGATGTTCGTCGAGAGCATTCCGCTCGGGGCCACCGGCAAGATCCTCAAGACCCGCTTGCGCGAACAACTGCTCGGCCCCGCCGCGGGCTGAGCGCGCGCGGAGCCTGCAGGCGCTGCGCCGCGCGGCGACGACGCGGTCGGCGCCCGCTTCGACGATCTCCTGCTGCAGCCACGCTGGCGCCGGCGCCAGCGTGGCTGCAGCTCGTCCGCGCCGGCTGCGGATATTGCAACGTCAGGCTAATGGCCGTTTGCGCGTGGGGGCGTGCCGCGTGGGCGCTGCACGGGCCTTGCGCTGCGCGTCCAATGCCGGGAACTTGCCTGCCTCCCGGCCTTGTACCCCATGGTCGCAGTGCGCGGGCAGTCCCGCAGTTCCCGAGACGACCTGGAGGTTCCCATGCAATCGCGCATCGGTTCGTGGCAGCTCGCGTTGGTGTCGCTTGGCAGCGTCATCGGTTCGGGTTGGCTGTTTTCCCCCTTCTACGGATTGCAGGCCGCGGGCGGCGCGGTGCTGCTGGCATGGCTGCTCGCAGCCTTGCTGAGCCTGCTCATCTGCCTGACCTTCGCCCGCATGTGCAAGGCCTTCCCGCTCGTTGGGGGAACCTATCGCCTGCTGGGTATCACCCATCCCGGAAGCACCTCGCGGCTGTTCCTGATCGTCGGTTGGCTGAGCTTCGTCGTGCTGCTTCCGCTGGAGGCGCAGTCGGTCGTGCAGTACCTGGGATTCTGGTTTCCCCGGCTGCTGCACCACGCCCCCGGCGGCGAGGTCGACCTGAGCTGGTCGGGCCTGGCGGTGGCGGTGGTCGTCGGGCTGTGCGTGACCTGGTTCAACACCCTGCACATCAGCCGGGTCGCGCAGGCCAATGCCTTGGTCAGCGTCTGGAAGCTGCTGATCCCGCTGCTGCTCGCACTGGTCGTGATCATCGGCTTCGGCAGCATGGAGCAGTTCGGGCGCTACTGGAACCGCGGCATGCTCGACTTCGAGCCCGCGATGCAGGCAGTCGTCGGCAGCGGCCTGGTGTTTGCCTTCACCGGCTTCCAGAACGGCCTGATGCTGGCCAACCAGGCCCGCGATCCGCAGCGCGCGGTACCCTATTCGCTGTACCTGCCTCTGCTCCTCGGGCTGTTGCTGTACCTGTTGCTGTCGATCAGCTACATGGCCTCGATGCCCGGCGAGGGCAGGGAGCTGGCCAGTGCCGCGGCGCCGCTGCTGGGCCTGCTTTCGGTGCTCGGGCTGAGCCTGCTGACTCCGGTGCTGCTCGCCGACGCGGTGGTCTCGCCGCTGGGTACCGCCAACGCCTATGTCGCCGCCAGCGGGCGCATTCTGTATGCCTTCGGCTACGAGGTGCGCCCCGGGAGCCTGTTGACGCGGTTGAACCGCCACGGCAGCCCGGCGCTGGCGCTGTGGGTCAATGCCGCGGTCGGCCTGCTGTTCCTGCTGCCCTTTCCAACCTGGAAGCAACTGGTCAGCCTGATGTCGTCGATGATGGTGTTCACCTTCGCTTCGGCGCCGGTCAGCCTGGGCGCGCTGGCCGCGATGCGCCGCCCGGCTGGCGAGTTACCCGCGCGCCTGTCCCCGACGAGCGGGCTGCGCGCGCAATGCGTAGGTGTGGCAGGCTTCCTGGGCTGCACCTGGATGGTCTACTGGAGCGGCGCGCACAACCTGGCGCTGCTGTGGGCGACCTTGGCACTGGCCATGGTCGCCCACGGCTGGTTGGAGGCCCGCTTCGCCGGCATCCGCGATGCCCTGCGCGAGAACCTGCACATGCTGATGCTGGTGGCCGGGCTGTGGCTGCTGGCGTGGCTGCGGCAGCGGGATCTGCTGGCCTTCCCATGGGACAACGTGCTGGCCGCCGCGGCCGGCCTGGCGGCCTACGCGGTGTTCGTCGGCGCGCGTCTGGAGGCCGCGCAGATCGACCGCAACGTGGATCGTGCCGACAGCGAACGGCGCGGCGATGCGATGCGCGCGGCGGCGACCTGATCCCTTGCCCGTTCGTGCGCGCCGTTCTTTCAATATACTAGGCGCGGTATAGAGGCGGCCGCGGGCCTCCGGGGCCCCCGAAGGCGCGGCCGGCAGCAGCCGAACCGGGAGGAGTGCGATGGAAACGATGCAGGACGAGGCGCAGCAGGGAGTCGCCCAGGGCGGGCAGCCGCGGGTTCGCAGCTGGTTCCATGCTCCCACCAACACGGCCTGCCATCTGATCATCGATCCACACACCGGTCGCAGCGCGCTGGTCGACAGCGTGCTGGATTTTGATTACGCCTCGGGCCGGACCCGCACCACCTTCGCCGACGAGATCATCGCCTTCGTGCGCGGTGAGGGACTGCAGCTCGACTGGCTGCTGGAGACCCATGCGCACGCCGATCATCTGTCGGCCGCGGCCTACATCCAGCGCCAGCTGGGCGGGAGGATCGCGATCGGCGAACACATCCGCGAGGTGCAGCATGTGTTCGCCGAGTTGTTCCACGACCCGGCGATTCCCCGCGACGGCAGACCCTTCGACCACCTGTTCCGGGACGGCGAGGAGTTCGCCGTGGGCTCGCTGCGGGCGCGGGTGATGCACACGCCGGGGCATACTCCGGCCTGCGTCGTCTACGTCGTCGGCGATTGCGCCTTTGTCGGCGATACCCTGTTCATGCCGGATTACGGAACCGCGCGCTGCGACTTTCCCGGGGGCGATGCCCACCAGCTCTACGCCTCGGTGCGCCGCATCTTCGAACTGCCGCCTGACACCCGGCTGTACCTGTGCCACGACTACATGCCCGGCGGCCGCGAGCCGCGCTGGGTGTGTACGGTGCGCGAGCAGCGGCAGGCCAACGTGCAGATCCACGACGGCGTCGGTGAAGAGGAGTTCGTGGCCTTCCGCAAGCGGCGCGATGCCACGCTGGGCATGCCCGCGCTGATCATGCCTTCGATCCAGGTCAATGTCCGTGGAGGGCACATGCCGGCCCCGGAGGCCAATGGCATCAGCTACCTGAAGGTGCCGATCGACGCGGTCTGAGTACCCCGGGTCGGCTCGGGTATTCGGGCGCCGTAGACTAGCGGGCTTTGCCCCGCACCGCAACGATGAGCCTGCCCGACCGCACCCACCCCGCGTCTGCATCGACTGCCTTCCCGAGCCCGGCGGCCACGGCCGCCGCGACGCCCCAGCCGCCGCAGCGCGACCCCGCGGCGCAGCAGGCCAGGATCCTCGCGCAACTGGCGGCCGAGCTGCAACTGCGCGTGGAGCAGGTCGGCGCAGCGGTGGATCTGCTCGATGGCGGGGCGACGGTTCCCTTCATCGCCCGCTACCGCAAGGAAGCCACCGCGGGCATGAGCGACGAGCACCTGCGACTGCTCGAGCAGCGCCTGGGCAGCTTGCGCGAGCTCGAACAGCGCCGCGCGGCGATCCTCAAGTCGATTGCCCAGCAGGGCAAGCTGAGCCCGCAGTTGCTGCAGTCGATCGACGCCGCCACCCAGCGCCAGCAGCTCGAGGATCTGTACCTGCCGTACAAGCCGCGCCTGGTGACGCGGGCACAGAAGGCGCGTGCCGCCGGCCTGGCGCCGCTGGCCGAACAGCTGTTCGCCGACCCCACCCTCGACCCGAGCAGCCGGGCGCAGGCTTTCGTGCGCGCCGAGAAGGGCGAGGATGGCTCGGATTTCACGAGTGTCGAGGCCTGCCTCGACGGCGCGCGCGACATCCTGGTCGAAGGCTGGGCCGAGGATCCGGCGCTCGTCGGCTCGCTGCGCGCATGGCTTTGGGGCTGCGCGCTGCTGCGCTCCCGGGTGCGCGAGGGCAAGGAGGGCGAAGGCGCGAATTTCCAGGACTATTTCGACCATGTCGAAGCGCTGGCGCGCGTACCCTCGCACCGCGCGCTGGCCATGCTGCGCGGGCGCACGCAGGAAATCCTGGATCTGGCTCTGGAGTTGCCGCAGGCCGGCGAGGGCGCGGTGCTGAACCTGGCGCAGCAGCGCATCGCGGCCCATGCGGGGTGGGCGCACGCCGGCCGTGCCGCCGATGACTGGCTGCAGCGCTGCGTGCAGTGGGCCTGGCGCGTGAAGCTGTCGCTGTCGCTGCAGCGCGATCTGCTGGCGCGCCTGCGCGAAGCCGCCGAGGAGCAGGCCATCGCGGTGTTCGGCTCCAACCTGCGCGATCTGCTGCTGGCCGCGCCGGCGGGGGCGAAGACCATCCTGGGGCTGGATCCGGGAATCCGCACCGGGGTGAAGGTGGCGGTGATCGACGCCACCGGCAAGGTGCTCGAGACCGCGACCATCCATCCCCACGAACCGCGGCGCGACTGGGAGGGCAGCCTGCAGCGCCTGGGCGAACTGGGCCGGCGGCATCGCGTGGGCATGGTCGCCATCGGCAACGGCACCGCCAGCCGCGAGACGACGCGCCTGGTCTCGGATCTGGCGCGACGCCACCCCGAACTCCAGCTGCTGCAGCTGGTGGTCAGCGAGGCCGGGGCCTCGGTGTACTCGGCCAGTGAACTGGCCTCGCGGGAACTGCCCGGGCTGGACGTGAGCCTGCGCGGCGCGGTGTCCATTGCGCGACGCGTGCAGGATCCGCTGGCCGAGCTGGTGAAAATCGATCCCAAGAGCATCGGGGTCGGGCAGTACCAGCACGATGTCGACCAGGGCCTGCTCGCGCGCCGCCTGGATGCTGTGGTGGAGGATTGCGTGAACCGCGTCGGCGTGGATCTCAACACCGCGTCGCCGGCGCTGCTGGCCCGCGTGGCCGGGCTGAACGCGCGCATCGCCGAGCAGATCGTGCAGCGCCGCGACCAGACCGGCGCCTTTCGCAGCCGCGCCGCGCTGCGGGACGTTCCGGGGCTGGGACCGAAGACCTTCGAACAGGCGGCGGGCTTCCTGCGCATCCGCGACGGGGAGAACCCGCTGGATCGCTCGGCGGTGCACCCGGAGAGCTATCCGCTGGTCGAACGCATTCTGGCTGCCGCCGGCCAACCCATCGAGCTGCTGATGGGAGACGCCACGCGCTTGCGCGCGCTGCGCGCGGAAGCCTTCGTCGACCAGCGCTATGGATTGTTCACGGTGCGCGACGTGCTGGCCGAGCTGGAGAAGCCTGGGCGCGACCCCAGGCCGCAGCTGCGCGTGGCGCGCCTGCAGGAAGACGTGCAATCCATCGCGGATCTGCGCACGGGCATGCGCCTGGAAGGCACGGTGAGCAATGTGGCCGCTTTCGGTGCCTTCGTCGACCTCGGCGTGCATTGCGACGGACTGGTGCATGTCTCCCAGCTGGCAGATCGCTTCGTCGGTACTCCTGCCGAGGTCGTCAAGGTCGGCGACGTGGTGCAGGTGACGGTGCTCGAGGTCGACCTCCAGCGCCAGCGCATTGCGCTGAGCATGCGCAGCCAGCCCGAGGTCGGCCGGCCCGCGCCGGCCGCCTTGTCCAAGGCCCGCGGCAGCACCTCCGGCCCGCGCGCCGCGCGGCCGCAGGTGGAGTCGGCAATGGCCGCGGCCTTCGCCCGCCTCGGCAAGCCGCCGCGCTGAGCGCAGGCGCGAAGCGCCGGCACGGGTGTCCTGCTCGCGGCTTCCCGGGCCTTCGCCGGCAGGGCGTGGGGACTGAGCATTTCCAGGCGCTTTGATGCATGTCAAGTAGGACGTGCGCGGCCTCGGATACCTTGCGGTCCATTGCCCCGAGCCTTTGCTTCCTCCCATCCATGCGCAACTCCCCGCAGAGCACCGAGCAAATCCTGCGCGATACACGGCGCAAGATCTACAGCGGGTCGGTTGCCGGGGTGTACGCACGGCGGCGCGTGGCGATGGTCTGGGTGACGCAGATTCTTTTCTACGGAGCGCCCTGGCTTCTCTGGAACGGACGCCAGGCGCTGCTGCTGGATCTGGCGCACCGCAGGCTCGATCTGTTCGGCCTCATGCTTTGGCCGCAGGATCTGTTGCTGCTCGGGTTTCTGCTGTTGCTGATCGCCGTCTGCGCGCTGCTGCTGTTCACCGTGGTCGCCGGGCGGCTGTTCTGCGGCTATGCCTGTCCGCAGAGCGTGTATACGGAAATCTTCCTGTGGATCGAACGCTGGGTCGAAGGCGACCGCCTGGCGCGCATACGCCTGGATTCGCGGCCGATGGATGCGCGCAAGTTCCTGCGCAAGGCCGCCAAGCATGGACTGTGGATCGCCCTGGCGCTGTGGACGGGCTTCACCTTCGTCGGCTATTTCAGCCCGATTCGTCAGCTCGCGCAAGACGCATCCCGACTCGGCATCGGCGACTGGCAGACGTTCTGGATCGCCTTCTATGCGCTGGCCACCTACGGCAATGCCGGCTTCCTGCGCGAGCAGGTCTGCAAGTCGATGTGCCCTTATGCACGCATGCAGCCGCTGCTGTTCGATCAGGATACGCCGCGCGTGGTCTACGACAGCGCGCGTGGCGAACCAAGGGGCCTTGGTCGAGAGCTTTCCGCCCCCGCGCAAGGCCGCGGAGCGTGCGCCGACTGCTCGGTGTGCGTGCAGGTGTGCCCGACGGGGATCGACATCCGTGAAGGCGCTCAGGATCTGTGCATCGACTGCGGAGCCTGCGTCGATGCCTGCGACCAGGTGATGCGCAGCCTGCGGCAACCGCAGGGGCTCATCGGCTACGCCGACGGCGGCGCCCGGCCGCAGTCCTGGGGCCCACGCCAGACCTGGGCGCGCATGCGACGCCCGCGCGTGGCGCTGGGCGGTGCCGTGCTGCTGCTGTTGCTGCTGGCGTTCGCCGGGGTGCTGCTGCGCAGTCCACCCGCGCGCGGACTGCAAGCCGCGGCGACGGTCGTCGCAGCGCCGGGGCAGGCGTCGTGAGGCGCGTCGGTCGATCCTCCGATTTTCTGCGCGCGGCGTGGCCAGCCTTTCTCGTGGCCGCGCTCGCGAGCGGCCTGCTCATCGCTCTGTTCGATCCGGCGCGCGCGCCGCTGCCTTCGGCGCTCGCCGGCTGGCATCCGCGCGCCATCGATTCCCTGCTGTTCCTGTCGCTGTGGCTGGCCTGCTGGGCAGCCGGTGCGCTCAGCCTGTGGCTGTTCGCGCGCCGGCCGGCCGGGGCGGGCGATGTCTTCGAGGAACGCGACGAGGAGCGTGACGACGCCGTGGAGTAGGGTGCGCAGGGTCGAGCGCAGGCGCCGGCTCAAGCCTCGTGGCTGAGCAGTTCCTCGAGGCCGTCGCGGTCGGTGATCCGCACCTGTCGCTGCGCGACCTGCACCAACCCGGCCTGATGGAAGCGGGACATCAGGCGGCTCACGGTTTCCAGCTTCAACCCGAGGTAGCTGCCGATCTCCTCGCGGCTCATGCGCAGCACGAACGCATCGGGCGACAGGCCGCGGGCCTTGTAGCGTTCGGAAAGATCCAGCAGGAAGCGGGCCAGGCGCTCGTCCGCCTGCATGCTGCCGAGCACGAACTGATCCTGCTGCGCGCGCGCCAGGCGGTTGCCGATCAGGCAGTGGATCTGGTGCTGCAGGGTCGGCAGTTCGCGCGCGGTGTTCTCCAGCGTGCGCACGTCGATCTCGCAGGCCTCGCTGTCCTCGAGCGCGAGCGCGTCGGTCATGTAGACACGGGTCGAGAATCCTTCCAGACCCATCAGTTCCCCGGGAACGTGGAAGCCGACGATCTGCTGCCGGCCGTCCGGGCTTCCGACCACCGATTTGAACGACCCCGCATGCACGGAGTAGACCTTTTCCATGGATTGCCCGCTCTCGAACAGCCGCTCGCCTTTGGCCAGGCGCACGGTGTTCTGCATGATGTCGCGCATGCGGTTGAGTTCGTCGGCCGGTAGCGCGATCGGCAGGCAGAAACGGCTCTGGAAGCAGACATCGCAAGGATGCGGCTTGTCCAGCCGGTGGATCGTCGCGGCGGGCGTGGATTTCATGAGCATGGGAGACGATCGGTATGCGCTTGCTTTATATCACGAAAGCGGCGGATGTCGCGCGGGCGCTGGATGCCTTCTGATGCAGATCAGCCTTTTGGAAACACTTTTGCCCAGCGGGCTGACCTGGGCCTGACAACGGAGCGCGCCTGTCGGCTTCAGGCCACCTCGAAGGCCTGCAGGCTCCATCCCCGACCGGCGCGCAGCTCGCCGAAGTAGCGCCGCAGGGTTTCTCCCACGGCGCGGAAGGCGATGTGTTCCCATGGCACTTCCTCGGCGGAGAACAGCCGGGCCTCGAGGGTCTCGGCGCCAGGCTGCCATTGCGGGCTCAGCAGGCGCGCTCGATACAGCAGATAGATCTGGTTGACCGGCCGTACGTTGACCACACTGTACAGGCCTTGCAGTTCGACCTCGGTGCCGGCTTCCTCCAGGGTTTCGCGCACGGCTCCCTGCTCGCTGGACTCGTCGAGTTCCAGGAAGCCGGCCGGCAGGGTCCACAGACCCAGGCGTGGCTCGATCGCGCGCCGGCACAGCAGCACCCGGTTCTCCCACTGCGGCAGTGTGCCGACGATGTTGCGCGGGTTTTCGTACTGAATGTGGGAACAGGCGGTGCACACCGCGCGCGGCAGGCTGTCACCCGTGGGGACGCGGTACTGAACGAGGGCGCCGCAGGCATTGCAATGCCGGATCGGGGAAGGCTTCATGCGGAATATTGTCGCAGGGCTGGCAGCCAGGGTGCCGGAGGCCTCGGCCGCGGCGCCCGTATCATCGGCGGCCACTTTCGCCCGCGCGGGCGGCACCGGCCGCCCGGATCGTGCGCTGACCGTCCATGCCCATTGTCTCGATTCCCGCGCTGGGCCTGCGCCTGCAGGCTGCCCCCGACGACAACCTGCTCAAGGTGCTGCGCCGCCACCGCGTGCCCATCGCGTGGTCGTGCAAGCGCGGGGAGTGCGGCACCTGCAAGTGCGTTCTGGAGGACGGGCAGGTGCGCCTGGCTGGCTACGAGGAGGACGCGCTGCCGCCGGGGCAGCGCGCGCGCGGCCTGATTCTCGCGTGCAGCAGCAGCCTGGTCGGCGATGTGCGCCTGCGCCTGGTCGACCCCGACGAGTGGATCGAGCACCCGAAGCGGCACCTGCACTGCCGGGTGCTCGATGTGCGCCGACTCGCGCCCGAGGTGTTCGCGCTGCGCCTGGGGATCGTCGGCAGCGACGATGCGCGCGGGCCGCTGGTGTTCAGCGCCGGGCAGTACGCCCACCTGCGGGTGCGCGATGCGCAGGGCCTGTGGGTCGGGCGCGATTTCTCGATGGCCGGCACGCCGGTGGAGGCGGAATACGACGGCCAGCTGGAATTCCACGTCCGGCGCACCGCCACGGGGGCTTTCTCGTCGCTGCTCGGCGACGGACTGCGGCCTGGCGACGAAGTGCGGGTCGAGGCGCCGATGGGAAGGGCCTACTTCCGTCCGCGACATGCCGGGCCCTTGTACGCGATCAGCGCCGGCACCGGTCTGGGCGCCATGCTGTCGCTGGTGCAGACCGCGCTGGACAACGGCAAGACCGAGCCGGTGGCGCTGTACGCGGGCTTCCGCAACGTCTCGGAGGTCTATGGCAGCCAGCACATGGCCGAGATGGAGCGCAGGCACCGCAACTTTCGTGCGCATCTGGTCGTGGAATTCGATTCGCCGCAGGGCATGCGCGTCGGCCGCGTCGGCGACGCTTTGCTCGCCGATCTCGCGCCACAACCGGCCGGAGCCAAGTTCTACCTGGCCGGCTCACCGTCGATGGTCGATGCGGTCAGCCGGCAACTGCTGGCGCGCGACGTGCCGGCGGGGGACCTGCATGCCGACGCCTTCTACGCGCCGGGCCCGGCGGATTGATTCCGCGGCGTGGCGTTGCGTGCTGCCGACAGTAGACGGGACGCTGCCTGGGGACTGCGCACAGCTGCGTGGATCGCGTGGGTTACAATCGGGCCGAACGTGTGTGCCGGACGCCAGCGCGGTGCGGCCCTGCGAATCCAGGCCGGCTTGATGCCCGCCGGGAAGGGCAGGGAAGGGAAGCGCTCGGCGGCCAGCGGATCCACCGGGAACTTGCGCCGGGACTTGGCGGGCTTGCGGGCTTGCGTCCCTTCGCTCTGCGGATGCGGCGCGGGCCGATGCGCAGGAACCCGGTTCCCGTGATGCGGATTCGGATGCGGATGCGGCGGGCTGTTGCCGCGTCGGGTTCGCGCCGCGTTTCGCTTCGTGGTGGCTCCGCAGGCTGGCGCAAGGTCTCAAGGTGGCGGGCGCACGCGCCTGCCGCAAGCCACGGCGAACAACGAAGGCTCCATCGGCACCGGAAGCTGCGGCGCCGTATGAGGCGCATCCTGCGCTCCAATCCTATTGTCCTGTCCCGCTCATGACTGTCATTTCGCTGGGCCGTATCGGGGCGCAGGCAAGGCGCGCCCGCAACGCATCCTGCGCCCCGATACGGCCCAGCCCGAAGGGTTCGGCGCCTGCGGGCGGACGCCGATCGCTCCCGCAGGTACACGAACGAAATGACAGTGCGTAGCGGGACAGGACACTAGCCAGCATGGATACTGCATGGGCCAAGCGGGTCATCGAGACCGCGCTGCTGTGTGCCACTCAGGCGCTGAGTGTCGCGGCCCTGCGCGGGCTGTTCGACGAACAGCTCGACGCCGCCAGCGTGCGCGCACTGCTGGAGGAGTTGCAGCGGGACTGGAGCGAGCGCGGAATCGAGCTGCGGGAACTCAGCTCGGGATGGCGCTTCCAGAGCCGCGAGGACATGCAGCCCTACCTGCAACGTCTGGCGCCGGAACGCCCGCCGCGCTATTCGCGGGCCGTGCAGGAGACGCTGGCGATCATCGCCCATCGGCAGCCGGTCACCCGCGGCGAGATCGAGGACATCCGTGGGGTCGCGGTCAACGCCCAGATCCTGCGCCAACTCGAGGAGCGAGGCTGGATTGAAGCCATCGGCCATCGCGAAACTCCAGGGCGCCCGCTGCTGTACGCGACGACCCGCCAATTCCTCGACGACCTCGGGCTGCGTGCGCTGGAGGAAATCCAGGCGCCGCCGCTGGAGCAGGAACACGCGCGGCAGATCGAACTGCTCGCGTCGCCCGAAGGTCGCTCCGATGCGCAGCCCGGGGCGGCTGGGGCGAGCCTGGACGCCGATCCGCCGCAGCCCGCGGCTTCCGTGGCCTCGGCATCGGAACTGCCACACTCCGGGAAGTGACCTCTTTTCAACCTGAACTCCTTATGTCCGATCCAGATCAAGTCCAGCTGACGGCCGCGGTGCCCGAGCAAGTCACCGAGGCGCCCGCGGCGCAGCAGCCTGCGCAAGACTCCGCGCAGCCGCACCGTGACGGTGCGCGCCGGCGCAGCCGCCGACGCGGTGGCCGCGTCCAGCGCGAGGCCGCGGGCGCTGCGGCCTCCGCGCCGGCCGAAGGAACGGACGAGGCCCCGGCGGGCGGGGCTTCCTCCGATCGTGCCGGCCAGGGCGCGCGCCCGCGCGGCGCGCCCCGGCCTGCCGAGCGGGCGCCGCTGCCCGCGGTGCGCATCGAAGAGGTGGTGTCGGGAGACTTCGACCGGGCGGTCGAGCTCGCGGACACGAGCGCGCCGGGGCTGCGCAGAGTGCTGGCGCCGTCGCCGGAGGCACCCAAGCTGCACAAGGTGCTGGCTCAGGGCGGGATCGGTTCCAGGCGCGAAATGGAGGAACTGATCCAGGAGGGTCGCGTGTCCGTGAACGGAGAGCCGGCGCATCTCGGGCAGCGCATCCAGCCAGGCGACCAGATCCGGGTCAATGGCAAACCCCTGAAGATCCGCATTTCGGCGCCTCCGGCGCGCGTGCTGGTGTACCACAAGCCGGTCGGCGAAGTGGTGACCTTCAAGGATCCCGAAGGACGGCCCACGGTCTTCCGCAACCTGCCGCGGGTGCACAACGCCAAGTGGACCGCGGTGGGCCGGCTGGACATCAACACCGAGGGCCTGCTGCTGCTGACGACCTCGGGCGAACTGGCGAACAAGCTGATGCACCCCAGTCAGGGCGTCGAGCGGGAGTACGCGGTGCGGGTGCTGGGCCAGCTCGATGACGCGCAGCGCCAGCGCCTGCTCGAAGGCGTCGAACTCAGCGACGGGCCGGCGCGCTTTCTGAGCCTCGAGGAGGCCGGAGGTGAAGGCGCCAACCGCTGGTGGCGCGCGGTCATCGGCGAGGGTCGAAACCGCGAGGTGCGCCGGCTGTTCGAGGCCGTGGGCCTGACGGTCAGCCGTCTGATCCGGGTGCGCTACGGCTCGATCAGCCTGCCTGCGGGGCTGCGTCGAGGGGATTTCGGGGAAATCGATCGCGAGGATGTCAAGGCGCTGATGGCGCGCGCCGGCCTCGCAGCGGCTCCGGGCAACCGGCGCAAGTCGGGACGCGCTGCGCCGGGGCAGGGCGCGGGGCAGGGCGCGGGGCAGGGCGCGGGGCAGGGCGCGGGGCCGGCGAGGCGCAAGGGCGGCGCACGCGAAGAGCCGCGGGCCGGCGGGCGTGGTGAACGCGCCGAACGAGGTGAGCGCGGTGAGCGCGGTGAGCGCGAGCCGGGCCCGAACAGCTACGCGATGAGCGCGGTCGACGCCTTGTTCGGCCGCGCCAGCCGCGAAGCACGGTTGGCCACCCTGCGTCATGCGGCGATGGATGAGGAGAGCGAACTGCCCGAACGCGAGCCGGGCCCGAACAGCTACGCGATGAGCGCGGTCGACGCGCTGTTCGGCAAGTCCGCGGCAGGGCGCGGGGCCCCGCGTGGCCCCCGCGGCGCCGAGCGTGGACGCAAGCCGGCACGCAAGGGCCCGCCGCAGCCCGATTCCTCGCGCTCGGCGCTGGGCGCTGGGCAACCGCAGGGCCACCGGAGCGGCGCCGCGAAGCGCCGCAACCATTCGCGCTGAACGCCAGGCCCGCTCCGCTGTTCGCCGGGATTCCCGACCCATCGGGGCGTCTCAGCCTTCGATGGAGTGCAGCGGACTTGGCGGGCGACTTACAATTTCCGCTTAATTTCTTGAAAACTGGAGGAAATCCGATGGAGCGCACGCTCTCGATCATCAAGCCCGATGCCGTGGCGAAGAATTGCATTGGAAAAATCATCGATCGCTTCGAGTCGGCCGGACTGAAGGTCGTCGCTGCGCGCATGATGCACCTGTCGCGCGCCGAGGCCGAGGGCTTTTATGCCGTGCACAAGGATCGTCCGTTCTTTCGCGACCTGGTGGAATTCATGGTCTCCGGGCCGGTGCTGGTGCAGGTGCTGGAAGGCCCTGATGCGATTGCCCGGAACAGGGAGTTGATGGGAGCGACCGATCCCAAGAAGGCAGCGCCCGGGACGATTCGTGCCGATTTCGCCGACAGCATCGACGCCAACGCCGTCCACGGTTCCGACAGCGCCGAGAACGCGGCGACGGAAATTGCGTTCTTCTTTCCGGCGAATTGGATTTTCTCGCGCTGAGTCTCCCTTCGTTGCCGAGCCCCGCGCCATGACGCTAGCCGACGCCAACCTGCTGGAGTACGACAAGGCCGCCCTGGTCGAATGGTTCGGCCGCGCGGGGCACAAGGCCTTTCGCGCGCGGCAGGCCATGCACTGGGTGCACCAGCGCGGAGCCGCCGATTTCGGCGCGATGAGCGACCTCGCGCGGCCCTTGCGTGAATGGCTGCAGCAGCATGCCTGCGTGCGTGCGGCGCCGCTGCTGACCGAGCAGCGTTCGCGCGACGGCACGGTGAAGTGGCTGTTCGATGTCGGCGGTGGAAACGCTGTCGAATCGGTGTTCATTCCCGAGGTCGCGCGCAACACCCTGTGCGTATCCTCGCAGGCCGGATGCGCGATGGCCTGCAGCTTCTGTTCCACCGGGGCGCAGGGATTCAGCCGCAACCTGAGCACTGCGGAAATCATCGGCCAGTTGTGGTGGGCCGAGTTCAGCATGCGCCAGCGCCTGGGGCTGGGCGATGGTGAGCGCGCGATTTCCAATGTGGTGATGATGGGCATGGGCGAGCCGCTGCAGAACTACGGGGCGCTGCTTCCGGCCCTGCGCCTGATGCTCGACGACGACGCCTACGGACTGTCCCGGCGCAGGGTCACCGTGTCGACCTCGGGCGTGGTGCCGATGATCGACCGGCTGGCCGGCGACTGCCCGGTGGCGCTGGCGGTGTCGCTGCATGCGCCGGACGATGCGCTGCGCGACCAGCTGGTGCCCCTGAACCGCAAGTATCCGCTGGCCGAACTGCTGTCCGCCTGCGAACGCTACCTGCGGCATGCGCCGCGGGATTTCCTGACCATCGAATACTGCCTGCTCGACGGGGTCAACGACGGCCCGCGGCATGCCCGCGCGCTGCTCGAGCTGATGCGCGGGCGCTTCCCCTGGAAGTGCAACCTGATTCCCTTCAACCCCTTTCCCGGAAGCGCGCTGCGCCGCACCTCGGCGCGGCGCGTGGCCGATTTTGCCGCCATCCTGACCGAGGCCGGCATCGTCGCCACGGTGCGCAAGACACGGGGAGACGACATCGACGCGGCCTGCGGGCAACTGGCCGGGGAGGTGCAGGATCGCACCACCCGTCATGGGCGTCGCGTGGTGCCGATCGCCCGTGACGGCCGACCATCTGCAGCGAACGAGGGATGCACAGCATGAATGCTCGCGACTTGTCATCGATCGCCATCCAGCGCCGCGGCGCGCGCGACTGGCTTGCCATCCTGCTCGTCGGCCTTGCGCTGGGCTGGCTCGGCGGCTGCGCCGCGCCGAACCGCGGCGGCAACTACGCGACGGCACAATCCGGGGCCGCCGCGAGCGCCGCCGACAAGAGCGCCCGCATTCGCCTCGAACTGGCCGAGGGCTATTACCAGCGCGGCCAACCCGACGTCGCGCTGCAGGAAGTGCACAAGGCCCTGTCCGACGACCCGGGCTACGTTCCCGCCTACACCATGCGCGCCCTGATCGAAATGAGCATGGGCCAGGATGCCCAGGCCGAGGCCAGTTTCCGCAAGGCGCTCTCGCTGGCGCCCGACAACCCGGACACCCTGCACAACTATGGATGGTTCCTGTGTTCCGCCAAGCGCTACCGGGAATCCTTCGGCATGTTCCGCAAGGCCCTGGCGGTACCCGGATACCGCAAGGCCGAGCGTACCGATCTGGCCTATGGCGTCTGCCAGTACCGCGCCGGCGACCTTTCGGGGGCGGAGAAGACCCTGCGTGAAGGTTTTGCGATCGATCCGGCCAACCCGGCGCTGGCCACGAACCTGGCCATGGTGCAGTACCTTCGTCATGAGTACAAGCAGGCGATCTTCTACATCCGTCGGGTCAATGCCAGCGGCAGCGCCAACGCGCAGACGCTGTGGCTGGGCATCCTGATCGCGCGCCACGCGGGAGACGCGCAGGACGCCGCCGCATGGACCAACCTCCTGGTCAACAAGTACCCGGATTCCAACGAGGCCATCGCCGCACAGCAGGGTCATTTCGACGACTCCGCGCTGCTGCCGCACTGAAGCACCGTGGCGAATCGCACACCTGAATCCCTGGCGAGCGGGCAGGGCGATGCCGGCGCCGATGTGCAGGCTCGCCAGCAGGCCGGCGCACTGCTGCGGGAGGCGCGCGAGGCTGCGCAGCGCAGCGTGGCGGAGCTTGCCACGCAACTGAAGGTGGCTTCCGAGAAGATCGTCGCCCTCGAATCCGGGGACTGGAGCAGGCTCCACGGCGATGCCCACGCGCGCGGCTTGCTGCGCGCGGCCGCGCGCGCCGTGCACGCCGACCCCGAGGCGGTGCTGCAGCCCTTGCCTCCGGCCTTCGTGGCTGGTGCGCCGATGTTCCCCGGCCGTGGCGCGAGCCTGCTGCCTGGGCGTGCTCCGACTCCTGTGGGAACGCATTCGGGGGGCACGCGCCTGGTCTGGGTGGCTCTGGTTTTGCTGCTGCTGGCGCTGGCGCTGCTCTATCTGCCGCGCAGCGCGAGCATCAGCCACTGGCTGCAGCGCCTGCGCGCGCGCGAGCATGGCGGCCCGGCGCCGGCCCACCTGCTCGCACCCGCGCACCATGCGCTGGCCGGCAGTGGCGCGTCGGCCGCGGCGCTGCCGAAGCGTGCCGGTGCCTTCGCACCGGCTGCCGCGGCT
>JAJZEC010000023.1 GCA_021805825.1 Pseudomonadota bacterium
GCCCCAGCACGCGCACCTGCTGCAGCATGCGCAGCACCTCGCGCGGCAGGTCGGCCGGCAGTTCGATCAGGCTGTAGCTGCGGCGTATCTCGACATGCCCGATGCGGCTGTTGTCGAGACCGGTCTCGTTGGCGATCGCACCCACCAGGTTGCGCACCTGCACGCCATGCTCGCGCCCGACTTCCACGCGGTAGCTGGCGAGTGCGCCGGCGGCTGCCCGGCGGGCGCGCGGCGCGCGCGCGCCCTGCTCCAGCGCCTGCTCGGCGACCTGCTGCAGGCTGCGCGGCGCGGGCGCGGGCGCGCTCGTCTGCGTTTCCAGCAACAAGGGCTTGCCGCCCTGCAGCATGCTGGCCAGCGCGCCGGCGATCTCCAGCGCCGAAACATTGTGCTCGCGCTCGTAGCGCCCGACGAGGTCGAGGTAGGGGCGCAGCCCCGGCGCCTCCAAGGCCTCGCCGATGCTGTCGAAGAAGCGCTGCGTGCGACGGTCGTTGACATCCTGCACGCTGGGCAGCTGCATCGGCTCGATGCGCTGGCGGGTGGCGCGCTCGATGGCCTGCAGCAGATAGCGTTCGCGCGGGGTCACGAACAGGATCGCCTGCCCGCTGCGCCCTGCCCGCCCGGTGCGGCCGATCCGGTGCACATAGGACTCGGTGTCGGCCGGGATGTCGTAGTTCACGACATGGCTGACGCGGTCGACGTCGAGCCCGCGGGCGGCCACGTCGGTGGCCACCAGGATGTCCACCTGCCCGTCCTTGAACCTCTGCACCGTGCGCTCGCGCTGCGCCTGCTGGATGTCGCCGTTCAGCGCCGCGGTGGCGAAGCCCCGCGCGGCCAGGCGCTCGGCCAGCTCCTCGGTCGCCACCTTGGTGCGCGCGAACACGATCATCCCGTCGAAGGTCTCGACTTCCAGGATGCGCGTGAGGGCGTCGAGCTTGTGCATGCCGCTGACCATCCAGTAGCGCTGCTGCACCGCGCTGGCAGTGCGGGTGCGCGCCTTGATGGTGATCTGCCGCGGTTCACGCAGGTGGCGCTGGGCGATGGCGCGGATCGCCGCCGGCATGGTCGCCGAGAACAGCGCCACCTGGCGCTGCGGCGGAGTGGCCGACAGGATGCGCTCGACATCCTCGATGAATCCCATGCGCAGCATCTCATCGGCTTCGTCGAGCACCAGATGGCGCAGCGCGTCGAGCTTCAGTGTGCCGCGCTGCAGATGGTCGATCACCCGTCCCGGCGTGCCGACCACCACCTGCGCGCCGCGCCGCAACGCCGCCAGCTGCGGCGTGTAGCTCTGCCCGCCGTACAGCGGCAGCACATGGAAGCCGGGCATATGCGCGGCGTAGCGGTTGAAGGCCTCGGCGACCTGGATGGCCAGTTCACGGGTGGGCGCCAGCACCAGCGCCTGCGTGGCCGGCTGGGCCAGATCCACGCGCGCCAGGATCGGCAGCGCGAAAGCCGCCGTCTTGCCGGTTCCGGTCTGCGCCTGTCCGAGCACGTCGTGCCCCTCGAGCAGCGGGGGGATGGTCGCCGCCTGGATCGGCGAGGCGGTCTCGTAGCCGACGTCGCGCAAGGCGTGCAGCAGTGGCTGCGGCAGGCCGAGCGTGGAAAAGTCGGTGACGGCGGCGGAAGGTTCCGGGCTGGGAGGGGTCGGTTCAGGCGAAGGCATGGCTGGGGGTTCGCTCGCTGCGCGCAACCCAGGCCGGCGCGTGGCGCGGCCGCTGCCTGGGCACGGCTGCACATTGTGCGCCAGCCCACCGAGCACGGGATCGCGGAAGGAACAAAAAAAATGCCAAGCACGCTGCTTGGCCAAGGGGGGATGCGAGCGGCGAAGCGTTTGCGGCTTCGTCTGGCCACAAGAAAAGCAATCAACGTGCCAGGCTCCTGTTTCCCGTTGGATTCCCAGGGTTTCCGGGGAAATGGGCCGCGGCTGCGGCAACGGGCAGGGCCCAGAGTGCGGGCGCCAGGGCCGATTTCGTCGCCACGCGGCGACAGCCGGACAAGCCCGCGCCTAAACCCTCAGAGGGCTTAGGCTTTTTTGTCGCTTTCAGGCGACATCACTTCTCCCTGCTTGAACCACCCTGGCGACAAGCCATGCTTTTGCAGCAGGCGGTAGAACTCGGTACGGTTGCGCTGCGCCAGGCGTGCCGCCTCTGCGACCTGGCCAGCGGTGATCTTCATCAACTGCACCAGATAGTCGCGCTCGAAGCGATCCTTGGCTTCGGCGTAACTGAGGATCTCCACCGGCTTGTTGCGCAGCGCGCGCGCCACCAGCGCAGCCGGGATGCGTGCCGTGGTGCTCAGCGCGCAGCATTGCTCGACCACGTTCATCAACTGGCGCACGTTGCCCGGCCAATCGAAGCGCATCAGCGACTCCATCGCCTCGGGCGCGAAGCCTACGATCTGCCGCCCGTGCTTGGCCGCCAGCACGCCCACGAAATGCCGCGCCAGCGCGGCGATGTCCTCGCGCCGCTCACGCAGCGGCGGGATGTGCAGGTTGACCACGTTGAGCCGGTAGTACAGATCCTCGCGGAAGGACTGCGCGGTGATCAGTGCCTCCAGATCCTGGTGGGTGGCCGAGACGATGCGCACGTCCACCGGCAGCGCCTGCTGGCTGCCCAGAGGACGCACCTCGCGTTCCTGCAGCACCCGCAGCAGCTTGGCCTGCAGCGCCAGCGGCATGTCGCCGATTTCGTCCAGGAACACCGTGCCCCCATGCGCGGCCTGGAACAGCCCCTTGCGCGCGGTATCGGCGCCGGTGAAGGCGCCCCGCGCATGGCCGAAAAGCTCGGACTCGAGCAGCGCCTCGGGAATCGCCGCGCAATTGATGGCCACGAAGGGCCCGCCGCGCCGGTTGCTGGCCTCGTGCACTGCGCGCGCCAGCATTTCCTTGCCCGTACCCGATTCCCCCTGGATCAGCACATTGGCCTGGCTGGGGCCGACCAGCGCCACCTCGTCGAGCAAGGCTGCCATCAGCGGGCTGGCGGTGACGATTCCGGCCGGCCCGGCCCTCCCGTCGGAGGACGGCTGCGCTGCTCCCTGGTCGATCGCCCGCCGCAGCAGCGCCAGCAGTTCGCTGGCCTCGAAGGGCTTGGTGAGATAGCCGAACACCCCGCGCTGCGCCGCCGCGACGGCGTCGGGAATGCTGCCATGGGCGGTAAGGATGATCACCGGCAACGAGGGATCGCGCGCATGGATGCGCTCGCACAGCGCCTGGCCGTCGATGCCGGGCATGCGCAGGTCGGTGACCACCGCACGCGGCCGGGCCACCGCCAGGCATGCCAGCGCCTGTTCGCCGCTTCCGGCGAGCACCGGGCGAAACCCGGCCGAACGCAACCGCATGTCGAGCAGGCGCAGCAGATCCGGGTCGTCGTCGACGACGAGCACGCTGGGCGCGCCGGCGCTCATCGATCGGGTCTCGCACGCACTGCGTTGCGATCCTGGGAACGTCCTTGCAACTGCACCTCCAGGTTCTTGATCTGGCCGATCTTGTCCTCCAGGTCGGCCGCCTTGCGCTGCGCCTTGCCCAGCGCGCTGCGCGTCTGCGCCAGTTCGGCACTGCGCTGCGCCAGTGCCTGCACGAGGCGCACGAACTGCCGGCTCGCGGCATCCCCGGTCCAGGCGTCCAATCCCTTAAGCAATTCGCGTGCCTGCGTTGCGGGAGCAGCAGCAGAGCCCGCGCCGGGGGCGACGCCCGATCCGCCCGATCCGCCCGATCCGTTGGTGCCCCCTGCCCCGCCTGAGCCGCTTGCCGTCAGCGCTTCGCGGTGCGCGCCGAGCAGCAGGTACGCCAGTTCCAGGCGCTCGGCGGGATTGCGCAGCTTGCCTAGCGCCTGCAGGTAGCGCTGGCGCGCCTCGGCCGCCGCCGGGTCGAACGTGGCCACCCGCCGCAGCATGCTCTCGATGACCGGCATCGACAATGCGGCGGCATCCGGCGGCACGGAGGCATCAGCCGCAGCCGGCAGCCGCTGCGCGGGTACCGGCGCGCAGGGCGCGCGCGCAGCCGACGCGGGCGTAGCGGCCGCGCTGGCGGCGGCTGCCGGCGCCGGCGTGCCGCCTGGTGTCGGCGGCAGCGCGCAACCGGCCACCGCGCAGGTCAGACACGATGCCAGCAGCGGCGCCCAGCGCGAGGCCGACCGCCCCACGGCCGACGACACGCGCGCAGACAGCGCCCGCACCCGCCGCGGGCAGGCCGCAACCCGCGATGCGGGAGGGTCGAAGGATCTCATGGACGATTTCGCAGCAGGTGGTTCGAGAAAAGCCGGGGATCGGGGGATCGGGGGCTCAGGACGCCGGGTCGAGCGCCGCGCCATGCAGTCGCGGCAGCCGCACGCTGAAGCATGCCCCGGCGCCGTCGGAGTTGGCGCACAAGGCGATGCGCCCGCCGTGCAGCATCGCATATTCCTGGGCGATGGCCAGCCCGAGGCCGTTTCCGGGGGCCGCTGCCGCAGGCTGGCGCATGCCCTGGAAGAAGGGTTCGAACAGGTGCTCGCGATCCTGCTCGGCCACGCCCGGCCCGTCATCGACCATGCGCACCGTCAATGCCTGCGGCTCATCGAGCAAGGCGATGCGGATGCGCCCGGCCACCGGGCTGAAGCGCATGGCGTTGATCAGCAGGTTCTCGAACAAGGTGTCGAGCTTGCCCCGGTCGGCCTGCAGTGCGGCCGCGCAGCCGTCGATGTCGACCACCAGATGCTTGGCCCGCAAGCCGAGCTCGTTGCGCCGCACCAGCGATTGCAGCAGTTCCGCCACATCGACCCCGGCCGACACCAGCGGGTCGAGGCGCCGCTGCGCGCGGCTGTAGTCGATCAGGTTCTCGATGCGCTGCTGCAGATCGCGTGCATTGCCGCGCATGATCATGCCGATCTCGCGCTGCTGCCCGCCCAGCGGGCCGGCCACGCCGTCGAGCAGCAGTTCCACCCCCTCGCGCAGCGAGGCCAGCGGGGTCTTCAGCTCGTGGGAGACATGGCGCAGGAAGCGCTGCTTCTGTTCGTCGGTCTCGCGCAGGCGCCGGCGCAGCCAGTCCAGCTGCTCGCCGAGCTGCACCAGGTCACTCGGTCCCCGCAGCGCCGGCTGGGGCTGCAGGTCGCCCGCCCCGAGCAGCCGGATGGCCTGCTCGATGCGCCGCACCGGGCGCGTCAGCAACCACGACAGCAGCGCCGCGATGAGCAGCGACAGCAGCAACGCCACCGCTGCCTGCGCGAACAGCACCGCGCGCAGGTTGCGCGAGCGCCTGCTCAAGACCCGCACCTGCTGGTCGACGAGGGCGTTGCCGCCGGCGATCAGCGCCTCGCTGCTCCGCCCGAGCGCGTCGAAACGCGGCGCGAAGGAATCGAAACGCGGCAGGTCGGCGGGTCCGCCAGCGCGCAGTTCGTCGAACAGCGCGCTCTCCTGACGGTCGATCTGCGCCAGACGGGCTCGCTGGTCGGCGTCGAAGGGCATGGCGCGCAAGGCACGCAGCGCAGCGCGCACGGCTTGATGGGCATCGCGCATGCCCACGCGCAGCTGGGGATCCTGCAGCACGTAGTACTGACCCGCGGCACGCTGCAGGGTCGAAAGATCCTCGGCCAGTTGGCGGGTGGCACGCGTGACGTCCACCGTGGTTGCGATGGCCTGCCGCGTCTGCTGCGCCAGGCGCTGCTGCGCATAGGCCGTATAGAGCAGCCCGAGCACCAGCGGCAGCATCACCAGCGCGAACGCGGCCAGCAACAGCGCGTGGAACGAGCGGGGATAGGGCAGGGACGGCTTGCGGGCCATCGCGGCGGCGGCTCAGGCCTCGTGCGCCTGCAACTCGAAGCGGCCCGCGCCGTCGCGCCCGAGGGCCTGCGCCAGCCAGGGGCCGGCGGCCTGCAGCAAGGGCTGCAAGCCGTACGGCGGATGGATCACGAACATCCCGCTGCCGAGCAGGCCGAATCCATCGGCGCGTGCCGGCGCGGTGCGCAGGCGCGCATCCAGCCACGATCCCGGCGCCAGCCCGCGCAGGCGCCGCGGCAGGTCACGCGACTCCAGGGTCTGCAGCTGAGGGTACCAGATCAGGTAGACGCCGGTGGCGAAGCGCTGCAAGGCCTCACGCAGCGTTTCCAGCAGCCGCGCATAGTCGGTGCGCAATTCGTAGGAGGGATCGATGAGCACCAGTGCGCGGCGCGACGGCGGCGGCAGCAGTGATTTGAGCCCGGCAAAACCATCGCCGGGGATGACGCTGGTGTGCGGCCTGCCCGCCAGCCCGCGCTGCAGGCTGCGCGCATCGGCCGGGTGCATCTCGAACAGGCGCATGGGATCCTCGGCGCGCAACAGCCCGGCGGCCAGTTGTGGCGAGCCGGGAAGCTGCCGCAGCACGCCGTCGGGGTTGCGCTGCAACAGCAGCTGCAGGTAGTCGAGCACCGCCGGGGGCAGCGCGCCCGGCTCCCCCTGCAGGCCCAGCCGCACGTCGTCGCGCTGCCATGCGCGCCCTACCCCGTCGTGGTATTCGCCCAGGCGCTGGCTCATGCGCTCGCCCAGGTCGTAGCTGCCGGCGCCGGCATGGGTGTCGATGTAGCTCAGCGCCTTCGGCTTGGCCAGCAGCAGGCGCAGGGCCGCCACCAGCACGATGTGCTTGAGCATGTCCGCCGGATTGCCGGCATGGAAGGCGTGGCGGTAGGCGAGCATCGTCGGCGCGGCTGCGGCAAAGCCGCAACTGTAGCGCCAACGCCGGGCTCAACGCGTCGGCGCCGCCGAACAGTGGCTGGCGTCGGGCGCCGGGCCATGGCCCAGCGCCAGCGGCATCGGTTCCTGGAAGCGCTGGTGCGGGACGCTGGCTCGCCAATCGAGCGCCAGCAGCAACAACACCACCAGCCACAACAACCAGGCGCGCCAGCTCGCGCGCACGCGTTGGCACAGGCCGGCGCGCGACGCCGCGCCGCGCTGCTCCGCCGACGCCTTCATCGAGCGACCCCAGCCGCGGCTGCCGGCACGCCACCCGCTTCGGGCCCCGCGGCGCGCGCAGCGCCCACGCCCAGGCGGGCGCGCAGGCGCACGCCCAGCAGGCTACCGAGAAAGGCGCAGCCGAACCACACCCAGCCATGCAGCGAGCCGGTGGCGATGCCCGAAAAATAGGCGCCCACGTTGCAGCCGAAGGCCAGGCGCGAGCTGTAGCCCATGGTCACCCCGGCCAGTACCGAGGCCAGCAGCGCACGCCGCGGCAGTCGCAGCCGCGGGCACAGCCGGCCCATGCGCTGGGCCGCGATCAGCGCGCCGAACAACATGCCCAGGTCGCTGATGCTGGTGTTGTCGGCCAGCACGCTGGCGTGCAGCTGGGCCTGCTGAATGGGCAGCCCGTAGAAGGCGTTGTGCGACAGGTTCACTCCGAGGGCCTGCGCGATCTTCGCGCCCCACAGCCCAAGGCCGTAGACGATGCCCCAGGGCTGCCCGCTGACCACCAGGCTCAGGGCTCCGAGCACGCCCAGCGCGGCGCCGCCGATCCATACCGCCGGGCCTTGCCAGCGCCGGGGAGCTTGCGGATTGCGCAGGCGCCAGAGCAGCACGGCAAGCGCCGCCAGAACACCCAGCTGCACCAGCAGGGTCGTCGGCGCGCCCCAGCGCTGCACCAGCGACACCGGGGGCAGCGCGCCCAGGCTCAACCAGGCCGGCAGCTGCAGGGAACCGAGGAAGCTTCCCAGCACGAAGGCCGGCAGCACGGCCATGCTGACCGGGTGCCCGCTACCGGCCTTGTACAGGGTGCCTGAGCCGCAGCCGTCGGCCACCTGCATCGAGGCGCCGAAGACGAAGGAGCCGACCAGCAGGCTCCACGACAGCGGGCCGTCGGCGCCCTGCAGTTCCGGGTGGCTGGCCAGCAGCGGCACGCTCAGCACCATGCACACGGCGATCGCGAAGAACTGCGCCAGCATCCCGGTGGGGTCGCGGTCGGTGATCCACGCCCGCCAGCCGGTCGTGAAACCGAAGCTTGCCGCGGCCAGCGCGAAGCCCAGGCCGACCCCGATGCACCACAGCAGGCCCTGGCGCCAGCCGACCAGCCAGGTGGTGGCCGCAAAACCGGCCAGCGCCAGCAGCACGAGCAGCAGGCTCACGCCCGCGGAAGGCGCGGTGGCGGCGGGCGATCCGGCAGGCGGGGAAGCGGGCAACGTGGAACGCATCAGCGGGCCTGCACGGTCTGCCTCAGCTGCTTCCACAGCTGCTGCGCGCGCGAGGGGACATGGGACATCGGCTCGTCATGGCGCGACCAGTCGACCATCGAACCCGGGTAGAGCCGGACATCCGGTTGATGCAGGATCTGCGACAACACGAACCAGTTGGTCGCCGCCCAGTGGCCGGTGTTGCAGAAAGAGATGGTCTGCTGCGCCTGCGCCTGCTGCGGCGGCAGGCCGTGGGCGATGGTGCGCAGCTCCGCCAGCGGCGGCAAGGCGCCACCGCCCTGCGGGAACCAGCGCATGTTGCTGAAGTCGAGCGCGCCGGGCAGGGTGCCCGGAGCCCGCGCCGCCGGGGCCTTCACCTTGCCGAGCCAGAAGGCCTTCGGTCGAGCGTCGAGCAGCACGGCCGAGGCGCTGGGTTCGCGCACCTGCTGCAGCACCTGCTCGCGGGTGGCCAGCAGGGCGTTGTTCAGGTGCGGCTGGAACTGCGACGGTGCCACGACCACGTTGCTCCGCTGCAGATCCGCATAGCCGGCGTCATGCCACGCCTGCATGCCACCATTGAGGATCGACAGCCGCGACATGCCCAGCCAGCGCAGCGTCCAGAACACCCGCGCCGGGGCGCCGAAATCGGTCGGGTTGCCACCGGCCGACACCAGCACCACCTGATCCGCGGCATGCAGGCCGAGGCTGCGCACACGCTGGGTGAAGGCCTGCACGCTGAGCAGGCGCCCCGGGTTGTAGGACGGCCCGCGCCAGGATCCATAGGGAGCATCGACGGCTCCCGGCAGGTGGCCGGCGGCATAGGCCGAAGGGCCGCGCAGATCGACGATGCGCAAGGGCACATGCTCGAGCAGCAGGGCGTGCAGTTGCGCCGGCTGCAGCAAGGGCCCGATGTCGGCGGGCGCCGCGGAGGCCGCCGCCTGGCGGCCCAGAGCGAGAGCCGCCACGGCGGCGACGAGGGCCAGGCCGCGGCGCCAGGAGCGCCGGCCTGCAGGGGTCGGCAGAGCGAGGTTCGTATTCATGTACCCGATTGTCACTGAATTCTGCGCCGCGGCTAACAATGATCTACGCATAAGACCACAACCTGCCGTCATGAACGGGCGGCCACGCCGCGGCGGCCGAGCGCGCTTCAGTACCTGCCGGTACCGCCTACGAGGGCGATGAACAGCCGCGCCCCGAAAGCCACCAGCGCCGGGATCCACCACGCCACGCGCGTGCGGATGCGGCGCGCGTCGATCGGCAGTGCCCAGTACATGTGCTGCCGCAGGTGCCCGGCGAGGCTGGCTGCGAAGCGCGCATCGCGCACGACCAGATTGGCCTCGCGGTTGACCAGCAGCGACAGCGGATCGATGTTCGAACTGCCCACCGTCGCCCATTGCGTGTCGACCACCGCGACCTTGCCGTGCAGGAACGCACGCTGGTACTCGTGGATGCGCACGCCGCTGTCGATGAGTTCGCGGTACAGCGCCTGCGCCGCCCATGCCGCCGCGCGGTAGTCGGCGCGGCCCTGCAGCAGCAGGTCGACGGCGACCCCGCGCAGCGCCGCGGCCTTCAGGCTGTCGCGAAAGACCTGCCCGGGATAGAAATAGGGGCATGCCAGCAGCACCGATTCGCGCGCACCGTCGATGGCCTCGATGTAGCAATGCTCGATCGCCCGCCGGCGCAGCAGGTTGTCACGCAGTACCAGCGCGGCACGCTGCGCGTGCTCGCCCGCATCGACGATGGACACGGCGGGTCGCGCCTGCGTGTCGCGCCGCCCAGGCAGCATGCCGGCGGCGCGCAACTCCTGCAGGTAGCGGCGGCGCTGCGCGCGCGAGCCCAGGGGCTGCGGCCCCGGCGCACGCCGCAGCCCGCGCTGCACGCTGCCGGTGGCCACGGTGCGCAGCCACAGCCTGCGCATGCTGCGCAGCACCTGCGCGACCACCGGGCCGCGCACGCGCACGGCGTAGTCCAGCCGCGGATGCCGGCTCCAGCCATGGTGGATGTCGAAATGGTCGTCGATCAGGTTGATGCCCCCGACGAAGGCCACCTGGGCGTCGACCACGCACATCTTGCGATGCAGGCGGCGCCAGTGCCCGCGCTGCAACAGGTCGATCCAACGCCGCCAAGGCCGGTAGACCATGAATTCGACGCCGGCCTGCGCGAAACGCTGCTCGAGCGCGGGGATCGATCGGTTGGAGCCCAGGCCGTCGACCAGCACCCGCACCTGCACACCGCGCTGCGCAGCCCGCACCAGGGTGTCGGCCAGCTCGAGCCCGGTGGCGTCGTCGTGGAAGATGTAGGTTTCCAGCCAGATGCTGCTGCGCGCCTGATCCCAGGCCTGCCGAAGCGCGGGAAACAGCGCCGCGCCCAGCGGCAGCAGTTCGACCTGGTTGCCGTCGCGCCAGCTCAGCCGCAGCGGCCGCTCGCCGTCTCCGGACTGGCGCTTCCAGGCCCGCAGGTTCAGGCGCCACCAGGCGTGCAGGCTGCCGTGGCGCGCCCGGCGTCGCGGCCCGGGCGCCGGCTCTCTAGGCATCGCCGGCAGGCCCTCGCGCGGCGCGCCCGAGAACCTCCGGCGCGGCCTGCGGCAGCGGGCTGAGCTCGACCAGCAGCGGCGCATGGTCGGACAGCCGGGCCCAGCCGGCCCCCCAGCCCAGCCCGACGGCGTGCGCGACAAAGCCCCGGGCGTAGATGCGATCCAGGGGCATCAGCGGCAACAGCGCGGGAAAGGTGCGCATGCGATGGTGCCAGCGCGGGCGACGCGAATCGACCGTCGGCGCCGCGCGGGCGGAGACGTCGAGCAGGCCGAGCACGGCCAGTTCCGCGCCAAGTTCGCCGCGCCAATCGTTGAAGTCCCCGCCGACGATCAGGGCCTCGTCGCGGGGCACCGAACTGCGCAGATAGTCGGCCAGGCGTTCGGCCTGGCGCCTGCGTCCGCCGCTGAACAATCCGAAGTGCACGACGATGCAATGCAGCACTGCGGGCGCCTGCCCGGGCGCGCAGGGAAGCCCGAGGCGAACGTGCAGCAGGCCTCGCTGCTCGAAGCGGTGATCCGACACGTCCTGGTGGCTCCACCCCAGCACCGGAAAGCGCGACAGCAGCGCGTTGCCATGCTCGCCGTGCCGGGTGCGGGCATTCGTGTGGTAGGCGGCGAACATGCCCAGCCCCTGCCCGAGCAGCTCATGCTGCGGCTGTTGCGGCCAGCCGCTCAGGCGCATCGCGTGGCGCCTGTGCTCGAACTGCACTTCCTGCAGCAGCACCAGATCCGGCTGCAGCATCCGCAGGCCTTCCTGCAGGGCATGGATGCGCAGCCTCTTGGCCGGGCCCATGCCCAGTACGCCCTTGTGGATGTTGTACGAGGCCACGCGCAGGCGCCGCGGCCATGCCGCCTGCCCCGCCGGGCCCTGCGCCATGCGCTGCGCGACCTGCGCCAGCGCGGCGTCCGCGCCGAGGTTCACGCCGAACCCCAGGGATCGCGCAGGCGCCGGGGCAGCTGCTCGATGGCCAGCGCGTTCGAGGCCGAGAAGCAGCGGTGCGCCGCCTCGCGCCAGGGCAGCCACATCCAGGCCCTGTGCTCGCGCGGGCTCAGCTGCACCGGGGTGCCGGCGGCCACCTGCAGGCTGAACACATGTTCCTCGTTCTTCCACACGCCCGGGGCGTAGCGATGACGCCAGATGGGGTAGATGTCGTAGACATTGCTCAGGCGCCAGTCGCGCAGGGCCGTGGCCGCGGCGCGGATTCCGGTCTCCTCGGCCACTTCTCGCAGCGCCGCGGCCTGCACGGGCTCGTCGAGCGCATCCAGGCTGCCGGTGACGCTCTGCCAGAAGCCCGGCTGCGCGGCGCGCTCGATCAGCAGCACGTTGAGCGCGGGGTCGTGGATCACCACCAGCACCGAGACCGGCACCTTCGGCGCCCGCGGATGCTGCGCGGCGCCCGGCTGGTTCATCCCGGCGCTCCGGCCGCGGCGCGGCGCGCGCGTACCGCGCGCGCCAGATCGTGCAGCAACGGCAGGGTGTCGGGCCAGCCCAGGCAGGCATCGGTGATCGAGACCCCATCGCGCAGCGCCTGTCCGGGGCGCAGATCCTGGCGCCCCTCGTGCAGGTGGCTTTCCACCATCACGCCGACGATGCGACGGTCGCCGGCCGCGATGCGCGCGCCGATGTCGTCCGCCACCTCGATCTGCCGCCGTGGCTGCTTGGCCGAGTTGGCGTGCGAGCAATCGATCATCACCTGCTCGCGCAAACCGCAGCGCTGCAGCACCTGGCAGGCCGCGTCGACCGCCTGGGCATCGTAGTTGGGTGCGCGGCCGCCGCGCAGGATGACATGGCAGTCGCTGTTGCCGCGGGTCTCGAAAATCGCCGCCACCCCCATCTTGGTCATGCCCATGAAGGCATGCGGGGCCGCCGCGGCCACCACCGCGTCGGCGGCCACCTGCACGCCGCCATCGGTTCCGTTCTTGAATCCCACCGGGCAGGACAAGCCCGAGGCCAGCTGGCGATGGCTCTGGCTTTCCGTGGTGCGGGCGCCGATGGCGCCCCATGCGATGAGATCGCTGAAGTACTGCGGCGACAGCAGGTCGAGGAACTCGGTGCCCGCGGCCATGCCCATGGCGCCGATCTGCAGCAGCAGTTCACGCGCCCGCCGCAGCCCCTCGTTGATGCGGAAGCTGCCGTCGAGCCGCGGGTCGTTGATGAAGCCCTTCCATCCGACGGTGGTGCGGGGTTTCTCGAAATACACCCGCATCACCAGCAGCAGCGCGTCGTCCAGCTCGGCGCGTGCCTGCTGCAGCAGCTGCGCGTACTGCAGGGCCTGATGCGCGTCGTGGATCGAGCAGGGTCCGACGACGGCCAGCAGGCGGTCGTCGTCGCCGCGCAGCAGGCGCGCGATGTCGGCGCGCGCCGTCTCGACGACCTGCTCCACCGCCGGAGTGACCGGCAGCTCCTCGAGCAGCACGGCCGGCGCGACCAGAGCGCGCACCGCTGCGATGCGGGTATCGTCGATGCGGGTGGTATCCAGCGTGGCCTCGGCCCGGCCGGCCTCGCTGTCGTGCAGGGGATCGTCGATGCGTGGCATGGGATGACTCGCAGCCGGATTCAGGCGCCCTGATCCTGGCGCAGGCGGATATGCAATTCGCGCAGCTGGCGCTCGTCGACCGCCCCGGGGGCCTCGGTGAGCAGGCACTGCGCGCGCTGGGTCTTCGGAAAGGCGATGACGTCGCGGATGCTGGTGGCTCCGGTCATCATGGTGACGATGCGGTCGAGCCCGAAGGCGATGCCGCCATGCGGGGGAGCACCATACTGCAGGGCGTCGAGCAGGAATCCGAACTTGGCGCGCGCCTCCTCCTCGCCAATGCCCAGCGCCGTGAACACCTTGCGCTGCATGTCGGCGCGGTGGATGCGCACCGAGCCACCGCCGATCTCCCAACCGTTGAGCACCATGTCGTAGGCCTTGGCCAGGCAGCGCCCGGGGTCGCTGCCCAGGTAGTCCACATGCTCGTCTTTGGGCGCCGTGAAGGGGTGGTGGCAGGCCACCCAACGTTGTTCGTCGTCGTCAAACTCGAACATCGGGAAATCGACCACCCACAGGGGCTTCCAGGCATCCTCGAACAGGCCCTGCTCGCGCCCGAAGGCACTGTGGCCGATCTTCACCCGCAACGCTCCCAGCGCGGCGTGCACCACCTTGGCGCGGTCGGCTCCGAACAGGAGCAGGTCGCCGTCCTGCGCCCCGCTGCGCCGCAGCATCTCGGCCAGTGCGGCATCGTGCAGGTTCTTCACAATCGGCGATTGCAGGCCGTCGCGGCCGCGCGCGGCCTCGTTGACCTTGATCCACGCCAGGCCCTTGGCGCCGAAGATCCTGACGAAATCGGTATAGGCATCGATCTCGCTGCGGGCAATGCGGCCGCCCCCGGGGATGCGCATGGCCACCACGCGGCCGTCGGGCAGCGCGGCCGCGGCGCTGAACACCTTGAATTCGACCTCGCGCATCAGGTCGGTGAGCTCGGTGAACTCCAGCTTGACCCGCAGATCAGGCTTGTCGGAACCGAAGCGCGCCATGGCCTCGGCGTGCAGCATCACCGGGAACGGCGCCGGCAACTCGACCCCCAGGACGCCGGAGAAGGTCTGGCGGATCATCGGCTCGAACAGCGCACGGATTTCCGTCTCGTCGAGAAAGGATGTCTCGCAGTCGATCTGGGTGAATTCGGGCTGGCGGTCGGCGCGCAGATCCTCGTCGCGGAAGCACTTGGTGATCTGGTAGTAGCGGTCGAAGCCCGACACCATCAGCATCTGCTTGAACAGTTGCGGCGATTGCGGCAGCGCGAAGAACTGCCCGGGATGCACCCGGCTGGGCACCAGGTAGTCGCGCGCGCCTTCCGGAGTGCTGCGGGTCAGCATCGGGGTTTCGATGTCGAGGAAGCCCTGCTCGTCGAGGTAGCGGCGCACGGCCATCGCCACCTGGTAGCGCAGCCGCAGGTTGTGCTGCATCTGCGGGCGCCGCAGGTCGAGCACGCGGTGCGTCAGCCGGGTGGTTTCCGAGAGGTTGTCGTCGTCGAGCTGGAACGGCAGCGCCGCGGAGGCGTTGAGCACCTGCAGCTCGTGGCACAGCACCTCGACCCGGCCGGAGACCAGCGCCGGGTTCTCGGTGCCCGCCGGCCGCGGGCGCACCAGCCCGCGCACCTGCACGCAGTACTCGTTGCGCACACCCTCGGCGGCGGCGAAGGTCTCGGCGCGATCGGGATCGCAGACCACCTGCACCACCCCCTCCCGGTCGCGCAGGTCGATGAACAGCACCCCGCCATGGTCGCGGCGTCGCTGCACCCAGCCGCACAGGCTGACGGTTTGTCCAAGCAGGGCTTCGGTGACGGCGCCCAGGGTATGGCTGCGGAGGGTGGTCATGGAACGGAACGACGTGGAACGTGGGAAGGGAAGGAGGTTGCGCAGGAAGGCGGCGCCGGCCCGCGGCCGGTCGCCCACGCGCTCAGCGCGGGAGCGCGCCCGGCGCGAGGTGCTGCACCGGAACGACAACTCCCATCGAAATGACGTATTTGAGCGCTTCGTCGACGCTCATCGCCAGCTCGACGACCTCGCTGCGCGGAAACATCAGGAAGAATCCCGACGTGGGGTTGGGGGTGGTGGGCACGTACACGCTGATGTAGTCGCCGTCCAGCCGGCTCGCCACCTCGCCGCCCGGCGCACCGGTGACGAAGCCGATGGTCCAGCTTCCGGCATGGGGGTATCGCACCATGACCGCCTGCCGGAAGGCGTTGCCATTGCTGGAGAACAGGGTGTCGGAAACCTGCTTGACGCTGCTGTAGATGCTCTTGACGATGGGGATCCGGGCGATCACCGCGTCCCACTGCCGCAGCCACCACTGCCCGACGATGTTCGCCACCAGCAGCCCGGTGAGCAGGATGGCCGCCAGCACCACCGCGACCCCGAGCCCCGGAAAGCGCGCCAGGTGATCGAGCGCCGGCTGCAGCGAAGGCACGACGGCGCCCACCGCGCCCACCAGGGCGCGAAAGATGCCGTCGAACACCGACAGCAACTGCCACAGCACCCAGACCGTGATGGTCAGCGGCAGCCAGACCAGCAGCCCGGCGACGAACAGGTTTTTCAGGCGCATCGCTTGCTCTGGTGCACCCCGGCGTGCGGGCCCGGACAGGCCTGCATGCGGCGGGAATCAAGACGAGCCGGGACGGTCGGCGGCGCGCCCGCGTGGCAACCCGGCCGATCCGGCTTCAATGGCAGGCGCAGGAAGCGCCGCAGGGTGCCGTGGCGGCCGCGCTCGCCTGCGGCTCCGGCTTGGCGGCCGGCGCGCTGGCCGCAGCCCCCTTGAAATCGGTCGCATACCAGCCCGAACCCTTGAGCTGGAATCCGGCCGCGGTCAGCTGCTTGCGCAGTTCGGTGGCGCCGCACGCCGGGCAGTCGCGCAACGGCGCATCGGACACCTTCTGCAAGGCCTCCAGGCTGTGGCCGCAGGACGCGCAACGGTACGAATAGATGGGCATGTCGAACTCCCGAATCGAAAACCCGCTCCGCGACCAGGTCGCGAGCGCCTCAGAATCGTAGATGGTGGGGAATCGCGCAGGCTTCAAGGTCACGCGCGCCGGCCGGCAAGCGTCGCCGCCGGCGCGCAGGCAACCCGCAGACCTGCAAGAAGCATGCCGATTATAGAGGCCGCGGGCGCCGAACTTCAGCGGTGGTCAGTGCGCCGTGGACGCCTTGGGCGCCTCGGCCGGCAGGCGCACCCGGCGCCTGCCGCTTTGCTTGGGAAAACCGTCGAAGGCGGCCTCGACCAGGTCGCGCGCGACGGGTTGCAGGCGCTGATCGTAGCCGCCGATCATCGAACTGCTGCGCCAGACCAGCGCGCCACTGGCGGTATCGCGAACCTCGATGTCGAACACGCGCTCGTACCACGGCGGCGGCCAGGACCAGACGCTCCACCACGGCGGATACACCGGATAGCCGCTGTAGATCCAGTTGCCGTCGGGCAGCAGCAGTGGAGCGCCCGGGGGAGGCCAGGCGCTGGGGAAGCTGGCCTCGAAATCGAGGTAGACGTGGAAGGCGTAGCGCGCGCTGTACGGCGCCGGCTTGCCGAGCAGGGGCACCATGCCGGCGCGGGTCATCGCGTCGAGCACCGCATCCTGCAGCGCCTGCGCCTGCGGGCCCTGCGCATTGCCCGGCGCGGACTGCAGCTGCACGCGGGCACCGAGCAGCGACTGCGGCGCCGCATGCGGGGTGTCGACGTTGTAGGCGCTGACGTTCAGCGATGCGCAGCCACCGAGCAGCGCCAATGCCCAGGAGGCGGCCAGCACGCGCAGCGCGAGGCGCGCAGCCCACCCGGATTCGCCATGCCACCGCATTCCGACTCGGTTCATCGCCATGATCCTTCCGCCGATCCGCAGACTCGCCTCTATGGGGCGATGCTCGGCCGCCCGATCGTTACTGTACCCCCAACCGCGCGCGCGCGTGTTGCGGCCGATCAGCCGGCGTGCCAGCGCAGCGGTTGCTCCCCGCCGGCGTCCACGGTGCAGGATGGGCTGTCGAAGGCGATGTCGCCTTCGCCGTCGAATGGCGAGCCCACGCGCAACTGAGCAAAGCCGAAGGCATCGCGATCCAGCAGGTGCGAGGGGACGATCTGGCCCAGCGCGCCGAACATCGACTCCAGGCGCCCGGGAAATCGGCTCTCCCAGTCGCGCAGCAGCGCGGCGACCTGCTTGCGCTGCAGTTGCTCCTGACTGCCGCAGAGGTTGCAGGGGATGATCGGAAAGCCGCGGTGCGCCGCCCAGCGTTCGAGATCGGCCTCCCGCACATAGGCCAGCGGGCGGATTACCACATGCCTGCGGTCGTCGCTGAGCAGCTTGGGCGGCATGGCCTTGAGCCTGCCGCCGAAGAACAGGTTGAGCAGGAAGGTCTGCAGGATGTCGTCGCGGTGGTGGCCGAGGGCGATCTTGGTCGCCCCGAGTTCCCCGGCGACGCGGTAGAGAATGCCGCGCCTCAGGCGCGAGCACAGACTGCACAGCGTCTGCCCCTCGGAGAGCACGCGCTGCACCACCGAGTAGGTGTCCTGCTCCTCGATGTGGAAGGGCACGCCGCGGCCGCGCAGATAGTCGGGCAGCACCTGCGCAGGGAAGCCCGGCTGCTTCTGGTCGAGATTGACGGCCACCAGTTCGAAGTCCACCGGGGCGCGCTCGCGCAGGCTGAGCAGGATGTCCAGCAAGGCATGGCTGTCCTTGCCGCCCGACATGCACACCATCACCCGATCGCCCGGCTCGATCATGCCGAAATCGCCGATCGCCTGCCCGACCTGGCGATGCAGCCGCTTGGACAACTTGTTGATTTCGTGCTGCTGTCGTCTCGGATCCACGATCCAGGCTCCTTCAGGCACGGGGGCTGCGCTGCACGACCTCGATGCCCACGCCGTCGCAATCGGGAAAGATGTTGGGCTTGTCCACCCGCACCCGGACCTGCTGCACGCCGTCCAGCCCGAGCACGCGCGCGGCGATGCGCCCGGCCAGTGTCTCCAGCATGTTCACATGGCCGCGCCCGACCTCCTCCAGCGCGATGGCGCGCAGCAGGCGGTAGTCCAGCACCTGTTCCACCTCGTCGGCGGCGGGCATCGCCGGGGCCTGCGGCAGCTCGGCGACCACCGAAACCAGCAGCTGCTGGCGTGCGCGCAGCTCGTGTTCCAGGATGCCGACGCTGGCCTGCACCCGCAGGCGCTCGAGCAGGATGGTGCGCATGGTCGTCGGCTCAGTCGAAAGCGAAATCGCGCCCGCGCGGCTGCAGGTGCTGGCCGGCATCGACCAGCAGTTCGCAACCGCTGAGCGCGCCGTTGCGCAGGGCGAACAGCACGGCGTCGGCCACATCGGAGGCCGTGGGGCCATGGCCCAGCGGGCCGGATTGCTGCAGCGCCTGCAGCCGGCTGTCGTCGATCAGCGCGCTGCCCAGGGTCATGCCTGGCGCCACCGACACCACGCGCAACTCAGGCGCGCAGGCCTGTGCCAGCAGGGTTGCGGCATGCCGCAGAGCGGCCTTGCTCAGGGTGTAGGAAAAATGATCCGGGTTCGGATTCCACAGCTTCTGGTCGAGCAGGTTGACCACGCAGCCGCGCGCGCCGCGTGCCCGCAGGTGGCTGTGCAGGGCCTGTGCCAGCAGCACCGGGGCCAGGGTGTTGATGCGGTAGTGCAACAGGGCCTGCTCGACCGACAGCTCGTGGATCGTGTCGTAGGCGAACAGCGAGGCGTTGTTGACCAGCGCGTCGAGCGCGCCGAAGGTCTGCAGCACCTGTGCCGGCAGCGCGCGCACCTGGGCCTCGTCGGCGAGGTCGGCGGCGAAGGCGGCGGCCCGCGCACCCCGCGCCCGCAACTCCTCGCACACACGCTGCGCGTCGGCCGCCGAGCCTCGGTAATGCACGGCCACATCCCAGCCGGCTTCGGCCAGACACCAGGCGATGGCCCGCCCGATGCGCCGCGCCGCGCCGGTCACCAGCACGACCGGTCGCCTCGCGCCGGTCGACGCAAGCTCCGGCCGCGGCGTGGATGCTGCGGCGTCTGCGGGCACTCGGGCTTCGGTCATCGGAGGCTGAAAACTACAATCGCGGCGATGGAGCAAACGACCAGTCTAGCGCCCGCGGGGCTGCCCGCGCCCGATGCCGGGCAGCTCGCGCGCGCGCAGCGCCTGCAACAGCACATCCTGCGGGATATCGCAGCCCACGGCGGCTGGATCGGATTCGACCGCTACATGCAGCTAGCGCTGTACGAGCCCGGGCTGGGCTACTACGCCGCGCAACCCGGAGTGCTCGGCGCCTGGGGCGGGCACAGCGACTTCATCACCGCGCCCGAACTCTCGCCGTTGTTCGCCGCCACGCTGGCGCGGCTGCTGGCGCGCATCGGGCAGGCCGAGGCATTGCACGACATCGTCGAATTCGGCGCCGGCAGCGCGCGCCTGGCCTGCGACCTGCTGCACGAACTGGCCGCCGACGCCTCCTGGCTGCCGCGGCAATACGTCATCGTCGAGGTCTCGGCAGCGATGCGCCAGCGCCAGCAGCAGGCGGTGGCCGCACTGCCGGCCGATCTCGCCCGCCGCGTGGTGTGGTGGGATCACCTGCCCGAGCGCTTCGACGCGCTGGTGCTGGGCAACGAGGTGCTCGACGCCATGCCGGTGCGCCTGCTGCAGCGCGAGGATGAAGGCTGGATGGAGCGCGGGGTGGTGGCCGCCGGCGACGGCGCGCTGGACTGGGGCCTGCGCGCACTGCCCGTCGGCACGCGCCTGCGCCCGACGCTGCAGTGCCTGCCGCCGGGCAGCGTGACCGAGTGGCACCAGGCAGCGCAGGCCTGGATCGGCACCCTCGCCGACCACCTGGGTCGCGGGGTCGCGCTGCTGTTCGACTACGGCTTTCCGGCACGCGAATACGACCACCCGCAGCGCAGTGCCGGTACCCTGCGCTGCCACCGCGGGCACCGCGTGCACGACCAGCCACTGTGGCAGCCCGGTCTGTCGGACATCACCGCCCATGTCGACTTCAGCGCGGTGGCCGCCGCAGCGGGCAACGGCGGCCTGCACGTCCTGGGCTATGCCAGCCAGGCGCGCGCACTGCTCAACTGGGGACTGCTCGACATCCTCGCGCCGCGCATCGCCGGCGGCGGCAGCGAGGCTGCGCGTCTGTGCGCGGGGGTCCAGAAATTGCTGGGCGAACATGAAATGGGCGAATTGTTCAAGGTCATCGCCCTTGGCCGCGGTCTGTCCTGCGGGGCCTCGCTGGTCGGCGACGGCGACCGCTGCGCGGCGCTGGATTGAGGCCACGCCTTGAACCCCCTGGGCTGGCTGCTGGGCAGCATCGTCCTCACCCTGCTGCTGCCCTGGCTGAGCCGCTTCGGCTTCGGGCGCATGCCCCTCGACCTGCGTTGGCGGATGTTCGGCAGGAACTGGCTGCTGCCACTGGGCTCGCTAAGCCTGCTCTGGCTGGCGCTGTGGCTGTTCGACCACCTGCTGCGTTGATGCGCGCGCCGGCCAGACGCGCAGCGCGATGGCGGCAATCAGCACCTGCACCAGCAGCACCACCGCGACACAGCCGGGCCATCCGGCGCGCGCCCACACTGCGCTGGGCGCAAAGGCGCCCAGGCTGCCGCCGAGGTAGTAGCACATCACGTACAGCCCGACCGCGCTGGAGCGGGCCTGGCGCGCGAACACCGGAACCTGCGAGGTCGCCATGCTCTGCGCGATGAACACCCCGCTGGAACTCAGGGTCAGTCCGAGCACGATCAGCCCCAGGCTGGGCAGCAGGGTCAGCAGCATGCCCAGCGCGGAGGCGGCCACGCCGAAGGCGAACACCTGGCGCTGGCCGAAGCGCCAGGCCAGGCGGCCGGCCAGCGGCGTGATCAGCATGCCCAGCAGATAGACGGTGAACAGCAGGCTGATCTGGCGCAGGTCGAGATCGTAGGGTGCGTCGGCGAGATGAAAGCTGGCGTAGGTGAAGGTGCAGACCTGCGAGAACAGGATGCCGAAGCCGATCGCGTAGGTCGCCAGCAGCAGCGGGTTGCGCAGGTGCTGCGGCAGGTCGACCATCGACGCGCGCAGCCCGGTGCTGGCCCGAAAGCGCGACGAGCGCGGCAGCCAGGCGGCGATCAGGGGCACGAAGGCGACGTTGATCAGCCCGAGCACGACGAAGGCGGCCTGCCAGTCCCAGCGCGCGGTGGCCAGGCCAGCGATGAAGCGGCCCAGGAAGCCCCCGCCCACCGAACCGGCGATGTACAGCGCGGTGACCGCAGGCACCTCGCCGGCCGGCCACTCCTCGCCGATGTAGGCCACGGTGCTGGTGAAGATCCCGGGGATGCACAAGCCTTCGAGCAGCCTCCAGAACAGCAGTGCGTGCAGCGACTGCGCGCTGGCGGCGAGCAGGGTGGTGGCCGCCAGCGCCGCAATCGAGCACAGCAGCACCCGCCGGCGGCCGAAGCTGTCCGACACGCTGCCCGAGAACGGCGCGGCCACCGCCACCGCCAGGGTGGTGAAGGTCAGCGTCAGGCTGAGCTCGGCGACGCCCGCATGGAACACGCTGCGCAACGAGGGCAGCAGGCCCTGGGTCACGTACATGGTGAAAAACGCGCTCATGCCGGCGGCCACCACCGCGACGCGCGCGCGCCAGCTCGGCTGCGCCAGCCGCGGCGCGGCCAGACCAGTGATCGAAGGGGAAGACATGCGGAGGGGCTCAGGGGGCAGGGGTGCGCGGGCTGTGGCGCACCGTCTCAACGCCCAGCCTAGTTCTGACGCTTTGATATGTGAAATCGATTTTTTGTCTATTCCTATATGATTTTGATATGGACTTGCAGGATCTGCGTGCCTTTCTGGCGGTCGCCGAAGAGCGGCATTTTTCGCGCGCGGCGCAGCGGCTGCATATTTCGCAGCCACCGCTTTCGCAGCGCATCGCCGCACTGGAGCGCAAACTGGGCGTGGTGCTGTTCCTGCGCGGGCGCGGCGGCGTGCGCCTCAGCGCCGCCGGGCAGGCCCTGCTGCCGCAGGCGCGGGCGGTGCTGGAGCAGGCGGCGCGGGCGGTCGAGATCGCGCAACGCGCCGGGCGCGGGGAAAGCGGTCAGCTGTCGATCGGTTTCGCCGGATCGATGCCCTTTTCCGAGCTGCTGCCCAGGCTGCTGCGCGGCTTCCGCCAGGCCTGGCCGCAGGTGCGGCTGCAATTGCGCGAGCAGTCCTCGAGTGAACAGCTGCGCCAGATCCTGGATCATGGACTCGACGTGGGATTCCTGCGGCCGCCGCGCGACCTGGCTGCGGCGGCGCTGTGCACCCGGGTGCTGCAGCGCGAACGCCTGTACGTGGCGCTGCACAGCGAACACGCGCTGGCGCGGCGGCCGGCGCTGGCGCTGGCCGAACTGCGCGAACAGCCCTTCATCCTCTACAGCGTGGAGTTCGGCTCCGGGCTGCGCGAGCATATTCTGCAGCTGTGCCTGCAGGCCGGAGTCAGTCCGCAGGTGGTGCAGGACGTGCATGAAATGCCCACGTTGATCAGCCTGGTGTCGGCCGGCATCGGCCTCGGCCTGGTGACCGAATCGATGCAGCGCGCCAGCGTCCCCTTCGTGCGCCATGTCCCGCTCTCGGACGCGCAGGCCAGCAGCGATATCGTGCTGTGCTGGCGACGCGACGACGACTCCCCCGTGTTGCGCAACTTCCTGCAGCTGGCCCTCGCCGAGGCCCCCGCGGGCTGAATGCCCGTCGGCGCCTTCAGCGATCGAGGGCCTGCAGCGCCTGCCGCACGCGCGCGCTGCGCGCCTGCGTCACCGCGGCGCCGATGGCCGAACCGCGGGCTCCGCTGCGCGCCGCCGCGGCAGCCACCGCGCCGCCGTCCACCGCGAGCGCGGCCTGCAGCGCGGCGCGCAGCCGCTGCGCCTGGGGATAGGGCTTGCGCGCGAAGTCGCCGCCGCGCCCCAGATGGTCGGCGCGACAGGCCTGCAGCAACTGCTCGAAGCGCTGCGGCCGGCGCAGCGCGTCGCAACGCTGCAGCAGAGCCAGCACCTCGTCGGCGGCGCAGTCCCCGCTGCGGTGCACATGGTCATGTTCGGCCGCGGCCAGCGCGGCCAGTTCGGCGCAATCGCCGGCCACCCGCAGGCGCGCGGCGATGCCGGCGGCCAGCGCCACGCCGCGGGCCTCGTGCCCGGGGTGCCGGGGCCATTCGCCGCGTGGGGTCGTCGCCTTGCCCAGATCGTGCATCAGGCAGGCCCAACGCACCGCGAGCGGCGCCTCCTCGGCGGCCGCCGCCTGCAGCACCAGCATCAGGTGCTCCCCGCAATCGACCTCCGGATGCGCATGGGCGGGCTGCGGCACGCCCCACAAGGCATCGACCTCGGGCAGCAGGCGTGCCAGCGCGCCGCAGTCGCGCAACACCTCGAACAGGCGCCGTGGCGCCGGCTCCATCAGGCCGCGCGCAAGCTCCTGCCACACGCGCTCGGCGACCAGGGCATCGACCTCCCCGTCGGCGACCATCTGCCGCATCAGCCCCAGGGTGTCAGCGTGGACGTGGAAGTCGGGCAGGCGCGCGGCAAAGCGCGCCACGCGCAGGATGCGCACCGGATCCTCGACGAAGGCCGGCCCGACATGGCGCAGCACGCGCAGCTGCAGGTCGCGCTGCCCGCCCCAGGGATCGATGATGCGCCCCTGCTCGTCCTGCGCCATGGCATTGATCGTCAGGTCGCGTCGCTGCAGATCGTCCTCCAGACGCACCGAAGGATCCGCATGCACCGCGAAACCACGGTAGCCGGCCGCCGTCTTGCGCTCGGTGCGCGCCAGCGCGTACTCGGCCCCGCTGCGCGGGTGCAGGAACACCGGGAAGTCGCGCCCGACGGGGCGAAAGCCGGCATCGAGCATCTGCTGCGCGCTGGCGCCGACGACCACCCAGTCGCGGTCGTGCACCGGCCGCCCGAGCAGGGCGTCGCGCACGGCGCCGCCGACGACATAGGCTCGCCCCGGAACGCGCGACCCGGCGTCGCCCTGTGCGCTCACGAGCGTGCGCTCACGGGCCTGCGGTCGCGTCGGTGCCGGACTGCAGCACCTGCTCACGCAGCGTTCGCCGCAGGATCTTGCCGACCGGCGTCTTCGGCAGTTCGTCGCGGAACTCGATGCGCCGCGGGCGCTTGTAGCCGGTCAGCCGTTCGGCCAGATAGGCACGCAGCGTGGCCGCGTCCAGCGCGGGGTCGCTGCGCACGACGAACAAGAGCACGGCCTCGCCGCTGTCGGCATCCGGAACCCCCACCGCGGCGGCCTCCAGCACACCGGGATGGGACACCGCGACGTCCTCGATCTCGTTCGGATAGACGTTGAAGCCCGACACCAGGATCATGTCCTTCTTGCGGTCGACGATGCGCACATAGCCCTGGGCGTCGATCACCCCGAGGTCGCCGGTGCGGAAGAATCCGTCGTCGGTGAACACCTGCCGCGTCTCCTGCTCGCGATTCCAGTAGCCCCGCATCACCTGCGGCCCGCGCACCGCGAGCTCGCCGACCTGCCCGTTCGGCAGCGGCTGGCCCTGCTCGTCGAGAACGATGAGCTCCGTCGAAGGCAGGGGCATGCCGATGGAACCCGAGAAGTGGTCGGTGTCGGTCGGGTTGCAGCACACCGAAGGCGAGGTCTCCGACAGGCCATAGCCCTCGCTGATCGGGCAGCCGGTGCGTTGCAGCCATTGCCGCGCCACCTCTTCCTGCACCGCCATGCCTCCGCCGAGGGATACCCGCAGCCCGGAAATGTTCAGGCGGGAGAAATCGGGGTGGTGCAGCAGGGCGTTGTACAAGGTGTTGACGGCGGGGAACACATGCAGTTCGTAGCGCGACAGCTCCGCGATGGTGCCCTTCAGGTCGCGCGGGTTCGCGACCAGGATGATCATGTTGCCCTCGAAGGCCGACAGCATCATCACCACCGTGAAGGCGAAGATGTGGTACAGCGGCAAGGCGCAGACGATGTTGATCGTTCCCGGCATCGGGTGCTTGCGCAGCGCGGGCTGGTTCCAGGCCGAGCTCTGCAGCACGTTGGCGACCAGGTTGCGGTGGCTCAGGGCGGCGCCCTTGGACACCCCGGTCGTGCCCCCCGTGTACTGCAGCAGCGCGACCTCCTCCGACTGCGGCTCGGCCTCGCGCAGCGCCAGCCCCCGCCCCTCGCGCAGCGCGTCGAGGAAGCGCCGATGCCCGGGCAGCGAGAAGGCGCGCACCAGGTGCCGCACACGCCGCACGACGAAATGCACCAGCGGGCGGCGCACAGCCCCCAGCATGTCGGCCAGCCCGCTGATCAGCACCACGCGCAGCGCGCCGCGCTCGCTCACCTGCTCCAGCGTGGCGGCGAAATTCTCCAGCAGCACGATCGCGCTGGCACCGCTGTCGCGCAGCTGATGTTCGAGTTCGCGCGGCGTGTAGAGCGGGTTCACGTTGACCACCACCAGCCCGGCGCGCAGCGCAGCGGCCGCGGCGATCGGGTACTGCGGCACATTGGGCATCATCAGCGCGATGCGCTCGCCGGGACGCAGCCCCTGCTGCTGCAGCCAGGCCGCCAGCGCTGCCGAATCGCGATCCCATTGCGCGTAGGTCGTGCGTCGGCCCATGAACGCGAAGGCCGGGCGCTCGGCGTAGCGCGCGAAGCTGCGCCGCAGAAGCTCGGGCAGCGAAGGGCAGGCGTCGGGGTCGATTTCGGCGGGCACCCCCGCAGGGTAATGGGCAAGCCAGGGACGGTCCATCGGCGGATCCTCGCGTATCCGGGCCCGTTGGCGGCCCGAAAATAAAACGAACGATCGTTCGTTTCGTTCCAGCACGAAGGATAACCCCTGTCGCCGCACTTGAACAGTACGGCCGCCCCGGCCCACGCTGGCAACCGGGGCATCGCAGCGCTGCCGGGCTCAGGTATCGGCAACCTTGATGCTGGGAAAGCGTGCCGAGTAGTCGCGCGCGCGCTGCGCCACCGCGGCGCCGAGGCGGCGCGCGATGCTCAGGTATTCGCGCGCCGCGTCGCCCTCGGGATCGGCCACCACGCTGGGGTTGCCGCCGTCGGCCTGCTCGCGGATGCGCAGATCCAGCGGCAGAGACCCCAGCAACTGCACGTCGAAGTCCTCGGCCATGCGCTGCCCGCCTCCGCTGCCGAAGATCGGTTCGACATGCCCGCACCGGGAACAGCGGTGGGTGGACATGTTCTCGACGATTCCCAACACGGGCACCTGCACCTTCTCGAACATGCGCAGGCCCTTGCGGGCGTCGAGCAGCGCGATGTCCTGCGGGGTGGTCACGATCACCGCGCCGGTCAACGGGACGCGCTGACTGAGGGTGAGCTGAATGTCGCCGGTTCCCGGAGGCATGTCGACGATCAGGTAATCCAGATCCTGCCACTGGGTCTGGTGCAGCAGCTGCTCCAGCGCCTGCGTGGCCATCGGGCCGCGCCAGATCATCGGCGTGTCGGCATCCATCAGTACGCCGATGGACATCACCTGCAGTCCATGGCTGCGCATCGGCTCCATGGTCTTGCCGTCGCTGCTCTGCGGACGCCCCTGCAGGCCGAGCATCATCTGCTGCGAGGGGCCGTAGATGTCGGCATCGAGCAGCCCGACCTGTGCGCCTTCGGCGGCCAGCGCCAGCGCCAGGTTGGCTGCCGTGGTGCTCTTGCCCACGCCGCCCTTGCCCGAGGCCACGGCGATTACGTTGCGCACCCCGTCGAGCGTGCGCATGCCGCGCTGCACCGCATGCGCCTGGACGCGCATGGAGAGGTCGACCTCGATCGCGCGCCCTTGCGCCAGGCCGGCCAGCGCCTGGGAGGCCGCCGCGCGCAGCGCATCCCACTGGCTGCGTGCGGGATAGCCCAGTTGCAGCTGCAGCCGAATGCGCTCGGCATCGACCTCGACCTTGCGCAGCACGCGGGCGGCGCGCAGGCCCTGGCCGCTTCCGGGGTCGGCGACGTTGTCGAGGGCCTGTTCGATCTGCTCCTGGGTGGGCGTAGTGCTGGACATGGTCGGTAGCGCCGACGCGGGTCGGCCGGGGGTGGTGCAGGAAAGGGGAATCGGCGGCATGCCGCGCGCGCGCGGCGCGTCGAGGCCCCTTCAGTCTAGTCGGCAGTAGCGCCGCCTGCCCGCGCCGCCGCCGCCAGCTGCCTACAATGTCGGCCTCGCGGCCCGCGCGGCGCCCGGTGCCGGGCGCGCGGCGCCTGCCGCGGCCCCGGCCCGGATTCCGATCCGCTGGCCTTCCGATCCACGGCCGCCCGCGGCAAGTGCCGCCGACGCCAACCGCCCCAGGATGCCGCCGATGTCCTCCCCCGCTGCCGAACCGTCGCCGAACAAGCGGCGCCTGTTCGTCACCACCGCGCTGCCCTACGCCAACGGCGCCTTCCACATCGGCCACATGATGGAATACATCCAGGCGGACATCTGGGTACGCCTGCAGCGCATGCTCGGCCACGAAGTGCACTTCGTCTGCGCCGACGACGCGCACGGCGCGCCGATCATGATCGCCGCCGACAAGATGGGCAAGACCCCGCAGGAGTTCGTTGCCGACATCGCGGCCGGCCGCCCGCGCTACCTCGACGGATTCCACATCCGCTTCGACAACTGGCACAGCACCGACGCCCCGGAGAACCACCATCTGGCGCAGGAGATCTACCGCGCCCTGCGCAAGGCGGGATTGATCGCCGAACGGTCGATCGAGCAGTTCTACGACCCGGTCAAGGGCATGTTCCTGCCCGACCGCTACATCAAGGGGCATTGCCCGAAGTGCGACAGCCCCGATCAATACGGGGATTCCTGCGAGGTCTGTGGCGCCGTCTACGGGCCGACCGAGCTGCGCAAGCCCTACTCGGCCCTGTCCGGCGCAACCCCCGAGCTGCGCAGCAGCGAGCATTACTTCTTCCAGCTGTCCTCCGAGCGCTGCGTGGACTTCCTGCGCAACTGGACGCAGGCCGGCGACGCGCAGGGCAGGCCCCACCTGCAGCAGGAAGTGCTGAACAAGGTCCGGGAGTGGTTCACCGTCGACGAGCACGGCCGCGGCGGACTGGCGGACTGGGACATCTCCCGTGACGCGCCCTACTTCGGCATCGAGATCCCCGACGCGCCCGGCAAGTACTTCTACGTCTGGCTCGACGCACCGATCGGCTACCTGGCCAGCCTGAAGAACCACTTCGACACGGGCCGGGCCGCGGCGCACTGGCACGAAGCGTCGCGCACGCAGCAGGACTTCGACACCTTCCTGCGCGACCCGGCGGTCGAACAGGTGCACTTCATCGGCAAGGACATCGTGTACTTCCACACCCTGTTCTGGCCTGCCACCCTGCATTTCTCCGGGCGCAAGACGCCGAGCCAGATCCACGTGCACGGCCACGTGACGGTCGGCGGAGAGAAGATGAGCAAAAGCCGGGGCACCGGCATTTCCCCGCTGCGCTACCTCGAACTGCAGCTCGACCCCGAATGGCTGCGCTATTACCTGGCGGCCAAGCTGTCGGGCCGTGTCGACGACCTGGATTTCGGCGCCGAGGACTTCGTGGCCCGCGTCAACAGCGACCTCGTCGGCAAGTACGTGAACATCGCCAGCCGCGCCTGCCGCTTCATCACCCAGCATTTCGACGGCCGCCTCGACTACCTCGGAGCCACCGACGCCCTGCGCGAGGCGGCGCGTGCGCTGGCCCACGACGTGGCCGCTGCGCTGGACGCCCGGGAGTACGCGCGCGCGCTGCGCGAGATCATGGCGCATGCCGACCGCATCAACGCCGCCTTCGACACCGCGCAGCCCTGGGTGCTGGCCAAGGATGCCTCGCGTCGTGCCGAACTGCAGGACGTGTGCTCGCGCGCACTGGCCGGCTTCTGGACGCTGTCGGTGCTGCTCGCGCCGGTGCTGCCGGCCACCGCCTCGCGGGTCGCGCGCGAGCTCTTCGGCCTGCAGCGCGATTTTCTCTGGAGCGACTGCGCCGAACTGCCGCGGCAGGTGGCGCCCTACCGCCATCTGCTGCAGCGTGTCGACCCGGCGCGGCTGCAGCAGCTGCTGCAGCCCGAGGCGAAGCCCGAAGCGCCGCAGGCCCCCGCGCAGCCGTCCATCGGCATCGAGGATTTCGCGAAGGTCGAGTTGCGCGTGGCCCGCATCGTCGACGCGCAGGCGGTCGAGGGTTCGACCAAGCTGCTGCGCCTGAGCCTGGATCTGGGCGAGCGCGATGCCCAGGGCGGTTCGCGGCTGCGCAATGTCTTCTCCGGGATCGCCTCGGCCTACGACCCGCGGGCCCTGGTGGGCAGACTGACCGTGGTGGTCGCCAACCTGGCCGCGCGCAAGATGAAGTTCGGCCTCAGCGAAGGCATGGTGCTGGCCGCCTCGGGCGAGGGCCCCGGCATCTTCCTGCTCGCCCCGGACTCCGGGGCCGAGCCCGGCATGCGGGTAAGCTGAGTCCACGCTCAGGAGCCACACCATGCCCGTCGAGACAGCCCCTTCGCCCGCGCAGGCCCTGCGCGCCTTCGACGACACGCAGTGGCAGGACGGCCCATCGAGCGCGCTGGAGGCGCTGGTGGAAGGCGGCTGCGTGCTGCACTTCCCCAAGCTGGCCTTCGAACTGCTGCCGCACGAACAGGGTTTCGCCGACCCGCGCTGGAGCGACGGCCGGGCCAAGAACATCAGCCTGCGCGCGCCCGGCGAACTGCGCGGGGCGCGCGGCACACCCGAGGAACTGCGGCAGCTGCAGGCGATGATCGCGCGCTTCGCCTTGCAGGCCGAGCAGCTGGTGCACCGGCTGTTCCCCGGCTACCGCGGCAAGCTGCGCGCGGGCAATGCCTCGCTGCGCCCGTTCGAGATCGCCGGGCGCGAGACCTCGTGGCGCAAGGACGACACCCGACTGCATGTCGATGCCTTTCCGTCCAACCCCACGCGCGGACTGCGGCTGTTGCGCGTGTTCAGCAACGTCGACCCGGCGGGCCGTCCGCGCCAGTGGCGCATCGGCGAGCCTTTCGCGGATTTCGCAGCCTCCTTCGCGCCGCGGCTGCGCCGCCCGCTGCCCGGTGCTGCCCGCGCGCTGCACCTGCTGGGTTTGTCGAAGGCGCTGCGCACCCCCTACGACGAGGCCATGCTGCAACTGCACGACCTGGTGAAAGCCGACCTCGACTACCAGAGCCGCGCGCCGCAGGCACGGGTGGATTTCGCCTCCGGAAGCACCTGGGTGGTGTTTTCCGACCAGGTGCTGCACGCGGTGATGGGCGGACAGCACATGATGGAGCAGACCTTCTACCTGCACCCCGACGACCAGCTGGCGCCGGACAGCTCTCCGTGGCGCGTGCTCGAGCGCCTGCTCGGGCGCAAGCTCGGGGTGCCGTCAGGCAGGGCATGAGGCACGCCGGCCTCGCGCTGCCGCTGGCCTGGGGCTCAGGCACGCTGCCGGACGCACCGCGCAGCCTGCTGCTGGTGCAGCTGTCGGCGATGGGCGACCAGGTGCAGACCCTGCCCGCGGTGTCGGACATCGCGGCGCGCTGGCCGGCGCTGCGCATCGACTGGGCGGTCGATGCCCGCTTTGCCGCCATTGCGCGCCGGCACCCCGCGGTGCGCCGGGTGTTCGCGCTTCCGCTCAAGGCGCTGCAGAAGGCTCCGCTGGATCGGCGGCTGTGGCTCGCCCTGCTGGCCGAGCTGCGGGCCTTGCGCGCCAGCCGCTATGACCTGGTCTGGGATCCGCAAAGCGTGCTCAAGAGCTCGATGGTGTGTCGTCTGGCGCGCAGCCCGCTGCGCGTGGGCTACCGGGCGGCAGACTGCGGCGGCGAACCGGCCGCCGCGCGCGCCTACCAGCTGCATTACGCGCGCCCGCCCGAACTGCACGGAACCCTCGGTCGCCGCGCCTTCGCGGCGGCCGTGCTCGACACCGACCTGCGACGCCCGGTGCAGTACCGCCTCGCCGAGGCGCTGCTGGCCGCGGCCCCCGAGCGCACGCGGGTACTGCTCGCGCACGGGGTGTCGCGACCACACCGCGAGTGGCCGCAGGCGAACTGGATCGAGCTGGCACGGCGTCTGCACGCACAGGGCATCGGGGTCAAGCTGACCTGGGGCAGCCAGCGCGAGGAGCTGCGCGCACGGGCCATCGCCGCCGCGCTGCCCGCGGGCGCGGTGCGCCTGGATCCGCCGCCGGCCGACCTCGACCAGCTGCTGCGCTACATTGCCGACAGCCGCGCGGTGGTCGGGCTGGACACCGGCTTCACGCATTTCGCCGCGGCGCTGCGCCTGCCGCTGCTGGGCGTGTTCAGCGCCGCCACCGGGCCGGCGGTGCTGCTGCCCGAGGATCCGGAGATCACCTGCTGTGTCGGAGGCGACGGGCTCGATCCCGACGTCGACCAGGCCTGGCGCGGATTGTCCCGGCTGCTCGGACTGGCGCGGCAGGCCTAAGATTGCATCTGGGGCGCCCGGGCGGGTTCCGGTCGCCATGCACATTGCCACCCAACCGAGTACTGCAATGCCCTTTGCCGTCAAGCCCTACGTATCCGAAGCCACGCGTTTCCTGCAGGAACTCAAGTCCCAGCACCCCGAGCTGGAAGAGGCCCAGAAAAGCGGCCGTGCCCGCCTCTGGGATCGCCCGCAGGATGCCGATCTGCACGCCGCCTTCGACGCCGCCCGCGTGCCCCAGAAGGCCTACGTCTACGGCATCGACTGAAACAGGCCCCAAGGTGTCGAGCGCAACTGCCGCGGTCGGTGACGCCGAACAGCTACTGGCCGCGGCTGCCGAGGAACTGCCGCAGACCGTCGACGGCCTGGCCGTGGCCAGACTGTACGGCCAGCCGCTGTTCGAGCTGCCGCAGGATCTGTACATACCCCCCGACGCGCTGGAGGTCTTCCTCGAGGCCTTCGAGGGCCCGCTCGACCTTCTGCTCTATCTCATCCGGCGCCAGGACTTCAACATCCTGGACATCCCCATGGCGCAGGTCACGCGCCAGTACCTGGAGTACGTCGAGCAGATCCGACGCACCAACCTGGAACTGGCCGCCGAGTACCTGCTGATGGCGGCCATGCTCATCGAGATCAAGTCGCGCATGCTGCTGCCGCGGCCTGCCGCGGCCGACGGCGCCGAGGCGGAAGATCCACGCGCCGAACTGGTGCGCCGGCTGCTTGAATACGAACGCATGAAGCTGGCGGCGCAGCAACTCGAGGCCCGGCCGCAGGCCGGGCGCGACTTCTGGCGCGCCCAGGTGGCCTTCGAACGCAGCCCGCGCTCGCTGCTGCCCGAGCTCGGGGTCGAGGAACTGCGCCAGGCCTGGGCCGAGGTGCTGCGCCGGGCGCGGCTGCACGCGCGCCACACCATCGGCCAGGAGCCGATTTCCCTGCGCGAGGTCATGAGCGCGGTCGTGCGCCACCTGCAGGATCGCCGCTGGGCCGAATTCAGCGAACTGTTCGAGCCTGCGCGCGGCGTGGTGCACGCGGTGGTGACCTTCGTCGCCCTGCTCGAACTCGCCCGCGAGGGCCTGGTGCAGCTCACCCAGGCCGAGGCCTACGCGCCGCTGTACCTGCGGCTCGCCTACACCCCATCCTGAGTCACCTGCCATGTCCGCCCCTCCTTCCGAAGCCGCTGCGGCCCCCTACGGCGGCGCCGCCGCGCCGGGACGCAAGCCGCTGACCCTGCACCGCCTGCGGGCGATGCGCGACGCCGGCGAGCGCATCGCCATGCTCACCGCCTACGACGCCGCCAGCGCGGCCCTGCTCGACGACTGCGGGGTCGACTGCCTGCTGGTCGGCGACTCGCTGGGCATGGTCATGCAAGGTCATGCATCGACCTTGCCGGTGAGCCTGGAGCAGATGGCCTACCACGTCGCCTGCGTGGCACGCGCGGCGCGGCGGGCCTGGGTGCTCGCCGACCTGCCCTTCGGCAGCTACCAGGCCGACACCGCCCAGGCGATGCGCAGCGCGACGACGCTGATGCAGGCCGGGGCGCAGATGGTCAAGCTCGAGGGAGGCGGCTGGACGACTTCGCTGGTGGCCTCGCTGGTCGAGCGGGGCATTCCGGTGTGCGCCCACCTCGGGCTGACGCCGCAGAGCGTGCACGCGCTGGGCGGCTACCGCATCCAGGGTCGCGATGCCGACAGCGCCCAGCGTCTGCGCCAGCACGCGCGGGATCTGGCCGGCGCGGGGGCGGCCATGCTCGTGCTCGAGCTCGTGCCCTCCGATCTGGCGGCCAGCGTGAGCGCGGAGTTCCCCGGCATCTGCATCGGCATCGGTGCCGGCGCGCGCACCCACGGGCAGGTGCTGGTGCTGCACGACATGCTCGACATCACCCTGGGCGCCAAGCCCCGCTTCGTGCGCAATTTCATGCAGGGCCAGCCCAGCGTGCGCGCCGCCATCGAGACCTATGTGCGCGATGTGCGCCGCGGCTCCTTCCCCGACGAGGCGCTGCATGGCTACGCGGCTTGAGCAAGCGGCGATGCCCACCCCGACCCCGATGCGCATCCTGCACAGCCGCGCCGCGCTGCAGGCGGAGCTGCAGGCGCTGCCGCGTCCGCCTGTGCTGGTGCCGACCATGGGCCACCTGCACGCCGGCCACCTGGCGCTGGTGGCGCGCGCCCGCGCGCTGGGCGGCCCCGTGGTCGCCAGTGTCTTCGTCAACCGCCCGCAGTTCGGCGCCGGCGAGGATTTCGACCGCTACCCGCGCGACCTCGAACGCGACGCCGAGTTGCTGCGGCAGGCCGGCTGCGATCTGCTGTTCGCCCCCGGCGAAGCCGACATGTACCCGGTCGCGCAGACCTTCCAGGTGCGGCCGGATCCGCAGCTGGCGTCGCAGCTCGAGGGGGCTGCGCGCCCGGGCCACTTCGACGCGGTGGCCACCGTGGTGCTCAAGCTGCTGCAGCTCACGCGGCCGTCGGCCGCGGTGTTCGGCAAGAAGGACTATCAGCAGTGGCTGGTGGTGCGCGCGATGGTCGAACAATTCGCGCTGGGCGTGCGCATCGAGGGCGTGGACACCGTGCGCGAAGACGACGGCCTGGCGATGTCGTCGCGCAACAGCTACCTCAGCCCGGCGCAGCGCGCGCAGGCGCCGCAACTGCAGCGCGCGCTGCGCGCGCTCGCGGCGCGGCTGCCCGGATGCGCCGAGGCGCGAGGCCTGCAAGCCCTGGAGGCCGATGCGCAGCAGCAGCTGCGGGCGCAGGGCTGGGATCCGGATTACATCAGCGTGCGCCGGCGCGCCGACCTGCAGCCGGCGGGAGACGAAGACCTGGCCGCGGCCGGCCGCCTGGTGGTGCTCGGTGCCGCGCGGCTGGGCAGCACGCGGCTGCTCGACAACCTCGAAATCTGACACCGGGGCGTAGCCCATCATGCAACCCAGTGACGTGCTGATCATCGGCGGCGGGCTGGCCGGGCTGAGCGCGGCGCTGCAGCTGGCCGAACAGGCTACGGTCACCGTGCTGGCCAAGCGCGAGCTGGAAGTCTCGGCCAGCCAGTGGGCCCAGGGCGGAATCGCCGCGGTGCTGGGCGCTGGCGACAGCGTCGACGCGCATGTGCGCGACACCCTGGTTGCCGGCGCCATGCTCAACGACCAGCAGGCCACGCGTTTCGCCATCGAGCGCGGCCCGGCGGCGATCGACTGGCTGCGCCGGCAAGGCGTGCCCTTCACGGCCGAGAACGGCCAGTTGCACCTGACCCGAGAGGGCGGCCACGGCCAGCGTCGCATCGCCCATGTCGCCGACGCCACCGGCGCGGCGATCCAGAACACCCTGCTGCAGCGGGTGCGCGCGCATCCGCGCATCACCGTGCTCGAGCAGCATGTGGCGATCGATCTGATCACCCAGCGCCATGTCGACGGCGACCGCCAGCCGCGTTGCTGGGGCGCCTACGCGCTCGACATCGACAGTGCGCAGGTGCGCACCTTCGTCGCCCGCCACACCATCCTGGCCACCGGCGGCGCGGGCAAGGTCTACCGCTACACGACCAACCCCGACACCGCCAGCGGTGACGGCGTGGCCATGGGCTGGCGCGCCGGCTGCCGGGTGGCGAACATGGAATTCATGCAATTCCACCCCACCTGCCTGTACCACCCACAGGCCAAGAGCTTCCTCATCTCCGAGGCGGTGCGCGGCGAGGGCGGGCTGCTGCGTCTGCCCGACGGCACCCGCTTCATGCCGGCGCACGACGAACGAGCCGAGCTCGCGCCGCGCGACGTCGTTGCGCGCGCCATCGACTTCGAGATGAAGCGCCACGGCCTGGACTGCGTCTACCTGGACATCAGCGCGCGCGGCGAGGACTTCATCCGGGAACATTTCCCGACCATCCACCAGCGCTGCCTGGAGCTGGGCATCGACATCGCGCGCCAGCCGATCCCGGTCGTGCCGGCGGTGCACTTCAGCTGCGGCGGAGTGCTCACCGATCTCGCGGGGCGCACTGACCTTCCGGGGCTGTACGCGATCGGCGAGGTGGCCTGCACCGGGTTGCACGGCGCCAACCGGCTGGCCAGCAACTCCCTGCTCGAATGCGTGGTGTTCGGTACCGCCGCGGCGCAATCCATCGCCGCCCAGCCGGCGCCGGAACTGCCGCCGGTGCGCGCCTGGGACGAAAGCCGGGTCAGCGACGCCGACGAGCTGGTGGTGATCAGCCACAACTGGGACGAACTGCGACGGATGATGTGGAACTACGTGGGCATCGTGCGCACCGACAAGCGGCTGGAGCGCGCGGCCCATCGCATCGCGCTGCTGCAGGCCGAGGTGCAGGAGTTCTATGCCAACTTCCGCGTCAACCGCGACCTGCTCGAATTGCGCAACCTGCTGCAGGTGGCCGAGTTGATCGTGCGCTCGGCCCGCCTGCGCCACGAGAGCCGCGGCCTGCACTACAGCGCCGACTGGCCGCTGACGGCCGCCCCGGCGGCGCCGACCATCCTCGTCCCGCGCGCGGCGGCCACCCCCGGCTGAGGCGCGCGTCTCCTGCCTGCAAGGCCAGCCATGTCGGCCCACGAACTGCCCAGCGCGACCGACCGCGACCGCATCGGCGCCCTGCTGCGCGAGGCGGCCCGCCGCCACATCCTGCCACACGCGGCGGATCCGCGCGCGCGCCTGAAGGCCGATGGCAGCTGGGTCACCGATTCCGACCTCGCGATGCAGGAATGCCTGCAGCAGGCGCTGGCCGCGTCCTGGCCGGCGATTGCGCTGCTGGGGGAGGAAATGAGCCCGCAGCAGCAGCAACAGCTGCTGGCCGACGAGGCCGCGACACCCGATGGCCCGGGGTTGTGGGTGCTCGACCCGCTCGACGGCACACGCAATTTCGCCGCCGGACTCCCGGCCTTCGGCCCCTCGCTGGCCTGGCTGCAGGGCGGGCGCATCCGCCTGGGCTGGGTGCTCGACGTGATGCGCGATGAGCTCTTCGACGCCGCCCTCGGCCACGGCGCGCGCCTGGACGGAACCCCCCTGCGCTGCCCACCGGCACCGGAACTGCGGCGCGCCATCGCCTGTGTCGACTTCAAGCGCCTGCCTGCGCCGCTGGCGACCGGGCTGGCCACCAGACCACCCTACGCTTCCCAGCGCTCGCTGGGCGCGGTCGCGCTGGACTGGTGCTGGCTGGCGGCCGGGCGCTTCCACCTCTACCTGCACGGCGCGCAAGGGTTGTGGGACTACGCCGCAGGCAGCCTGGTGCTGGCCGAGGCCGGAGGCAGCGCACAGACGCTGCAAGGCGAACCGGTCTTCGATCCATCCCTGCGGCCGCGCTCGGCGCTGGGCGCGCTCGACAGCGCGCTGCTGCGCCAGTGGTCGGACTGGATCGCCGCCGCCTGAGCGGCCGGCGCCCGGCGACGCCGGCCGCGCCCCTCGCGTTCAGCGGAACGCGACTTCGTCGAAGGATCGCAGCTTGCGGCTGTGCAGGCGATCCATGCGCTGGCTGCGCAGGATCTCCAGCGCGCGCAGGCCGATGCGCAGATGCTGGCCGACGCGCTCGCGGTAGAAGCGGTCGGCCATGCCCGGCAGCTTGAGCTCGCCGTGCAGCGGCTTGTCGCTGACGCACAGCAGGGTGCCGTAGGGCACGCGCAAACGGAAGCCGTTGGCGGCGATGGTCGCGCTTTCCATGTCCAGCGCGATCGCCCGGCTTTGCGAGAAGCGCAGCCGCGGGGTGCTCGACGGGCCCCCGAAGGCCTGCAGTTCCCAGTGGCGGTTGTCGGTGCTGGCCACGGTGCCGGTGCGCATCACCCGCTTGAGCTCGGGTTCGCGCAGGCGCGTGACCTCGGCCACCGCCTGCTGCAGCGCCAGCTGCACCTCGGCCAGCGCCGGCAGCGGCACCCACAGCGGCAGATCCTCGTCGAGCACATGATCCTCGCGCACATAGGCATGCGCGAGCACGTAGTCGCCCAGCCGCTGCGTGCTGCGCAGCCCGGCGCAATGCCCGAGCATCAACCAGGCATGCGGGCGCAGCACCGCAACATGGTCGGTGATGGTGCGCGCATTGGACGGCCCGACCCCGATGTTCACCAGGGTGATCCCGCTGCGATCCGGGCGCACCAGGTGGTAGGCCGGCATCTGCGGCAGGCGAGCCGGCGGCACGCCCTGCACCGACAGCTCGCCGCCGGCGGCGCGGCGGGAGCGCACATGCCCCGGCTCGACGAGTTCGCAGTAGTCCTGCGCCTGCTGCCCGGGCTGGCGCAGCAGCTGGCGCGCCATGGCGACGAATTCGTCGACGTAGAAGCCGTAGTTGGTGAACAGCACGAAACGCTGGAAGTGCTCGGGCGAGGTGCCGGTGTAATGCCGCAGGCGCTGCAGCGAGTAGTCCACGCGCGCGGCGGTGAACAGCGCCAGCGGTCGCGCCTGGCCGGGGCCAGGAACGAAGGTGCCGTTGGCGATGCCGTCGTCCATGGCGGCCAGGTCGGGCATGTCGAAGCAGGCGCGCAGCCGCTGGCGCGACGCGCCGTCGAGCTCGGCCTCGTAGTGCGTGTTCTCGTCGAGGGCGAAGGGCAAGGCGATCGGCTGTTCGCTCGGACCGACCCGCAAGGGCTGTCCATGGTTGCGCAACAGCAGTTCGAACTGCTCGCGGTAGTAGTCGGCGAACAGATCCGGGCGCGTCAGGGTGGTCTCGAATTCCCCGGGAGCGCTGACGAAGCCGTAGCTGGCGGGACCGTCGCCGCGCTCCTGCGCCCCGGCCATCTGCGGAACCCGCAGCCGCACCCGCGGGTAGAAGGCGCGCTGCGGCTGCGCGGCCGCCGATCCACCGGCCTGCAACAGCCCGCGCAGCGCGCGCAGCAGGCCATCCACCGCCTCGGCGTACAGGGCCTGCACATGCGCCAGCGCGCTGGCGGCATCGCCATGGCTGCGCTCGGCGGCGTCGGAAGGGGACATGCGCGGCACTGTACCCGCGGCCGCGCCAACGCGCCAGCGCCCGGCCGCCTGCCCGCGGGCGCTCAGGCCGCGGCCAGGCGCTCGAGCACGCCCAGGCTGGCTTCGGCCTGGTTCAGGGTGTAGAAGTGCAAGCCCGGAGCCCCCGCTTCGAGCAGCCTGCGGCACAGCGCGGCCACCACGTCGCAACCGAAAGCCACGATCGAGGCACGGTCATCGCCGAAACCCTGCAGCCGCAGGCGCAGCCAGCGCGGGATCTCTGCGCCGCAGACCTCCGAAAAACGCAGCAGCTGCGTGGCGTTGGTGATCGGCATGATGCCAGGCACGATGGCGGCCTCGACGCCTGCCGCGCGCACCTCGTCGACAAAATACAGGTAGGCCTCGGGGTTGTAGAAGTACTGGGTGATCGCCGAGTCGGCGCCGGCGCGCATCTTGGCCACGAAATGCCGAAGGTCGTCGCGCGGGCTGGCCGACTGCGGATGCATCTCGGGGTAGGCGGCGACCTCGATGTGGAACCAGTCGCCGGTCTGCGCGCGGATGAACGCGACGAGATCGCTGGCATGCGCGAACGCGCCGCCCAGACCGTAGCCCGAGGGCAGATCCCCACGCAGCGCGACCATGCGGCGGATGCCTCGACTGCGGTAGTGCTCGAGCATGCGCAGCACGCTGTCGCGGCTGGCGCCGACGCACGACAGGTGCGGCGCGGCCTGCACCCCTTCGGACGTGATTTCAGCGACCGTGTCGAGGGTGCCCTGCTGGGTCGATCCGCCAGCGCCGAAGGTCACCGAGCAGAACTCCGGCGAACACGCGTACAGACGGCGCCGCGCCGCGCGCAGCCTGTCGGCTCCCTCGGGGGTCTTCGGCGGAAAGAACTCGAAGCTCAGATGATCGACGCGCATGGATTCGCCGCCGGCTCAGTAGCGGTAATGCGCGGACTTGTAGGGCCCCTGCCTGGGCACCCCGATGTACGCCGCCTGCTGGTCGCTGAGCTCGGTCAGGTGGGCATTGAGCTTCTTCAGCTGCAGGCGCGCGACCTTCTCGTCCAGATGCTTGGGCAGGGTGTAGACCCCGACCGGGTATTGGTCATTGCGCGAGAACAGCTCGATCTGCGCCAGCGTCTGGTTGGCGAAGCTCGAGCTCATCACGTAGCTCGGGTGCCCGGTGGCGCAGCCCAGGTTGACCAGCCGCCCCTTGGCGAGCAGGATGATGCGCTTGCCGTCGGGGAAGATCACGTGGTCGACCTGGGGCTTGATCTCCTCCCAGCGGTAGCGCTCGAGGCCGGCCACGTCGATTTCGTTGTCGAAGTGGCCGATGTTGCACACGATCGCCTGATCCTTCATGCGGCACATGTGCTCATGGGTGATCACATGGTAGTTGCCGGTGGCGGTGACGAAGATGTCGGCCTGCGTGCAGGCCTCGTCCATGGTCACCACGCGGTAGCCCTCCATCGCCGCCTGCAGGGCGCAGATGGGGTCGATCTCGGTCACCCAGACCTGCGCCGACAGGGCGCGCAGCGCCTGCGCCGAACCCTTGCCGACGTCGCCATAGCCGCAGACGACGGCGATCTTGCCGGCCACCATGACGTCGGTCGCGCGCTTGATGCCATCGACCAGGCTCTCGCGGCAGCCGTACAGGTTGTCGAACTTGCTCTTCGTCACGCTGTCGTTGACGTTGATCGCCGGGAAGCGCAACTCCCCGCGCTGGTGCATCTGGTAGAGCCGATGCACGCCGGTGGTGGTCTCCTCGGTCACACCCAGGATCTTCGCCAGGCGCGTCGAGTACCACTGCGGGTCGTGGCGCAGGCGCGCCGCAATGGCGGCGAACAGCACCTTCTCTTCCTCGCTCGTCGGATGGTGCAGCACCGAGGCGTCCTGCTCGGCGCGCGCTCCCAGGTGCAGCAGCAGCGTGGCGTCGCCGCCGTCGTCGAGGATCATGTTGGAAAAGCCCCCATCGCTCCACTCGAAGATGCGGTGGGTGTATTCCCAGTATTCCTCCAGGCTCTCGCCCTTGACCGCGAACACCGGGGTGCCGCCGGCGGCGATGGCCGCCGCCGCGTGATCCTGCGTGGAGAAGATGTTGCACGAGGCCCAGCGCACCTGGGCGCCGAGCGCCTGCAGGGTCTCGATCAGCACCGCGGTCTGGATGGTCATGTGCAGGCTGCCGCTGATGCGCGCGCCACGCAGCGGCTGCCGGGTGGCGAATTCCTCGCGGATCGCCATCAGGCCAGGCATTTCGGTTTCGGCGATGCGGATCTCGCGCCGCCCCCAGTCGGCCAGCGACAGGTCGGCGACGACGGATTCCCCGGGCACGGCCTGCGGGTTCGGGTTCGGGTTCGGGTTCTGGGCCACAGCGTTCATCTTGGTTGCTCCACAAGACAGCGGCCCGCAACGGGATGCTCACCGCATCCCGTGACGGACACGGGTTGGGTGAGCGCCGTTGCACACGCGCCACCGGTGGCGGCGCGCAGTTCTTCCCGAGCCTGGCGACCCGCAGCGGCGCGATGCGCCGGCTTGCGGATGCGTTGCAACGCTCCTCGGGACAGCCGCCATTCTAGTGTCCTGGCGGCCCGGCTGAAGGATTCAGGCAGCGGCCACGGGCAGTTCCGGCTCGAGCCCGAGGTCGGCGCGCAAGGTCGAGGCCTTGTCGATGGCCTCCCAGCTGAAGTCCGGCTCGTCGCGCCCGAAATGTCCATAGGCGGCGGTGCGGGCGTAGATCGGGCGCTGCAGGTCGAGCATGCGGATGATGCCCCGCGGGCGCAGGTCGAAATGACGGCGCACCAGTTGCTCCAGCCGTCTGTCCTCGACGACCCCGGTGCCCTGGGTGGTGACCATCACGCTGGTCGGCTCGGCGACGCCGATGGCGTACGACACCTGCACCAGGCAGCGCTTGGCCAGGCCGGCAGCGACGATGTTCTTCGCCACGTAGCGCGCGGCGTAGGCGGCCGAGCGATCGACCTTGGTCGGATCCTTGCCGGAGAACGCGCCGCCTCCATGCGGGGCGGAACCGCCGTAGGTGTCGACGATGATCTTGCGCCCGGTCAGCCCGCAATCGCCCTGCGGACCACCGATGACAAAGCGCCCGGTGGGGTTGATCAGGTACTTGACCCCGGCGCGCATCCAGTGCGGCGGCAGCACCGGCTTGATGATCTCCTCGACCACCGCCTCGCGCAACGCCGGCATCTCGATGTCCGGCGCGTGCTGGGTCGACAGCACCACGGTGTCCACCGCCACCGGCAGGCCGCCTTCGTAGCGGAAGGTGATCTGGCTCTTCGCGTCCGGGCGCAACCACGGCAGGCGCCCGTCCCGGCGCACCTGGCTCTGGCGCTCGACCAGGCGATGGGCGTAGTAGATCGGCGCCGGCATCAGTTCCGGGGTTTCGTCGCAGGCGTAGCCGAACATCAGTCCCTGGTCGCCGGCGCCCAGATCGAGATTGTCGTCCTGCGCCTTGTCGACCCCGCGCGCGATGTCGGGGCTCTGCTTGTCGTAGGCCACGAGCACGGCGCAACTCTTGGCGTCGATGCCGAAGTCGGCGTTGTCGTAGCCGATGCGCTGGAGGGTATCGCGGGCGACCTGGATGTAGTCGACCACCGCGCGCGAGGTGATCTCACCGGCCAGAACGACCAGTCCGGTGTTGGTCAGTGTCTCGGCGGCCACGCGCGACGCCGGATCCTGTTCCAGCAGGGCGTCGAGGATGGCGTCGGAAATCTGGTCGGCCACTTTGTCGGGGTGGCCCTCGGACACCGATTCCGAGGTGAACAGATGGGCAGAGGTAGGCGTTTCGGCCATGCGCGGGCTCCTGGATGGATCATGCGGGTGGAGTCCGCCGCGGGCCTGCTGCATGCCGACGCTTTAGCGGTTCCAGCTCCCCGGGGGCTTCCCCTGGGAGTCGTCGCCCCGCAAGTTGTCATTAACTCGGCGACAAGGCGTGCAGTATAGGCGCCTTGGCCCTGCGCTGTCAGCCGGCGGGACGGGCGATGCCAGCCGCCCGCCCGCGTCTGGCTAACATGAGCGCACTTCGCCGCCGCCCTGACTGCCCGCCCGCCCATGCCGCTGCGCCTGATGCAAGCCCTGTCGCTGCTGCCCCTGGGGCTGCTGCAGGCAGCCGGCGCGCTGCTCGGGCTGCTCGCCTACCTGGCTGCGCCCGACTACCGGCGAACCCTGCGCCAGAACCTGCGGCAAGCCGGCTTCGCGACGCGCCGCCTGGCTTGGTCGGCGGCGCTGGAAGCCGGACGCATGGTGGGCGAACTCCCCTTCGTGTGGTTCCGGCGTGGCCCGCGCGCCGCGGCGCAACGCGTTCAGGTGTCCGGGTACGAGCATGTCGAGCAGGCGCGTGTCCAAGGGCGCGGGGTGCTCTTTCTGAGTCCCCACCTGGGTTGCTTTGAAGTGTGCGCGCAGGTCGCGGCAGGATGGGGCCCGATCACCGTGCTGTACCGCCCGCCGCACAAGGCCTGGCTGCAACCCCTGGCGCTCGCCCGCCCGCGCGAAAATCTGCGCGTCGTCCCGGCGACTGCCGCGGGCATGCGGCCGCTGCTGCGCGCGCTGCGCGCCGGCGAAGCGGTGGGCCTGCTGCCCGACCAGGCGCCATCGGCGGGCGAAGGCACCTGGGTTGCGTTCTTCGGCCGCCCGGCCTACACCATGACGCTGCCGGCGCGGCTGCTGCAACTCACCGGGGCGCGCCTGGTGTTCGCCTTCGCCGAGCGCCTTCCGGCGGGCCGCGGCTACCGGCTGCGGCTGCACCCGGTGGACGATCTGCCCGGCGACGCGCAGCAGGCAGCGCTGCGCATCAACCAGGAGATCGAGGCGCTGGTGCGCAGCTGCCCGCAGCAGTATCTCTGGGGCTACCGGCGCTACAAGGTGCCGCGCGGCGCCGCGCAGCCTCCCTCCGACGGGGGCGCGACAGCATGACCTGGTTGCTGCTGGGGCTGCTGTGGCTGCTGCACTGGCTGCCCTACCCGCTGCAGGCCGCGCTCGGCCGCGGGCTCGGCAGCCTGCTCTGGCGGCTGGCGCGGCGCCGGCGGGCGATCGCGCTGCGCAACCTGGAGCTGTGCTTCCCGCAGTGGAGCCTGGCACGCCGCGAACAGGTGGGGCGCGAGCATTTCGGCTGGGTGGCGCGCGCGCTCCTCGAGCGGGCCTTTCTCTGGTGGGCCAGCCCGCGACGGCTGCAACATGTGCTGCACCTGCGGGGCGCGGTCGATGAGGCCCTGCACGGCGAAGGCCCGGTGCTGTTGCTCGGACTGCACTTCGAGGGCATGGACGCGGCCTGGACGGCCCTCACGCTGGCCGCGCACCGCCCGCTGTCGGGCATGTACACCCCGCAGAAATCGGCGCCGCTGGATCGCTGGGTGCTGGCCGGGCGCAGCCGCTTCGCCACCGAGCGCATCGTCTCGCGCCACGAAGGAGCCACCGGAATGCTGCGCGCCTTGCGCCGCCGCACGCCTTTCTACACCTTGCCCGACATGGATTTCGGCCCCAAGCACGCCCGATTCATTCCCTTCTTCGGCGTGCCGGCGGCCACACTGGACGTGGTACCCAGGCTGGCGGCGTCGACCGGCGCGCGCATCCACCCCGTGGTCGCGCGCATGCTGCCGGGCTCGCAGGGCTACGAGGTGACCATCCACCCTGCGTGGACGGATTACCCCACGCTGCGCGACGGACGGCTGGCCGACATCGACTCCGACCTGCTGCGGCTGAACCGCTTCATCGAGCAGCAGGTCGAGTCGATGCCCAGCCAATATCATTGGGTGCACAAGCGCTTCAAGACGCGCCCGCCGGGCGAGCCCCCGCTGTACTGACCGAGAAGCAAGACCTTGCCCCTGCAGTTCTCCAAGATGCATGGCGCCGGCAACGACTTCGTCGTCATCGACGCCACCCGCGAGCCCTTCGCGCTCGATGCCGCGCAACTGCGGCTGCTGGCCGATCGCCACTTCGGGGTCGGTGCCGACCAGATCCTGGTCGTCGAGCCGCCGTCGGACGCGCAGGTCGACTTCGACTACCGCATCTTCAATGCCGACGGCGGCGAGGTCGAGCAATGCGGCAACGGCGCGCGCTGCTTTGTCGCCTTCGTGCGCCGTCGCGGCCTGAGCACCAAGGACGCGGTGCGGGTGCGCACCCGCGCCGGGGTCATCGAACCGCGCATGCAATCCGATGGCCGGGTCTGCGTGGACATGGGCGCGCCGCGCCTGCAGGCCACCGATGCCGGCTTCGACACCGCCGGCCTGCGCGCACTACCCGAGGGCGACCTGACGCGCTGGGAACTGGCCGTGGACGACGAGCTGCTGCGACTCAGCGTGCTGTCGATGGGCAATCCGCATGCGGTGCAGCGCGTCGACAACGTCGATGCCGCGGCGGTCGATCGGCTGGGCCCGCTGCTCGAACATCATCCACGCTTCGCCCACAGGGTCAATGCCGGCTTCCTGCAGGTGCTGGATGCCCACCATGCCCGCCTGCGGGTCTGGGAGCGCGGCGCCGGCGAGACCCTGGCCTGCGGCACCGGCGCCTGCGCCGCCGCGGTGGCCGGCATCTGCCACGGCTGGCTGCGCAGCCCGGTGCGGCTGCAGGCTCGCGGCGGCGAGCTCGACATCGCCTGGGACGGCCCCGGGCACGCGGTACGCATGACCGGAACCGCGGTGCACGTGTTCGACGCCAGCATCGATCTGGATTCCCTGCCCCTGCCCTCTGCCGGAATGCCCTGATGGAACTGAGTGAAAACGACCTGGCCGCGTACCTGGCCGAACACCCCGACTTCTTCGAGCGCCACGCCGAACTGCTGGCCAATGTGCAACTGCTCAGCCCGCATGGGAACCGCGCGGTATCCCTGCAGGAACGCCAGATCGAGATGTTGCGCGACAAGATGCGCACCCTCGAGCACCGTCTGGCCGACATGATCCGCAACGCCGCCGACAACGAGGTTCGATCGGGCCGGCTGCTGGCCTGGTCGCGCGCGCTGCTGCAGCAGGACGACCCCGCGCTGCTGGGGCAGACCCTGGTCGAGCAGCTGTGCGCGCTGTTCGAGATGCCCTTGGCGGCGCTGCGCGTCTGGGGGGTGCGCGCCGAATTCGCCGGCCTTCCGGTGGCGGCCGCGGTCGGCGAGGACATTCCCGTGCTGGCCAGCAGCCTGAGCCAGCCCTACTGCGGCGCCAACGCCGGATTCGAGGCCGCGCGCTGGCTTTCGTCGCCGCCGCAGTCGCTGGCCATGGTGGCCCTGCGCAGCGCCAGCCAGGCGCCGGCCTTCGGCCTGCTGGTGCTGGGTTCGCCGCAGAGCGATCGCTTCACGACCGACATGGGAACCGAGTTCCTCACCCGCATGGGCGAGGTCGCGTCGGCCGCGCTGGCGCGCCTGTTGCCTGCGCAGTAGCCCGCGGCCATGCACGATCGGCCCGGCCCGGTGGATGCACCGCAGCAACCCGCGGTGCTCGCGCCGGCCTGCGCACGCTACCTGCAGCACCTGTTGCAGGTGCGGCGGCTGGCCGAGCGCACGCTGCGCAACTACCGTCGCGACCTGGACGACCTGTGCCGTCGCGCGTGCCAGGCGGGAGTCGACGCCGCGCAATTGCAGCCGGCGCAACTGCGCTCCTGGGTCGCCGCGCTGCATGCCCAGGGCATGAGCCCGCGCGCCATCGCCACCCGACTGTCAGCATGGCGTGGCCTGCTGCACTGGATGGGTCGGCAGGGGCTGCTGTCCCGCGATCCGGCGGCCGGCGTGCGTGCACCGCGCGCACCGCGCGCGCTGCCCAAGGCGCTCAGCGTGGACCACGCGGTGGCTCTGGCCGCCGGAGCGCCGACAGCGCCGGGCGCGGACGAGGCAGCCGCGGCGCGCGCGCATGCGCTGGCCGAACTGCTGTACTCCAGCGGCTTGCGCGTGTCCGAACTGATCGGGCTGGACACCCATCCCGAGCACGGCCGCGAATACCGTTCGCAGGGGTGGATCGATTGGGAGCAGGCCCAGGCGCATGTGCTGGGCAAGGGCGGCAAGCGGCGCAGCGTACCGGTGGGCGCCCAGGCGATGCAGGCTCTGCGCGCGTGGCTGCACCTGCGTCCGCCGGCACCGGCCGCGGCGAGCGCGGCCGATCGCGCGGCGTTGTTCGTCGGCCCGCGCGGCAGGCGCATCAGCGCCCAGCGGGTGCGCGAGGAACTGCGCCGGCGGGCACGCGAAGCCGGACTGGCCGTACCGGTGCACCCGCACATGTTGCGGCACTCCTTCGCATCACATCTGCTGCAATCCAGCGGCGACTTGCGTGGAGTGCAGGAGTTGCTGGGGCATTCGAGCATTGCCAGCACGCAGATCTACACACGACTGGATTTCCAGCATCTGGCCAAGGTCTATGACCAGGCCCATCCACGCGCGCGCAAGCCGCGCTGAAGGCATGAAGGTCATCACCCTGCACCCCGGCAAGGAACGGGCGCTGCTGCGCCGACATCCCTGGGTCTATGCCGGAGCCATTGCGCGCGGCGGCGCCGACAGCGGCGAGACGGTACGCGTGGAGTCGAGTCAGGGTCAGATCCTGGGCTGGGCGGCCTGCAGTCCGAGTTCGCAGATCCGGCTGCGCATGTGGAGCTTCGACCCGGGGCAGCGTATCGACGCCGACTTCCTGCGGCAGTTGCTGGCGCGATCGATCGAGCGCCGGGTTGCGCTCGGAATCGATCTGCGCGCCGCACGCCTGGTCTGGGGCGAATCCGATGGCCTGCCCGGGCTGGTCGTGGATCGCTTCGCCGACGTCGTGGTCGTGCAATTCCTCAGCGCCGGCGCCGAACGTTGGCGGGAGGTGCTGCTGCAGGCCCTGCGTGAGCAGCTTCCGGGCTTGCGCATCCACGAGCGCTCCGATGTCGATGCGCGGGCGCGCGAGGGGCTGCCGCTGCGCAGTGGCTGGCTGCACGGAGACGGCAGCACCCGGGTGGACATCGAGGAACACGGCTGGCGCCTGCATGTGGACGTGGCTGGCGGGCACAAGACCGGCTTCTACCTCGACCAGCGCGACAACCGGCTGCTGTTTGCCCGGCTGGTGGGCGAGCGCGGGCTGCGCCGGGTGCTCAATTGCTACGGCTACACCGGTGGCTTCAGCCTGGCCGCGCTGGGTGCCGGCGCCGAGCAGGTGCGCACCGTCGACTCATCGGCGCCAGCCTTGCGCCTGGCCGAGGAACACCTGCGCGACAACGGCCACGACCCCGCGCGCCACCCCCTGCTGCAGGCCGACGTGCCCACCCTGCTGCGCGAATTCGATGCCGCCGGCGAACGCTTCGACGCCATCGTGCTCGATCCGCCGAAGCTGGCGCCCACGCTGGCGCATGCCGCGCGCGCGACGCGCGCCTACAAGGACATCAACCGCCTGGCGCTGCGCCTGCTGCGCCCGGGAGGCTGGCTGTTCAGCTTCTCCTGCTCGGGGGGCATCGATGCCGCGCTGTTCCAGAGCGTGGTCGCGGGCGCCGCGGTGGACGCGGGGCGCGATGCCGAGATCGTGCGGCGCGTGGCCGCGGCTCCCGACCATCCGGTGCTGCTGAGCTTCCCCGAAAGCGACTACCTCAAGGGGCTGCTGCTGCGCGCACGCTGAGCGAGGGCCGGGCTTACACTGAGGCCTTGTCGATCCGCAACCGCAGCGCTCCATGTCGTCCGTCCTCATTCCCGCCACCATCCTCACCGGCTTTCTCGGCAGCGGCAAGACCACCCTGCTCAAACGGGTGCTCGGCGAAGCACACGGCTCGCGCATCGCGGTGATCGAAAATGAATTCGGCGAAGAGAACATCGACAACGACATCCTGGTCGATGACCGGCAGGAACAGATCGTCCAGATGTCCAACGGATGCATCTGCTGCACCATCCGCGACGACCTGCGCGCCACCTTGAGCGACCTCGCCGCGCGCCGCAGGCGCGGCGAGCTGCTGTTCGATCGGGTGATCATCGAAACCACCGGAGTGGCCGACCCCGGGCCCGTGGCCCAGACCTTTTTCATGGACGACGAGGTCGCCAGCCAGTACCTGCTGGACTCCATCGTCACCCTGGTCGACGCGGTTCATGCCGGGCAGCAACTCGACACCCGGCTGGAAGCCCAGCGCCAGGTGGGCTTCGCCGACCGCATCTTCGTGTCCAAGTCCGACCTCGCCGAGCCGGCCGCGGTGGCCGATCTGCAGCAGCGCCTGCGGCGCATGAACCCGCGCGCGCCGCAACGGCTTGTGCATTTCGGCGAGGTTCCCTTGCAGGACGTGCTCGACCTGCGGGGTTTCAACCTCAACGCCCGCCTGGAAATCGACCCGGACTTCCTCGCCGAACAGGCGCACGACCACGACCACGAGCACGACGAGCACTGCGGCCACGACCACGGGCATGGACACGAGGGGCACGCCCACCATCACCATCATGATGACGACGTGCGCTCCTTCGTGTTCCGGTCGACCACGCCCTTCGATCCCGCGCGCCTGGAGGAATTCCTGGGCTCGATCGTGCAGATCTACGGCCCGCGCATGCTGCGCTACAAAGGTGTGCTGAGCTTGCGCGGCGTCGATCGCAAGGTGGTGTTCCAGGGCGTGCACCAGCTGATGGGAAGCGACCTGGCCGCGGCCTGGGGAGCGGGAGAGGAACGTGAAAGCCGCATGGTGTTCATCGGCATCGACCTGCCGCGCGACATCATCGAGCAAGGCCTTCGTCAGGCCCTTGTCGACAACCCGTCCTAGGGTTCTGCCGCGCCGCCGCCTATACTCAGGCACTTTTCCCGTTGCCGGGGCGCACGCTGCATCCTCGAGCGCATGGCGGCACGGCATGGTTCGCGCAGTCGGTAGGGGCGCAGTGGGCTGCATGCTGCAGCCAGCCTACCGTTGCATATTTGCAACAGCTGGCGACAGCGATGGCTCGGGGGACGAACGATGACGGCAGGCAGCGCCTCGCGAGCGGCTCCGCAGACGGCGGCGGACGCGCTGCCGAAAGCGCTGTTGCAACCCGGGCGCCTGCCGCTACACTGCCGGCCGCGCCCGCCCGAAGCCCTGTCGCAGGCCACTGCAACGCATCATCCCACGCCGCCCAAGCCATGAGCTCAGTCGCCCCCTCCACCGCACCGGCCCCGTCCGACCCGAAACTGGCGAACGCCTGGAAATCCAAGCCGCCCCAGGAATTGACGGACGCCGAAGTGCTGGCGATGCCCGAAGCGGAGTACATGAATTCCTGCCAGCAGGAGTTCTTTCGTCACCGTCTTGCGCAACTGCGCGAAGAACTGCTGCGCAGCGCCGGCGAGACCACGGAGCATCTGCGCGAAGACACCCTGCTCGTCCCCGATCCCGCGGATCGCGCGACCATCGAGGAGGAACACGCGCTGGAATTGCGGGCGCGTGACCGCGAGCGCAAACTGTTGAAGAAGGTCGAACAGGCCCTGGCGCGCATCGACAGCGGCGACTACGGATGGTGCGAGGAGACCGGCGAGCCGATCGGCATCGGACGACTGCTGGCCCGACCGACCTCGATCTTGTCGCTGGGAGCCCAGCAGCGCCGGGAAATGAAGCAGAAGATGTTCGGCGACTGACAGCGCAATCAGGCATCCTGCGTCGCCCCGCACACCTTGCACCGCCGATGGCCGAAGAACCCGTCAAGCCACGCACGTTCTGGGGCCGGGTCACGGAATTCATCAAGAATCCGACCCAGGACTGGTCGCTGACCCGGCACGAGAACGCGCTGCGCGAACAGCAGGAACAGGAATACCAGCGCGCGCGCGAGGAACAGCGCAAGCTCGATGCCTTCATCCGCAAGCGCGAACTGGCTGCGCTGCGCAGGCTGCGCAAGCAGCAGGACAGCGGCGAAGCCCCGGATCTCGTGCTGTCGGATCTGCCGGACACCGGGGCCGGGGCGCCGAAGGCCCCTCAGCGCGAAGCCACGCTGCGAAAGATCAACGAAATCGAGCGCGCGATGGCGCAGGATTCGGTCGCCGAATCCCGCGGCCTGCGCCCTCCGTCGACGGCCGGCGGCGCGCCAGCCCAGGCCACGCTGCCGGCGCCGCCTCCGCAACTCAGCACCCAGCCGCTGAGCTTTCCGCTGACCGACAACCTGAGCCGCCAGCCGGGTGCCGGCGCGGTTCTGCCGACCGCGCTGCAGCCGACGATCCCGGTTCCGACCCAGCTGGCGGCCACCCAACTGGCAGCCACCCAGCTGGCGCCCACGCGCATCGGCGCCGACCTCGCTGCGCCACCCCCCGTGGGAGGCGCGGCCGGCGATCCGTGGAGCGCCAGCACCGGAGGCGAGCCGACCGCGCAATCGATGGCCGTCGATGTGCAGGAAGGCGTCTCGTCGAGCCCGCTGTTCGACCAGGCCTGCATGGATTTCGCCAACGGCAACGACAAGGCGGCCGAGCGCGCGCTGCTGGAAGCCATCTCCGGATCGCCCGAGCGCAAGCTGGAAAACGAGTTCTGGCTCGCGCTGTTCGACCTGTATCGCGCCTGCGGCGACATGCAGCGCTTCGAGGCCCTGGTCAGCGACTATGTCGACCGCTTCCAGTCTTCGGCTCCGTCATGGGGCGTGGCCGCTCCGTTGGCGACCGAGTCCGCGCGGGAAGCCAGCGGAGGCTTTGCCGCGCTGGGCGAATTCGGCGCCGCGCAGGCGCATATGCTGCTGCAGGCCGTGCAGGCCGGGGCCACGCAGCTCAGCCTGGACTTCAACGCCCTGACCGCTGTGGCGCCGGGCACGCAGCAGGCCCTCCACGAGGCGCTGCGCACGCTCAACGCGACGACCGCCTGCGTGGTCGAAGTCGCGGGACTCGACCACCTGCTCGAGGCCTGCGCCGCGAACTCCCCGGCCATGCAGCCCGACTCCGACACCGCGTGGTGGGGCGTGCGCCTGGAGGCGCTGCGCCTGGCGGGCGCGCAGGAAGCCTTCGAATCCACCGCCCTCGACTATTGCGTGACCTACGAAATCTCCCCTCCGTCGTGGGAGCCCAGCCGTGCCCGCGTGCGGCTGCTGTCGGTGGCCGCGGCAGGCGAGGCCTCCTCGCAAGCCGGCCCCAGCACCCGGCTGCCCAGCCGCTTTTCCAACAGCGAAATGGAGGCCGTCGCCCGCGCGCGGCTGGTCGGCGAGATCGGTGGCGGCAGCGAGGACTTCCTCAAGCCCCTGGACGAGGCCGGGCGCGGCCACGGTGCGCTGCAGATCGACCTCAGCGGCCTGCGTCGCCTGGATTTTCCCAGTGCGGGTGTCGTGCTGAACTGGGTCATGGCGCAAAGCAGCGCGGGCCGCACGGTACGCTTCGAGGGGACG
>JAJZEC010000080.1 GCA_021805825.1 Pseudomonadota bacterium
GCAGCAGGCTGGCGCGGATCCAGTCCGCGCTCGACGCCGGACTGGTCCGCCAGCACCGCGTCCATCAACGCGAGCGCGCCGCAGCGATCGTGCTGCTGGCGCTGGCCGCCAGCGCCCTGCTGGCGCTGCTGTCGCGCTACGTCCTGACCCTGCATGCGTCGCACACGCAGGCGGCGCAGCTGCGCAAGCTGTCCAAGGCCGTCGAGCAGAGCCCGGCCAGCATCGTGATCACCGACCTGGAAGGCGCCATCGAATATGTCAACGATGCGTTCGTGCGCAACAGCGGATACCGCCGCGACGAAGCGGTCGGTGCCAACCCACGCCTGCTGCAGTCGGGACGCACGCCACGTGAAATCTATCGCGCGATGTGGGACGCGCTGACATCAGGTCGGGTCTGGTCCGGCGAGCTGATCAACCGGCGCAGGGACGGCAGCGAATACGTCGAGTCGGCGGTCATCGCTCCGGTGCGCGATGATGACGGAACGACCTCGAACTACGTCGCGATCAAGACCGACATCACGCGGCAGAAGGAGTCCGAGGCGATGATCCGCCACCTGGCCTACTACGACGCGCTGACCGGCCTGCCCAATCGGGTCCAGTTCACCCAGCGCCTGGAACAGGCGCTGAGCGCCGCGCGTCGGGCCGGCAGCGTCGGCGCGCTGCTGATGCTCGACATGGACCATTTCAAGCAGCTCAACGACACCCGCGGCCACGACGTCGGCGACCGCTTTCTGATCCAGGTCGCGCAGCGCCTGCGCAACGCCGTACGCGACGAGGACACGGTCGGGCGCCTTGGCGGCGATGAATTCATCGTGCTGGCCGAGGGCTTGGCGCCGGATGCGGCCGAAGCCGCCATGCACGCCGAACGCCTGGGCCTGAAGCTGATCGCCGTCCTCGGCGACCCCATGCAGCTGGACCGCGGCGCCGACCTGTATGCGACGACGGCGAGCATCGGCGTGACGCTGTTCGACAGCGCCCAGGCCTCAGTCGAGACGCTGCTCAAGCAGGCGGACCTGGCGCTGTACAAGGCGAAGGAGCACGGCCGGAACACCCTGCGCTTTTTCGACCCCGGGATGCAGCATGCGATCGATGCGCGGGCCGAACTCGAAACCGCGATGCGCGGCGCGCTGGAGCGCGGGGGCTTCGAGCTGCACTACCAGCCGCAGGTCGACGCCGACGGCCGCGTCGTCGGTGCCGAAGCGCTGATCCGCTGGCGGCGCGACGACGGCGGCCTCGTCCCGCCGGCAGCGTTCATCCCGGTCGCCGAGGACAGCGGCCTGATCGTGCGGATCGGCGACTGGGTGCTGCACACGGCGTGCGCGCAACTCGCGGCCTGGGCCTCGGTCGACTCCTGCCGGGACCTCACGCTGGCTGTCAACGTCAGCGCGCGGCAGTTCCACGAGGCGGAATTCGTCGCCCGCGTGCGCCATGCGGTGCAGCAGCACGGGGTCGATCCGGCGCGGCTGACACTCGAATTGACCGAAAGCGTGGTGGTACGCGACGTACAGGCGGTGGTGGCGCGGATGGCCGAGCTCAAGGACATCGGTATCGCCCTCTCGCTCGACGACTTCGGCACCGGCTATTCGTCGCTGTCGTACATCAAGCAGATGGAAATCGACGAAATCAAGATCGATCAGACCTTCGTCCGCGACATTGAACACGACCCCGACGACGCGGCGATCGTGCGCGCAATCCTGGCGATGCGCGAATCGCTGAGGCTCGACGCCGTCGCCGAGGGCGTCGAGACCCTCGCGCAGCGCGATTTTCTGGCCGCCCACGGCTGCCGCAAGTTCCAGGGCTTCCTGTTTGGTAACGCAATGCCGATAGAGCAATGGCGTGGGTTCATCGACACTGGGTCATAGCATTAGGATCGGAGAACAATCGATGCGTGGTGCTCAATGAGCTCGGCTCGCTTCATGGCTGAGGACCCGGATGCGTCGACAGCACCCGTCACAATGGCGCGGCCTGTTTCGGCGAGTCGGGCATTGGATCGGCCAGCTTGAACGCCTGCACCCAGCCCCCTGCCTTGAAGCATGGCATTTGCGCGAGCGCCCGCGGCCGCTCCATTCCCCGTCTCGCCGACAAGATCTGCCCTGCGAGCCGAGGCCTGCACGGCAACTGAACGGGTCTGTGCAAGCGACACGATCTTGCAGTCGTTTCGATCGTCCGCTTGAAGGGCGAACGGGGCATCGCATGTGGTCAATACGACTACTATAATAAACTGTATATTTATCGAACCTGGAGCAACTGTGAAATCTGCTTACATGCGATTTTTGAGCTTGGCGCGGATGGCAAGTTCGCTACCAGGCATGCCGATACTGGACCCCGTTGAGGAACGGGTACTCAACCAGTTCGCGTCCTACTGGGGCAGCGATTATCAGCCGACTGTGCTTGAAGCGCTCGGCATTGACGAGAGCATCTCTCGACGCACCGTGCAGCGACGCATTGAGGGGCTGCGAAGCAAAGGCATGATCTGCTATCAGCCCGACCCAAACGACCAGCGCGTCAAGCGCATCGCGCCGACCGACCGCGCCTTGAAATACTTTTCCCGCTACGATCAAATACTGAATTCCACGATCCAGAACAGGTAGCCTTGCCCGCCGACGCCGCCCCCATCTTCCGCCGCCCGACCATCGCGGATGCAGGTGCTGCAGCCATCACGGTGTTGGTCTGGGTTGGAGCGTTTTACCTGAACGAGTGGGTGTTCTCTTCCGCCGAGAAGACAGCCTTCGTCAACCTCGTCTTCTTGCCGGCAGGTGTTCGCATTCTGGCCGTGCTGATTTTCGGCTGGCCGGCAGCGGTCGGCTTGTTTTTCGGCTCACTCATCACCGCAACGCCCATCTGGCACCTGCCCGCAGCCATCGTTCCCGGCTTCGTCTCAGCGCTTGGCCCGGCCGCTGCTGTCTTCGTCGGTACGCGCTCGATGCGTCTGCGCGACGATCTCAGCGGAATCAACGTTCGGCAGATGACGCTGATTTCCATCGCGGACGGCCTGTTCAACGCAGTTCCGAGCAATCTGTTCTTCTGGACCCAACATCGCATCATCCGACCTTGGCAGGACGTGCTGCCGATGTTCGTGGGCGATCTGCTCGGCACGTTTGCCCTGCTCTACCTCGGCGCTCTAGTCATGCGCCTGCTACTCGCCGCGCACCGCGACCGCGCCTGAGCGTCATCTGGTGTGAACGCCGTCCCCAAGGCCCTGCGAGACTTGCCAGATGGCGAGCAATCCAACGGCCTGAAGCGTGCACTGAGCAGCATCAGCGCTTACCCGGGATTTTCAACGATGCTGCGGCCACGCAAAAGGAAGGCACGAGCAGCGAACAGGCGACAAGTCTGCTTGAGTCCTTTTTCGAATTCAACCGGTATCACTTCCGCGAAGAGGCGCGATTCATGCAAAAGTGGAATCTGGACACCGAATCCCTGACCAAGCACCTGAGAGCTCACGATCGTTTCGTTACCTTCATGGGACAGGTACGCGAACAGGCAACGGGTCTCCAGCCTGCGTATTCCATGCCAAACCGACCGCGGATTCCAGAGCAAACCGACCACGTGTCCACGGCAAACCGACCGGCGTTCCAGACGAATCCGACCAGCGTTCCAGGCCAATCCGACCGGGGCGTGATCTGACGTAGGTGGTGCGGGCAACCATGGCACTCTTGACGCTTTTGTCGAGAGTGCCGATGTCACAGAACAGGTTGCCCATGAGAATGATCAAGGAAGTGTTGCGCTTGCGGCTGCACTGCGGGCGCAGCAAGCGCGAGATTGCCCAGGCGCTGAGCATGCCGCCGACGACGGCGTGGGACTGCGTGCGCCGAGCCCGATGCGCGGGGCTGAGCTGGGAGCAGATCGCCACGATGGACGAGGCGGCATTGGAGGCGAAGCTGTATCCGCCGGCGCCGCCCACGGGCGTGCCGCGGGCCCAGCCAGACTGGGCGGCGATGCACCGCGAACTCGGCACCAAGGGCGTGACCCTGGAGTTGCTGTGGAACGAATACAAGGTCCAGCACCCGGACGGTTACGGGTATAGCTGGTTCTGCGAGCAGTACGAGCGTTGGCGTGGTCGTCTGCCGGTGACGCTGCGCCAGACGCACACACCGGGCGAGCGGCTGTTCGTCGATTACTCGGGCAAGAAACTGGGGATCGTCGACCCCGACACGGGCGAGGTGCGCTGGGCGGAGTTGTTCGTGGCGGTGCTGGGGGCGTCGAATCTGACCTATGCGGAGGCGACCTGGACGCAGCAGCTGCCGGACTGGATCGGCTCGCACATACGTGCGCTGCGCTTCATCGGCGGCGTGCCGCGCGTGGTCGTTCCAGACAACCTCAAATCCGGCGTGCACAAGCCGGACTTCTATGACCCCGTGCTCAATCGCACCTATGGCGAGATGGCGACACACTACGGCATGGCGGTCATTCCGGCTCGCCCCCGAAAGCCGAAGGACAAGGCCAAGGTCGAGGCCGGAGTTTTGCTGGTGCAGCGGTGGGTCCTGGCGCGGTTGCGGCACCAGAGGCTGTTCAGTCTGGAGGAGGCCAACCGGGCGATCGCGCAACTGCTGATCGAGCTCAACGCGCGAGCGTTCAAGAAGCTTCCAGGGAGTCGGCGCAGCGGTTTCGAGACCACGGAGCGCGCGGCGCTGCAACCGCTGCCGCCGACCGACTACCCGTTCGCGCAGTGGAAGCCAGCGCGCGTCGGACTGGACTATCACGTCGAGTTCGATGCCCACTACTACTCGGTGCCCCACACGCTGGCGCGCAGCCAAGTCGATGTGCGCGCCACCAGCGCGACCGTCGAGGTGTTCCACCATGGCCAGCGCGTGGCCGCCCACGCCAGGAGCGACCGCGGCGGCCACACCACGGTGCGCGAGCACATGCCGCCGAACCACCGCGCCGCCACCACCGAGTGGAACCCGGGGCGATTGCTGAACTGGGCGGCCAGCATCGGCCCGCATGCCACCGCCGTGATCCAGCACATGCTGGGCAGCCGCCAGATCCCCGAGCAAGCCTACCGCGCCTGCCTGGGGGTGCTGCGCCTGGGGCGTGACTACAGCCCTCAGCGCCTGGAGGCCGCCTGCACCCGTGCCATCGAGCTGAAGGCCCCGAGCTACCGCTTCATCGCCTCCACCCTCAAGAATGGGCTCGACGCCCAGCCCCAGCAAGCCGCGCAGGCTGAATTGCCCATGCAGCACGCCAACGTGCGCGGACCGTCTTACTACCACTGACCCTGAAGGAAAACACCCATGTTGCATCACCCCACCGTCGATCGTCTGCATGAGCTTCGTCTGTTCGGCATGGCCGCCGCGCTGGCCGAGCAGGGCCAGCAGGCCGGCATCGACAACCTCGGCTTCGAGGAGCGACTGGGCCTGCTGGTCGAGCGCGAGGCCACGCACCGCCACGCTCAGCAACTCACGGCGCGCTTGCGCCGCGCCCGGTTGCGCTTCGCCGAGGCCGTGCCCGAAGACATCGACTACCGCACCCCTCGCGGCATGGATCGGGCACTGCTCGCACGGTTGCTCACCGGCGAGTGGGTCCGTCAGCATCAGAACGTGATCCTGGTCGCGCCGACAGGTCTGGGCAAGACCTGGCTGGCTTGCGCTCTGGTCAATCAGGCCTGCCGCCTCGGCTTCAGCGCCGCGTACCTGCGCATGCCCAAGTTCAATGAAGAAACCGCCCTGGCACACGCCGCCGGCCGCTTCGCGCGGCTGCTGGTCCAGTGGGCCAAGACCGACATCCTGATCCTCGACGATCTGGCCATGGCGCCCCTGACCGACAGCGCACGGCGCGACCTGCTCGAGATGCTTGACGACCGCCACGGCTACCGCTCGACCGTCGTCACCAGCCAGATGCCGGTCGAGCACTGGCACGATGCCATCGGCGAACCAACCGTGGCCGACGCCATCCTCGATCGCCTCGTGCACAACGCCCATCGCATCACCCTCAACGGCGAATCCATGCGCCGCCGCCGCGGCACCTTGACTGCCCCTGCCGAGAAGGACTAAAAACCCACCGCCCGCACCCCCGCGTCTACTGGTCGGTTTGCTCTGGACAGGTGGTCGGATTGCGCTGGACCGCGTGGTCGGCTTCGCCTGGAATCAGTGGTCGGTTTGCGTGGAATAGGCATCCAGCCCGTGTTCAAGGCTGCCTTTCTGGCCTTCCTTGCATATTGGCCGTTGCATTACATCCTGGGTTTGGACGCAGAGATGGCGCCTCAGATACGCGCCCGTCAAAGAGAAGATGCGACAGCGACCGACGTAACGCCTAGAGAAAACGTAACTCGGCTGCACCCGTTTGACATCGTGGGGCAATTCGCCTACGCACTTGGAAAGTGCAGTTCACCATTGCAAATCTCGCAATAAACTAGGCCCACCATGGATGTTCTCTCAGCGACTAGGGTGTTCGTTCAAACTGTGGACTCTGGCAGCTTTGCGCGTGCCGCGCGGGCGTTGGACATGTCTGGTGCCGTAGTAACCCGGCAGGTCGCCGCGCTGGAGGCCCATCTCGGCGCGCGGCTGCTCAATCGGACCACGCGGCGCATGTCGCTGACCGACGCCGGAGAGGAGTTCTACGGGCGCGCGCGCGTGATCCTGGATCAAGTGGCCGAGGCCGAAGCCGCCGCCTCGCGCGGAATCCAGAGGCCGGTGGGGCTGCTGCGCGTGTCGGCGCCGCTGTCGTACGGCATCTCGCATCTGGCACCTGTGCTGGCACGGTTTCGGCAGAAACACCCGCAGCTGCAGCTGGACATCGATCTATCCGATCGGGTCGTCGACCTAGCGCATGAAGGCGTCGATGTGGCGCTGCGCATCGCGACCCGGCTCGCCCCCGGCATCGTCGCCCGACGCATTGCGCCACTGGACGTTGTGGTTTGCGCCGCGCCGGCCTACCTGCAGCGCCGGGGCCTGCCGCGTGAACCTGGCGAACTGGCCGACCATGAGACCCTCAGCTTCAGCTATCTATGGGCCGGTGACGAATGGCCGTTCACCGGGCCCGATCAGCGCAGCGAAGCCGTGCGCGTGCATCCTGTGGTGCATTCGAGTAACGGCGACCTGTTACGCGAACTGGCGATCGCGGGTGGCGGGGTGATCCTGCAGCCTCGGTTCATCGTCGAGCAGGCCTTGCGTTCCGGCGAGCTGGTGCCGATCCTCGAGTCTTACGCAACTTTTGATCTGAGCCTCTACGCGGTGTATTTGAGCCGGCAGTACCTTCCGAGCAAGGTGCGTGTGTTCATCGACTTTCTGGTCGAGGACCTGGAAGATCCAACGGCCCATGTGGACTGAAGCACAGCGCGGCGCACGCCAGACGTGGCTGATTGGGCGCCCCCGAGTTCGACACCAGCTGCGCCAAGCCCTTGTTTTTGTTGAGGCTGGTTAAAAAATTGCCACTACAGCAGGGTCATCTGGGCGTCGCGGGTCGGTTTCGGGAGCTTGAGGGCTTGGAAGATATTG